>DATFMR010000149.1:0-36224 GCA_035266865.1 Ignavibacteriaceae bacterium | reverse complement strand
AAACGTTCCGACTTTAATATAACTGTCATTAGGAAGTACGTTCAACACACCGTATGCTTCCCATATAGAAAAAAGAAAATCGTAGCGAGCATACACATCAATTTTATCTGAGAGTCCAACATTCAGATAAATAGTACCCTCCATTTTCTGAAAATCAGATTGTGTAGTTGAATCAGTGGATTTTGTTAGATATTGTGTCCTGTAATCAAATCCAAAGGAAATATTATCTCCGATTTTCGGACTTAATTTCCCGTCACTGGTGTACATAGAAAGGGTATTTTTCCCATAAAGCCAGCCCCCCATGGATCTCATCTCACCGCCGGTTGGATTTATGTGACAATCTATGCATTTCCCCCCGCTGCGTAGGGCAAATCTTGGATGTGCATTAAGCAGAGTTATTAATCCGCACATTATAAAAATAATCAGAATGATTTTTTTCATACTTATTCCTTATTCGATTTTGATTATTACCTAATTAGTATATGCAGAATTGAAAAAGTGCCAGTGTAGATTTATGAATTGTGGAAATGATTAAAGAAGTTATTAAATATATTTATTTCAATAGTATCATTTTTTTCACCATAAGATTATCATCCGACCTTAATGCAATAAAATATATTCCTGAACTCAGGTCACCGGCACTGAAGGATATTTTATAATCTCCAGGTGATAATTCTCTGTTATATATTTGAGCAACTTCCTGCCCCAGCGTATTGATAATTCTTAAATTAACGAAGCTTGTTTTATTGATTATAAATTTGATTGTAGTTGCGGGATTAAAAGGATTTGGATAATTCTGAAATAATACAAAATCTTCCGGGATTGAATTTCCTTCAGCAATGCCTGAAACGATTAGAATATTAATCTTCGAATATTCAAATGAATTTGTGTCTATTGTTATAGAACCATTGCTGAGTGCATCCGGGTAACCAATTTTTTGTGCTAGAATTCTATAAGTTCCGTAAGGAAGATCCTTGATTGAATAATTCCCTGAGCTGTCAACGAATGAATAATTAAAAGGAAGACTGCCCGGTACGGATTGCGCGTACACCATAACGTCGGAATATCTGTTTGAGCCGGTGCCACCAATTGAGACTTTCCCAGAAATAGAACCGCCGCCGAAGGAAGAATCGCGGGACATAGTTATATTATAGTTAGAAAGGCTCCCGGAAATATTGACTGAGTCCCCATTTTGCCAATAAAATTCAGATGTATTGTCCTGGTCGAAATATGTGGGGATGAAATAATCTGAAAATACCTGTATATAATAATATCCTGCAGTCAAATCATCAAAATTGTATGTGCCATCATAATTTATTTGGGTCGAATAAGTATCAGGATTATTTGACCCAAGTATTTTACTCGGTGTATGTCTCCCTCTTCTAATAACAACAATGCCCCGGTTGATAGGAGCCGCAGATATCTGATCGTATATTTTTCCCGATAATGATACGCCGGTAGAGATTTTAGGCTTAAGATCAAAATTAACTGTGTCGTTTGAGCTTTCTGTAACGATTACACCATCCGCTTCAAGTGGATTATCTTTAAGATCATGAAAGAGAAGCTCATAACTCTCTTTTTGGGCAGAAATTTTATAAAGACCTACAGGAAGTTCTATAGAATAATCTCCGTTAATATCTGTATAAACCGATTTTAATAAGTGAGTACCATTTAAATAGAACTTTACTTCTGCATCCGGAACCAGGACCTGGTTAGAAGTAACATTCCCTGAAATTGTTCCGGTCTTTAATGTTTCATAAAAATCTATTTTTACATTTACGGCTGCTGAATCGAGTGAATTAATTACAACCGTTAATGAGTCTGTAGAATCGCTTTGTGTTACATAAAAATAGCCTGACAGAATACAATCCATTTTTAGTGTGTCACCCGGAGAAATACTTAGAGGATAGTGGTTGTAGCTATCGAATCTTACAGTATATAAATTTGATTTGTAATAGATTGTATCAATTGAAATATTCTGACTGCCGGTATTTATGAAATACACATTTTGAAGCCTTTCAAAACGGCTTTTATATTCGATCTGTTTCGGGAAAATTTCAAGCTGCGCATAACTGTTGGAAAAGCAGGTTAAAACCATAACCGACATTAAAAATAGTATCCCTCTGATCCTCTTCATATTGCTAATAGTTACTATAATAATTATTATATATAAGTAGAATAATATTTAACAAAGTGACAATATCGCTTGAATTATAATAATCTGAATTACACAAATTTTCCGGGCAAAGAACTAGACAATCTGTTTACTGATGCAAAAAATGGCGATAGCAAAGCATTCGATAAACTTTCGGGTTACCTCAGGCATATTTCCTACACATATTTTCATTCAAAATTAAAACTAGGTAAAATTAAAAGTATTGAAGATGTGGAAGATCTTTCAAATAATGTTTACCTGACATTTGCTGAACAATATACAAAAATTGAAAATTTAGAATTCTGGCTGAGAAGAGTCCTTTTCCTGAATTTCGTAAACTGGTACAAGAAAAGCCGCTCACATTATATTTTTGAATTGAATGAGGCGCGGCATGTCGTTGATAATAAACTCAGTTCTGCTGACAAACTGGATGCAGAAAAAATACTTGAATTGTTGAACAAACTCAACGTAGAAAAGCAATCAGTTATAAAGATGAGATTCTGGGAGGGATTAAAGTTTTCAGAAATTGCTGAATCAATGGGTAAATCAGAAGACGCGGTTAAAAAGATTTTTTATAGAACTATTGAAGAACTAAAGGGACTAATATGAAATTGTCACTTTATATCGGCGCATTTTACTATTTAAATAAAAACTGAAATGAACAATAATATTAGTAAAATAGAATCCCTGCTTGCAAAAGATAAGTTATCTGCTGAGGACAATGAATTAATAAAGAAAATTGTATCAAATGATGCCGAAGCAAAGGATTTCTACGAAAAATATCTCAGGATAGGGGACTTTGTTAAAAATTCATCACACTTAAGCGAAGAGGAGATTGGCAATTATTTACTCTTTAAAGGAAAGAATTCAGGCCAAATAAAACTCAACGGAGCTGAAGTAAACAAAATTGAAAAGCACATAAAAGAATGTGATAAATGCAGCAAAATATATCTTGAACTTGACGAAGAGCTCAAAGATATTTCAACATTTGTAACCGAAAAATTTGAAGGCAGCGACTCATCATTAAGCAACCAAATTCAGCTACCTACAAGGAACAAACTTATAAGATATTATTTAGTACCTATAATAAGTATTGCAGTTATATATGCGATACTGTTTGTTACTTCTATATTTGTTACTCCAAAAACCACAAAACTAGCCGGGATAGATGAAAATACAGTTAATTATGTTACACGTGGCAGGGCGTCGAATGAATTTCAGAAAGGGCTGGCTGCACTTGACAGCAAGGACTACCCCGATGCTGTAAATTATTTTATTTCTGATGCTGAAAATAATCCGGATGATGAAACAATTTTTTATAGTCATTATGTGTTGGGATTAACCTACCTTGAAATGTCTGAAAGAGATTTTGTCGGGCTCTTCCCATCTTTTGATAAAGGAAATGTTACTTCCGCGATAGAAAGTTTTAACAAATGTATTAATAAAAATAACAGTGGAAGTTACCCTGATATAACCGCCAGCTCTTTTTTCTTTATTGGTGAAGCTGAATTGATGCTCGGGAATAACAAAGCTGCGATAGAAAATTTCAGAAAAGTTATTGATCTGAAAGGCAGCAAAATAGATAAAGCAAAGAAATTATTGATGGAACTGGAGTAAGCTGTGCCTGATGACTCTACAAAGGATTATAATATTAACTTTACTATTTTTGTTACCTCATTCATGCCTGTTACCGTCTAATGACTTCGAACCGAAAGATATACACAAGATTAAATTTGATTCTTTAAAAACAGCAATCAAATTAAAAGGCTGGAACAACACTCTTCTTGAATCTTATCGCAATTATTTATTATTCACTGAATATGACATTAATAATGTCTTAAATGAAATTGCAGGTCTTCCCGCGAATTTTCAAAGTGATTATTTGAGATCATTAATTTTGAAAAGGCAGAAAAGGTATAAAGAAATGTACTCTCTTCTGTTTAAAGTTTTAAAAAATAATCCGGATTTTATCCCTTTTTACGACGACCTGCTTTTTGCCGCTTCGGCTACTAAAAATGTTTCTGGATTATTAAGTGAATTAAAAAATACAGGTAGCTATAAAAAAAATTATGCGGAATATCTCCGGGCAATGATCGATTATTCAAAAGGGAATTACCTAAAGGCTTTGGGACGCTTTCAGAATTTAGTCAAAGAAGAGAGCACAAATAGATACCTTTTGTATCATCTTTCGTATGCTTACAGAAATACCGGAGATTATCCAGAGGCGTTAAAAAGAATTAATGAAGCCATTGAAAATAGTACGGGAGATAATTTCTTTCTTGCTGAAGCCTTCCTTGCAAAAGGCTCCCTGTTTTTCCTATCGGGTAATTATTCAGAAACTTTTTCTTTTTATCGGAGAGCTTACGAACTTGCTAAAAAAACTGCAAACAAATTCAATGAAGCAAAATCATTGGTGGATCTCGGAATAATAAATGATCAGAATGGGATTGTTGAAAAAGCCAGGCAGCAATTTTCAGAAGCGCTGTCAATTGCAGAAGACTCCGGATTCGAAGAATTAAGTGCCTTTGGAAACTCGGAACAAGGGGTTTCATATTCTTTTACTGGTGAATTATTAAAAGCAAAAGACAGCTATCTTAAAAGTTATAGAATTTTCAAAAAACTAGGGAACAATCTTAGGATCTCATTATTATCGGAAAATATAGCTAAGCTTTATTTAAGCCAGTTCAATTATGTTGAAGCAATGAGATTATATAATGATGGTATTAAGTATGCAGGTGATAATAAAAGAGCTCTAGCGATAAATCTATTGGGGCTGGCTGACGTTTATGCAAACCTTTCAAATTATTCAAAGGCTCTTGAATATTATAACAAGGCAAAAGAAATTTCAGCACAGATAAAGGATTTAGTGCTTGAGTCTGATGTAAACAGCGGACTGGGCTCTTTGAATTTCAATCTTGGCAATTACAAAAGTGCTTATGATTATTTTAAAAAAGCAAATGAACTGGGCAAGAATTCACGCGATACTTACATAATTGCGGATACTTATCATAATCTTGGTCTTACAAACTTTCAATTGGGAAATTTCAATAATTCTGAACTGAATTACAGGGAGTCTATCGATATTTCTGCAAAAAATATGGACGTTTATACCCAGGCGATTTCTATGATAGATCTTGCTTATTTGTACCTTAATTCATCAAAAGACCATAAAGCCATTACTCTAATTAACGAAGTTAAAAAAACAAGTAGCAACTATTCCTATTTAACCTTATGTGCTTCAGTTCTTGAAGGAATGATATTAGAAAGAGACGGAAGTTATTCAAAAGCGGAATCTGTTTTTAAAAAAGTTCTGCCTGAAATCAAAAGTTTAAATGAACCAAATTTGTTGATACAAATATATTATTTGTTGGCTGGTATTTATGAAAAAATAAATAAATATGACCAGGCGGAAGCTGAATACAGAAATTCTATAAAACTAATTGAAAAAACATCAAAGTCTCTATATTCAAAGGATCAGGTACAGATATCATATTTTTCATCAAAGGATAATGTATATGATTCTTATATTAGATTGCTTATAAAAGAAAAAAAATATGATAAAGCATTCCTGTTGGTGGATCGCTCCAGGTCACGTAACACGATCCAGAATCTTTTTAATCTTAAAATGGAAGCTTATAAAAAAAGTGGAGAGAGTATTGATAAACTTTATGATTATGAATGGATCTTAAATTCCGGGATTTATTCAAAAGCGGAAACTGATTCCATAACTGAAATATATAGTAGATATCAATCTGAACTTTTGAAGGATAATCCACAATTAAGTGAATTATTCACTGACGAGTTTGATTATTCTTTAAAGTATATCCAGGATAAACTTGATACCAACGAATACGTTATTTCCTATTTTTTTTCCGGAAATAGTTTATTTGGAATACTTGCAGGCAGGAACGAATTTAAGAATGTCAACCTGCATATATCACTAAACGAGCTTGAAAATTTGCTTGCTGGTGTGTCACCTTATTTCAGAGAGAATAATGAAGATGTATTCTACAACCAGGATTTGTTCTCCTTCAATTCAGAAAAATCATATGAGCTTTATAAGAAAATACTTTCTGACCTTTTGTACAAGATACCGAAAGATTCGAAAATCATTTTCAGTCCGTGTCCTGAATTAACATCAGTACCGCTAGAATTTATAGTAACAAAATATGACTCCTCCGGAAGTCCGTTTAATTATCAAAATAACGATTTTCTAATCAACCATTACGAAATTTCTTACACACCATCTGTAAGATTATATATTAATGAAAAATATAACATTCTGAAAAGCGAAGACAAATTTTTGATTGTTGGTAATCCCCGAATCAACTATAAGTCAAATGGTTTCTCTGAAAGGCGGGGGATGCTGGAAGCAAGCCGGGCATTACCGAGAGGTATTTCACTTCTTCCACTCAAATATTCAGAAGATGAAGTGAATGAAATAAGAACATTGATCAATGCACATAAAGTCTTCATTTCAAATGAAGCCACAGAAACCAACTTTAAAGAAAATGCTGAGTACAGTAAAATAATTCATCTATCAACACATTCCTTCTTGATAAACAATCAGCCGGTAATCTTTCTTTCCAATTATAATGATTCCTTGAATGACGGGTTTCTGGAAGCTTCGGAAATTGTGAAACTGAAATTGAACAGCGACCTTGTTGTTTTAAGTAGCTGCAATTCCGGACTCGGGAAACTTGATAAATCAGAAGGAATATTAGGAATGACTAAAGCATTTTATCAAGCTGGTGTTAAAAGTGTGATTGTTTCTCTCTGGCCGGTAAATGATAAATTTACTTCCAATTTAATGACTCTTTTTTATAAAAATATTTCTAATGGGATGAATAAATCTGAAGCACTTAGAAAAGCGAAGATTTCATTTATCAAAAAATATTCTCCTAATCCATATTACTGGAGCGCTTTCGTTCTTTCCGGAAACACTTCAAAAATTTCGGTTAAAAAAGGACAGAACACGACAAATCTTTTACAGATAATTTTTGTTTTGATCATTTTGGCTTTAATAACAGTATACATTAGAAACAAAAAGTTGAAAAGATCAGCCCTTTCTAATTAATATCCAGGGGAAAACATTCCTACCGGAGCCGGTTAATTTTCTTATAATTGAGGAGATAAAAAAAGAAATACGATTTAATATTTTATAATTATAATTACTTAATTTATTCAAACCGTGGTGATGATAATATTCAATCATTCCAGGAATGCCTATAGAATTATAATAATTTTTAGTTCTTACCCTAGCTTCATTAATTTGATTTTCATTATAAAAGTAAGAATCTAAAATGTGTACTTCACCATCCTTTTTTAGGTAATGGAATAATTGTTTGATTAATTTATCCAGATCTTCGAAGTATTGCACTGAAGCTGCGAGCACAATTATGTCGAAATTTTCAGGATCAAAAATATTTTCAAAAATATTTCCGTATACAAAGATAAGTCTTCTGTTCCCGGGAAAAATCTCTGCTGCCTGTTCTAATTCAGTTTTGTTTAGGTCAAGTGCGGTGAAATTATTATTTGTTTTTTCAGATAAAAGATTAGATAACCAACCATTGCCGCAGCCAACCTCCAATATACTTAAATCTTTACGTCGCGATATATATTGGACTAATTTTTCTGCTGACCTTTTTCTTACTTTCCATTCTTTTATATGATGATGATTTATTTGTACATATGGAAGTAGCCTGAGGTCTTCATTAGTATATAGCCTGTGTTCCTTTTTTCTTAATTCAATATATAATTTTTCATTGAATCCGTGATTATTAGGATCCGATAGATAAAATACTGTGCTTTTCTTGTCTTTTTCAGCCATAAAATTTTTCTACTAAATTAGTCACAATTCTTAAGAAAAAGGTACTATTATATATATTAAAATAGTTGTATAAAATGCATGCTTTTGAATTAGTTAACAGGGCATTTTCAAATCAATCCCATATTTTTGACAGTTATGAAGAGGGGAACGATATTTTGAAATGGATGCGGTCTGTTACACGTGGACATCTGCTTCGTCACCTGAAAATAGGTGCAAATATCCTGGAATTAAATGCAGGTACCGGTCATGATGCTGTTTTCTTGGGCAAAAAGGGATTCAAAATTCATTGCATTGACATTGCTGAAGGAATGATAGATAAATTGAATGAAAAAATTATCAATAATGATCTTCGAGAGTATGTTTCATTTCAACAACTGTCTTTTACAGAATTACAGAATTTAGATTATAATTCGTTTGATCATATTTTCTCTAATTTCGGAGGCTTAAACTGTACCAATGATGTTTCCCGGGTATTTCAGCAATTTAAGAAAATATTAAAGCCGGGAGGAAAAGTTACACTGGTAATAATACCGCCGGTTTGTCCCTGGGAAATTGCACTGTTGTTTAAGGGAAAATTTAGAACGGCATTCAGACGGCTACACAAAAATGGGACTATTGCAAATGTAGAGGGTGTGTCGTTCCGGACTCATTATTATAATCCAAAACAAATTATAAAAGCGTTGGGGAATAAATATAAATTGCTTGAGCTTCAGGGTGTGGCTTCTTTATCTCCACCACCGTATATGGAAAAATTTCCACGCAGATTTCCCGGAACGTACAGAATTCTTTCAAAGATCGATTCAAACATTTCACATATTTTCCCCTTCAACAGATGTGCTGATCATTTTATAATTACAGCAGAATTTAAAAATTAAATCATGCATGTGTTAGCAATCATACCTGGCTTTCCTTCGGATGAATCCGACGATACCTGCTTACCTTCAGTACAGGAATATTTTTACGCATTGAAATTAAAATATCCAGAAATCCGGATTTCTGTTATTGCAGTTCATTATCCATATGAAAAGAGAAATTACAAGTGGAACCAAATAAACGTTTTTGCGTTGGGCGGAAGCAGGACCAAGTTGCCCAAAAGAATTGTTTACTGGTTGAGTGCGATAATTTTTGCATTAAGAATTAACAGGAACTGTAAAGTAAATGTAGTCCATAGTTTCTGGATGGGTGAAACTGCTCTTGTTGGATTATTAATAAGTGCTCTTTTGAATAAAAAACATGTTAATACGATCATGGGACAGGATGCCCAAAAAAACAATATATACCTGAAGATACTGCCATTAAAGTTTATTGAAACAGTTGCAGTATCTGACTTCCAGGCGGGCATATTTAAATACTCTTCCGGGGAAAATGCCAGCCGTATAATAAATTGGGGAATTGCGGGTAATGGAAATATTTCTAATACCAGAGAATACGATATAGTTGGGACCGGGGCATTAATACCTGTTAAAGGTTACAATTTATTTGTCCGGATTATATCAGAGGTAAAAAAAATAAAACCCGATTTAAGATGCTTGCTTATTGGAGATGGTGTTAAAAAAAATGAAATAATAAAATTAATTAATTCATTAAACCTGGGAAATAATATAGAATTAACAGGACACATCAGCAGAAAAGAAGTTCTTGAATATATGAAAAAAAGCAAAATATTACTTCACACTTCGGATTATGAATCATTCGGTTATGTAATTGTTGAAGCTTTATCTTCAGGATGTTATGTGGTTTGCAGGGAAACTGGTTGCGCAAAGAGAAGCGAAAAGATATTCATTTCAGAAAATAAAACTGAATTCATATACAACGTTTTAAAAATATTACAATCCAATTTTATTTTTGAACCCAGTGTACCGTATTCCCTTAATAAGACTGTTGAAAATTATTTTAATGTATATCATAATATTGTAAACTAAAATGTATAAAAATTTTGAACATAGATTTAATCTTCAAAATCATTTTTCTTTATTCTTCGGTTTATTAAAAGAGCCAGCTATAGTATATGGAATTTCCAATAAAATATGGATTTTTGTGTCCTCACTGGTAACTGCTCCCCTTATCATAATTTTTTTCTCGGCGGAACTACAGGGATATTATTATGCTTTTACGTCATTACTGGGTATTCAAGCACTATTTGTAATGGGAACAGGTCAATTAATCCAGCAATTTGTAAGCTACGAATGGGCAGGAATTAAATATGATAAAAATAGCGGATTCTCAGGAGATAAATATGCTATTGAAAGATTAGCATCGCTAAAGCATTTTTCCATAAAATGGTTTTCGTTCGTTTCTTTCATTTTATTTATTGGACTCAGTACAGGCGGTTACTTATTCCTCAATAATTCAAATTCGGGGAGTACAATACCAGTCTATCAATGGATTTATCCATGGTTGTTAATTTGCTTATTAAAATCCATACAGATCTTGATTTCCCCGGGCTTAACATACCTGGAAGGTATAAACGAAGTTGAGCGTGTCAATCGTTTCCGTTTTGTTCAGTCATTAAATGAAAGAATTGCGGCCTGGATAGTTATTATAATTGGTGGAAAACTATGGTTATTCTCCGCCGGAACTGGAGTTAATATATTCAGCCAAATAAGGTTCTTTCGAAAAAAGTATTTTGAGATGTTACGAGATTTATTGAAATTAAAAACCGATAAAAAATTTCCGTGGAAGAAAGAAATTTTGCCTCTGCAATGGAGATATGCCCTCAGCACATTATCTGGTTATATCAATTTCTCATTGATCGTACCATTTGTATTCTGGTATCTTGGTCCGGTTGAAGCAGGAAAAACCGGGATTACATGGGCAGTTATTACAATGTTATGGGGATTGTCAGTTACGATTATTTCTACAAAATTGCCGGCGCTTGCCATTCTTGCCTCAAGGGGAGAGTTTAATAGGGTGAATAAAACCTTCCTAATTTCAACAATAAATTCTTTGATACTTTTGTCTGCTTCAATATTATTATTTTATTCGGGATTAATATTCCTCGGAAATATTTTACCGTCAGTTTCTATAAGATTCCTTAATCCTTTTACATCCTTGATATTCTCTCTGGTGATTATTCCTCATCATTTTCGATTTGCTATGATAAATTATATGCGTGCCTTAAAAAAAGAACCATTTTGGTTTATTTCAATTTTAGAATCTGTGGTAATTTTAATATCCATGCCTTTATCCTGCAGTAATTTTGGAATAACTGGTGTTGGATTCACATTACTAATTTTAATTTCCTTATCAACTTTTGTTACATATTTGATTTTTAAGAAATTCAGATACCAATTTTACAAATAATTTCAAAAATTAGAATAAAATAAACGAGCTTTGTTCGAAATTGCCTCAAAACTTAGCTCTTCCTTGAAAATATTCATTGTTAATTCAGATTGTTCTATATAATCCATTTTTAATATTCTCAGCATAGAATTTAAGAATGAATACTGATTTCCTTGTTTCCATAAAATTCCTGCCGAGCCGTTTTTTGTAATAGTCCTGAATGATGGAATATCAGTAACTACAGGTACCACTCCGCAGGCCATCGCCTCAACCAAGCTATAGCAGGTACTTTCATAGAGACTGCCAATGACAAAATAATCTGAGCTATTATAGTAATCCATTATTAGTGAGTGTTCTACCTTCCCTATTAATTTTACTGAAGATATAAGCAAATCGTCTGAGGCAATAATTTCCCTGATCCTATTTTCCATTTCATTTTCTGAATATATCATATAAAGTTTTGCCTTAGGCATCAGGCGAACAAGTATTTTAAACCCGAGTACAACAGTAATCGGATCTTTATTCTGGTTTAATCTTCCGACCCAGAGAAGAATCGGGTCCCCGGTCAGACCGGTTTTTATTCTGGCTTTTAATTTATCCTCATTTACAAAATCTGTAGAATTTTCCACAATTTCAGCAATCTTTTTTTTTGAACTTAAAGCTCCTGCATTTATCCATTCTTTACTAATCTCTTGCGATGTAAAGATGAATCCATCGATTAACCTGGAGAAATAAAGCTGCAAATATTTTCTCAAACCATTGTGTGGCTTTTCTGCATGATGTTGGATAATAATTTTTGCTGTGCCTGATTTTTTCTTAATAAAACAGGCCTGGACGAGAAATTTAAAACTGTTGATATGGATAATGTCAGGATTTTGATCGAGTATTTGTTGGTGAAATTCAAAGGGTATCTGCCATTTTTTCAGATTATTATCAAATTCATCTTTACAGAAATTATAAACTACTTTTTCTTTTCTAAATGTAATATTCTTATTAAACCTCTGGAATACACTAACATCACTTCCGGAATTTGCCAGACACTTACACCATCCTTCAACGGAAGAATACCTCTTAAAATAATTTTCAACCGTAATATCTTTGTCTAAATAATAATTTACATAAGTAATTTTCATTTAAAGGGAACGTTTAATTTATAGAAAATGGGAATTTGTAATCCGGTAATTCGGCTTTAATGTCATTAACAAGTTCAATTATTCCCCGGGTAATAAATTTTGTTGAATCTTTTATCGAGATTTTATCAAGTCTTTTATTTTTGAATAAAGGACAATTTACAAGACGTTCATCCACCAGCAGCGGTAATCCATTTTTAATTACTAATAGTATTTTTTCAGGATCAATAGCAAAAAAGCTATCTATAGGGCTGGTGGATTTATTTTCGGCAATAACTATATCGGCAACACAATTTTTTTGAATTTCTCCTTTCGGTTGGATGTTCCAAACTTTTGCCGGTAGGGAAGTAACTGCATTAAATAATTCAAGATCATCAAGTTGATTAAATTGCCTTGCAAGCCTGAGATGATTCCAAATGTTCCAGTCTGCACTAACATTGGAATCAGTACCGAATATTATTTCCGTATTACTTTTTAGCGATTTAATATCCGCAGTTTTATTGTATAAGAAAATATTTGAATCCGGGCACCAGACTATTGCTTTGAATTTGCCGGCCTGCCTTTCATTCATTGATACTGCATGAATTCCAATTAATTTCTTACTAAAAACATTCCATCTTATTAGTTTTTCAATTTCTTCGAGTGAAATTCCATTTCGGCCTTCCCCAATGTGTATTACGAAAGGCTTCCCGTTAAATATTGTATTCAGTTTATACGCCCAGTTTTTTTCTGTCATTATGGAATGCAGATAATTGTATTTACTGTAAACCCCGGGAAGATCCTCATCCTGTATTACTTTTCCATTCCCATGGTGCACTACGGTAGTTACTCCACAGATTAAATTCTTATATAGTCCCCATTTAAATCTTATTTTATAATTGATATTTTTTACGCGATTAATTATCTCTTTATTTTGAATATGTATATCCTTTCCCCATTCAACGTAATTGTTATAAATTTTATTTCTCAGACGAGGGAAGAGATTAAATTCAAGATGGTCGTGTGAATTTATCAGCCCGGGGAATGCAATTGCTTCATTAAATCTTATTTCTTCGTTTGTATTATTTAATTTGGTATTATCAGCCGGCAAAATGTTTTTTATTCTACCACCTTCTATTACAATAGAAGATTTTATTTCATTTCTTCCTATTATTTTAACATTTCTAATTATCATATTATCTTTCCAGTGCCATCCCGTATATAAATGGCTTACCGTAAAATTGATTATAAACATTTATAGCATTTGCATTTTCATAAAATGGCCTTACATCTTCAGTTATGCTTTTCTCTATCAGGATTTTTTCTCTGAAACCAAATTCATTTAAAAGACTTTTTATTTTATGAATATTATGGATTTGATTTCTTATAGCCACCTTTTTGCCATTATGATTAAAAATCCTTTTACCGCCATTTTGAAGAAGAATAGGATGAAAATCTGTTATAATTATGCCGGCCTTTTCTTTTAAAACACGGTTCCATTCTTTAAATAATATTTTTAGATCTTCAACGTGTGCAATGACCAGTGTGGTGGTCAAAATATCAATTGATTTATTATCAATAAAATTTAGCGTGTTGTTTTTTAAAAGATATGCTTTCAACAGCGGAAATTTTTTCTTTAAAATACTGAGCATGTTGTTTGAAATATCACAACATATTACATCAGCCGGTTGTTTAAGCATTATATCAGGAATGTGTCGACCTGTTCCACTTCCAAAGTCAACGATAGTTTTATTTTTAAACAAAATATGTGATATTAATTGATTAAAAATTATATCATCATAATGCATCATAAGATTGTTTTTTTCTAGATCATAGCTTTCCGCCCAGAGATCATACGCTGATTCGGCTGGTGAGTAATTTCGGTACTTAACAAAGCTCTTCAGATTTTCTAAAATCTTCATATTATTCTGTGCTAATGCCTTTTATCTGTCATTATTCTAATAAATTGGTTTATAACTTAAATAGTAGAGGGTTTTTAAAAAGAAGGACTTTTTGTCACTTAATAGATTAGATTTTCACTAATTCTACATATAGTAATTTTCTAATAGTGTTTATCTAATGAAGAAAATAATATTTTTTAATCCAAGAAGCGGCAAATATAATCATCGAGTGCCTCTTTCTATTTTACAGATAGCCGGATCAATTTATGGTAAATATGAATACGTTATTGTTGATGGGAACATGGAAATAGACCCATGGATTAAAATCAAAAATTACCTGAATACCGGGGAGTTCAAATACTTCGCTTCTACTGTTATGCCGGGGCCTCAAACCAGGCAGGGGATACCTGTTGCAAAAAAAATTAAAAATGAATACCCGCAAGTAACGGTAATATGGGGAGGTTATTTTGCGTCTAATCAATATAAAGTTTCAATTAATTCTCCTTTTGTGGATTATATAATTACCGGGCCGGGCGATATTGCTTTTCCTGAATTACTAGACGCCCTTGAAAATAAAAGAGAACCGGCCGGGATAGAAAACCTTGTTTATAAAAAAGGAAAAGAAGTTGTAAAAACACGTAAAGGTGAGATTCCCGACCAGGACCTTCTTCCACAACTGCCGCTGGAAACTTTAAGTAAATTTTATCCAATAAAAAAATATTTTGGAAAAACTTTTCTCGGTACCAGGACTTTTGCGTATCACTCGAGTATGGGCTGTCCTTTCACCTGTGCTTTCTGCGGCATTGTCCCGATTTTCAATTCGAGATGGAAGGCAAAATCAGCGGTAAATGTTTATAATGATATTAAATCCCTGAAGGAAAAGTATGATATAAATGGGATCGAATTTTTTGATAATAATTTTTTTGTCTCTGAAAAAAGAGTAGCAGAGTTTTCAAAACTAATGAAGTATGAAAATATAAGCTGGTGGGGTGAAAGCCGTATTGATACAATGGATAAATATAGCGATGAAACTCTTACTTTAATGAGAGACGCAGGGTGCAGGATGATTTTCTTTGGCGCTGAGAGCGGGAACGATGAACTTTTATCAAAAATGGATAAGGGAGGGACTCAAAACGGGAAATTGATAAAAACTTTCGCCGCGCGACTCAAAAATTTTGATATAATTCCTGAATACTCTTTTATTCTTGGTTTTCCAGCAGAGACGCAAGAAAAGGTTATGGCACAAATAGATAATGATATTAATTTTATAAAAGAAGTAAAGGAAATTAATCCTGCCACAGAAATTATCCTTTATGTGTTCAGTCCCGTGCCTACAGAAAAATCTGAATTATTAAATCAATCTGAAAAACTCGGATTTGAATTTCCGCATACGCTCGAAGATTGGCTGGAACCGGCCTGGGAAAAATTTGACACACACAGAAATCCGCTTACTCCCTGGCTTACTAAAGAGATGATAGATAAAATACATAATTTTGAAACAGTTCTGAATGGTTTTGCCCCCACAGTTTCAGATTATAAACTATCGGGTATTCAGAGGAAAATTATTAAATTTATATCTTCAATCCGGTATAAAAATAATTTATATTCTTTCCCTTATGAAATAAAAATGCTTCAAAAGATATGGCTGCGATACAGGCGTCCTGAAGTGGAAGGTTTTTATATGGAATGATAAACTTCTTTACAGTCTGTTATTAACCGGCTATTTACCGCAGTAAGATATTTCTTTAATTGAATCCGTAAAACTATAAACCTAAAAAAATACAAAAACAGTCTTGGTAATTTTTTCCGGTTTTTTTCTTTAATAATTTTATGCATCCTGTATTCGGTATGAACCAGTCTGTGTAATATTTTATAGAAATTTCTTGCGAACCTGCCTGAGAACATCATATCAAGATCATCGGAATCTCTCCAGTTTGTTTTATTTTTCATCTGGGCTTTTACATTTTCATAGAACTTTGTACCTGGAAGGGGATAGGAGACTGAAATTCCAATATCATCAGGCAGGCAATCGGCGATCATTTCCCTAGTTAATTTAATGTCATTCCAGTTTTCATCCGAATATCCGAACTGAATAAAGAAAGCTATTTCGATCCCCAGGTTATGCGCTTTTTCCGAAGCACTGTAAATTTGCTGAACAGTCGTCCCTTTATCCATTGAGTCTAGTATTTTCTGACTTCCGGATTCAGCGCCAATCCAGATAGTTTTACAGCCCGATTTTTTAAGATCCGGAAGAGTATTGTTACGTAACAGCAGATCCGGGCGCGACAAACATTTATAAGGGATTTTTAATCCCAGTTTCATTAGTTCATCCGTAAATTCCCTGATCCAGCCTGGTTTTAATCCGAAGATATCATCAGTAATCCAGATATGATCAACCGAATATTTTTTCTTTAGATCACTTAATTGACCGGCTACCAGCCGGGGGGATCTTGAATTGTACGTTTTACCATAAATAGGTTTTGCGCACCAGTTGCATTTATACGGGCAGCCTCTTGTTGTTGATATATTAAGCGAGAAATACCCCTGATTTTTCATCCAGGTTTCCCGATAAGCATTAATGTTTACAAAAGAATAATCCGGATCAGGTATTTCATCTAATTCTTTGATCATTTTTCTGGGTGCTGTAACTATAACTTTATCATTGTCGGAAAACTTCAAACCGTCTATATTTATTCTTTCGTTATTATAGTTATTTTTTCCAAAAGAGTTGATAATTTCAGTTATTGTTATTTCCCCCTCACCATAAATTATCCCGTCACAGCCGGCATCAAAATATGAAGAGTAGAAATCAGTAGCATCGGAGCTATAAATTATTACAGGTATATCAACAGACTTTGCGGTTTTGATAAATGACAAGGCGGCTTCCCGCATATTTGAGAGACACATTTTTGTCAGGTAATTAAATTCATCGTCGTAGATCAATACAATATCAGGATTATCGGAGATTATTTTGTTGTTAAAATCTTCAGGATTCCCGCCCATCATACAGTCGTAAAATATTATTTCGTGTCCAAGTCTTTTTAAGATTGTTGCGGCGTAAATTGTACCCAGAGGAGGGTATGGCATTTGCCTTTCCAATTCCTTTTGGTCGAGAATCCTGAAATATGATTGTCCTATTAAAATTTTCATTATTTGTTGAAATTAAAGTGCAATTTTTAGATTTTCTTTTTCCCCGAGTAATTTCTTAATCCTGTTTCTTTCGGAATATTCTTTCCAGGCATTTTCAAATTCCTTTATTATTTTGTGCCGGTTGTCTTTCGTATGAAGCTTGATCGTATGTTCAGTTAGTAAGACAGAATTTGTTATAACCGATAATTGCAATTTATTTTTATACATCCTTCTGTAAAAAATCATTAATAATTTATTAACAGGTTTTAAGAATCTGTAAAATGATGAAGTCTTTTTCGGAAAATCATTAGTAATTTCAAAATTTGGATAAATGTTTTTAACCCATTCATTCTCTTTCCAGAATTTATTCAACATCCTGTAATTCTTATAAGCAGTCAGTGATATTATCTGGTGTGCTGTATAAAAATCGTACGAATGATTTATGTGAAGGTCATATTCATCAACAAGATAATTAACGCATAGCTCCCTGCGGGAATTGGTTAATATTGAATAAATATGAATAATTATATAAACAAGATATAAGGCATAAGGTTTTGTTATTATAAAAAGGTCAACGTCATCGTGGTTCTCGAGCCCGTAATGAGTTGTGCCGCCACTAAAAGCAATTGAAGAAACAAAAGGGAGCCGGTTCATAAAACTCAGGATATTGACAAGTTTAACTTTATCAATTCTTTTGTTACTTTTTTTATAAAATTCCCTTTTCTCTTTATTAAGATATATCAGGTCGTTATCCTGTTTAACTATACCCTGTAATGTCAGCAGATTTACATATTTTTGAAGTTCTTCTTTTCCCAAACTAATGTCGAAAACCTGTTTGTATAAATTTTCTTTTCGGATACCGGTATTAAAAAGGCTGGAATATATAAAAGTCTTCTCAAGTGCTTCTGTTTTCGATTTAGCTTTTGGAATATTTGACTCAAATATTCTATTTATTCTACAATCTAATCTGTTAAGTAAAATATCAAGTTGACGTCGCATTAATTCAGGGGAATATCTAATATCATAGTTTAATCTTTTGTGAGAAACGGAAATCTCAGATAATTTGTTGAGGCCTTTTGTATAGGAAGCTATACTGCAAGGATCAATTGTAATTGAGGCCGGAGACGAAATTTCCTCTGTCGCTATTCCCTTTGAGCACAAAACAGGTAACCCATGTTCCATCGCTTCAAGAACTGGAAAGCCAAAACCCTCCTCAAAACTGGTGTGCACGAAACCGGCAGCATTCGAAAATGTATGTGATAAGGATTTCTCATCTACATAGCCAGTAAACTCAATATCAGGGTGAGCCAAGTATTTTTGCAGCATCTGTTTTATGCCTGGTGAATTTATCCATAATGCACCGACTATTTTGAGTCTATAATTATAATTGTTTTCCCGTTTCCACTTCAGAAATCCTTCAATCATAAAGTTTATGTTCTTTCTCGGTTCAATATGACCAACACTAAGGAGATACGGCCTCTCATTTTTAAAATCTGTTGTATTTAACGGGTTAAATTTTTTTGAATAACCCTGTACTATTAAAATATTTTCTTCCCGCACCCCTAGAAATTTAATAATATTTCTGCGTGTGTGCTCACTGACGGCAATTACAATCGGGTTTTGCTTTAATGTTTGTTTGATCCTATAATTATAATATTTAATAAATTTTTGTGAATAAAATTGTGGATGTGAAATGAAAGATAAATCGTGGATTACAATCGCCGAAGGCCTTCTGTATTCAGGAGGCATAAAATAATCCGGGAAAACAGCACAGTCAGCGCCGGACGATACCAGCTCATTTGTAAGCAAAAAATTTCTGTAAAGATGTTTCTTTAACGAGCTTCCTTTTTTCCCGGCGGGGAACCCAAATAGTTTGTCATCGCCGGGTGATAATGAAATAATTTCATTATCCGTTTGGCCAATCTGTTCGAGCAGACAAGATAAATAACGATTTGTACCTGTAGTTTTATTTGTAAGCGTGGAAACTTCAATTCCAATTCTCATATAAATCCCTTATTGTGTCTTTATTTTTGTGAACGGAATATTTTTAGTAATTGAACAGACGGCTACCCATATATATTTAATAGTAGCGTGCATGGAAGGTAAGTGACAAATTGTTTCAGATTTAATATCCCTTTTCTATAAATAAGTCACTTTTTAAAGCCGGGGCTTACTTATTAACTAAATAGTTGTAGAATAATTAAATGAATAAAAAACAAAGAATTACAATTATCATATCACTGGTAATAATTACATGTGTTTTTATTGTCTGGATGTTCAGCGGGATGGAAATATTTACAAAAACACAGGTACTGGTTGAAAAAAAAGATGAATTGTTTGGAACGACATACAAAGAATGGAAAGATCAATTTATATGGGGTCTCGACCTTACTGCTGTTGTCTCTGGTGTTGTAATAGTTTCGGGCAGTATTTTATTATGGATTTTCAGGAGAAAAAAATAGAATGAAAAAAGTATTATTGTTATTCGGATTTTTAATCATTGCAGTCAATATTTACTCACAGGGTTTTAAAGTTAGAGCTGAGGGGGTTCAGGTTTTTTCCTTCAATGACAACAATGGAAGAAATCAGGCCACATTTTTCAGTACCACTCCGCTGGAAGACGTTAATGGGCTTACAACTGAGATTAATGGTACCATATCATTTGACGTAAAAAATGTGGCTGGTAGTTTGAAAGGGCAAATAACTATTCCGGCCGAATCCTTGAAAACGGGGATTAAAAAAAGAGACGAAGACATGAAGGGCTCCGGCTGGCTTGATGCGGAAGAGTTTCCGGTAATTTCATTTACAATAAAAAAAGTACTGGAGTTGAAAAGTCTTGCAGACAATAAGTTACAGGCTAAAGTTTCCGGCGATTTTATGGTACATGGTATAACTAAAGAAATAGTGGTTGACGCTGCTCTGATTTATCTTGATGAGAATGAACAAACAGGAAAGATATCTCCTGGCGACCTTTTAGGAGTAACTTCAAAATTCACAATTACGTTATCCGACTACGGTATTGATAATATTGTTTTGGGCAGGAGGGTTTCCGATAAAATAGAAATTGGGGTGAACTTTGTTGGCCATGGCAGTTAGAGAAATTTCAATTATTTTAAACTCTAGTTATGGGAACCACGTATTTATATAATTTTTACCTTTGAGACTTATTAAATTCTGCCGTTCATCATAAATATGTTAATCCATCTCGTATATAAATATAGTTTTTGCCATACCCGAAACAATCAAATTAGGAGACAAATTGGAAAGAAATGCTATAGTTAAAATTATATTTTTTTTGATGTTATTTATTTCACTCCCTACATTTTCGCAAATCCCCTGGCCTGATAAGCCAAAAAATCTTAAGGTATTTCCCAAGGGTATGAAAATCGATAGACTGAAGAATATTATGTTCGCATTTTCTAATGCACTCGGGGTAAATTGCATTCATTGCCATGTTGCGGATGATTTCAGGGATTTTTCAACGTATGACTTCGCTTCTGATGAAAATGTTAATAAAAAGAAAGCAAGGATAATGTTAAAGTTAGTCCAGTCGATCAATAAAAATTCAATTAAAGAAATTGCAGCACTGAGCGATGAAAAAAATCCGCTCTCGGTCAATTGTACAACATGCCACAGGGGATATAAAAAGCCAATTCCTCTCGAAGATGTAATTTATGAAGTAATTAAAAAGACCGGTATTAAGTCGGGTATAGATGAATATCATAAGCTGAGGTTAAAATATTACGGGAAAGGTACGTTTAATTTTGAAGATAAATCCTTAATTGTTGTGGGGTATAAATTGCTGGGAGAAAAAGCAGTTCAGGACGCTGTTGCGGTACTAAAATTAAACACCGAGATGAACCCCGAATCTGCAAACGCATTTGACAGTCTTGGAGATGCCTACGTTGCATTGGGAGATTATAAAAATGCGGTAGCCAGTGCTGAGAAATGCATAGATATTCTGGATAATGTTATTAAAATTGACGATTCATTCCATAATAATATCCGCAAAAGTGCTGAAGACAAAATTGAAAAATATAAGGAGAAATAGCGGTTATTCTTATAGCGTGATTTTTTTTCTGATAAAATTTTGCTGGATCAGTATCAATTGATAAAAATGCAGGAAATGAGATAGTGGCTTTTAAAAAAAACGTGAATGTGATAAAAATATTAGCTTTGTTGGTTTTTCTTGTTGGATTGTGGTGCCCTCTGTTTGGACAACAAAAATTATGGTTTCCATGGAATAAAGAACCGACTAATCTCCAGGTACTACCGGAAGGTACTGATGGATTAAAATTAAGAGATTTTATGGGAATGTTCGTCCGGGATCTCGGGGTTAAATGTACTTTTTGCCACGATGATTCAAAAGCAAAATCATTCGAAGAAATAAACTTTGCCAGTGATGCGAAGAAAAATAAAAAAATTGCACGTGAAATGTATAAAATGCTTGTATCAATAAACAAAAACTCAATGCCATCGATTAATAAACTTACAGGGAAAAACGAACAGTTGAGATGTTTTAATTGTCATCATGGCACACCTGATCCACGTTCTATTCAAGCAATACTGGAAGAGGAATATACACGCAATGGTATTGAGGCTGCCATAGATAAGTTTAGAAAGTTAAGAGATAAATACTATACATCTTCCTCTTATGATTTCAGGCAAAGAACACTGAACCGCTTCGGGTATGTATTGCTCAGGCGAAAAAACATTGGTGATGCAATTAAAATATTTATGTTAAACGTAAGTTATTTCCCAGAAAACGGGAACGCATATGATAGCCTTGCCGAGGCTTATATGAAAAAAGGTGAAAACGAAATTGCAATTGTTTATTACCAGAAATCGATAACTTTGGATCCAACAAATGATAATGCTGTTAAGATGCTCGAAAAATTAAAAAAAATGGAATAAAATATTTTTATAGATGAACACTGAATTTTCTGAGAGTGAAAGAAAACATAAATAATTTTTTCCTCACTAAGTGGGATAAGTCTAAGAGAGAATTGCGAAGTGCGGCGGAGCCCTGCAGAGTCGGGTAAACATCAAAAACTTATCTAAGGGGGGAGTAATTCGGAAGGAGCGCCGAAGCCACATTATAGCGGGGGAAGTGTTCATCAGTCCAATTTTACCGCCACCGTTCTCTTTTTTTCCTTCTCTCTTATCCTCTCTCAATAACCAATCCCTCCAAAATTGTTGGTTCAGGATTTTCTTCAAGAAGAGGGGATATCACCGACCCATATTACACAAATTTTTATATCCTGATTGGGATTAATAAACAAAGGGAGATTTGGAAGTAATATTATATTTATATAGATTTAATCTTAATAAATATTAATATTTATAAATTTAGCTGAAATCAAATAAAAAAGGGTAATCATATGAAAAAAAATATATACGTTTTATTAGTCATTTTTGAAACACTTATATTATTTGCAGGGAGTTCACTTGCTGACAGGCGATATTTTGGCAGGCTGTACCTAGCAAACACGTTGCCGAGAGGTGCTTTTGAGCTGGAATTATGGAACACTGGAAGATTCGGAAAATATGACGGATTTTATTACAGGTTTCAGCCCAGGCTGGAATTTGAATACGGGGTAACAGACAGATTGAGTGCCTCGATGTATTTTAATTTTAACCAGGTAAAAGCTGAGAATAATTCTTTTTCATCCAAACCTTTTGATTTTGAATCCACTTCAATTGAATTGAAATACCGGTTTACAAATCCCGGTGATACTTTTATTGATCCGGCAGCCTACCTGGAGGTATCATACGGAGGGGACAAAATTGAATATGAATCAAAACTAATATTTTCAAAAAGGTATGGCAGTATTGTTACAGCAGTGAATCTGGCATCGGAGATTGAGAGAGAGATAATAGACAGCAAAAATGAATCCTCATTCGAGTTAACTGCCGGTGTGATGTATGATATATCCCCGAAATTCGCTGCCGGACTGGAATTCAGAAACCATAGGAATTATAATGATATCTATAAAGGCGAAACAAACCAAGCGACCTATATTGGCCCAACCATTAATTACCAGGCAGATAAATTTTATATAACTGTTAATGTCCTTAGACAGGTTGGTGGAAGCCCTGCTATTACAGATAACCTGGATCTTCTGGGACACGAGAAATATGAATTCAGAACAATTTTGGGAATTGATTTAGATTGAAAAATATAATATTTATTTCTTTAGTTACATTGTTTATTGGCTCTTGCAGTTCAAGTTATTTTGATAGTAATATTAAAACAAATTATCCTGAAGGACTGGAGCTTTATAAATCAAAATGCAGCGGTTGCCACAGGTTACATTTAAGAAATGAATTTTCCGCATCAGGGTGGGCCTCTGTGTTAATCCCAATGCAGAAAAAAGCAAAGATAAATGATGAACAGAGAAAAAAAATATATCAATTTCTTACCGAAAGGGATTCAACTTTGCTGTAAATAATCGTTTCCCGGGACAAGGAGGAAGCGAAGGAGTACAGCAGTCAACTATTAATACCCCGGCCCCTGCTTACTTTGCTCTTCCTGTATCCTTTCACAATAATATGTTTGTTATATTATTTGCTATATTGATAATTATGGTGGTAAATAATAAATTTTGGGCAGTGGTAAAATTGACACATAAATAAATTTCAATATGATTTCGACATTAGCAAACATATATCGGCACTCTGCTTTTACTTCATCGGAATTAGAAACAATATTTAAAGCACATAAAAAATCTTTTTTCAAAAAAGGGGATATGTTTTTGAAAAAAGGTCAATTAGCAAATGAATATTATTGCCTCGAATCTGGTTTAGTTAGATCTTTTGCAATAAATACTGAAGGAAACGAAATTACAACCGGCTTTTTTGGAAAGGATGAAATAGTAATTGAAGTCGCATCATTATTTCTAAGAATCCCTACAAAAGAGAATATTCTCGCTTTAACCGACTGTGAATGTTGGAAAATAGACTTTGATTCATTCCAGACACTTTTTCAGACAGTTAATGGCTTTATGGAATGGGGTAGGGCTTGGATGTCTGGAGTTTTGTTTACTACAAAGCAACGTTATTTAAGTATGATTACAGATTCAGCTACGGAAAGATATTTAGCACTTCAAAAACAGCATCCCGAAATAATACAAAACACACCACTTAAACACATTGCTTCCTATCTTGGAATCACTGATACTTCATTAAGTAGAATAAGAAAAGAAGTGAGTAGGTTATAACCAATTTCTTGCCATATGGCAAGAATAATTTTGATTGAAGTAACTATATTCATCTACGAAATATAATTAATCATATTTTATGTATTAACTTATTCATTGAAGCGGTGCCACAAGTAAGATGAATTGATTCTGCAATTCTAAGTCTTTTAATATTAGACATAAAATTTATTAATCTCTTTCTAAATCAAAACAAAAATGAATTCTCACTACCTCTCAATACTATCAGGCTATGCAATTAGTGCAATTCTTTGGTTTGTTATTTATAATTTTTATCCATCTACCTGGAACAGAGAAAAAATACATTTTAAACGGCCGGCATTTGAATTTACTTTAGCCATTATAGCAGGGATTATTATTATCGGGATTGGTCAATTATATATTCACAATATGCTTATTCCAAATGATGGTAATGTATTGATTGATTCATTAAACCAAATATTAATATTTTCACCTGTCATAATACTAGTTGTCATTAGAAAGCAGTCTTTAGATTCTTTATGGCTTCCAACCTCAAATATCGGTATAAGATTAATTGTAGGAATATTGTTAGCAAATATTAGCCTCTTTTTTTATTGGATAACGAGGACGGATGCTAATAATTTTTTTGTAATGATTATAGAAATCTTCCGTTATCAAAACTTGTCACATTTCGTTCAAGTGTTCATGGAAGATATTACAATAGCGCTAATTTTTGTGCGATTATCTTCATGGATTAAATTAAAATGGACGTTAGTCATAGTCTCTGCACTTTTTGCAGCAGGACATATTCCTAATTTATTAGCGAATGATGTTACCTTATTACAACTGAGCTATTTATTGGTAGATACTATAATAGCAATTTTGATACTCAGTGCTGTAAGCAAATCAAGAGATATATGGTGGTTCGTAATAGTTCATTTTGTTATGGATATGACTCAATATTATGGAGGAGCCAAATAATTAACAATGGCTAATTATTTTTTAGCAATAATAATAATATTAATAAGGTTACAATGAAAATTGAAAACTATAAAATCAGGAACATTATTCTATTGTTTGTGGTGTTGTTTCTCTCATCTTGCGCTAATAAGGAAAATAATGTTGTTCTTGAAAACATTGAAATTTCTAAAAAGTCCTTTGCCGCCTTTAACCGACATGATTGGGAAAAACAGGCAGGTTATTTTTCAGATACCTGCCAATACTTAGATCCTTCCTATGGAGACAAACATGTAGTAAAAAGCAGAGCAGAAAAAATAGCCAAGTATAGCAAGATGGAAGAAATGTCACCTGATATTAAAGATGAAATTACTTCTATTTTCGGGGTTGACGACAAAGTAGTTATTCAATTCATTTCATCAGGGACTGCCAAATCGGACCAAGGTGACTACGAATGGAGTTTGCCTATTTGTTGTGTGTTTACGTTTAAAGACGGGTTAATTATAAAAGATGAAACTTATTATAACAGAGGAAAATGAAAAATTAGATTATACAAGAGTGGAATACTTAATAAGAGGAACAGGAATTGGGAAAACTGATAATTGTAAGAATGAAAAAAAATGGCGTGACGTACTAAAATTCTTTATTCAAGGAAACGAAACGACAATGAATAAGCTAAAAGACTATATAGAAGAATAAAGCTATGTGAAAAGTCTGAAGCATATCGAGAGAAGGTATTTGTGCAAACCCTGAATTCCTTAAATGTCTAAATCAAAAGCTAACAAACGGGTCAATAGACTGGTAACAATTATTAACAAAAAAAGTTATACACATGAAAAAAATCGTATCAAGAATTTTAATAGTGCTTTTGCCATTAGCGTTTAATCTATTGAGTTCAAAAATGATAGCTCAAGAAATAGATTCAACTAGCTTACATTATAAATTGAATCTCAATATTTCAGTAGATGAAGCTTGGAATCTGTGGACAACAAATGATGGCATTAAGAAATTTTTTGCTCCTGACTGTAATGTCGACTTAAATTTAGGAGGTTCTTATGAGATTTATTTCTTCCCACTTAAACCCCAAGGACAAAAAGGAACAGACAGTTCAATCGTACTCTCATTTATCCCGAGAAAAATGTTATCTGTAGAATGGGGAGTGCCTAGGTGGTTTGAGTCACGAAAGCTTGCAATGGAGCCATATAAGAGAACATATCTTGTAATATTCTTTTCTGAAGGTCCCGATCCAAATACTAGTGAGATTAACTTTTATCACCTGGGCTTTGGACAGGGCAGCGACTGGCAACAGGTAATTGAGTATTTTGATTCATCTAGTGGGTGGCAAAGTATATTTAAAAGACTTGAAGCTTTTGCCAACACAAATGAAGCGACAAATTGGGATTTATTAAAATGGACGAAAATAAAAGAGTAATTTCATCTAGAGAGCGTTGAATAAGTGAAAATTTGTGTTGAAGCATTAAAGATCTTTCTCTATTAATAAATAAACCGGAGGTTATAATTTTAAATAGTCATATTAATATGAAATTTTACCCAATCATACTTTTAAGTTTTATACTCTTTGGAATGCCAATTTTTGCACAATCATCAATTCCAGTATTCCTTCAAGGAACATGGAAGGTGGAAAATAAAGAAACTTACGAAGTATGGGAGATGGTTACCATAAATGAATTTGTAGGAGAATCTTATAAAATAGAAGATGGAACAAAGGTTGTAACAGAAAAACTCTCAATTAAGAATGATGAAAATGGTATTATTTACACGGCGGTAGTATTGAAGCAGAACCAGGGCAAAGGAATTAACTTCATGTTAAATCAGGTTAACGAAAATACCTATTCCTTTGAAAATCCAAGCCACGATTTCCCTAAAAAAATCGTTTACCAAGAAATATCTGATAATCAGGTATATGTTCAAGTATTGGGTAAAAATGAAAAAGGCTTTTCATTCAATATGTTCAGAATAAAAACTGATATACCCAGATGGTTTTTGAGTGATCTAAAATATCAAATTGGTGTTTGGGAGACGGACAACAAAAATTATAAATCAGAAAATGAGCCCTTTGAAAGGTATGTAATAGAATGGAATTGGGGTGTTGATACAACAAGTATTAAAGGGAAGCTATATGGCAGAATTGGTAATAAAACTTCAAATAGTTTTTGGGAATTCAACCAATATTGGGATGCGGAAAACAACCAGGCAAAATTATTCCAGGTGGGTTTTGGTGGTTTGACTGGCATTGGCACCCTTTTGCCAGCAGCCAAAGATGAAACCACAGTAATTCAAAATTTTTATGCCCCAAATTCAAAAGGATTTGTTGAAAAACACAGAAGCATCATAAAAGAAAAACAAAAAATCACGACTTCTTTTGAAAAAGATAGTTCGGGAAATTGGATTGAAAAGCGAACCTATGTTTGGAACAAAAAAGCAGTTCTTGATCAAGCCACAAGTCAAATCGACACGTTACCCTCTGGCGAAATGATGCTTAAACAGGAAATTGTTATAAATGCTTCGGTTGACAAAGTTTGGAATGCCTATACAACACCAGCAGGATGGAAAAAATGGGTAACCCCAATTGTCGAAATGGATTTTAGAATAAATGGAACAATAAAATCTCATTATGACTCTACCGCAACCCTTGGGGATAATGGAACAATTGTAACTCACATTCTGAATTATATTCCTCATAAGCAAATCACAATGCAAGCAGAGTTAAACGAGAATTTTCCTGCGTTTATGAAAGGTGAAGAAAAGAACTTATACAGTATATTTAATTTTGAGAAAATAGATGAAAACCAAACCAAATTGACCGTTTATGGTATTGGCTATAAAAATGAACAACAATGGCTGGACCTGATTAACTTCTTCATCCAGGCAAATGAGGTGACTTTAAATAAGTTAAAAACGTATTTAAACTAAAATAAAAAGGAACAAAGCGGTGCTAACAATAAACTCACTTACACCAAAAATTATTATAGGATTATTAGCATTAACTATTTTTCCCTGTGAAGTTAAAGGACAAACTGATAACTCTAAATCAATTCAAAACATGACTGACAAAATTATAATTTCAAATGCTATTCTAAACTGTACTATTGACACGGCATTCAATTATTTTTCTGAAAATGACTTGTTGATAAATTGGCTAACAAACAAAGCAGATGTGGAAATGAAAGAAGGAGGGAAATATGAATTATTTTGGACCCCTGAAGATCCGGACCTATCAAACAACAGTACGTATGAATGCAAAGTATTAGCAGTTGAGCGTCCATTTTATTTTAATATTGAATGGAAAGGTAATGCTGAACAAAAAGTATTCATGAATGATGTAAGACCATTAACAAACGTAACCGTTTTGTTTTCGAGAATTGAGAATAATAAAACAAAAGTAACTTTAATTCATACTGGTTGGAGGCTGGGTAATAATTGGGAAGCGGCAAGACAATATTTTATAAAAGCATGGGCAGGTGCTTTAAAGCAACTTGAAATATTAGTGAATTCTAAGAATAAATAAAAATTTTTATTAAACAAAAATAAGTTAAAGAAAATGAACAAAGCTGAACAAACAATGCTAAATAACTTACACACAAACACGGGCAAAACACTTGGGCAGTGGGTTGAAATCGTCAGAAAACAAAACTTCGAAAAGCACGGACAAATTATAGAATTTTTAAAAGAAAAGCATTCATTTACCCACGGATTTGCAAATATGGTCGCTATGAAAGCCAGGGGAACAGACGCAGGCTCGGTTGAAAACAAAAATGAGTTAATTGACAAACAGTATAATGGTAAAGAACATTTCAAGCCACTGTACGAAAAGTTAATCAAGGAAATTAAGAAATTCGGGAAGGGCATTGAAATCGCTCCCAAAATTGCTTACGTGAGTTTAAGACGAAAAAAACAATTTGCCATTCTTCAACCAGCAACTAAATCGCGCTTTGAGATAGGAATAAACCTAAAAGGACAAAAACCAAAAGGAAAGTTAGAAGCCATTAAAAATTCAAATGCAATGTGTTCGCATAAAATCAATCTTGCTGACATAAATGACATTGATAAAGAAGTAATTGACTGGATAAAAACAGCATATAATAATGCGGATTAAACTTTAAAAAATGAAAAAAGTAGAAGTTACAACCAAAATTCAGACGACCCCGGAACAGGTACTCAATTCATTTACAAATCCTGAAATGCTTAAGGACTGGTGGGATGTTGAAAGATCGCTTATTGATAAAAGATCTGGTGGACTTTATACACTTTCCTGGAACATTTCTGAAAAAGGTATAGGGTATGTTTCATCAGGAATCATTCGAAATTATGTGAAAGATAAAGAATTAATCATAGACAACCTGGTTTATCTCAATCCAGAAAAACCATTTCTTGGTCCAATGTCTCTTACGATAAAAGCAATTAAGAAAGATAATTTAACCGAAGTTTATCTTTGTCAAGACGGTTATCAGGCAGGTAAAGATTGGAATTGGTATTATGAAGCTGTGAAAAAGGCATGGCCACAGGTACTTCAAGAACTAAAGAAATACCTTGAACTAAATAATCATACAAATAAAAACATTAAAAGGATATAAATATGGATATATCATCGCTAAACTGGCTGGCAATTTTGGTGGCGGCTCTATCAAATTTCTTAATTGGGGGGCTTTGGTATTCACCTATATTATTTGGAAAGCAATGGATGAAAGAAAATAAATTTACAGATGAAGACATGAAAAAAGGAAATATGGCTAAGATTTTTGGATTAACTTTTCTATTTTCATTTGTAATGGCTTTTAATCTTGCCATGTTTTTAAATGATAGTAATACAACCGTTAGTTGGGGAGCAATTGCAGGTTTTTTAACAGGCTTTGGCTGGGTCGCAATGGCAATTTTCATTATAGGTCTTTTCGAAAGAAAGACAATAAAATATATGGTTATTAATGCAGGGTATATGATAGTGTCATTTACCTTGATGGGTTTGATTCTGGGAGCTTGGAGATAATTTTTAAATTAAATAATAATACAAAAACAAGGAAAGAAATTTAAAGTTAAAAATATATTACGACAATAAACCAATTGGGAAATAATAATATGAGAGTAGTTTTTACGCTAACTGTATTTCTTTTCTATTTAGCTTTAGCATTAGGACAAACAGAAAAGCCTACCTATGATTCAACTTTAGCTAAATCTCTTGGAGCTGATGAATATGGAATGAAAAGCTATGTCTTTGTAATCTTAAAAACAGGATCTAATAAAACAACTGATAGAACTTACACAGACAGTTGTTTTTCCGGACATCTCAAAAATATCAAGCGAATGGTTGATTCGGGTGATTTAATAATTTCAGGACCGTTTTGGAAAAATGAGAATTCCTACAGAGGGATTTTTATTCTAAATGTAAAGACAATTGAAGAAGCAAATAGGTTATTACAAACTGATCCAGCAATAAATGCTAATCTATTAGAAGTTGAATTATATACCTGGTATGGCTCAGCGGCTTTATCCGAATATCTAAAAATTGCTGATAAAATATCACTAATACATTATTATGAATAAAGAAATAATTTATAATAAAATACCAAATAATATGACACATTCAATTTATCACGATTTAGTAATTAAAGTACCAATCAAAAAAGTTTATGAAGCCGTTACTGAACCAAAGCATTTAGTTAATTGGTGGCCTCTTAAGTGTGAAGGAATCCCAAAAGAAGGCGAAATCTATAATTTTTTCTTTAAACCAGAATATGATTGGTATGGGAAAGTTATTAAATCAGAAAAGGACAAATCTTTCTACATCAAGATGACAAAATCTGACGCAGATTGGGATTCCACATCTTTTGGATTTGATTTGGAACAAAATGCCAATAATGTTCAGGTTAATTTTTGGCATTTAGGGTGGCCAGAATGTAATGCTCATTATAGAAGTTCATCATTTTGTTGGGCTATATTGCTGAATGGTTTAAAGAATTATTTAGAAAAGGGAATTATTATTCCATTTGAAGAAAGAGGATAACCTATTGCCGACAATGGTTATAAAACAAAACAACTGATAGAACTTACACAGACAGTTGTTTTTCCGGACATCTCAAAAATATCAAAAGAATGGTTGGTAATGGGGAAGTAATTATTTCGGGACCATTTGGGGAAAATGAAAATACATATAGTGGAATTTTTATTTTAAATGTAAAGACTATTGAAGAAGCAAAAAGGTTATTAAAATCTGATCCTGCAATAAATGTTAATCTATTAGAAGTTGAATTATATCCCTAGAATGGTTCAGCAGCATTATCTGAATATCTTTGAAAAGAAGATAAATTCTGGAAGATAATACCATAGGTGCTTTGTCAGCCATAATTAAAATTAGGAATATTGAAAAAAAGTTAAGCTGAATATAAAATTTCTATTAATGTTTATTACTCAATCTCTTATTTCTTTTATCAAAAAAGAGGATAAAAAATGATTTCGTTATATAGGAAAATTGTTATAATACTCGTACTGATATCTCCTATCGTAAAAGGAACTGAAACAAAATTAAATATTAGTATTGATCCAAGAATTGAATTACTTTCTGTAGTACAATATCTCAGTGGATATAGTGAGTATGGACTAATAACGAGATTTAATTTCACATATAAAGATGATATTATCAAATATTTTACTAAGTACATAGAGCTCAAGGCAGTAAAATTATTTTCAGAGATGAGTCAACAAGGCTTTGCATTTGATGCTCCCCCAACTGCAATGCTTTTTCTTTCCAACCCGCCGGAATTTAAGACAGAAATCGCATTCACACAATATATTATAAAAAGAGCAGGCGGTGAGAAAGAATTAACAAAATTTATAGAAGCATTACGAATATTTTCTATAGAGACAAACTTTATGCGTTTTTATAATGAACATAAACCTTTTTACAAAAAAATTGTACAAAACATCAAAAATAAGATCGGAAATAATGATTATATAAATGAAATCGAAACATATTACGGTATGGTTCAAAATAGTTATAATATTATAGCAGCACCATTATTTCATCAAGGTGGTTTCGGACCTAGGATAGAAAGAAAAAACAATAAGTTCGACATTTACAGTATTGGTGGCCCGGACAGCATAAATGACTCTCTTCCGGGTTTCGGTTCTTCAGAAAATCTAAGATACCTTATATGGCACGAGTTTAGTCATTCATTTATTAATCCTCTCACAGAACAACATGCTGATGAAATAAAAAAAGTATCATCTCTTTTTGAACCAATTAATGACAGAATGTCAAAACAGGGTTACAGTTCTTGGGATGTTTGTGTAAAAGAACACTTAATAAGGGCTATAACAGTTAGGTTAAGCTACATTTACTCGGGTAATAAAGAAGGTGATAAAGCCTTATATGATGAAAAGGCAAAGGGTTTTGTTTATTTACCTGATATATGCAAAAACCTTTCCAGGTATGAAAATAACAGGGATCTATATCCAACATTCGCTGATTTTTACCCGGAAATAATAAAGTTATTTACCCTCCTCACAAAAACTAAACATGGTGAAGATTATTATTATGTTCCTTTTAAAGGAACTATTAATTCGGCTTTTTCGGCAGGGCATCCAATCAAATTTATAATCCCTACTAATGAAACAGATAAAGATACGCAAAACAAAATAAAAGAATACGTAGAAGCAATTCAAAAAAAAATTTTCCCTAAAGCGGATTTAATAACTGACATCGATGCGTTAAAAGAAAATCTATCAAATTATTCGCTGGCTGTTTACGGAACACCATCAGGAAATTTGTGGCTGAAAAAATATATTGGTTTATTACCTGTAAAAATAGAAACGGATAAAATCATTGCTGATAGCGTTTACCTGGGAAATGATTTAAGATATATAACTGCTTGGCCTAACCCGCAAGATTCGAACATAGGTATAGTAATTTATACTGCACAAAAAGCTGACAATGTTATTGGAATTAATAGTCTATTTGCGGGACCTACCGATTTTGTAATAGCAAGAGGAGATAAAAAAATAAAATCTGCAAATTATAATAAAAACGAGAAATGGAAATACTAATACCTAAAAGTTGTAGTAGAGATTTTTTTAATGCGATAAAAGAAGTCAAATATAATTGAATCATATAAAATTATTCAAACAATATATCGAAACAACACCTAAGCATTACTCTAGCATATTAAAGTTCCCAATGGTTGATAAACTCTGAAAAAAAACTAATACGCCCGGTGCTGATGAATATGGAATGAAAAGCTATGTCTTTGTAATCTAAAAAACAGGATCTAATAAAACAGTTGATAGACATTTTATAGATAGTTGTTTTGCAGGACATCTTAAAAATATCTGGCGTTTGGCTGATACCGGTGATTTACTTGTTTCAGGACCAATTGAAAAAAATGAAAATTTATACAGAGGAATCTTTATTCTAAATGTAAAGACTGTTAATGAAGCAAATAAGTTTTTACAAACTGATCCTTCAATAAATTCTAATCTATTAGAAGTTGAATTATATCCATAGTATGGCTCAGCAGCATTATCTGAATATCTTAAAACAGCTAATAAAATATGAAAGATAAAACCATAGGTACTTTGTGAAATGAATTATTTAAAATAGGTAGTTAATTACTCAGAGCCTAGAACTATATCTAAATCTTATGAGCACCGAACGTCGTAGGTCAGGCAAGGAGAAAGCGAAGGAGTGCAACAGCCAACTATTAATACCCCCGCCCATTCTTCCTTTGCTCTTCACTTATCCTTTCACAATATCCAATTCCTGCAAAGTTGGTAGGTTTGTGATTTTCTTCTTAAATAGCCCGGAAAGGAGGCTTTTTTTCATCTTGTTTTATTGTGTACAATATGATGGATCATTGATATGTCTTAAATTTGATCACTTATCGATGACTTTTGCCTCTAAATAACTTAAACCTACCACTGAGTAACTAGTTATTGTGTCTTAATTATTAAGGTCGTAAATTCTTTTAAGCATCATTCTGAATTTCTGGTTCTAAAAATAACTCCATAAAATGGAAAAGTTTATGAATAAACTTATTGGAATATTAATCTTTATTGGACTTTTCACCCCGGCAGCTTTCGGGCAAAATCTGGATCTGCTTAAAATTGAATATTCCTATATCCCTTATTCGCAGTATAACAACTCACCAAATTCCTCTTTAAATAACATTGAAACACAAGTCAGGAAATTATCAGTTTCTTTATCCTTTCCAATTAGAATTAATAGTAGCAAGACCTATTTAATAAACAGCTTTTCAGGGCAAATGTTGAATTTTGGAATCAAAAATATTCCTGCTCAATTCACTTATGTTGAACCCGATAGATTGTATTTAATTTCTTATTCATTAAGTTTTTTGCATTATTTTAATAGAACTTGGAGTATGATATTATCACTTAAGCCTGTCCTAGCTTCCGATTTAAATAATGTTAAGAATGACCATTATAAATTGCAGGGTGAGAGTTTATTTGGCTACAATATTAATAAATTTACGCAAGTGGGTTTTGGTGCTTCGTATAATGCAGATTTTGGGAAATATCAGTTTTTGCCTTTATTTAAGTTAATGTATTATGATAGCGAAAAATTTATGATTAATGCGATAATCCCACAGTCATTTAACATATCCTATTTTTTAAAAGATGCATTTCAATTAGGATTCGCTGGCTCAGTAGAGGGTAACAATTATAGAATAGGGGACAGCAATTCTCCAATAAAAAACAGCTCATTAAAATTTTCAAATTTAGTAGTCGGGCCTTTCTTTAAAATTAATATTTCAAATAACTTATATTTACGGTTCGATTCGGGAATAGTGTTTAACAGAATTTATGAGAATTATAATAGTGTGAATAATAATATACGCCAGGTGGATCTAAAAAATAATTATTTTGTGAACGGAAGTATTTCTGTTTCCATTGACAAATAAAATAGATGATTGGCAACTGAATTATATATAATTTATTTTAAACTTTGCCTCTAGGTATATAAAATTTAAAATTGTCACATTTACCTGGTATATAAAAAAATCCGGCAATCACCGGATTTTTTTTGTTTTAAATTCCTATTTTATTTATAAGCCATAGCTAATATTAATTGTTGTGAGCATTGCATTATACCCGAACATATTTGGTCCTGGTTCATTCCACGGCATTGTGTGATCGGCTTTAGCACCAATAAAATATGCAATCCTTGCCCCAATAAACATGTTGTCACTCAGAGGAAAATCCATACCGCCGCCGACCTGGAATATAAAATGTGTGGCCGCCGCACTCTGTACAAATCCAGGTGAATAATTATCGTTCTCATCGACATTGTAAGTTTTCCCTTCAGCATTTACAATTCCAACGGCGCCAAATAAGTATGGTTTGGTATTTCCCATAAAGAGGCCATATTTGCCTGCTAACCATATTGCATATTTATAACTTGCTTCATATGTAACTAGTCCGGGGAAATACTGTTTGTCAACCGCAGTACCTCTTTTAATGTATAGTGGAATAACAATTTCTCCGCTGGCAAACCAATCTTCATTTTGCATAAAATTATATCCAACAAATATACCGGCTATGGGGCTATCATCCTTGTAGTCACCGGTTGACTGTTCGTGAGTGGGATCATCGGAAGTCAGATGACCCAGCATATAACCGCCAAAGGCTCCGACATACCATTTAGTTGAGTCAGCT
>DATFMR010000148.1:0-2909 GCA_035266865.1 Ignavibacteriaceae bacterium | reverse complement strand
TTTCCCTGCCCGAATGAAACCGCAGTAATAAGCAATACGCACAATAGACTAATTAAGGTTCGCATCTTTTCTCCGTAATTAAATTGGTTTTTTAATTCCTGATGTTAGGACGTTTATTAAAGTAAAAAGGTTACTCAAATTTATAATGTTAAACAGTTTCTTCTCTCTTTTCTAATTTCTGGGTCAAAAATACCATTTAATTCTACTCTGTGGGTTTTTTAAGTACGAACGGTAGAATAATTACATATTCGGTCTTTAATAACCTCCTATTACAGACTGTTTGACAGAAATATTATAGATTTAGTTTTATGGTATGGCGGAAATTTATATGTCACAGGCATTTAAGACTTATTTTGCTCTAAAAATCGGCTTTAATTTTTAAGAGATATTCATATGCTTCTTCATAATTATTCCCAATCCTGCCATCCAGAATTGCATCTTCTATGGCAGTTTTAATTTCCCCTACTTTTTTAGAGGGTTTCAAATTACAAACCTTCATAATTTCCTCGCCCCTGACCGGTGACTGGAAAGCTCTGAGTTTATCCTTCTCCTCAACTTCCCATACCTTCTTCATAACGTTTTCATAATTCTGAAGATATTTTGCAACCTTTGCTTCATTCTTGCTTGTAATATCCGCACGGCAAAGAGTTATGAGATCTTCCAGATCCTCCCCTGCATTAACTATGAACCTTCTAATTGCTGAATCAGTTACTTCTTCCTTTGCAAGTGCAATAGGACGCAAATGAAGTCTGACCAGTTTTTGAATATAGTCTAGTTTATTCATAGGCAGTTTCAATCTTCTGAAAATGCCTTTCATCATCCTGGCACCAATTTCCTCATGTCCGTGAAATGTCCAGCCGACACCTTCAACAAATCTTTTGGTTTGAGGTTTCGCTATATCGTGTACAAGGGCTGCAAATCTCAACCACACATAATCTGTAGCCTGTGAGATATTATCAACCACTTTGCACGTATGCAAAAACACTTCTTTGTGATGGTAGTCTTTTCGCTGTTCTGCACCGGCAAGATTTGCAACTTCAGGAAATATAATTTCCATCGCACCGGTTTTCTGCAGAAATTTTAGTCCAACTGACGGAACAGGAGCTTTTAATATTTTCAGAAATTCATCGGTTATTCTTTCCTGCGAAACTATTTTTAATCTTTCTCTTAATTTACTTGCTGCATTCAAAATGTTTTCATCAACTTTAAAATTAAGCTGTGCAGCAAAACGGAATGCCCTCATTATTCTGAGCGGATCATCGTCAAAAGTAACTTCAGGATTTAGTGGAGTCTTGATAATTTTATCATCTATATCACCCACTCCATCGTATTTATCGAATAATTTTCCGAATGATTTTTTATTCACAGAGACTGCGAGCGTATTGATTGTAAAATCTCTCCTGTCAATATCATCGTCAAAAGTACCTGCCTCAACATCAGGTTTTCGACTTTCCTTATTGTAAGATTCCTTTCTTGCTCCAACAAATTCCAGGTCGTAATGGTTATGCTTAAAATGTGCAGTTCCAAAATTTTTAAATATTGATATTTTACTGATACCGAGTTTTTTAGCAAATTCTGAAGCAAAACCGGGCCCATCTCCTATAACAAGAAAATCAATCTCACTTTTTTCACGTTTTAATATTAAATCGCGCACAAATCCGCCAACAATGTAAACATCGCAATCCATCGATTCAGCAACTACCGAAGCGGTCTCCAGAAATGGATAATCTTTTAATTTCTTATCAAAATTCATTTAAATAATCAAAAAGTAAGGTTACAAAGATAAATAATTTTAGGGGAAAGTATTAAGAAAGGTGGACTAAATTTTCAATCCAATATTCTCGGTTTCATCAATCATAATAGGTTTTCTTCCCATAAGAACTGCCAGAGGTTTCAGAGGTTCAATATTGCTAAAGATAATTTTCATAGCTGCAGCAATAGGTACGGAAAGAAACATGCCGACAATCCCCCATATCCATCCCCAAAAGATTAATGAAAACAAAACAAACACAGTACTCAGGTCCATCTGCCTTCCCAGGAAGTGGGGTTCAACCATATTGCCAATAATATTTTGATTCAATGTAAGTAATATTGCCATTGATATAGAAGTAAATCCAAAACCGTAATCAATTAATGCAATGAGTATTGGGAAAATTGAAATTAGTATTGATCCAATATTTGGAATAAAATTAAAGAGGAATGTCAAAATTCCCCATGCAATCGGGAAATCAATGCCATAAGCCCATAGAATAATTGTAACGATAGACGCAGTAATTATACTTGTTATAGTTTTTACAAGAAGATAAGATTGTAGCTGTTTATTTATACTGCCAAGTATTTTAGAAATTACCGAATCTTTATTTGCAAAAGCCACACTTACTTTGGCTTCAAATTTATCTTTGCCAAGGATCATAAATATCCAGAACAAAAGAGAAATAAATAAATTGCTTATTAAAGCTGAAAGTGAATTAAAAATATTCTGGATTATGCCGGCTTTAAACAAGCCCTGGAAAATAGAACCGGCATCAAATTTTTCGATGTTCAGATTTAACATATTACCAAATTCTTTGGCGGTTATATTAAATGGCGCAAGCATGCTCTCAAGAAAATCCATTAATTTTGTCGCGTAAACCTGAATACGATTTGTAAAAAGTCCGTAGTTTGAAGCAAGAAGCAATCCCATTAAATAATAAATTCCGAACATTGCTATCAGCAGGAATGTTAGCGTTACCCAGCGTGGAATTTTATATTTTGAAAAATATTCAAGTACAGGATAAAAAAGGTAGGTCATAAAAATTGCAATCGTAACGGGGATCAGGATTTCTTTCAAAGCCATTAAGATGTAAACAAATATTACGAATGAGATAAATCCCAGTAGATAGGTTAAAACAGCTAAACTTTTTGAATCC
>DATFMR010000147.1:0-3384 GCA_035266865.1 Ignavibacteriaceae bacterium | reverse complement strand
AATGTCTTTCTCATACACCCTGTATTTTTTGTAAATTTCACCGTTCATTACTTCTGCACCACGATTCATCATCTCATTGTCCTCAAGTATCCAGCTCGCTTCACCGAGATCAATCCCGATTTTGTGAGCACGATTTACAATTTCCCAATAAAAAACTGCATCTAAACCTTTTTTCTGAAATTCCGGTACCAATCCAAGTGTTATTATTCTTGACCATTTAATCTTTTTCTTTTCAGTAAATAATTTCAGAAAACCAAACGGAAATAATCTGCCGTTCATTTGTTTGAAAATATAATTATAGTCAAGCATTACAAGCGCAAATCCAACCAGTTCTCCTTTAATTTCACCAAATAAAACAAGCGAAGGTTCAACAATAGGTTTAAGATCTTTGGCCATTGCATCAAGTTCTGCATCTGTCATAGGGATAAATCCCCAGTTCGGAGCCCAGGCTTTGTTATAAACATATTTTACTTTTTCGAGTTCTTTATCAAAATTTTTCATATCGAGTTGAGTCACTTTTATACCGGAACGTTTACGGGCAATTTCAGCAACACGTTTCAATTTTTCCGAACCCATTACTTTCTTATTTTCAAGCTTATAGGCATACAGATCTTTGGCTTTTTTAAGTCCGTAATTTTCGCAAAGATCAAGATAATATTTGGGATTGTATGTCATCAATAATCTTGGCGGATCATCGAAGCCTTCAAGAAGCATTGCATATTCATCATTACTTGAAGGATTAGCCGGGCCTCTCATTTGTGAAAACCCTTTTGCCTTTAACCAGTCTTTTGCGGTATCGAATAACTTGTTTGCAACTTCCTGGTCGTTAATACATTCAAAGAAACCAAAGAAACCCACATTGTCATTATGATATTTGTTATGAAGATCATTTTTTACGGCGGCAATCCTTCCCACCAGTTCACCATCCTTTTCTGCTAAAAAATATTCAGCTTCAGCGTGTTGAAAAAATGGATTCTTTTCTCTGTTAAGAATTTTCTTTTTATCCATAAGCAGGGGAGGGACCCAGTTTGGATCATCTTTGTAAATTTTCCACGGGAATTTTATAAAAGTCATCAAATCTTTATTTGAACTTACTGTCCTGATCTTTATTTCGCTCATAATGATTTCCTTGATAAAAAAAGTCCCGCGTTTAGCGGGGCTTTATGAATAGAATTAAAAAGTACTGTACTAAATTAGTCCCAGCTTTTTGCCAACATCAGTAAAAATGCTTAAGAGTTCGTCCAGATGTTCTTTTTCATGAGTAGCCATATAACTGGTTCTCATCATCTGTCTACCTTGTGGAACACCGGGAGAGATAAAAACGTTCACAAAAACGCCGGCATCGTACAACATTTTCCACATTTGGAACGCGATTTCGTCATCTCCGACAATTACCGGAACAATGCCTGTTCTGCCTTCAATTATAGTGAAACCTGCATTCTTAAGTCCGGTACGCATATATTCAGCATTATCAGTTAGTTGCTTAACTCTTTCTGGTTCTCTTTCAAGAATATTAAGGGCGGCAAGTGCTGCTGCAACTGAAGAAGGTGTAGGTGAAGCACTGAAAATTAGTGCAGGGGAAAAATGCTTGATATAATTGATAACCCTTTCGTTTCCCGCAACAAAACCACCAAGCGAAGCAAAAGTTTTGCTGAATGTTCCCATTGTCATATCAATTTCATCTTCAAGATTAAATTCGCTCGCAGTTCCTCTGCCACCTTTACCTATAACACCGACTGAGTGAGCATCATCTATTAAAATTCTGGCGCCATATTTTTTTGCAATTTCATTTAAGTGCGTGAGATCAACTATTTCTCCTCCCGTACTGAAAACACCATCACTTACAATTAGTTTGCCGGCTTCGGCAGGTAATTTGGCAATTACTCTTTCGAGATCTTTCATATCGTTATGTTTATACCTGGCCATCTCTGCAGTTGCACCTTTTGCCATAAGATTTCCAGCAACAATACAGGCATGATTATCTTTATCGGATATAACATAATCACCTCTCTGAACGAGAGTTGGTATGATTCCCTGTGCAGTCTGGTATCCGGTACTGAACAACAGGACTTTTTCTTTTCCGAAAAATTTTGCCAGTCTATCTTCTAGTTCAATGTGAAGATCAAGAGTACCGGTTAAATAACGTGAACCTGAACAGCCAGTACCATATTTTTCTACAGCCTTTATTGCAGCTTCTTTCACTTCCGGGTGGGAAGTCAGCCCCAAATAATTATTTGAGCCTGCCATTATTACTCTTTTGCCTTCAATTTGAACTACCGGACCTTCATTTGCTTCTATTGGTCGGAAGTAAGGATATAACCCAAGTGCCTTGATATCGTCAGCCCTTGTAAAGTCCTGACACTTTTTAAATAAATCCAATTATCCTCCTGAAATATCTCTTATTTTTATCTTCTTATTATTATAAGTAAATTTAAAATTATTAAATTTAATCCAAGAATCTAAACTTAAATCGTTTCAAAATCAAATTAAAATATCGATGAATAGCAATACAATAGCGGTTGTAACAGGTGCAAATGGCTTTGTGGGAAGTCATCTTGTAGATCAATTACTTAAAAGAAATTACAAAGTGCGGTGCATTACCAGAAAGAGCAGCAATCTTAAATGGCTGGAGGGAAAAGATGTTGAAATATATGATTGCGGGCTATTGGACAAAGATGGATTGAGAAAAGCATTTGATGGTGCTGAATATGTTTACCACGTAGCCGGTGTTGTAAAGGCAAAAAGAGCAGAAGGTTACTTCAAAGGAAATGTTGATACTACAAGAAATCTTCTTGAAGTTGCTCTTGAATATAAAGACAAATTAAAGAGATTTTTAATTGTTAGCAGTCAGACAGCAGCCGGGCCTTCAATTAGTGAAGAAGCCATTGATGAAAATGTTACTCCCCATCCTATCACAACATATGGTAGAAGTAAATTAGCTGAAGAGGCGGTTGGGAAATCTTTCATAGACCGGTTGCCGGTTACTATTTGCCGCGCACCGGCCGTTTACGGCGAACGGGATACCGAAATATTTATTTTTTTTCAAACCTTTAATAAAGGATTGATGACACAAATTGGTTTTAATGAAAAGAAAGTTAGTCTAATTCACGTTGAAGATCTTGTAATTGGATTTATACAGGCTGCGGAATCTGAAAAAGCAATTAGCCAGGTTTATTTTATTAGCTCTGAAAAATACTATACCTGGGAAGAAATAGGTAATGCAACTGCGAAGGTATTAGATAAGAAACCAATAAAAATTAAGATTCCTCATTTCCTGGTTTTTATTATTATGGCAATTGCACAGTTCTTTGCGTTGTTTACACCAAAAGCTACCATACTTAATATTGAAAAAGCCAAAGACATCACTCAACCTTATTGGACCTG
>DATFMR010000146.1:0-62935 GCA_035266865.1 Ignavibacteriaceae bacterium | reverse complement strand
CCCCCTTCTCTTTGTAAGAGAAGGGGGATGGGGGTAGAGTTTGCCGATAGGAAGCTTATTTTAATAAATCATCTAAATTTTTTAACTCAGTCACCGGCATTTTACAAATGTAGTTCTCGCATGCATAAACAGTTATTTTACCATCAACTGCTTTTTGAGCTTTTGTAAACTCTGAAATTGATTCTATTTCATTACCATCTTCTTCTTTCAAAATCAATACTTTGTTTGGCAGAAAATTAGTGTGAACCAAATTTAATATTTTTTTTGTCTCCGGGTTATTCTTTTCGCCGACAATAACAATTTCTTTTGAAGGACCAATGACAAAATCCAACCCGCATAAAAACTGACTGAATCCAATAGGAGTTCTTAAAATATTTTCTGAAAAGGCTTTTATTAATTCATCAGCTTTCTTTTCATATTCAGTGTTTCCTGTAAATCTGCTAAGTCTTATTAAATTGGAAAGAAAAACTGAATTCCCCGACGGAATTGCTCCATCATAAATATCTTTTTGGCGCATTAATAATTGTTCACTATCATCAGAAGTAAAGTAGAATCCGCCTTTGTCCGAGTCCCAAAAATGTTTCAATACATTTTCATTTAACTCAATTGCCGATCTTAAATATGACAAATTGAATGTCGCTTCATACAGGTCCAGCAACCCTGCAATTAAAAACGAATAATCATCGAGGTGACCGGAGATTGCGGCTTCACCTTCACGGAATCGATGTAAAAGTCTATCGTTATTATCAATCAAATTATCAAATATAAATTTAACAGATTTTTCAGCAGCTTCTGAATATTTTTCTTCCCCGAATACCTGTGCCGCCTTTGCCAGTGCAGAGATCATCAAACCGTTCCAGTCTGTAAGAATTTTATCGTCTTTATAGGGATGTACTCTTTTCTCTCTTACTTCAAAAAGTTTTTTTCTTGCAGTTTCAATTTTATTTTGATCTTCTACATCCAATTCCGCCAAAGCTTTTTTTAAATGAAGAATATTTGTGCCGGGAGCACCTCCGATTGTGGGATCAACCCAATTACCTGCATTTTCACAATTGAAAACTTTAATAAATAAATCTGCATTCTCTCCTAAAATTTCTCTCAGCTCCGTTTCATCCCATAAATAAAACTTCCCTTCTTCTCCTTCGCTGTCTGCATCTTCGGCAGATAAAAACCCGCCTTCAGGTGAAGTCATATCTCTCAATACATATTCAATAATCTGTTCCGCTGTTTCTTTAAATATTATTTCTTTAGTTGCCTGGAAAGTTTCGGTATAAGCTAAGACCAACATTGCCTGGTCGTACGACATTTTTTCAAAATGCGGAACCAGCCATTCGTGATCAGTGGAGTAACGATGAAAGCCAAATCCAACTTGATCGTAAATTCCGCCCTTTCTCATTTCAATTAATGTTTTCTTCACCATTTCCAATGATTTCTTTTCGCCAGTTCTCTTCCAGTATCGCAGTAAAAATAACAGATTATGAGGAGTCGGGAATTTTGGCGCTCCGCCAAACCCGCCATATTCCGGATCAAATCTTTTTTCAAAATCTTTGTAAGCTTTGTTAAGAACTTCTTCATTTAATCCCGTACCAATTGAATTTTGAGATGATCTTGAAACAGCAGCTGATATCTCTTCTGCAGATTTTAATACTTCATCCCTTTTTGTTTTCCATACATCACTTAGCTTTGGGATAATATCCATCATTCCGGATCTGCCGAAACGATTTCCCTTCGGGAAATAGGTTCCTGCAAAAAAAGGTTTTTTATCGGGAGTCATTACAATTGTTAAAGGCCAGCCGCCGCTTCCGGTCAGCATCTGGCAAACCGTCATATAAATGCCGTCAATGTCCGGGCGTTCTTCCCTGTCAACTTTAATTGAAACAAAAGTTTCATTCATTAATTTCGCGACTTCTTCATCTTCAAAAGATTCATGTTCCATCACGTGACACCAGTGACATGTTGAATATCCAATTGAAAGAAACACCGGTTTATCTTCTTTCTTTGCTTTTTTAAATGCTTCATCTCCCCACGGAAACCAGTCAACTGGATTATTGGCGTGCTGCAATAAATAAGGACTTTTTTCTTTTGTCAGTCTATTCATAGATTTATTTAATTCAAGGATTTGTTAATAAGCCAGATTTCATTCGGAAGATAAGCAAAATATTCGTTTTTAATAAGATATAAAGGATTATGAAAAATAATCGACCTTAAAGTAGTGTCTCACTTTCACTATGTGTCATCCCGAACCTGTCTGCCGACAGGCAGGCTTGATTCGGGATCTTCTAAATTTTAGAAGATTCTGAAATAAATCCAGAATGACATATTGCTAATAATTTTTAAAGTGAAATTGAGACACTACTGGCCTGAACTTTATTTGCGACTCTACCATACAGCCCCTATATTTCGGGGTAATTTTTAGTTAATTATTGAGAATTTAAATGACAAAACCACAGATATGGGTAGCAGCTTTTTTAGCTTTATTTTTGATTTTATTTGTATTATCACGAATTACAGATCAAAGTGAATTACACAATAAAGGAACTATGAATCCGCAGGATATGATGGGACAGGGACAGACTTCCGGAAAACAACTGACTCCTGCTGAAATGGTCTCATCGCTTGGATGCGTAAACTGTCACGGTGCAGACCTGGCAGGAACAAACAAAGCACCAAGCCTATTAAAAGTAAAAGATAATTGGTCGCGGCAGGAACTGATAAATTATTTAAGAAATCCACAATCATATATGGATTCGGAAAGATTCCAGGAATTCAAAACAAAATATCCCGGTGTAATTATGCCGGCGTTTAACAACATTGATATAAAGGATCTCGGTAAGATTGCTGATTATTTATTAGCGAAATAAAATTAATTTTGCTTTAAAATGAAAAAAGTCCCGTTTAAAAACGGGACTTTTTAGTTTTAAAGTATTTAATTACGCAATAGTAACATCTTTAGATAGATAAACATCCTGTATAAGATTCAGCAATTCAACACCATCTTTCATCGGGCGCTGAAATGCTTTTCTACCGGAAATTAATCCCATTCCACCAGCACGTTTATTAACAACAGCAGTTTTTGCGGCATCTGCAAAATCATTGTCTCCTGAAGCGCCGCCGCTGTTAATTAACCCGGCACGTCCCATATAATTATTTATAACCTGGTAACGTGTAAGATCAATTGGGTTATCTGATGTTAAATCTGAATAAACTTTTTTATGAGTCTTTCCGAACTTAAGCGCAGTAAAGCCGCCGTTGCAATCAGGCGCTTTCTGTTTAATAATGTCAGCTTCAATTGTAACACCCAGGTGATTCGCCTGTCCTGTTAAATCTGCGGCAGTGTGGTAATCTGCTTCCTTGGTTTTAAAATCTGAATTTCTCAGGTAACACCATAAAATTGTAGCAAGACCAAGTTCGTGCGCATATTTAAATGCTTCACTAACTTCAATTATTTGTCTTGTACTTTCTTCTGAACCAAAATAAATAGTTGCGCCGACTGCAGCAGCACCAAGATCAAGCGCCTGTTCAACATCGGCAAACATTATCTGGTCATATTTATTCGGGTAGGTAAGTAATTCATTGTGATTTAATTTCATAATAAAAGGAATTTTGTGCGCATATTTCCTGGACACACTTCCAAGAACTCCAAGTGTTGACGCAACCCCGTTACAACCGCCATCAATAGCAAGTTTAACAATATTTTCCGGATCAAAATAATCAGGGTTTGGAGCAAACGATGCACCTGCTGTATGTTCAATTCCCTGGTCAACAGGAAGTATTGACACATAACCTGTTCCCGACAATCTGCCCGACATAAAAAGCCATTGAAGATTTTTTAAAACGTTAATATTTCTGTCCGAAATTGAAAAAATTCTGTCAACAAAATCGGGACCGGGTAAATGTAATTTTTCTTTTGGAAATTTAGCCTTGTAACTTAAAAGTTCGTCAGCTTCTTTTCCTAATAATTCCTGAAGTTTCTTAACCATTTTATCTCCCTTAAATTAAATTTATTGTTTTCTTCTTAAATAATATACTTTAAAATACGCCATAATTGAGAGTTATTCAATATTGAGCCTTGAGCTACAAGGTAAAATAATGCCCCATTTCACTATCTCTACAAATTACTTTTCAGAATTTACAATATTGTCAAAAATATTCACAGCGTGGTCCCGCGAGTTTTCAATAAACCACTTTCCTGTTTCCATTCCCCCGCAAACAACTCCGGCAAGATAAATTCCCTTTTTGTTAGTCTCAAAAGTGTTTTCATCAAACTGCGGGGTTTTTGATTCATCGTTGCTGATATTTATTCCAATTTTTTTAAGAAATGAAAAATCAGGTTTATAGCCGGTCATTGCAAAAACAAAATCATTTTCTACTGTTACAATTCCATCGGGAGTTTTAATATCAACTTCCCTTTTCCTGATTTCTGAAATTTCAGAATTAAAAAATGCTTTGATAGATCCTTCTTTTATTCTGTTTTCAAGATCCGGTTTGACCCAGTATTTTACACTGTCTTTTAATTTATCTTCCCTTATTACCAAAGTCACGTCAGATCCTCGCCGATATGTTTCAAGCGCAACATCAACAGCAGAATTTCCAGCACCAACAATTAATAATTTCAGGTAAGCAAAAGGATGTGCCTCTTTAAAGTAATGAGAAACCTTCGGTAAATTTTCTCCTGGTACGTTCATTAAATTTGCTTCATCATAAAATCCTGTTGCAATAATTATGTTCTTTGCAGTATAGTTTCCTTTATCTGTTTTAGCTGAATAATTATTTTTTTCACCTTCAATTGATTCTACTATTTCATAAGTGTTTACTTTAAGATTCCAGGAATCTTTAACTCTCCTGAAATATTCAAGGGCTTCTCTGCGTGTTGGTTTGTCACCGTGAGAAACAAAAGGAACACCGCCAATTTCCAGTCTCTCCGAAGTTGAAAAGAACGTCATATTTGTCGGGTAATTATATATTGAATTTACAAGGCAGCCTTTTTCGATTATTAAATGTGAAAGGTTTCTCGATTTTGATTCAATTCCGCATCTCAAGCCAATTGGTCCGGCGCCTATTATTATTACATCGTATTTGTTATTCATTCGTAAATATTATTTTTGTTTGAAAATCAGGTTCTAATTTAAAGAAATAATACTTTAATGTTTTATTCAATCCATTTGGGATGTCCTAATTTCAATATGTCATTCCGGACTTGATCAGGAATCTGAGAATTTAAGATGAATTCTGAAATAAATTCAGAATGACAGTAATAACAACTAATTTAATTTGAAATTAGGACAGCACACAATTATCTATCTGATTTGAAAAAATGATTTTTATTCTTATGTTTGTTCGCAATTCAATGTTAAAACCATGAACAAAAAGGAAAAGAAAAATTTAACAGTCTGCACATGGTGCAACCAGCCTACAAATATAATCTGGGTTCACGGGCACGGACAATGTGCAGTTTGCGAAACCAATATTGACGAATGCTGCAGGGGTGAAAATTGTGAATTTCCAGAATTAAATGAAAAGTCAAAAAGCAGGGAAATCGATGATAAATAAATTCCGGGGAATAAAACACATTTGTTTCGATCTCGATGGAACCCTTGTAAAATCGCATATTACAATTTATAAAACTACTGTTAAAGCGCTTGTTGATCTTAAAATACCAACAGAGAATCTGAAAGAAGATCCATTTTACGAAAGAATCGGTCATCATTTCGAAGATATTTTTGAAGAAATGAAAGTTCCTGTAACTGATTTCGAAACATTTATTAATATTTATAAAAATCAGTATTTCGATTTTATTAGTGAATCTACTTTGTATGATGGAATAAATGAAATGTTCGATTATCTAAAATCGAAAAACATCTTAACTTCTCTTCTTACAACCAAAGGGCAGGAACAGGCAGATAAAATAATTGATCACTTTGGTTTGCGTAAATATTTTGACGTGGTTTCAGGCAGAAAGCCGGGCGTTGCCAATAAACCTTCCGCAGAACCACTTCTATTAATTTGTAAAGAATTAAATGTAAAACCTGAAGACACTATAATGGTTGGTGATACAGAACTTGATATTCAGTGTGGTAAAAATGCGAATGCAAAAACAATTGCTTTGCTTCACGGTTACAGAACTAAAAAGGCTCTTGAAGAACAAGAGCCCGATAAAATTATTGAAAATTTTTCTGAATTAAAAAACTTAGACTTTTAATTCTTCTCCCTCGCTTTTGGCAATTATAGTTGCACCGCAGCTATCACTCCATACATTCACAGATGTTCTGCACATATCAAGCAATCTGTCAACAGCAAGAATTAACCCAATTCCTTCAAGCGGTAAACCTACCGCGGATAAAATTACAGAAATCATAACAAGACCAGCCATTGGAATTCCTGCAGCTCCAATTGAAGCAAGAAGTGCAGTAAATACAACAATCACCTGCTGTAAAAAGCCAAGATGAATTCCATATGCCTGTGCAATAAACATAGCAGCAACACATTCATAAAGGGCTGTTCCGTCCATGTTTACTGTGGCTCCCAATGGAAGCACAAAACTTGTCACTTTGTTGGAAACTCCGGAATTATTTTCAACTGCATCCATAGTTAATGGAAGTGTTCCTGAAGAAGAAGAAGTAGAGAAAGCAGTCAATAACGGAACAGTCATGGCTTTAAAATGCTTCCATGGATTTACTTTTCCTACTAAACTTATAATCAGCGGAAGTGTAATAACTGCATGAAAAAATAAACCAAGTAAGACAGAAGTCATATACAAACCAAGACTTCCAACTACATCAAGCAATGAATCTTTCTGCTCGGCAACCAATACAGCAACAATTCCTAAAATACCAAGCGGAGTGAATTTTATTATAAAATGTGTAACCTTCATAATAACTTCAAAACCAGCGTTTGCAAGATGTGTAAGAGTATCTTTATAATTTTTTGAAATCCTGTTAATAAAAAATCCAAGAAGAATTGAAAAGAAAATAATTGCAAGCATGTCAGCATTCGCCATTGCACTTACAATATTATCGGGAACCATTCTAAGTAAAATATTTCCGAAGCTGTTAGCAATGATGTCACCTTTTTCAACTGTTTTTTGAAGCCCTAAATCAGCTCCGACACCCGGCTGAAGAATATTAACAAAAGTTAGTCCCACAACAATCGCTAACAGGCTTGTACTTACGTAATAAAAAATTGTTTTTAACCCGAGTCTTCCAAGATCTTTTGCGGTTCCAAGGTTAGCTACACCGGAGACTATCGAGGTAAAAATTAGCGGAACAATTATCATTTTTAAAGCCCGCAAAAATAAATCTCCGAGCCAACCAATGTATTGAACATATTCCGATAAAAACAGTCCGACAAATACTGCCACTACAAAAGCAATTAATATTTGCCAGTGAAGTTTGATTTTTAAGATTGATTTTAGCATAAAATTTAGATTGTTATAATTTTATTTATAAAATTTCCTTTAATATTTCATCACAAAGAGCATAACCGTTTTTTGTGAATCTTAATTTCTCTTCGTCAATTGTAATAAGATTTTTGTTCATTAACTCCTTAAAATAACCATATTTTTCATTTATCCAATTTTCCCCAAACATATTTTTAAATTCTTTTAAATTAAGACCCGAGCTTCTTAATGCAAGCATTACATATTCATCAAATTTTTGTTCCTCATTTACAACTTCCGATCCGGCAACTGCGCTGTCATTTTTTTCAATTTCATAAATATATTTTTTGAGACTTGAATAATTCCACCATCTCTTTCCAGTTACAAATGAATGTGCACTTGTACCAAAACTCAGGTAATCCCTGTAACGCCAGTATGCATTATTGTGCCGACATTCAAAACCCGGTTTTGTAAAATTTGAAACTTCATATTGATAATATCCTGCATCCTCCATAAAATCCATAGTCATTTCATAAAGATCTGCATCGTGATCTTCATCTTCCATCACTACTTTTTTATCAAGCACCATTTTGTTTAAGATAGTTCCACGCTCCAAAATCAGGCTGTATGCTGATAAATGATTTATAGGTAAATCTATGGCTGTTTGTAAATTACTTCTCCATTTTTCTTTTGTCTGTCCCGGTAAATTAAAAATCAGGTCAATACTGATATTATTGAAGCCCACGTCTTTCGCATCCCGTACAGTTTCAATTGCGGTTTTTTTATCGTGAATCCTCGTTAAAAATTTCAATTCATCTTCGTGAAAAGATTGTATTCCAATGCTTATCCTATTAATCCCGATTTCCTGGAAAGATTTCAGTTTTTCTTTGTTTACAGTACCGGGATTTGTTTCCATTGTTATTTCAGCATTATCGGATACGTCATAATTTTCTTTTAAAGAATTAATTATTTCTTTGAGATAAGCAGGTTCCATTAAAGATGGCGTTCCACCGCCGAAGAAAATTGAAGTGAATTTTCTGTCATCTGAATAAAGACCGGAGTAATATTTAATTTCTTTCTTAATCGAATCTAAAAACGGTCGGATATTGTCAGATGTAATTATAGAATAAAAATCACAGTAAATACATTTGTGATCGCAGAAAGGTATATGGACGTATAAAGCAGACTCTTTCATTTAAACTCTTAATCATAATCTTATTCTTATTCTTAATCTTACTCTAAATCAACAATAAAAATTATGATTATGAATATGATTAAGAACAAGAAAGTTTTAGTAACATTTCTTTTTTTAAAAGTTAAATTCCCATCAATTCTCTCGCGCCTTTCAAACTCGCTTCCGTTATTTTTTCACCGCTCATTAACTTTGCAACTTCTTTTACCCTTTCGTCTTTACCCAGCTTTTTAATTGAGCTAACAACCCTCTCTTCATTCTGTGTTTTTTCAACAGCGTAATGCTGATCTGCCAATCCTGCAATTTGTGGTAAATGTGTAATTGAAATTATCTGGTGAAAACCGGCAAGATTTTTAAGGACTTGTCCAACTTTTTGAGCTATTCGTCCGCTAACCCCGGTATCAATTTCATCAAAAATTAAGAGAGGAAGTTTATCTGTTTTTGCAAGAATTGATTTTAATGCGAGCATAACCCTTGATATTTCACCACCTGAAGCAACTTTTGCAAGAGGTTTCGGATCTTCGCCCGGATTTGTTGATATGAAAAACTCAACCTGATCATATCCCGATGAATTACACTTAAAGGATTTACTATTCAATAAAATAAAATTTCTTTCATTTTGATCAGCGGCAATTTGTTTTATTTCTACTTTGAAAAATGAGTTTTCAATTCCCAGGTAAGTAAGGGCTTCTTCAACTTCTTTCTGAACTTTTTTAGAAATCTCTTTTCTTTTCTTAGAAAGAGCTTCCGCAGAAATCCCGCAAGATTTTCTTAATTTCTTTATTTCACTTTCAAGTTTTTCAATACTGTCTGAATAATTTTCAGCCAGTTCAAATTCCTCACCGATTTTCTTTCTGTGTCCTAATATTGCTTTTACCGATCCGCCATATTTTTTCTTTAAAAGAGTGATCGCTCCAAGCCTGTTCCGCAATTCTTCAAGATGTTCCGGATCAATCTCAATTTTTGATTTATAATCTCTTACAAATTCCGATATATCGCTAATTAAAGCTTCAGCATCTTCGTATTCGCTTTTTACTTCCGAAAATGTTTTATCAATATCTAATAATTCTTCAAGCTGGTCTTTAACCTTTCCAAGCTGGTCGTTAACTGAACTTTCAGATTCGTATAGAAGATCATAAATTGAAGAAGTCAATTCTGACAGCCTTTCTGAATTTTCCAGTATTTTTAATTCATCATTAATTTTTTCTTCTTCATCTTCTTCGGGTGATACAGCATCAATTTCTTTAATCTGAAATGCATAAATATCTTTTTTATCTTTCAAAATATTTTCTTTCTGCTTTAAATCATTTAGCCTTTTAGATGCTTCTGATAATAAAATATACCTTTCCCTGTAATTCTTTAGTAAATTTTCCGTTGAGCCAAATTCGTCCAAAAATTCAATATGTGTATCTGTTCTTAAAAGCGATTGATGTTCATGCTGTCCGTGAAGGTCAACAAGTAAATCTCCTATATCTTTTATAATATTCAGAGTAACAGGAGTATCATTCAAAAAACAGCGGTTGTTTCCTTTTAATGAAATTTCTCTTCTCATAATTAGTTCAGGGAGAACATCAATTTCATTTTCTTCCAGGATATTTTTTACTTTTTTGTTTCCATCAATTTCAAAAATTCCTTCAACAATAGATTTCTGCGCACCTTTGCGCACCACTTCAGTTGAAGCTCTTTCCCCTAAAAGTAAGCTCATCGCATCAATTAAGATTGATTTGCCTGCACCCGTTTCCCCGGTTATGATATTCAGCCCTCGTCCAAATTCAACATTAATTTGACCGATAAGTGCATAATCTTTAACAAGAAGTGATTTTAACATAAATTTTTAGATTTAAGGTTGGAATAATTTAGTCTATTTTGAGTGCAATTTCAAAGAAAAGATAAGGCAAGGCAAAAACTGATATTGGTACGATGTTTAGTTTCATTTTATCTAATTTAATAATAGATTTTAAAAGCCTTATTTCTCAATATCAATAGATTTATGAATATTTTACTTTTGTACCCGGAAATGCCTGAAACTTTCTGGTCAATGAAACACCTGATGAAGATTCTCGGAAAAAAATCCAGCTATCCCCCGTTGGGTTTACTTACGGTAGCAAGCCTGTTGCCGGAAAATTGGAATAAAAAACTTATCGACCTAAATCTTACACCGGCACGAAAAAAAGATATTGAATGGGCGGACCTGGTTTTTATTTCAGCTATGAATGTTCAGGAACCCTCAGTAAAAGAGGCAATTGAATTTTGCAAAAAGTATAACGCAAAAATTGTTGCAGGCGGTCCCTTGTTCACTCACGAATATGAAAAATTTCCGGATGTAGATTATTTTGTTTTAAACGAAGCAGAAATTACTCTACCCTTATTTCTTGATGATTTGAAAAACGGCACACCTGAAAGATTTTATAAGACAAATGAATTTCCGGATGTTACAAAATCTCCTATGCCGGAGTGGAATCTTGTTGACATAAATAAATATGCTTATGCAATTGTTCAGTACTCACGCGGCTGTCCTTATATGTGTGATTTCTGTGATGTTACCGCGTTATTCGGCAGACGCCCAAGGACAAAAACAAAAGAACAGATTATAAGTGAGTTGGATAAAATACTAAAACTGGGTAAGCCGGAATTAATTCTTTTTGCAGATGATAATTTAATTGGTAACAGGAGGGATTTAAAAAACAATCTGTTACCCGCTCTAATTGAATGGAGAAAAAAAAATAAAACAGCTCCAGGGTTTGCAACACAGGTAACTGTAAACCTCGCAGACGATGAAGAAATGATGCAACAGATGGTTGATGCAGGCTTCAGACATATTTTCGTAGGAATAGAATCACCTGAAGCAGATTCCCTGGAAGCATGTAAAAAAACTCAAAACCTCCGCCGTGATCTGCTGGAAAATGTAAAGAAGTTACAAAGGTTTGGTTTTATAGTCACAGGTGGATTTATTGTGGGTTTCGACACCGACAAAGAATCTATTTTTGAATCGCAGGTTAAATTTATTCAGGAAAGCGGAATTGTAATTGCAACTGTAAATGTTTTAAAAGCTCCTCCGGGCACTGAACTACACGATCGTTTACAAAAAGAAGATAGGCTAATAGAGCCTTTCGATTTTGATGAAAACAAAACTAACATTATTACAAAAATGGATCCCGGTATATTGTACAATGGCTATAAATATATTCTTGATAATATTTACAGTCCTGAACTGGTTTATCAAAGAGCAAAGGTATTTTTGGACGGCTACGGTGATCATAAATCACAAACCCCTATTCAAAAAAGTGCAAAATTAATTGATGTAATAATTATCCTTAGATTAATATTTTATACCGGTGTGTTCGGAAGTGAAAGAAAATATTTCTGGAAACTAATATTTGAAACCTGGAAGACAAAAAAGAAAAATATAGACCAGGCTTACTTTTTCTCGGCTTTGCTTTATCAATTTAAAATGCTTCACAATAAATTTTTAAATTCCTACAAGGAAATGAACATTTCTTAATCAGGATAAATATTTGAATTTATATATTCCGCAGATTGTCTTTGAATCTACTATCTCTCCATTTTTTATTTTTTCCTCAATTTCTTCAAGAGTAAATTCAAATATTTCCATTTCGTATTCACCTTCTTCCCTGTTATGCTCTCCGGCCGCAAGATCTTTTGCCAGGTAAATATGTAATTCTTCAGTGCAAAACCCGGGAGTAGTATAAATTGATCCCAGTTTTTCAATTTGTCCCGCTGCATATCCTGTCTCTTCTTCAAGTTCTCTTACAGCACAGTTCATCGGGTCCTCGTCTTTATCAAGTTTGCCGGCAGGTAATTCTATCAAAAATTTTTGAAACGGATAACGGAACTGTTTTACCATTATTATTTTACCGTCATTTTTTACAGCAACCACAACTGCACCACCGGGATGAACAGCAACTTCTCTAATTCCTTTATTTCCGCTATCATAAAGAATCTCGTCAATTTTAAGATCAAAAACTTTCCCGGAGAATTTAACTTCGCTATTTGTAACTTTAAAATTCATATTTTAATTCCTGAAAACTTTATCCAATAATTTCTTTTACTCTTCCAACTTCTCCGGTTTCCAGTCTTACCTTAATACCATGAGGATGATTTGGAGAATTTGTCAAAATATCTTTAACGACTCCTTCTGTAAGCCTGCCTGTTTTTTGATCATTCTTTAAAACAACCTTAACCATAAAGCCTGGTTTAATATCTGTTCTTTTATTTCCGCTTGCCAATATTTTTCCTTTATAATAAATACCGATATTTAAAATAAGAAAAGGCTGTTAACACTATTATGCAAACAGCCTTTATTTAATTTTAAATAAATTAAAATTTTATCCGCCGAAAGCTATCCAGCCTCCGCCTATTCCAAAAATTTTAGAATCACCCCACGTAGAAATTTTAATAGTAAAATTATCCCTTCCAACAGAGAAAGCCTCAACTTTATATCGTGTATTGAATTGTCCGTCAGCATCTATATTGCTGACACTCAAAACTATTTTGGGTTTTTTGTCAAATGGAGCAGGAAAATTTACTTCCACCAGATAAGTACGTTCTCCTGTACCCTTGTCAAGCGTATAACCCTTACTGGTATATGATTCTGAAAATGTACCGCTTTGTATCTGAACCTGGGCAAAAGCTAATGATGCAGAAAACAAAAGAAATGAAGCTAACAGAATGACTTTTTTCATTGATCCCTCAAAATTGAGTTGTTAAGTAATATATGAAATTAAAATTAAATTCTTAGTCATTAAAAAACAAGCTAATAAGATATAAAATTTAACCTCAAAAAAAATGCCCCACCATTTTGACGGGGCAATGAATATTATTCTATGCTTAATTTACTTTGCTGGAAATACTAGACATCCGTTCTTTAAATTCTGTCCAGCTTTTTTCTGTACCTTCTCTTAAGTCTGTCCAAACTTCACTATTTGCATCTTTAATTTTATCCAGCTTTATTTTAAGAATATTTCTTTGTGATTCCAGGTTGTTAAGTTGTTTCTGCAAATCAATTTTGGTGTTGCTTGCATAGTTTTTAATTTTTTCCTGCATAACCTGAATATCTGAGTCCCACTGTTTTAGCTGATTGGCAAATTTATCTATATATTCTTTCCTGTTTTCCATCGTTACCTCCTGTTTTAATCATAATTTTATCTTAAATTAAGCAATCATCAATGCCATAACTTGTTATATTATAAGCATTTTGGGTCGGAATGTCAAATAAGAGCAATATTAAACGAATTGACCTGCACAATAACCGGACGACCATGCCCACTGGAAATTATATCCCCCCAGCCACCCGGTTACATCAATTACTTCACCAATAAAGAAAAGACCTTTTATTTTTTTCGTTTCAAAGGTTTTTGAGGAAAGTTCGTTTGTGTCAATTCCCCCTTTTGTAACTTCGGCTTTTTCAAAACCTTCTGTTCCTGCTGGAATTATACTCCAGTTATTGAATAATGAACAAGCTTTCTCAATTTCTTTTTGGTTATACTGATTTATCGGCTTATCGTATCCTGCTAACTCAATAAATATTTGAACAACTCTTTTGGGCAGAATAGTACTCAACAATGTCATCAACAAAGATTTTGGACTTTCTGTTTTCCATTCTATAATCTTTTCAGAAAGATCAATTTCAGGAAGAAGACTTATTTCAATGTCATCTCCTTTATACCAGTAATTTGATATCTGCAAAATAGCCGGACCGCTTAATCCTTTGTGCGTAAAGAGAATATTTTCACGAAAAGATTTTCCATTACAACTTACTATTGAATCCACAGAAATTCCGGAAAGTTCAGAATAGTTTTTGAGATCGTTTTTATTCCAGGTAAATGGAACGAGCGCAGGCTCAGGATCAATAATTTTTATTCCGAATTGTTCAGCAATTTTGTAACCAAAATCAGTTGCACCAATTTTTGAGATTGACAAACCTCCTGTTGCAATTGCCAGTGATTCAGAGGAAATATTACCGGCATTCGTCTTTGCAATAAATTCATTTTCCTTTTCAATTTTGTTTACTTTACACCCGGTTTTAATTTGTACACCTGCATCTTCACATTCTTTTAATAATAAATCTACAATTTCCATTGACTTTCCGTCGCAGAAAAGCTGCCCCAGTGTTTTTTCGTGGTAAGGAATATTATTTTTTTTAACAAGTGAAATGAAATCCTGCTCATTAAACCGGCTTAAAGCGGATTTGCAAAAATGAGGATTTTTTGAAATGAAATTTTCAGGCTGTACCCAGAGATTTGTAAAGTTGCATCTACCTCCGCCTGAAATTAAGATTTTCTTTCCTACTTTATCATTGTGCTCAATTACAAGAACTCTTCTGCCTCTTTTCCCTGCAACTGCGGCGCACATCAGCCCTGCGGCACCTGCGCCAATAATAATTACATCAAATTTATTATCGGAATTCATTCAGCATTTACTTGATCAGCATCGGAAGGTTTTGGAGGTTCTTTCTCAGCTTGCATTTCGGATTTCTTATTCTTTATTGAAGTATAACTTTTAATTATCCAGCCCAATAAAAATCCAATTAATAAAGTTATTACAATAAGAAGTGCCCGCGAAATTGAAACCTGCCAGAAAAACAAATTCACAACAACCACAGTTACATTTTGAATTATAAAAATAACTGCGAGTACAATAAGTGTTAATATTGTAAATATTTTAAAGTTCATTTTGTTTCCTAATAATAATGATAAAATTACTCGTTAGTTATATTTTTTAATTCCAGGTTTAACTTTTTCTTTTTAATGGTTTTTAATGCAACAATAATATTTAATAAACCAACAATTATCCAGACTACTGGTAATCCTTTTTTACCCGCTTCAAAATATCCGTATGCAACAATAAAAGCCAGGCATGCATTTAGCATAAGTAAAAATATATTTACGGTTGACGCCTTTTCTTTTATGTAAAAAAAACTGACTATGTTGGCACCCGCCAGGATGAAATTTGCAATCGCAAGTATAAGATAATTTTGATCAAGCGAGTCCCATCCCGCAAAGAAAAATGCTACAAATCCTACTATCAGAGATAGGCGAACTTTTGTTTTTCGTTTCATTTTAACTTATTTAAATTTTACTGAAATAAAAAACACTAATGCAATTATACCGTAACTCTTAAGTAAAGTACAATGGCGCTTAAAAAATTCTAGCTTCGGTAACCGGGGCTATAATAAGGTGTTAACTCGCTACCAAGGAATTTTAATATCGCTGTAATCACTCCAAGATCATCAAGATAACCAATTAACGGACTGATATCCGGAATTGCGTCAATCGGGGAAATAAAATAAATCAGACCTGCAACTACTATTGCTTTCCTGTGCCATGAGACAAGGGGATCTCGCATATAATTTACCAGGGCAAGAATATCCCTTGCGAAGGAAATTTTCTTTCCAACCCGCTCAAGTTTTTCCCAAAGATTTTCTTCAACAAACTTTATTTTTTCTTCGGTTTCTTTTTCGCTTTTAATGTTTCCCCCGAAGTCAAGTTCATCGACGCCGAGTTCTCCAAGATCTCCGAGTTCAGCTAAATCGACTTCTTCATTATTCATTACATCTAATCCTTTTTATATTTATTAAACCAGTCAAAAATTGAATTCCACCACAACTTAGCGTTTTGCGGTTTTACAACAAAATGATATTCATCAGGGAAGTATATCAATTTGCTCGGCACACCGAGTCTCTGAAGTGAAGTAAACAACTGGAATGCCTGTTCTTCCGGAACTCTGAAATCATTTGCACCTTCAAAAATAAGCATTGGTGTTTTTGCATTTTGGATATACATTTGCGGATTCCATTTTTCGTACAATGCTCTGTTTGTCCAGGGTGTTCCATTAAATTCCCATTCAGGGAACCAGAGCTCTTCGGTTGTTCCGTACATACTAATAGTATTAAATACACCATCGTGCGAAACAAGGGCGTTAAACCTGTCCGTGTGTCCTTCAATCCAGTCAATCATATAACCGCCGTAGGATGCACCTGCTGCAAAGGTATTTTTCTTATCAATAAAATTGTAATTCTCTAAAGCATAATCATAAGCGTTCATAAGATCCGTGTAAACTTTGCCACCCCAGTCGCCGGAAATTTCATCAGTGAACTTCTGCCCGTAGCCTGTGCTTCCTCTAGGATTTGGTGCAATTACCACGTAACCTTGTGAAGCGAACATTTCTGTATTCCACCTGTAGTGAAAATCATCTTCCCAGTGTCCCTGCGGTCCTCCGTGAATTAAAAATATCAACGGGTATTTTTTATTCGCATCAAAAAATGGAGGCTTTACCAGAATGGATTGAACTTTTGCTCCTTCTGCGCCTGGTGACCAGAAAGTTTCTACAGGATTCATTTCAAGTTGTACAAGCAATTCTTTATTCATAAATGTCATTTGATGAACATCACTTCCATCATTCCTCATTGCAAAAATTTCATAAGGAAGAGTTGATCTTTGCTGTCTGAAATAAACCATCTTTCCGTCCGGAGAAAGTGTAAGTCCGCCGTTTATGTGTTCCTTCAAAAGCATCGTGATCTTTCCGGTCGACACATCTGTTTTATAAACAGAGTTATAAATTTCATTTGCGCAGTCGAAGTAAATATATTTTGAATCAGGTGACCAGACCAAATCACCAACAGAAGAATCAAACTCAGGAGTAATATTTGTAATTTTTCCGGTTGCCCTGTCATAAAGCATCAGGTTAACCTGGTCAGCCTCAAAGCCGGCTCTTTTCATAGATCCAAATGCAATATATTTTCCGTCAGGTGAATAAACAGGTTCGTGATCATTTCCCTTACTTTTAGAAATTCTCTTTATCGGAATTTCTGAATTCTCTTTTACATCTGTTAATTCAATAACATAAATTTCATTATTAGTGCTGTTCTGAACTCTTTCCGCTTCATTCATTGTAAAAACAACTTCCTTTCCGTCCGGTGAAAAGTTGTAATCATTTGCACTTCCAAGATCCAGTGGCGGAACATCGTGGTTGCTCATATAATTTAGATCAAAATATTTTTTTGAACCAAGATCATACATAAAAAGATGACTCCTTTTTTCGCCGAGCCACCTGTTCCAGTGACGATACATTAAATGTGTAAAAATCTTTGCGCTGGATTTTGTTGCCGCAGCCTTTTCATCTTTTTCTTTGTTGCAATTCATATCAGGACAATCCGCATAAACATCGGAAACAAAAAGTATTTTACTTGCATCGTTTGAAAATTCAAATCCGGATGCGCCTGAATAAATATCTGTAAGCTGACCTGCACCAGAACCATCAGGATTTGCCCACCAAACCTGCCCTTCATATTCGTAAGCAAGCTTTTTACCGTCAGGGGTAAAATGAGGATTACTCATACTTTTATCCGCTTTCATAAATAAGTGCAGGTTTGAACCATCTTTATTTACAAGATAAATTTCTGTTTTACCTTTATTTCCCTCCATACTGTAAGTTGTTACAGTAAAAGCAATTGTGCTGCCGTCAGGCGATAGTTCAATTCCGCCGACTCGCTTCATTGCCCAGAGATCATTGACATTTATAGGTCTTTTTTGCTGTGCAACCAAAATTATCGGGATAAATAAAAGGAGTGTGATTAACTTTTTCATATTCTTTCCTCAATTAGAATTTCTGTATTAATTAAAAATAGTGGAACTGGCTCTGAAAGGCAATGCAGCAAAATGGTAAAACAATTCATTTACTGTTTTTTAATATTCGGATATAGCTTCATTATGAATCAAAACAGGTGTTATTAATATTTTTTGAAAATTCCTGAGACCAATTGCAAATTGCTGCATCAAACTAAGCTAAATACAAAAATATTTAGTAATTAAGTATCAACTGCCTGTTTTTTCACTGGGAGAAATTGTTCCCCACCGGGCATTATTACAAAATAAACTAAACCTGAATTTAATAAACTTTAAGAGGTATGAATGCTCTTCAACAGGAAATTTATAAAATTATTGCTAATGAGCTTTATTTATCTTTTTTCCGGCTTAAATGCTCAGCAAAAAGATAAAATATCACTTTCTTTAAATGATGCTTTGCAGCTATCAAAGGAAGGAAATTATGAGTTAAAGTTGGCTCAGGCTGAAGTTGACAAAATGCAAGCGGATAAGAATAAATCACTTTCTGCTTTTCTTCCACAGGTAACATTCTCCGAAACTTTTGTTAAAACTGACGATCCGTTAAATGTTTTCGGATTAAAGCTTAAACAAAAAATAGTCTCAATGGCAGATTTTAATCCATTGGTATTAAACAATCCAAATGAGTTTAATAACTACACCACAAAACTGGAAGTTATGCAGCCTCTCATAAATATGGATGGCTTTTTCGGAAGAGATGCCGCTGCAGAAGGGCTTTCTGCTTTAAACTTTAAAAAACAAAGGACTGAAAATTATATCCACTTTATGGTTAAGACCACATATTACCAGTTAGTTCTGACTATGAAAAGTCTTGATGTAATTAACAAAGCATTAAATACTGCAGAAGCAAACAGGAAACTTATTAAAGATTATTACGATGAAGGTATGATTACAAAAGCAGACTACCTTCGCGGTGAGGTTTACGTGGCAAATATTAAAAGTCAGAAAGTTGAAATTGAAAACGCTTTGCAAAAAATAAACGATAATTTAAGAGTGATGCTTGGAATGGAAAAAAATGTGGAAATTCAGCCAACCGATACTTTGAGTTTGCCCCAAGTCAGTGATACAAACTTTGACATAAAATCTCTTATTGAAAACCGATCAGATATTCAGGCTTATTCACACAAAGTAAGTTCATTTGAAAGCATGAAATTAATGAACAAAATGAAATTTCTACCACGCTTAAATGCTTTCGGGATTTATGAATATAACGACGATAAAATTTTCGGAAGTAATGCAAAGAACTGGATGATCGGCTTGAACTTACAATGGAACATTTTTAATGGATTTCAAAATGTTGCAACAATTCAAAAATCCGCGGCAGAACTTGACCAGGCTGAAATAGAATACAGAAAAGCTTTGATGCAGGGACAAAATGAAATTAATGAAGCATTCAGGGATCTTGAAACAGCCAGAACAAAAGTAAATCTGGCAAAAACTTCCGCCGATCAATCAGATGAATCATTAAAAATTACACGCGACAGGTATGAAAAAGGGTTGGAAAAAACCACAGACCTGGTAAACTCTCAGACTGCCGCATCAGAAGCTCATTTAAAATATCTGCAGGCTGTTTACTTCTACAATGTAAGTGTATTCAAAATAGAATTTATGATTGAAAAGAATTTTGAAAGAAAATAAAATAAAGGTTAATAATGAAAAATTTTAAAGTAATTACAGTTCTTCTTTCGTCCCTGCTCCTAACATTCCTATTTATTTCCTGTGGTAGTGATGAAAATAATGACAATTTAAATAAACCTATTAAAGTAAATGTAGAAAAAATTACTCTGGATGCAATTCCTTTTCAATATGAATTTCCCGGGAACGTTGTTGGTTCAAAGCAGGCAAAACTTAGCACAAAATTAATGGGTGAAATAACCTACTTCCCTTTTGAAGCAGGCACAAAAGTCAGCAAAGGACAACTTCTTGCAAAGATTAAAAGCGCGGACATCAATGCAAAAAAGCAGCAGACTATTGCCAACATTGCTCAGGCACAAGATGCTTTTAATAATATGAAAATAAATTATGACAGGATAAAAGATTTATATGAAAAAGGCAGCGCCAGCAAGAAAGAATATGAAGACATGACACTTGCCTACAACATGGCAAAGCAAAGACTTAAATCCGCCGAGGCAATGAAAAATGAAATAGATGACGTTTTAAGTTACGCAGAAATACGCGCTCCTTTTGACGGTTATATAGTGAACAAATTTTTTGAACAAGGTGATATTGCAACACCCGGTCATCCACTTATGATAATAGAAAGCTTCAATAATTTTAAAGTAATTGCACAGGTTTCCGCAGAACAAATAAACCTTCTTAAAAAAGATGCGCCTGTCAAGGTTTATATTGATGCAGTTTCTCAAAATCCTTTTTCCGGGAAAATCTCAGAAATAAACCCCGGTGCAAATCCTTACAGCAAACAATTTGAAATCCAGGTAGTGCTTGATAAAGGTGGTCCCGATTATGCAAAAATAAAATCCGGAATGTACGGAAAAGTTACTCTGGGTGATCAGAGCAAACCAATAATCGCCATTGATAAAAATTTACTTGTAAAAAGAGGTCAACTAGTCGGTGTATTTGCTGTTTCAAAATCAAATGAAGCAACACTGCGATGGATAAGAACAGGTAAAGAAATGGATGGCAAGATTGAAGTATTATCCGGTGTTGAAGCAGGCGATCTTTTAATAATAGATAAAGACAAGATTAAAGATGGTCAAAAAGTAGGGGTACTATAATGAAATTAGGAGTTTCCGGAAAATTAGCAAAAGCATTTTTGCAATCTAAACTTACAGTGCTTCTTATTTTTGGCACCATCGCTTTAGGGATTTTCAGCGTTTACATGACACCAAGTGAAGAAGAGCCGCAGATAAACGTACCGATGGCTGATATCTTCGTTCAATATAACGGGGCTAGTCCAAAAGAAATTGAATCGCGTGTTTCCATTCCAATGGAAAAAATGATGTCAAACATTCCCGGTGTTGAATATGTTTATTCCACTTCAATGCCCGGAATGTCAATGCTAATTGTAAGATTTTATGTAAATGAAGATTTCGAGAGAAGCGTTGTAAAACTTTACAACGAGATAATGAAAAACATGGACAAGATGCCCGCCGGGGTTTCAATGCCGCTGGTAAAAACCAGATCGATTGACGATGTTCCGATTTTAAGTTTTTCACTCTGGAGCAAAACCTACAATGATTACCAGCTTAGAAGAATTTCCACAGAACTATCTAATGAAATAAAAAAGATAAGCGATGTTTCTGATGTAAAAATAATCGGTGGAAGAAAAAGAAAAATAAATATTAAGCTGGATAAATATAAACTTGCCGGGCATCACGTGGATCCATTAATGGTTATGATGCGAATTCAGGGTGACAATAAACAATCAGGTTCCGGTACATTCAATCAAAATAATAAAGAGTATATAGTTGAAACAGGAAACTTCTTTAAAAGTAAAGAAGACCTGGAAAACCTTGTACTTAGTGTTTATAACAACAGCCCGATTTATTTGAAAGATGTTGCCGATATTACGGATGGACCGGAGGAGTCAGAAACTTATACAGATTACGGTTATGGATACCAGGAACTAAAAGATGCAGGTTACGAAGATGGAGTTGAGTTTCCATCGGTAACAATATCAGTTTCAAAAATAAAAAATTCCGATGCAAAAATAATTGCAAAAGCTGTTACGCATAAAATTGATGAAATGAAGGGAAAGATAATTCCTAAAGATGTCAATGTAGCCGTAACGAGAGATTATGGAAAAACAGCTTCTGATAAAGTAAGTGAACTACTACTTCACCTTCTTGTTTCAATACTTGCTGCATCATTTGTTGTGTCGCTGTTCCTGGGTTGGAGAGGCGGACTAGTTGTGTTTACAACTGTACCCATCACGTTTGCACTTACTCTTTTTGTTTATTACGTACTTGGGTATACATTAAATCGCATTACTCTTTTCGCGCTGGTTTTTGTAACCGGTATTGTGGTGGATGATTCAATTATTATAGTTGAAAACATGCATCGCCATTTCAGAATGAAAAAACAAACTCGTTACCAGGCAGCACTTACTTCAATTGACGAGGTCGGTAATCCCACAATACTTTCGACTTTTACGGTTATTGCAGCAATTCTGCCAATGGCATTCGTAAGCGGATTGATGGGACCTTATATGGCTCCAATGCCAATCGGGGCTTCTCTTTCAACTTTATTTTCCTTATTAGTTGCCCTTGTTATTACACCCTACCTGGCTTTTAAAATTCTGAAAGACCACGGAGAAGTTGAAACGGAGAAGGAAAAACACGAATTGAAAGACACTTTTATTTACCGAAATTATGAAAAAATAATGATCCCCTTACTTGAAAATGTAAAGAAAAGATGGATCGGTATTTTATCAGTAGTGTTTTTATTAATAGCTTCTGTTTCTCTTGTATTTTTTAAGGCGGTTACAGTAAAAATGCTGCCCTTTGATAATAAGAATGAAATACAAGTAATTATTGATATGCCCGAGGGAACTACACTCGAACGAACTGCCGCCGTAACAAAAGAAATTGCTGGTTATCTTCGCACAGTTCCTGAAATCGTTAATTACCAGACATACGTCGGAACGGCAGCGCCGATAAATTTTAATGGGCTTGTACGTCACTATGATTTAAGAAGAGGCTCAAACGTAGCCGATATACAGGTTAATTTATTGGATAAAGGCGAACGTTCGGAACAAAGCCACGATATAGCAAAAAAAATCAGACCCGGTGTAGATAATATTGCAAAGATGTTCGATGCTAATGTTAAGATCGCCGAAGTACCACCGGGACCGCCCGTGCTTTCAACACTTGTTGCAGAAGTTTACGGACCTGATTATGAATCACAGATAAAGTATGCAAAAAAGCTTAAACATCTATTTGAAACAACAGAAAATGTAGTAGATGTTGACTCGTATGTAGAGGGCGATCAAACAGAATTTAAATTTGAAATCGATAAGAAAAAAGCGGCACTTGCCGGAATAACTCCCGAACAAATAGTCGGTGTAATGGGAATATCTTTACACGGACAGGATGTATCTCTCCTCTATCAACCGAATGAAGACGACCCTCTTTTTATCAATGTAAAATTGAAGGAAAAACAGAGATCAAGTGTTAGTGATCTGAAAGGAATAAAAGTTATGTCAAAGACAGGAGGCCTTGTTCCCGTTTCAGAACTAGTTCACGTTAAAGAAAAAATACAGGATAAAAGTATCTACCGGAAAAATCAAAAACGTGTTGTTTACGTAATAGGTGATGTTGCCGGCAGTCTTGAAAGTCCTGTATATGCAATTATGGATATTGATAAGAAAATAAATGAACTGAATGAAAAAGAAGGAATAAACGTAAAACAATATTACACTCAGCAGCCAGGCAATGAGGAAAATTTATCCGTTAAATGGGATGGAGAATGGCAGATAACTTATGAAGTATTCAGAGACCTGGGCATAGCATTTCTATTTGCTCTCATAGTAATTTATATGCTTATCATAGGATGGTTCCAATCATTTAAAGTTCCATTTATTATGATGATTGCGATTCCGCTCTCATTGGTTGGAGTAATTGGTGCACATTTATTGTTCGGTGCATTTTTTACTGCTACATCAATGATTGGTTCAATTGCACTTGCCGGAATTATGGTAAGAAATTCAATTCTGCTTATAGATTTTATTGAATTAAGACTTAGAGAAGATATTCCTCTAAAACAGGCTGTAATAGAATCCGGAGCAGTTCGTACTACGCCAATTCTTTTAACTGCCGGCGCAGTTGTTATTGGAGCCTTTGTTATAATTTTTGATCCTATTTTCCAGGGACTGGCACTTGCTTTAATTGGTGGAGCAATTGCATCAACCGCATTAACATTGGTTATGGTACCTCTAATTTATTTTATGACAGAAAATAAAAAACATAGTCAAACTTCAACTAACTAAAAGGATAAAAAATGAAATTAGTTGTTTTAATGTGCGCAGAAGAATTTACAGAATCCGCAAGAAAAATATTTAATGAAGTAAAGATCCCTGCTTACAGTGAATCCAGTATAAATGGAATCAGGTTAACGGAAGAAAATGAAAGTGATAACTGGTTTGCAGCGAAACATGCTATGGAAAATTCAGAATTACTCTTTACAATGTGTGATGATGGACAAGCAGCGGAATTGATGAACGCAATTAATGAATGCAAAATTAATACCAAAAATAGCCATGTATATGCATTCCAGTTAAATGTGGAAAAATCTATTACATAGTCAACTTGCAAACGATCGGAAGGTTCGTCCGGTCGTTTATTTTACTAACAAAATTTAGACGAAAAAATGATTCAATTATTAATAAGAAGATTTGCCGGAGTATTTATTTTGGTAAGCCTGGCTCTTGGATATTTTATTACACCATATTTTTTCCTGTTTACGGCATTCGTTGGATTGAACCTTTTACAATCTTCATTCACAAATTGGTGTCCCCTTCAGAAGGTGCTAGAAAAGAGATATAAATAGGAACACAGATCTAAATCCTCTTTAACCTTTTTGTGTTTATTACCGGGTATTAAGTTGGTCAGGTTTTCAGTAAATTTGTTTTTAAATTTTACAAAACCTTAATAATCAGTACCATAATGCCAGATAATTCGAAAAAAGAGATATTTCTGCCCGGTTCAATTTACCAGTTTTCTGCTTTTGCAGATAAGTTCGAGATTAAAGATAAATCTGTTTTAATTATCGGCGCAGGCAGCGAAGAAATTTCAAAATTATTTTTAGAAAATGAAGCAGCTTCTGTAATACAGATAGTTGAAGATGATGAGACACTATTATCTTCAAGATTGTATCTAAAAGATGAAAAAAATATCTCCGTACGGCTGATGATATTTGAAAACACAGATTTTAGAAATGAAAGATTTGATATCATATATGCCCAGGCTTCAATATCTAATTCCCGCCGTAATAAAATTTTAAAAGAGATAAAAAGGATTTTAAACCCTGAAGGAATTTTTTGTGTAGGGGAAAATGTTCAACTGGAAGAAAATGCTCCTGCATTCGTAAACGAGCTTTGGCAGTCTTCAAAAATTTTCCCACTTTTAAATAATGAAGTAAACAAATATTATTTGGAAAGGGATTTTGAGGTTTTATATGAAGAGGATTTTTCTTCAACTTTAAAAGATTTTTACCAAACCAGCCTGCAATTATTAGATAAAAATATCGATACACTTTCCGACAGAGAAAAAGCATATCATAAAAAATTTCTGAATAAAGTAAGTCACGAATCAAATTCATATTTAAATTTAGGTGCCGACAGGTATATGGGATTTAAAGTCCTGATATTGAAAAAGGTTTTAGTGTGAATGTAAAGAAAGGCGAAATAATAGAGCTGGAAATTGAAAAATATGCATTCGAAGGAAGAGGGATTGCAAAAGTAGATAAAGGCAGCATAGTTCCGGAATCAATCGATGAATCAAAAAACAAATATGTAATTTTTGTAGACGGCGCATATCCGGGTGACATTGTAAAAGCCAGTCTTACTAAAATCAAAAAATCATATGCTGAAGCCCGAGTTTCCGAAATTATAAAACCATCGGATTTAAGAATACCTGCCCGCTGTAAATTTTTTGGTACCTGCGGCGGCTGTAAGCAGCAGGATCTTGATTATGCCACTCAAACTAAATTCAAACAGCAGCAGGTAGAAGAGATATTTACAAGAATGGGTGGTTTCAAGGATTTTATAACCGAAGATATTCTTCCTTCCGAAAAAGTTTTCTTTTACCGTAATAAAATGGAATTCTCTTTCGCTGAGAAAAGATGGCTTACAGTCGAGGAAATAAAATCAGATGAAAATATTGAAAGAGATTTTGCACTGGGACTACATATCCCCCGCGTTTTTGACAAAGTTCTCGACATTGATGAATGTTTTCTTCAATCGGAATTAAGCAATAAAATATTAAATTTTACACGAAATTTTTTTAAAGAAAAAGAGACCACAATTTATTCCACGAAGACTCACGAAGGTTTTTTGAGAAATCTAGTGATTAAACAATCTCACCACACAAAAGATCTAATGGTTAATCTTGTAACTTCATCCGAAAATAAAGACTTGATGAATTTATACACCGATGAATTGCTAAAAGAAATTCCACAGATAACAACAATAATAAATAATGTGAACCTTAGAAAAGCCTCTGTTGCTGTTGGCGATTATGAAAAAATATTTTGCGGAAACGGTTTTATACATGATACGATCGGCAAACATAAATTCAGAATAAGCGCCAATTCATTCTTCCAGACAAATTCTCTGCAGGCTGAGAAGCTATATCAGACAGCATTGGATTTCGCTGAAATGAAAGGCAATGAAATTGTTTACGACCTTTATTCCGGTGCAGGAACAATTTCAATTTTTGTTTCGGATTTTTGTAAAGAAGTTTATGCTTTTGAAACTGTTCAATCCGCAATTTCGGACGCTGAAGAAAATGCAAAACTTAATAATGTTGAAAATGTTCCTTTTATAACGGCTGATCTTTACAAATCTTTTTATCCATTGGTGGAAGAAAAAAAACTCCCAAAACCTGGTATAATTATTCTTGATCCACCACGCAGCGGAATGCATAAAAATACTGTTGAAGATGTTATAAAATTGAATCCTGAGAAGCTGGTTTATGTAAGCTGTAATCCTGTTACACAGGTAAGAGATATCAAATTATTTTCTGAGGCTGGTTACAAGTTAGTTAAAATTAAACCGGTCGATATGTTCCCACATACATATCATATAGAAAATGTAGCATTATTAATCAAAGTGTAATCATTTATTATCAACGATCAGCACAAACTCCCCTTTCAGTTTCTTATCTTCAGCGATTTGTAGTAAATCGTTTGTGGTTCCACGGTAAAATCTTTCTCCATCCATTGTTAACTGAAAAGCAACGACGGCACGTAAATTTTTACCCAGTACTTTTACCACATCGGCAAGCAATTGCCTGAGTCGGTAAGGTGTATCAAGAAAAACAATTACTTCCTTAATACTTTTTAATTTAAAAAGCTGTTGTCTTCTTTTATCTTTATTTGCTGAAAGCCAGCCATAGTAGTAAAATTTTTCAAAATCGAAACCTGAACCTGCCAATGCTGGAAGTAATGAATTTGCGCCGGGTACTGGAATAACCTGAACTTTTTGGGAAATCAATACATCAACCAGCAGGTGTCCGGGGTCGGAAAAAAGAGGAGTACCGCAATCTGATATCAGCGCGGCTGTTTTGGCTTCAATGATTTTTAGCAGGATGTCATCTACAACCTCTTTTTCGTTGTGTTCATTAAGAGAAATAAGTTCTTTTTCAATCTCATAAAATGACAGCATTCTGCGGGCTATTTTAAATTCCTCACAAATAATAAAATCAACAGTTTTTAAAATATTCAATCCGCGGATTGTGATATCCTCATAATTTCCTATTGGTGTTGAAACCAGGTAAAGCTTTCCTTTCATAAACGCAACATAAATAAAACATAATGAAAATTCTTACCCAAATAAGAATATTTTATTGGGCGGTTTGGACTAATCTTCTTAATTTTGTGGAGGACAAAATTAAGTTTAAGGGGATTAAATGAAACGACCAATTCTATTCTGGTTCCTGGCAATTGTAATAACTCTTCTCTCAGCTTATTATCAAAGAATAACAGGTCCTACCTATCCTTTATCGGGCAAAATATTAATTGATAACCAGGAAATAGTTTATCATCTCGACAGAAGTAATTATAGCACTGAAGATTGCGTTATAAATATTAACACTAAAGATCTAAATTTATCGGGTGTTTTGGAATGGAAAAGATTCAAAACAGATGATGATTTTGCAAAAGTTGAAATGATAAATAGAGAGGGTACACTTTCAGCAACTCTTCCAAAACAGCCTCCGGCAGGCAAACTTCAATACAAAATTATTTTAACCAAAAACCAGGAAAGCTATTCTGTTCCGGTACAACAAAAATATGTGGTAATAAGGTTTAAGGGAGAAGTGCCTTTATTTATTCTAATTCCACACGTGCTTGCTATGTTCGGAACAATGCTTCTTTCAACAAGAGCAGGTCTGGAAGTATTTAATAAAAAACGACGATTAAAATTATATATAGCGTGGACAATTGGATTTTTAATTCTCGGCGGAATGATACTTGGGCCGTTAACGCAATACTATGCCTTCGGAGCACTTTGGACAGGTTTTCCTTTCGGAATTGATCTAACAGATAATAAAACATTAATCGCCCTGATCGGATGGCTGATAGCTGCGCTTATGCTAAAGCGATCTAAAAAACCAGGCTGGTGGGTTCTTGGAGCTTCTATTTTGCTATTCCTTATTTATCTAATCCCTCATAGTGTTCTCGGTTCTGAACTGGATTACAATAAATTGGATCAGAATAATTCACAAACAGAAATCATAAACAACAATTAAATAAAAGGTAAATCTATGAGTGAAGATCAAGAACAAGTAAAAGGACTTCCCTCTAATGCGTATACTGAATTAAAACCGGGCGAGGAATATCATCCGGTGATGCCGGCAAACAAGACTGTACCGGAGGTAAGCTATTACTCGGTACTATGGGGTGTCTTAATGGCAATTCTTTTTTCAGCGGCAGCCGCTTACCTAGGATTGAAAATAGGACAGGTTTTTGAAGCAGCAATCCCGATAGCAATAATAGCAGTTGGATTATCAGCAGCGACAAAGAGAAAAGGTGCTCTTGGTGAGAATGTGATTATCCAGTCAATCGGTTCAACTTCGGGCTCAATTGTGGCCGGCGCTATATTTACGCTTCCTGCTCTCTATATATTAAACCTTAATGCTGAATTTTATAAAATATTTCTCGCCTCGCTGCTCGGCGGAGTGCTGGGAATTTTATTTCTTATCCCTTTTAGAAAATACTTTGTAAAGGATATGCACGGTAAATATCCTTTCCCTGAAGCCACAGCCACAACAGAAGTCCTGGTTGCTGGAGAAAAAGGCGGAAAGCAGGCAATGGTTCTTGTTATGAGCGGGCTTATTGGAGGCTTGTATGATTTCATCGTGGCAACATTTGGTTGGTGGAGCGAAGTTTTTTCAACCAGAGTTATCCCTTTAGGTCAAACTCTTGCAGACAAAACCAAACTCGTACTTAAGATAAATATTGGCGCTGCTGTAACTGGTCTTGGTTACATAATTGGTTTGAAATATTCCGCAATAATCTGTGCAGGATCATTTGTTTCCTGGTATGTTTTAATACCTATCGTTGCATTTATTGGTGACGGACTTGGAATGCCTATTGGTGCAAATGTAACAAAACTAATTCATGATATGTCCGCGGAAGAAATTTTCAGAAACTATGTCCGCCATATTGGTATAGGCGGAATTGCGATGGCTGGTATTATCGGAGTTATAAAGTCTTCAAAGGTAATAGGTACAGCATTTTCACTTGCAGTAAAAGAAATTGCCGGAGCCAAAAATATTGTTGAAGATAAGCTTAGAACACACCGGGACATTACTATGAAAGTGATTGCGCTTTCTATAATAGGCGTTAGCATTGTAATATTAGTTTTCTTTTATATGGGAGTAGTTAATACTTTCTTTTATGCGCTCGTTGGTCTGCTAATAGTTTTGATAATTTCTTTCCTTTTTACAACAGTAGCAGCAACGGCAATTGCAATAGTTGGTGTAAACCCGGTTTCAGGTATGACACTTATGACTTTAATTATTTCATCAGTTATCCTGGTTTCAGTTGGGCTTTCAGGATCATCTGGAATGATTGCAGCATTGCTCATAGGAGGTGTTGTATGTACAGCACTTTCAATGTCAGGCTCATTTATTACCGATCTTAAGATCGGTTACTGGCTTGGTTCATCGCCTTATAAACAGGAACGATGGAAATTCCTGGGCACACTTGTATCGGCAGCAACTGTTGGCTATGTAATTTTAATTCTAAATGACACCTACGGATTTACCGGGCAGGGTGCTCTTGTTGCGCCGCAGGCAAATGCAATGGCAGCAATAATCCAACCTTTAATGGCAAGCCAGCCTGCACCGTGGATGCTTTATATTGCCGGCGCCTTGATGGCACTGGTTTTAACAATGATGAGAGTCCCGGCATTAGCTTTTGCACTCGGTATGTATATTCCACTTGAATTAAATACTCCATTACTGGTGGGCGGAATAATAGCTCACTTTGTTTCAACAAGAAGTGAAGATGAAAAAGTCAACACTGCAAGAAGAGAACGAGGTACTTTAATTGCTTCCGGATTTATCGCAGGTGGTGCATTAATGGGAGTTGTTAGCGCATTCCTGAGATACCTTGGCTACAACTGGTTCAATGCTGAATGGGCTGAATCACATGCTGCGGAATTAGTTTCGCTAGTGATGTTCATTGGAATTTGTATTTATATGTATATGGATTCGATGAGAGCGAAGGTAGAAGAATAAAAATTATAAAGTGGTCGCATTAATTGCGACCACTACAATATTATTTAGCCGATAATTCATTAGGCCGCTTCTTTTTTCCTACCGGAATCATCTTAGGTACAGAGTTCCGGTACATAATATATTTTGCACCAAAGTTTTTAACCAGGTCCTGTTCCTCGTAATAAGTTCCAATCATTATATAAACCGTCATTAAAATTGAAAACATTAAATGACCTAGGGTCATACGAGGAGTTGCCCATACTGCAAAAATTACCCCTATCATCATTGGATGCCTAACTATCCTGTATAACAAAGGCATTTGAAACTCAGGATATTTCATGGGTTTATTTCGTAGATTAGTATAAATCTGCTGAAGCCCAAACAATTCAAAATGATTGATCAAAAAAGTGGATATAAGAAGTAATATCCAGCCAAGGACAAAGAGTCCATAAATGGCAATAGTTGCTGTTGAGTTTTCAACATTCCATACGGTTATATCTATCGGGCGCCACTGCCAGAATATCAGTATAAAAATTAAACTTGAGATAAGAACGTAAACACTTCTTTCGGCTGCTTTGGGAATAATTCTTGTAATCCATTTTTTGAATTTTCCACGTGCCATAATACTGTGTTGAAGCCCGAATAATGCCACTAACAAAAAATTTATGAAAATTGCCGCAAGTAATGGACTATTTATTCCATCGTCTATTCCTTTTGGAACCCAAAGGTTTACCATAAATCCTATCCAGTAAAGGAAAATTGCAAAGAAGATTAAGTAGGATACAAGTCCGAAACCAAAGACAAAAATCTTTTTCATTCTATCCTCCTATTATTTTATTATACATATCCCCAATTTTATTTTACCAATCCTTAAGTATTCATACATTTTTTTTGTCTTGTTTCATCAACATTTCGATGTAGTTCTCAAAATTTTGAATCGCGGTAGTAACTTTCTTCCAATCGTTCTTTGCTTTTGCAAGTATAATTCCCCCTTCTATAATTAATAAATATTGTTCTGCTAGTTCTATGGCAGTTATATTTTTATTTATTTTCTCAACTGGATAAAATATTATTGAAAGTCCTTCAGTCATTTCAGAAAATATGTTCGAAATTTTAGCGGCTACTGTTTTATTTGAAGCAGAAAGATCTGTTACGAAACTCCCCAGCAAACATCCGTTACCCCAGAGCTGCTCTGAAACTCCTTTAGTATGATCCAGAAAGCCAAAAATTTTCTTCACAGGATCAGGCTCTTTTAAAAAAGGACCATTCATTACTAGTTTAGTAGCGAAGGCATAATACCATTTAAGTACTTCAATTCCCAATTCTTCTTTCGACTTAAAGTAGTGAAAAAAACTTCCCTTGCTCACACCTGATTTCTTACATATCCCATCTACGCTTGCTGCATAATATCCCTTTGAAAGGAAAAGATTATAAGATGACTTAAGCAGATTCTCTTTAACATTTATTTTTTTCATATTTAAACATACCAACTAGTCGGTATTTTGTCAAGTAAAACCATATCTTATTATTTTATAATGAATTATAAAATTCAATTGTATTTCAGGTTCTATTTAGGCCTGCTTTTAGATGTTCAATATCTGAGAATTGTATCCCCTTCAGCCCAACTTCTTCTGCAGCTTTTATATTTGCCGGGCTGTCGTCTATAAAAAGACAGTCGGATGCATTTAGATTATTTTCTTTCAACAGTAATGCGAACGCTCTTTTTTCTCTTTTAATTTCCCCAAACTGAAATGAAAAATATTTTTTGTGAAATAAATTTAAGAAAGGATGAACTTCGTTTATATACTTTACCCATTCTTCAGAGTGATCGGAAAGAAGCAAAAGTTTGTAATCCTTACTAAGTTCTTCAATAAGTTCAATCATTCCGTCAACTTCATTGTGAAAGTTTTTTCTGATTACATCTCTAAAGATGTTCTTATCTATATTCCAATTATTTTTTTCAAAAACATCAGCAAGGTATTCATCCTCCGTAATTTTTCCTTTCATTAGTTCCCAGAATGAATCCGTCCAGAGTGCTTCCAAAAAATCATTTTCAGATAAATTAACCAGTGGAGCCAGTTCCTTTTCAATTCCGATAAGTCCGGCAATCAGGACTTCAGATAAATCAAAAATTATTGTTTTTACCATAAAAAATAAGGGCGTCCTTTTGAACGCCCATAAAACAATATATGTATTTGAATTTTATTTTAACAATTCCTGAACCTTAGTAATCAATTCATCAACACTAACATCAAATCTTTCGCCTTTTTTCCTGATCTTAATTTCAACTTTACCTTCCTTAAGTTTTTTATCTCCAACAATCACCTGAACCGGCATTCCCAGCAGGTCCGCATCTTTAAACTTAAATCCAGCTTGTGCATCTATCCGGTCATCATACAAAACTTCAATTCCTTTTTCGTTCATTTCCCCGTAAAGTTTATCACAGTTCTGAACTATTTCATCTTTTTTCATATTCAATCCCACAAGGTGAACCTGGAATGGAGTAAGAGTTTTATCCCAGACCAATCCAAATTCATCGTTGTGCTGTTCAATGTAGCAAGCCATTACCCTTTCAACACCTATTCCGTAACTTCCCATAATTATCGGTTGTTCTTTACCATTTTCATCTAAGAATTTAGCACCCATTGAATCGGCGTATTTTGTGCCGAGTTTGAAAATGTGCCCAAGTTCAATCGCGCTGAAGACATCAAGTTTATTTCCGCATTTTATACAGTGCTCACCTGATTGTACGCTGCGGAGATCAAAATACTCGATATTCTCAGCATCACGCTTCAGATCAATTCCGCCAAAGTGAAAATCATTTTTATTTGCACCGCTGTAAAGATTGTTTGCATCTTTCAAACGATTGTCTGCGATTATTTTTCCTTTAAAACCTTTCGGTCCGATTGAACCTGCATCAGCGCCTGTAATTTCTTTTAATTCTTCGGGATGAGCAGGACGAACATTTCCGCCGAGTGCCCTGGAAAGTTTAGTTTCATTTACATCTTCATTTCCCAGCATCAATACTAAAACAGGTTTCTCATTAATAATATATACTCTTGATTTCGCACATTGTGTTTCATCGATTTTCAGGAAATCGCAAAGTTCGTCAATCGAATGAACATTCGGAGTTGATATTTCTTTTACTTCTTCACTTTCCTGTTCTCTTTTCTTTACATCAACTTTAGATTCTGCAACTTCAACATTTGCTGCATAACCACATTTTTCACAATGAGCAACCGTATCTTCCCCGGCATCAGATTTTACCATAAATTCTTCAGATCCCGTCCCACCCATTGCACCGCTTGATGCACCAACAACAAAGTAATTAAGATCACACCTGTCAAAAATATTTCTGTATGCTTTGTCGTGTAATCCATATCCAACATCCAATCCTTCCCAGGACGAATCAAGCGTATAAGCATCTTTCATCAAAAACTGTCTTCCCCGGATCACTCCACTTCTTGGTCTGGCTTCGTTCCTGAATTTTGTCTGAATCTGGTACCAGATCTGAGGCATATCTTTGTAAGATTTTACAACGTTTCTTGCAAGGTATGTTATTATTTCTTCGTGCGTCGGTGCAAGTATATAATCCCGGTTTTTTACATGAAATAATGTATCGCCAAAAGCTTCAACACGGTTAGTTTCTTCCCAAATTTCACGTGGGTTCAACGCAGGCAGATGAAACTCCTGTCCACCAATTGCATTCATTTCTTCACGGATAATTTCGGAAATTTTTCTTATTACCTTGTAACCAAGCGGAAGAAATGCGTAAATGCCAGCTCCAATCTGCCTGATCATTCCGGCTCTCAGCATTAAAATATGGCTGGCTACCACGGCATCGTTTGGTACTTCTTTTAACGTAGGTACAAATGATTTACTTAATTTCATAAGGCTATATAATTTTAGAGATATTTAGCAAAAATACAGAAATAGGCAGGCTTATCAAAATTAGTATGTTTGTTAAAGTCTCGTTAAGATTATGCTATGTAAGCATTTAATATTTTATAGATTCAGTAATGTCAAATATTATTGTAATTTGATTTATTCCGACTTATCTTACTGCAATAAGTTCATACTCTAAAATAAAAAAACGGATAATATTATAATGAATAATGAGGATAGGTCCATCCAATCCAGGTTTGAAGTAATTAAAGGGATGGAAGATTTTGTTGGGAAAAACATAGACACACTTTTAAAACCAATAGAAGAAAGCTGGCAGCCAGCAGACCTTCTGCCTGATATGTCAGCAGAAAACTGGCGTGAACAATTAAATGAATTCAGGAAAAGAGCAGAAGCTTTACCGGACGAGTTACTTGTAGTGCTTATTGGGGATATGGTTACAGAAGAAGCATTACCAACATACCAGACATTTTTAAACCGTTTAAATGGTATAAAAGATGAAACAGGAGCAAGTAATTCACCCTGGGCACAATGGAGCCGCGGATGGACTTCGGAAGAAAACAGGCACGGCGATCTTTTGAACAAATATCTTTTTCTTACAGGCAAAGTTGATATGCACGCAGTCGAAACTACAATTCATCATTTGATAAGAAACGGGTTTGACACTAAAACAGGGAATGATCCCTACCTGGGATTCATTTATACTTCCTTCCAGGAAAGAGCTACAAAAATATCTCATACAAATGTAGCTAAGCTTGCAAAAAAAGCAGGTGATGAAAGACTTCAAAAGATTTGTGGAATAATTGCAGGTGACGAAGCCAGGCATGAAAAAGCATACAGACTTTTTATGCAGAAAATATTTGAAACTGATCCTGTTGAAGCTGTATTATCTTTTGCAAAAATGATGAAAATAAAAATTACAATGCCTGCGCACTTGATGTACGATGGCAAAGACAAAAAAATATTTACTCATTTCTCAAACATAGCCCAGAGAATTGAAGTATACACAGCAAAAGATTATGCTGAAATAATTTCAAATCTTGTTAAAGGCTGGGAAATTGAAAATTTAAAAGGACTCTCTGACATGGCAGCTAAAGCTCAGGACTATCTTTGTAATTTATCAGAAAGATATTTGAAAGTTGCAAACAGGTTTTCGTTTGCAGGTCCGGCTGCTAAATTTAGCTGGATATTCGACCGGGAAGTTTAGCCGTATTTTTTTCTACTTGTCTTACAACATAAACTGAATCTCTTACTCTGACTAATTCCTCACAAGGAATAGTAAACAAGTTTCCCTTCTCAACCTGCTCTGCTGGTTTGTCTTCAAAAAGAATATTAGGAATTTTAAGTTCAACCACTCCGGTTGTTTCACCTATTATTAATATTTTATCTCCAACGTTTAACTTACCTGTTTCCAATTTGATTTCAGTAATATGTGGCTTTTTGAAATAATTAGTTATTCTACCCACAAATTCTTTTCTTGTTGTTGCTTTGCTTCCGTAAATTCCGGCATATTCTTTTTCTCCAGGCGGAGTAAAATAAAATCCCGTTGAAAAACCGCGATTATAAACTTCACCAAGCTCTTGAAGCAATTCCTTTTTAACTTCCGGTGTTAATTTATTTTCGGGAAATCCATCCTTCCGGGAAAAATAAAGATCAATTGCCCGCCTGTAAACTGAAACGACTTTTATAGCATATTCAGGACTTCTTTTTCTTCCTTCGATTTTAAATGAATCAATTCCCGTTTCTATAAGCTGATCAATAAATTCTATGGAACACAGATCCTCGGGCGAAAGGACATAATCTTCTCCAAGTATTAATGATTTATCTGTACTTTTATCAACTATTTCATATTCTCTTCTGCAAGGCTGAATACATTCCCCGCGGTTAGCACTTTTCCCGAACATTTCGTGACTCATAAAACATCTTCCGCTAACAGCAATACACATTGCCCCGTGAATGAACGTCTCAACTTCAATATCAACTTTTGATTTTATTTTTTTAATATCCTCAAGATAGCATTCCCGTGCAAGTACTACTCTTTTTGCACCCAGTTTTTTATACATTTCAACTGATGCCGAATTAGAAACTGAAGCCTGCGTTGAAACTGCAAAAGGCATATTTACTTTGTTACATAATTCAATAATTGATAGATCCCAGCAGATGATCATATCTATAGCTGCTGCTTTTGCTTTTCCTATTAATTCGTAAGCCTGCTGAATTTCATCTTCGTAAATTATTGTATTAATGGTAAGATATGTCTTAACATTTTTTTCTTTGCAATATTTCACAATTTCAGGAAGATTATCAACCTGGAAGTTTTTTGCTTTTGCGCGCATATTCAACTGGTCTACACCAAAATAAACCGCATTTGCGCCAGCTTTTACTACACCTCTCAGCATAGTCCAGTTGCCAGCCGGAGCCATTAGTTCTGGGACTTTGGTTGTGGGACCTTGGGTGTTGGACGTTGCAGGTTGCGACTTATAATTTGTTTCTTGATTTAAATTCATTTAGAATTTCTTTTTAATTCTGCTACAAATTTAAACAAATACCAGACTATTTTCTTTAGAAAATAAACCTGTCAAAATTCACCCTTCGACGGGCTCAGGGTTCGAAAAAATAATAATTTATACTTAATGATATTTATTTTTTGTAATTATTCATTCTTTCATTATGTTAATTATTAGCCTTGTAAATCTAATTTATAAATAAGTTTTTCTGCCGGAGAGTTATGGAAAAAGTAGCCCCCAAAAAATATAAGTTTTATGATTTTATAATGGCTGCATTTGTTACTATTCTGCTTTGTTCTAATATAATTGGAGCGGAAAAAGTTGTTTCCATATGGGGATTTTCTTTAGGTGCGGGGATATTGTTTTTCCCGATCAGTTATTTTTTTAACGATATTCTTACAGAAGTTTACGGCTACGCAAGATCGCGTAAAGTTGTTTGGGCAGGATTTGCCGCTCTCGGGTTCGCATCTTTTATGTCTTGGGTAGTAGTTTCACTTCCACCTGCTTCAGGCTGGATTCACCAGGATGCTTACCTCGTTGTATTTGGGCAAACACCACGAATTGTAATAGCTTCTCTGCTTGCTTTTTTTTCCGGTGAGTTTGTTAATTCGTACGTGCTGGCAAAAATGAAAATCTATACAACCGGAAAATTTTTGTGGATGAGAACTATTGGTTCCACCATAGCTGGGGAAGCAGCAGATTCAATTATTTTTTACCCAATTGCCTTTTATGGTTTCTGGCCGAATGATTTGCTTATCACCGTAATGCTGACAAACTACGTTTTAAAAGTCACCTGGGAAGTTGTGGCAACCCCTTTAACTTATAAAGTAGTTGGATTTTTGAAAAGAAAGGAAAATGAAGACTATTATGATAAAGACACCAACTTCACTCCATTTTCAATTGAAATTTGATTTATTGTAAAAATATTCAGCAATATTCCTAAAACATCCCAAATTAACTTCATTTATTAATTCCAATGTTTTTTTTAGTTTTATAATTCTTCTGAATCAGAAAACACACTGGAATTATGCAAAACAAATTAGAAATTATTTCAAAGCTAATTTTAGCTTCCTTATTTATACTCACATTTACAAATTTCATAACATACGCGGATTATAATGAAGCAAAAGTTGTTCAGCATCTCGGGAAAAAACTTCCGCTTGACCTAAGATTTGTAAATTCAAATGGCGACACTGTTTTGTTAAAAGACCTAGTTGACAAACCAACGGTAATCGATTTTTGTTATTACAGGTGCACAGGTATTTGCACACCATTAATGACAGAAATTTCTGCAGTTATAGGTAAAGTCAATTACGAACCGGGAAGTGATTATGATGTAATAAGCATCAGCATAGATCAGAATGAAACTCCGGAGATGGCAGCTCAAAAAAGGAATGCGATGGTCGGGTTGATAAACAGGGAAATACCAGATTCGGCATGGATGTTTTTAACTGGGGACAGCACTAATATTTATAAGCTTACAGACGTTGCCGGATTTCATTTTAAAAGATCGTATGGCGGATTTCTCCATAAAGGGGTTCTGATCTTTATCGATAAAGATGGGAAAATAGTGCAGTATCTGAGTCCCGGCTATACAAAAAAAGGCGATTTCAAAATTTTGCCTTCCGAGTTTGAAGTGGCTGTAAAAAATGCGAACGCCAGTAAGGTTTCATCAACAATTGCGAAAATTTTAAAAACGTGCTATACTTTTATTCCAAAGGGAAAAGATTTTTGGGTGTTGATGCTTGTGTTAGCGACAGGATTGATAACTATAATTACTGTTGTGTTCATTATGAAGAAAGTAAAACCTAAAAGAAGTGTTTAGTAACCTTGAAGGCCTTTTAAGCGACCTTCAAGGTTTTAGAAATTATTTATGCTTTTTCTTCCCACACTTTTGCAATTTCAATTATAAATTTAACCGCATCATGCATATCCTGAACTGCAACCCATTCCAATTGTGAATGGAAACTATGTTCGCCTGCAAAAATATTTGGAGTTGGAAGTCCCATAAATGATAATCTTGATCCGTCTGTGCCTCCGCGTATCGGGTGCATAATTGGTTCAATTTTTAATCTCTTTAACGCTTCAAGAGCATTTGCTTCAACCATTGGATGCTTATCGAGCATTTCTTTCATATTCCTGTATTGTTCAATAACCTCAAATTCCACTTTTGAGCCCGGAAATTTACCAACTGCTTCATTAGCAAGATTCTTCAACATTTCTTCATATTCTTTTAAATCAGGTGTGCTGAAACTCCTGATTATAAATTTCATAGTTGTAAGTTCTTCGTTCCCATTCATGGAAGTACAATGGACATAACCTTCTCTTTTTTCAGTTGTTTCAGGAGAAAGTTTATCTTTTGGAAGACTCTCCATAAATGAAGCAGATATTTTCATAGAATTTATCATCTGCCCTTTTGCGTAACCGGGATGAATGTTTTTCCCAACAAATTTTATGATCATCATATCAGCACTGAATGTTTCCGTTTCCAGTTCGCCTTTGGCAGAACCGTCAACTGTATAACCGTATTTAGCGCCTAATTTTTTCAGATCTATTTTTTCTGTTCCACGTCCGACTTCTTCATCCGGTGTAAAACAAATTTTAATAATCCCGTGTTTCACTTCAGGATGTGAAAGCCAATAACTTACAGCATCCATAATTTCAGCTACACCCGCTTTATTATCTGCGCCGAGCAATGTTGTTCCGTCTGTTGTAATTATATCATAACCTTTCATATCATTTAGTTCAGGGTTATCATTTACTTTTATTACCCAGCCGCCATTTTTTAATTTTATATCACCACCCTGATAATTTTTATTTATCACAGGTTTAACATCTTTTCCAGATACTGCAGGAGAAGTATCTACGTGTGCTATAAATGCAATAGGATCAACATTTTTATCAGTGTTGGATGGAAGGGTTGCCATAACGTATCCCCACTCATCCATATGAGCATCAGATAAGCCCATCTTTTTTAATTCTTCTGCCAGAGCTTTAGAAAGATCCTTTTGTTTTTCCGTACTCGGGAATGAAGTTGATTCTTCATCAGATTGTGTATCTACTTTTACATATTCTAAAAACCTGTCTACACAGGTAAATTGATATTTTTCATCAAACATAATTTTTCTCCCTGTTTTATTGAACTTCTAACGTTAAATCCAAATAACTTATACAATTAACTATAGTTTAATAATGACAAATAAAATTGAGCTTTTTCAATTATCTTATATTTATACCTATATAACTATCACAAATTTAAGCCTATTTGAGACTATTAACAAAATAGAGCATTTGAGACGATAAGTAAGTCTTAAAATTTTGGATTTAAAACAAAAAAGGGACGAAATTTCGTCCCTTTTACTAAATAAATATCTATAAGTCACGTAATTACATTTTTCTCATTCAACAAGTTTATGCTTAAACGCATATCTCATTAAATCCGCATTATTTTTCATATTCATTTTTTCAAGAATTCTGGTTCTGTAAGTATTAATTGTACTTATGCTAAGAAATAGCTGTTCAGCAATTTCTTTCCTGGTTTTACCAAGAGCAATCAATTTCAGCACCTGTTCTTCTCTGTAAGAAAGATTAGTATGTTTTGGTCTTTCATTTACAGATTCCAATTCATAAGTAACAATTTCAGAATCCTGATCAGTTTCGTTAGAAAAATTATTGCTTTTTTCAACATTACGAGTCTCATTTTTAGAAATATTTTCAGATGCTTTTTTTGTGGCTAATAACCTGTTAGCATCTATTTTTAGCATAAACATTGGTATTTTTGATTTGATACCTGAAGAGTTATTAGCAGAGAGGATTTCGGCATTTCCTTGTATATTTAATCCAATCAAAAATATATTTTCATTTTCTCCGGAATCAGAAGTTGAGGTAAGCATTGAAAGGTTATTTTCAATCTCAGCATTACCGCGATTACTTAATAATTTTAAGTTTTTCATTTTATACCTCATAATTTAATTTATTACTATTTAATAATTTCAAACATAATTTTTCTTTATTTATTTGAAGTAAAACCGCATTCCCAAACCTGCGTCTAATCCAAATGTAGTTGAACGAACTAATTGTAGTACTGGAACAACTTCAAGAAAGACTCCTAATGGTGTAGAATGTGGAAGCCATGCAATTCCAAATACTCCTCTTACCCCAAAAGAATTATCGTATCCACCGCCAGCATTAAATCTCCCACCAATTCCATAATAAAGAGGAAATCTTTCAGTTGATTGTATTGCATTAAATGAATGCCATAAATAATCCATATGAAAATGTATTCGAGAACCGTTATGCGTTCCTTTAAAATTGCTGATTCTATCGCCTCCAAAAGACCAGCCCAAACCGAAATCAAAAGCATTTTGAGGTGACGTCCATAATTTCGCACTCAATCCTGTTGGTTCTCCTACAATGAATCCAATCCCAAATCCTTTATTTTGTGCGGAAACTGGATGTGAATATGTTAAGAACAAACATAACGTCGCAGTAATCACTAAAGGTATATTTTTAATACGTATCTCTTTAATCTGAGAAAAAATCATATTTATCTCCAGCTTTTTATCATAAAATCTTAAATAACTCTTTTTGATTTTCTTCTTTAATGAATGGCAAGGACAATGCCACAAAATATGGCCAAATAATTACTGAAAACTTTATTTTTTTAATGTTTATCTGTAGGTAAAAAAAGAGTGGATGAAGTAATTTCTTATACTACGAATATATTTCGTAGCAATTAATGAAATATATCCTAATTGTGAAGATTAAAAACCGCGAACAAAGACTTTTTCCAAATCAGATTTGATCATTAGTTTTACCAGATCATTGAATTTAGTTTTTGCTTTCCAGTTCAAAACTTTTTCTGCTTTTATAGGGCTGCCGATTAACATCTCAACTTCAGTGGGACGGTAATAATTCGGATCAATATTAATTATCGTGTCACCTTCTTTCAATTCACTTGAAAAATCAAGGCGATAACCAAATGAACTATTATAGTTGATCAATTTTTTTGCTCTTTCAAAATCAATGCTCATAATAATTCCTTTTTCATTTTCATCTTTTCCTGTCCACTCCAGACCAATTCCAATTTCTTTGAATGTTAATTCCGCAAATTCTCTTATTGTATGCGTTTCACCTGTAGCAAGTACAAAGTCTTCAGCGGTTTCCTGCTGGAGAATTCTCCACATCCCCTCGCAATATTCAGGGGCAAATCCCCAATCTCTTTTCGCATCAAGATTTCCAAGAGCCAGAGTTTGCTGAAGTCCTGTTGCAATTCTTGATGCAGCTCTTGTGATTTTTCTTGTTACAAAAGTCTCTCCCCTGCGCGGAGATTCGTGATTGAAAAGGATTCCATTACATGCAAAAAGATTGTAAGCCTCTCGGTAATTAACTATTATCCAGTAGCCATAAAGTTTAGCAACTCCATAAGGCGATCGTGGATAAAAAGGGGTTTTCTCAGTCTGCGGTATTTCTTGAACTTTACCAAACAATTCACTTGTACTTGCCTGATAAAATTTAACTTTCCTTAAGCCCACTTCGCGAATAGCATCAAGAAAACGTAATGTCCCGAGTCCATCAACCTGTCCTGTATAATCAGGAAGTTCAAATGATACTTTTACGTGGCTTTGTGCAGCAAGATTGTAAATTTCATCAGGACCAATTTTTTCGAGAAGTCTGTTCAAATTACTGGTATCAACAAGGTCACCGTAATGAAGGAATAATTTGTTATTTAATATTTCTTTTTGGGCATACAAATGGTCTATTCTACCCGTATTAAATGAACTACTCCTTCTTATAATCCCGTGAACCTCATATCCTTTTTCCAAAAGAATTTCAGTTAAGTAACTTCCATCTTGTCCGGTAATACCTGTAATTAATGCTTTTTTCATTTTTCCTATATTTTATTGTTTAAAGTTTTCTAAAAACCATTTATAAGATTTTTCAATTCCATCTTTTAAAGAAGTTTGATGTTTCCATCCAAGATTATTTATTCTTGAAACATCCATTAACTTCCTTGGTGTTCCATCCGGCTTAGAAGAATCATAAACTATTTTGCCATCAAATCCAACGGTATCTGATATCAAATTTGCAAGTTCATTTACAGTTAAATCTTCTCCAGTTCCGATATTTATCTGAGAGATTCCTTTACCATAAATATCTTCTGCGTTAATATTCTCAAGCAGGAATCTAATTGCTTCCGCAAGATCTTCAACGTACAAAAATTCTCGATTGGGATTACCTGTGCCCCAAAGAATAACTTCATTTTTGTTTCCTGCTTTTGCTTCGTGAAATTTCCTGATTAACGCCGGAAGTACGTGAGATGTTTCAAGATTGAAATTATCAAACGGACCGTAAAGGTTTGTAGGCATGGCAGAAAAGAAATTGCTCTTGTACTGCCTGTAATAATTTTCACACAATTTTATACCTGCAATTTTCGCAATGGCATAAGGTTCATTTGTTGCTTCAAGGTAATCAGACAATAAATATTCTTCTTTTAAAGGCTGAGGTGCCATCTTCGGATAAATGCAGGAACTACCAAGAAATATTAATTTTTCAACTCCGTTTTTATAAGCAGCGTGAATTATGTTAGATTCGATCATAAGGTTGTCGTAAATAAACTCAGCACGATAAGTATTGTTGGCTAAAATTCCACCCACCTTTGCTGCGGCAATTATTACAACCCCGGGTTTTTCAGATTCGAAATAATTTTCAACATCGGTTTGCCTTGTTAAATCCAATTCTGAAAATTCCTTACTAACAATATTGTTGTAACCATTTTTTGTCAGTTCACGAGTTATTGCTGAACCAACCATACCACGATGCCCGGCTACATATACTTTCTTTTCTTTATAATTCATTGACATTAAGCTTTAACAAAAAAATCTTTTATCTTTTTAACTACAAATGATAATTGTTCTTCACTTAATTCCGGGTAAATTGGTAATGCAATAGAGGTATCCGCAGCAAATTCCGCTACCGGGAAATCACCCTTCATATAGCCCAAATCAGCAAAACATTCCTGTAAATGAAATGGAACCGGGTAATATATTTCGTTACCAATTTCATTTTCACTGAGGAATTTTCTCAACTCGTCTCTTTTTTCAACACGAATTATATATTGATTAAAGATATGATAATTTTTTACACCTGATTCCTTGTAAACCGCTTTAGGCAATAACACTTTATTTTTTTCAGCAAATTTTGTTTTGCCAGTTTCTTCAGATAATCCAGCATCAATAAATAATTGATTATAAGTTTTTGCGTTTTCTCTTCTTTGTGCAGACCAGTCATCAAGATGAGGTAATTTAACATTGATTACCGAAGATTGAATTGCATCGATTCTAAAATTACCGCCAATAAATTTATGATAATATTTTGGATGTCCTCCGTGAACTCTTAGAATATGAAGATGTTCTCCGAGTTTTTCATCATTTGTTACAACTAATCCACCATCCCCGTAACCTCCGAGATTTTTACTTGGAAAGAATGAATAGCATCCGATATCTCCCATTGTCCCTACAAATTTTCCATTTTTATATTGAACGCCTATTGCCTGGGCGGCATCTTCGATTACTTTAAGTTTATGCTTTCGTGCAATTTCCATAATTGCATCCATATCACAACTTTGTCCATAAAGATGGACCGGGATAATTGCTTTCGTATTTTTTGTAATCTTTTTTTCAATTTTTTCAGGATCCATATTAAAAGTTACAGGATCACTATCCACAAGAACAGGCGTGGCGTTTAATCTTGAAACTACACCAGCGGTTGCAAAAAAAGAATAGGTTGGAACAATTACTTCATCACCGGGACCAACACCGATTCCCATTAATGCGAGCAATAATGCGTCTGTTCCAGAAGAAACACCCAAAGCTGTTTTGCAATTCAAATAATCACAAAAGGCAATTTCCATTTTATCAACTTCTGGTCCAAGAATAAAATACTGCGATTCTGCAACTTTTAAAATTGCTTCGTCTAATTCCTTTTTTAGTGATTCATATTGAGGTTTAAGATCTAAAAGTGGTACTTTCATTTTCGTTCCATATTTGACAATTAATAATTAGTAAAGTTAAAGATAATACATTCAAAATGGAAAATTATTAAAGTTTATTGAGGTGAGTTTCTATAAATATTTCGCCTTAAAATCCGTAAAACTATATGCTTTTAGGTCTTTTTCAGATACTACCGGGTTATCAATTTTCCAGTCTATTCCAAGAACAGGGTCATTATAAAGTATTGATCTTTCACTTTCCTTATTATAATAATCCGTGCATTTGTATGAAAATATTGCTTCATCTGACAGAACAGAAAACCCGTGTGCAAAACCCGGCGGCATCCACACCTGTAAATGATTTTCTCCTGATAATTCTATTGAGAAATACTTCCCAAAAGTTGGTGAATCCGGTCTTACATCAACTGCAACATCCAGCACTTTCCCTGATATTACCTGGCAGAGTTTTCCTTGTGCATATTCTCCGATTTGTAAATGTAAACCTCGCAAAGTTCCTTTTACTGATTTTGAAATATTATCCTGAACAAATGCTGGCGCTATTTCAAACTCTTTGTATTTTTTACTACTAAACGATTCAAAAAAATATCCTCTACTATCCCCAAATACATCCGGGTAAATAACTCTAATTCCAGCAATATTAGTATTTTCTACTCTCATTTTTCCTTGTAATCTTTTTTCAAATTTAGAAGATAATCGCGATACATTGAATTAGGCATTTCAGAAATCACTTTCTCAAAGTCACTTAAAGTTATAAAGTTTTTATATAATGCAATTTCTTCAAGGCAGGCAACCTTGAGTCCTTGTCTTTCTTCAATAAGTCCGAAGAAATTTGAGGCTTTAAGTAATGCTTCCGGCGTACCGGTATCAAGCCAGGCAACTCCACGTCCGATCTTTTCAACCTGCAATTTTCCATTACTTAAATAAACTTTGTTAACATCCGTTATTTCCAGTTCACCTCTGGCAGAAGGTTTTAAGTTTTTTGAAATTTTAATTACTTCATTATTATAGATATAAATTCCGGGGACAGCAAATTGCGATTTCGGAACTTTTGGTTTTTCTTCTATTGAAATTGCTTTGCCGTTTTTATCAAACTCCACAATTCCATATCTTTGCGGATCACGAACCTGATAACCGAAAATTGTAGCGCCAGTATTTCCTTTTAAAGCTTTATACAGAAAATCCAGATAACCATAAAAAATATTGTCTCCTAGAATTAACGTTACACTATCATCACCGATAAACTTTGCCCCAATAATAAAAGCTTCTGCTATTCCATTCGGTGCATCTTGAACTGCATATTCAAATTTTAAACCAAGGTGAGATCCATCACCAAACAATTTTTGATAAAGAGGAATTGTGTCTTTATCCGAAATAATTAATATTTCTTTAATGCCGCCAAGCATTAAAATAGATATTGGATAATAAATCAGGGGTTTATCATAGATTACAGTTAATTGTTTACTATAGACTTTTGTAATTGGATAAAGGCGCGAGCCTGCTCCTCCTGCAAGAACAATTCCTTTCATAATACTCCTTTAAATAATAATGTCCTGAGTTTAAAAATAAGAATTTTTAGCTGGATAAAATATTGCTAACTTAAGGAAATGTAAAATTATAAAAGCGTACCTGTTAACAAAAATATTGCAATACTGAAGTATATTATTAATCCTGTAACATCTACTAAAGTAGCAACCAGGGGCGCAGATGAAGCTGCCGGGTCAGCACCAAATTTCTTTAATAAAATCGGTAACATTGAACCGGCGAGTGTTCCCCACAAAACTACCCCCACAAGTGAAAGACTTACTGTAAGAGCAATAAGAAACCAATGTGCACCATAAACATCACTCGTTACCTGCCAGATAGATACCCGGATAAATCCAATAACTGCCAGAATTGCTCCAAGTGCTAGACCAAATAATAATTCCCGCCTCATTATAAAAACCCAATCTTTCACCGTTACCTCGCCTAATGACAATGCACGTATAACAAGTGTAGATGCCTGTGAACCAGAATTACCGCCACTCGAAATTATTAAAGGAAGAAACAGGCTTAAAACTATCGCTTTACTTAATTCTCCTTCAAAAAATCCCATCGCAGTTGCCGTAAACAATTCTCCAACAAAAAGGACAGCCAGCCAGCCAGCGCGTTTTTTAAGCATGTTCTTAAAGGAAATAGATGAATAAGATTCTTCCAGCGCTTCCATACCACCAAGTTTATGTATATCTTCTGTTGCTTCTTCTTCTGCAACATCCAATACGTCATCTACAGTTACCAGACCTATTAATACTCCATGTGTATCAACAACAGGTAAAGCGATCCTATCATATTTTTTAAAAATTTCTACAGCTGTTTCCTGATCATCACTAACATGCAGTGCCATAAAGTTTTCATCCATAAGGTCTATCACGTTTTTATCAAGCGGTGTAAGAAGGAACTCCCTGATTTTTATATCATCTATCAGTTTTCCTTTATCATCTACAACAAAAATTATATTTAGTGTCTCACTGTCCTTTCCATTCTTCCTTATATAATCCAGCGCTTCTTTAATTGTCCATTCAGGTTTTACAGCAAGATAATCCGGGGTCATAAGACGACCAACACTGTTCTCCGGATAACCTAAAAGTGTTTGTGCAATCTTTCTTTCTTCAATAGAAAGAAGTGTAATTAATTGTTTTGCTGCTGAACTTGGTAATTCTTCAAGCAGGGCAGTTCTATCATCTGGTGACATTTCATTCAGAATTGCTGCAACTTCCTCCTTGCCCATTGCTTTGAGCAAATTCATTTGCTGCTCGAATTCGAGATATTCAAATGTATCAGTTGCAATTGACTGAGGTAACAGGCGAAAAATTATAGCTTGTTCTTTTTCTTGAATTTGAGAGATCAGTTCTGCGATATCGGCGGGAGTCCATTCACTTAAAAGCTCTTTAAGTGTGCTGAGTTTCCTTTCTTCAATTAACAATTTAATTTCAGGTTGAAGCAATTGGCTTAGCATCTTAAAGCTCCTTAATTTTAAGTGAACAGTTTATTTCACTAAGTTTCTACATATTTTATTAAGGTTAGTTTTATTTTTTAAGTATGCTAAGATAGTTTTTAATACGTATAAAAACAATGTGCTGAAACAAGGAATTTTACTTTTAATTTGTTTGATTACAAGCAATTAACGGATTTCAAAATGATAAATGTTGTAATAGATAAAGATATTATGTTTGCTGAAGAAGCATTTTCTTCACTGGGAAATGCGAGATTAATTCCGGGAAGGAATATTTGCAAAAATGATGTATTAGATGCAGATGTTTTAATAACCCGATCAATTACAAAAGTAAATGAAAAATTATTGCGTGGAACAAAAATAAAATTCGTGGGTACTGCAACAATAGGTAATGACCACATTGATCTTGAATATTTGAGATCACAAAACATTATGTTCGCAGATGCTGCAGGTTGTAATGCAGATGCAGTTGTCGAATATGTTTTTACCGCAATTCTGAAACTTGCTGTGGAAGACGAATTTACTTTAAAAGGAAAATCTATTGGTATAATTGGAGTTGGTAATATTGGTAGTCGCGTTGCAAGATTATCTTCATCATTAGGAATGAACGTATTAAAGAATGATCCCCCATTAAAAAGATTAACTCACCGTGAAGATTACCTTGAATTAGAAGAAGTTCTAAATGCTGATATTGTTACCCTGCATGTTCCCTTGATTATCGAAGGCGAAGATAAAACCTATCACTTATTTGGAAATAAAACATTAAACAAATTAAAAGATGGCTGCATTTTAATTAATGCATCCCGCGGACCGGTTATAGATAATATTGAGTTAGAAAAAATTATTGAAAAGAAAAAGTTAAGAGTAATAGTCGATGTTTGGGAAGATGAACCTTTAATAAATAAATCACTTCTTAAAAAAACAAAGATCGGTAGTCCCCATATTGCCGGTTATTCATTTGAAGGAAAAGTAAATGGAACAGTAATGATCTATAAAGCATTATGCAATTTTTTAAATGTGAAAGAGAATTGGACCCCGTCATACCCGTCAGTAAAAAATAATGAATTAATCGTTACAGGTGAAAACCGGGAAGAATCTCTAAATGCTTTATTTGACAATATTTACAATATAAATAATGATGACGAAATGATGAGAAGAATATTGGGTTTGAATGATGATGAAGCTAATAAATATTTTGATTCATTAAGAAATGATTATCCCTTACGAAGAGAATTTTCGAATTTCAAAATAAAAATTACAAACAATAAATCAGGACTTGAAAACATTCTAAAAAATTTCAGGTTCCAAATAATCTAGCGAAGCTAATTATTATTACTTTTAAACTCGACAGAAATTACTACCTGCGATTTAACGGGCTCGCCTTTTAGAATTCCGGGATGAAACTTTGAATACTTAATAGCTTTTTCCGCTTCTTCATCACAGCCATGCCCTATACCTTTTTGAATTTTTGTTTCAACCACGTTTCCTTTTTCATCAACAAAGGTTAAAACATCAACAATTCCTTCAATGTCATTTTTCCGTGCTTTTTTAGGATAAATAAGTTTCTTATAAATAACACCCATTCCACCATACGGTCTTGCTTTTTCATCAATATTAATAAAAAATGCCGGGTCATCTTTTAAATGCTCTTCGGAAAGTTTTGGCGGAAGTGGTGCTTTTGTTGTACTATGTTTCAGCTCTTCAATTCTTGCCGCATAAATAGAATCTGTCTTTGATTCTTTTTCAACAGGAGTTGTTTCGTCATCGCTAATATTTAGTTTACCATCGGTAAAAACCAGGTTGCTTAAAAAATTACCGGTTGAATCATACAATAATGTTACACCTTCTCTCTTCCCTCCGGTAATTGTATAAATTTCTTTTACTTTTCCATTTTCATAATATAATTTAACTGTGCCTTCCACCCTACCATTTACATAAGTCAGCTCTTTCTGTGAATTTCCGTTTTCAAAATAAAATTTTGCTTCGCCATCTCTTATACTATCTTCATATGAAATTTCAGATTCCAAATTTCCATTCGGATAAAATTCTTTCTTTATCGTTGCCTGTGAAAAACTGATACTGGAAAACAAAAACACGATAGATATAATTAATTTAAATTTCATTATTAGTCATTTATAATTAAGGGCATTAATAAAAGGAGAACAAAAATAATTATTGCAAGAGCAACGAAAAAATAGCCAACTTCCGCGGAGTATTCCAGTAACCCGATTTCCCCCAGCATATAATGCCAATCGTGATAAACCCTGTTTCCTCCCAAAAGCGTAAGTTTCCGTGCCTGCGCATCAGCTGCATATACGCTAATATTTATGAGGTTTTGTCCAAGCCATAGAAGTCCGATTTGAATTCCCAGCCTGTACATATTCCGGAAAAAATAAAACACTATAATAGACGGCAGAATTATTTGCATAAGAGATCCACCGGCTGTATAAATAAATTTTCCGAAAAACTTAAAAAAGAAATGCCCGGCTTCGTGAATTACCAGGTCAGCATTATCAATTAAACCGTAATTTCCACGATTTATAACAAGATAAACACAAACAGGAAGTATGATTAAAGAAGGAATCCATTTTTTAAATTCATCCCACATGCTATAAGGAATTAAATCATTTTCCATTTTCAACCGTAATACCGGTCACGTTTTCTGGGTGCATTCCTACATTTTTCAGAACAACAGTAGTCCATTTCTTTTTTACAATCGTGACAGCAAATCAGAATTTTATCGCACTCAAGATTATGACAATTTATATAATATGAAGTTTTATTTCCGCAAAAAAAACAATCTGCAATCTCTCTTAATTCCTTTTTGGTGTTGGGTTCTACAACATATCTTTCATCAAAAACCCAGACTGCTCCTTCCCAGTAAGTGTCAGGAAATTTTTTTGCATAAGTTACAATTCCGCCGTCAAGCTGGTAAACATCTTTAAAACCCTGTTCAACCATGTATGCGGATGCTTTTTCGCACCTGATTCCACCTGTACAATAAGTAACAACAGTTTTATCTTTATATTGTTTTAGACTTTCAACAGCCTGGGGCCATTCACGAAAATTTTTCATCGGCGGCGCAATTGCATTTTTAAATCTCCCGATTTCACTTTCGTACCAGTTTCGCGCATCTACAATAATAAACTCTTTCCCTTTTTCATAAAATTCAAGAAGTTCTTCGGCTGTTAATCTTTTTCCCCCATTTTTAAGTTTTGTGTTTTCAAGTTTTGAATTTACAATTTCATTTTTAACACGAACGTGCATTTTTGAATGTGCGGGTTTTTCTTCCTCGTCCTCTTTAAAAATAATATCTGCAAATTGCGGATAACTTCTAAGTTCCTTTTTATACTTTTCGATATCAGTCGTTTTACCTGAAACAGTTCCGTTTATTCCTTCAGTGGCTACAAAAACACGACCTGTAATATTATTTGATTTACAAAACTCCAGATGCTCCTGCATAAATGTCCCGGGATCTCTTACTTCGGCGTATTTATAGAATAATAAAACTCTGTACTCTTTCATTTTTTACATTTTTTAATAAGGCAGGTAAATTTAAGGATTTTAGATATATATATATAAATATAAATTATTGGTCTTATTCTTAGTGTCCCTGAGTGATCTCCATGGCTTAGTGGTTCTATTCTTACCACTTAGTCACTGAGTTTCACTAAGAGAACATTTTGATGTATCCTTTCACATCAAACTTACGTTTACAGCCGTTATAATTCATATAACGGATTTTTCCGTAAACCGGTCTTCCTGTCCACGCCCTGTCGTGTACACCTCCGATTGACCACGCACAGCCCGCATAACCATTTGGATCTCTTCCATCCAGTTCATATTTATCATTTAAATAAATGGAAATTTTTAGTGCTTCTTCGGGAGATTTCGACCATTCCAAGATTTTTTTTGCCCAGTACATTCTCATGTACCCGTGCAATTTCCCGGTTTTAACTAATTGTTTTTGAGCCGCATTCCAGAGAACTTCATGCGTTTCTGCATTCTCAAATTGTTTTGATGAATAAACAAAATCTCTTTTGTCTTTTCTGTGATCATTCAAAGTTTTTTTTGCCCAGTCGGGAAAGCCTTCAAATGAGTCATACTTTTGATTGTAATAACAAAAATTATCTGAAAGTTCTTTTCTTACGATTAATTCTTCGAGAAAAGCTTCTGTAGACTTAGAGTGGTTTTTTGATTTCTGAATTTCAAGTGCAACACGCTGTGCAGATATTTGTCCAAAATGTAAATATAGTGACAAATCGGACTGACCATTTTTTGTCGGGTCATTTCTTAATTCATCGTAATTATCTAATCTTTCCTGAATAAAATTGTGCAAAGCTTTTTGAGCTTCCTTTTCTCCCGGTTTAATCCAATCGACCTCTTTAACTGAATAATTGATCTTTAATTTACTTCTAATTTTTTCCCATTCAGTTTGAATCGCATTAAAAGTGATCCCAGTATTTTTTTCCATCTTTTTTATTTTTGGAAATTCATCCAGGAATTCCGGAAGCAATCTGTGAATTTTAGGTCTTATTGTATAAGCACCAAACTCTACTTTTTGCGAAACGTAAAGACAAGGGACAATGTTGTGAGCATCAACTTCATAAAAAGGAATATTTAGTTTTTTTGAAAGATTTCTTTTCCAAATTCTCTTAATTTTTAATGGATCAAAATCTGATACAACAGCGCTAACATTATTTTCATTTATAAATTTCGAAATTGCGACTTCAGGTTTTCCTTGCAAAAGAGAAAACGGAATGTGATATTTTTTTAATTCTTTCTCAACCCCCTCCAATCCTTTCAGCATAAATCCATATTGGCGGATTGTTGCTTCCAGGAAATCCGGAACTAAATTAAAAACAACTGCTAATTCAGAATTGTTTTCTTTGGTGAGGTTTTGTGCGAAAAGGAGCGCCCAGTTATCGTGCACTCGCTGATCTCGGCTCATCCAGTAAATTACCGGACCGGATTTCTTTTTACCATCCTGAAGTAATCTTACGCGATGTTGATTGATCAAATTCATTAATCTAAATTTCAATGCCTATCGGACAATGATCAGAGCCCATTACATCCGACATAATAAATGCATCTTTAATTTTTTCTTTTAAACTTTCACTAATGAAAAAATAATCGATACGCCAGCCTACATTCCTGTCGCGTGCGCGGCTGATTACATCCCACCAGGTATAATTTTCCGGTTCCTGGTTGAACATTCTGAATGTATCGAGGTAACCATTGGCAAAGAACTTATCCATCCATTCTCTTTCTTCCGGAAGAAATCCGGAAACCTTTTCGTTCGCTTTCGGGCGGGCAAGATCAATTTCTTTATGGGCAGTGTTTACATCTCCACATATTATTAAATTTTTCCCTTTTTTCTTCAGCTTATTTGCAAATTCAAGAAAGGCGTCATAAAAATCCATTTTGTAGCGAAGTCTTTCTTCTCTTGCTTTTCCATTTGGATAATAAATATTTATCAACGTAAAATTTTTGTATTCTGCTATTAGTATTCTACCTTCACTGTCAAAGCGTTCAATTCCAAAACCTTTTTTAACACTTAAAGGTTTTTCTTTTGTATAGATTGCAACACCGCTATAGCCTTTTTTAACAGCGGAAGAAAAATAGGAATGGTATCCATCAACGTTCCTGACTTCATCCGGTAACTGTTCTTCCTGTGACTTTGTTTCCTGAAGACAAAGAATATCAGGCTCATCTTTTTTAAACCAATCTAAAAATCCTTTTTTATGAACCGCTCTTAAACCGTTAATATTCCAGGATAAAATTCTGATTTTGCTCATTTGTTATTCCAATATTAATTAGTGAATTAATTAGAATTAATTTTTCGTGTCATTTCGAACGAGCCTTCGAGTGAGAAATCTGAAAAAATTCATAACAAGATTTCTCACCGCGCCACCCTTCGATAAACTCAGGGATCGGCGGGGATTCGAAATGACAAAATCATTTACAAAAATTTCAAAATTAATTCCCCAATAAAGTAACCGACTGCCGCCACTCCAAATCCTACCACGAACATATCAAAACCACTTCTGAAAATTCCGCGCCCTGTAAAGAAACTTCTTGCAGCACCAACACCAAAATGTGCAGTCATTGAAATTATAAAAGAAATTACAATTGCCGGTGTTCCCTGCCAAAAGAAAAACGGGAAAACAGGTATTAAAGCACCTATAGCTGTAGCCAGTCCTGTTATCCAACCTTCTTTAAAAGGGCTCTGTGGATTTTCAACCATACCAAGTTCTTCCCTGATTTTCTCATCAAGAACCTGCTCGGGATTTTTCATAGCTTCTACCGCCATCTTTTTGGCATTGTCAGGATTCATTCCCTTAGATTCATAAATTAATGCAAGTTCCTCAGTTTCAAGTTCAGGCATATATTTTATTTCATCTCTTTCCATTCTTTTTTCATGCTCAAAAACCTCTTTTTCACTAACTGCGGCAAGATATCCGGATGAACCCATTGAAAGAGCATCCGCAATTAACCCGGCAAGTCCGGAAATTAATATTAAATGCGGCGCAGCGCTGGCACCAATAACGCCGGCAATTAAACCAAAATTGGCAGTCAATCCATCATTAAAACCATACACAACATTTCTTAAAATTCCGCCCGATTCTGTGCTGTGCCAGGGTTCTTCGCTAACATCATCAGTATCCATCAATTTATTTGCATGTTCGGCGGAATCACGAGCGAGTCTTAAGGCAATGTCGCCGGTCTGTCCTTCAGGGTTATCTTTGTACAGACCAAGATATGATTTTACTTCAGTCGCCTCCTCCTGAAGCATCATTTTTGTTAAAAATGCCGGACCAAATTTATTTGAGAACCATGCTACTATTTTCGCTTTAGTTGTTGGTTCATCTTTTTTTATTTTAACTTCATTTTTAACCAGTAAATCTTTCCAGGCAGACACATGTTTATCTTCAACACCGGCTAACTGCAAATAAATTTTCTTTCTTTTTTCGTTCTTTATTAATCCTGCCAACACACGGTAAAGAAATGCTGCATCAATTTCATCCTGAAGATGATATCTCCACGTACTTATAGTCTGCCTGTCTAGTTTTTCCATTTAATATATTATTTCGATTTTATTGTTTAAATTATATTAATCTACAGGAATTGCAAGAACCGGAACCCTTACTCTATGTCTTACTTCATTTACAGTTGAACCGTAAATAATGTCTTTCACAAATTTATGTCCGTGACTCCCAACTATTAAAAGCTCAATATTTTCATTTTTACAAATTCTTGCAATTTCATCCTCGGGTTCACCACCACCAATTATTGTATGAGTTGTAAAATTTTCCTCTTCAAATTTTTCTGAAAAATGTTTTAAATATTCGTCCATTTCATTTGCACGTTTATCCGCGACCATATCGCCTATAAATCTTCCTGTTGCAGTTTCCACACAATGGATGAAATAGATTTCAGCATCTGTAGAATTAATAAACGGGTGCGCACCTTCAACAATTTGCTGATCTCTTTCCTGTTTACCTTCAAGAGCAATTCCAATTTTCATATAGGACATCTTTACTTTTTCGTGACGCCTGGTTTTCTTATTAATAACCTTGGGCGGAAGGATTTTTTCCAGTTTCTCTTTCTTTAAATATGGTTCAATAGTTATCCATAATAACAACAAAACCATAAAAACGCTAAAAGGGATAAAAATAAATTTAATAAATATTGGAAGAAATCCCTGTCCGGATATACTTTCAAGAGTAAAATCATAAACAAGCTTTAAATTAAGAACAATTATTAATCCTGCAGCAAACCAGGCAACAATTCTTAAAACATTCCTAGAAGCAAATTCATTCATCTTAATTTTACTTGCTGTAAAATGTAAAAGTGGAATTAAGGCAAAAGGAAGTTGTAGTGACAAAACAACCTGTGATAAAATTAACAATTCATCAACTGCTTGATCGCCTGAAATTTTAAGTACAAATAATGTAGGTACAATTGCTATTATGCGTGTAATTAATCTTCTCAGCCATGGTCTGATCTTTAAGCCTATAAAGCCTTCCATTACAATCTGTCCTGCAAAAGTACCTGTAATTGTAGAAGATTGTCCAGCAGCCAACAAGGCTACTCCGAATGCAATTGGAGCAAATTGGTTTCCCAGTAACGGTGCCAGAAGTGAGTGTGCATCTATTATCGATGCAACCCCGGAATGTCCGCTTGTAAAAAAAACAGCCGCTGCTAAAATTAAAATTGAAGCGTTCACAAAAAATGCAGCATTTAAAGCAACAACCGAATCAATAAGATTAAACTTATTTGCTTCTCTCATTCCAAGAGGTGTTTTTTCAATATTACGCGATTGTACTAAGGCGGAATGTAAATAAAGATTATGGGGCATTACTGTAGCACCAATAATTCCAAGTGAAATGTAGAGCGCATCGGTATTCATAGTAGTAGGAATAAATCCGGTTGCTATTGCACCAAGATCTGGCTGGGATAAAAACATCTCGAAGCCGAAACAAATTCCTATTGTTGCAACAAGTGCAAGAATAAATGCTTCCATCTTTCTTATTCCGAGTGACATCAGCATCATAAGAATCAGTACGTCAAAAGAAGTAATTACAACTCCCCACATAATCGGGATACCAAAAAGAAGATATAAACCGACAGCCGATCCTATTATTTCTGCAAGATCGGTTGCAGCAATTGCAACTTCGGTGAGTATCCATAAAACATAATTAATTTTTTTAGGATAATGATCGCGGCAGGCTTGCGCTAAATCTCTGCCGCTTACAATTCCCAGCCTGGCAGAAAGTGTTTGAAAAAGAATTGCCATCAGATTTGCGAGAAGTATAACCCAGATTAATTTGTAACCGAATTGCGCGCCACCTGCAAGATCAGTTGCCCAGTTTCCCGGATCCATATAGCCAACAGAAACCATAAAAGCAGGACCTGTAAAGAGAAACAGTCTTCGCCAGAATTTTTTTTGAGTGTTTGTGTCAACTGAAGAATGAACTTCTGCCAGTGATTTATCTGTACTCATATATTTATTTCTTTTTTATCTCTACAAAAATATTTTCTGCAACTTTACTGCTAATGTTGCATGGTTTTCCATTTACAATTATCTGCATTGATTTATCAAATTTTCTTTTTTCTTTAACAAGAATAACTTCATTTAAATTTATACCAATCTTAGAGATATATACCAGGAATTGGTCATCAAAATCGTTAACCCGGATTACTGTACCTACCTGCCCTTGTTTTAAATCTTCAAGCGGAACATGTTCTCTCAGCTTCGGAACCTTCCCTTCTTTTGAAGGAATCGGATCCCCGTGCGGATCATATTCTGGGTACTCGAGCATTTCTTCCAGCCTGTTAATCAGTTCGTCTGATGCAGAATGTTCAAGCCGGTTAGCTTCTTCGTGGACTTTTTCCCACGGCATCCCGACAATTTGATTTAAAAAAACTTCCCATATCCTGTGCCGTCTTACCATGTTTTTAGCATACTCTTCACCGGACGCTGTAAGGCGGATACCTTTATATTTTTCATAATTTATATGCCCGTCCTTTGAAAGTTTTTTAAGCATATCAGTTACCGCTGCATTCGAAATCTGCAGTTTCTCCGCAATTATATTCGGTTTTATTTCACCACTTTCATTTTTGTGCTTATAGATTATGCCGAGATAATCTTCTTTTGAAATGTTTTGCATAGATTAAGCTTGTTGTTGTAATAAATTTAAGTATGCTTAAAATTATTGTCAAGCAGTATTAATAAATTAATGCTTTATAATGGCTTAAAACGGATAAATTTTGTGGGTTGGTTTCCAGTTCAAAGCATATTGTGCCCTTAGGTTACTGCACCTGAATGAAGGAGGAGTGGGTAATTTCTGATTCTGTACCGGAACTGGAGCTCCAATATTTTCGGCAATTGTTTTAAGATATTCGATCTGCTTTACCGGTTTATCTGTAATATTCAAAATCGTATTTGAAGTTTCACTTTCAATCGCTTTTAAGATTGCATCTGCCATGTCAGCAACGTTAATAAACGAAACATAATTTTTACCGTTGCCCGTTATTATATTTACTCCATTTTTCAAATCTTCTATCGTTTTTTCCTGGAATGTGTTTTTACCTACAAAAATTCCTCCGCGGAGGATGAACCAGCTCATTTTTTCTTCCGGAATATTTTTAACATAGTCTTCCATTTCAATAGCTGGTGCACAAATTAATTCACGGTCGGGAGTTTCATCGAGCGGGTGTTCTTCATTTATCCATTCATCACCACCATCACTGTAAGCCATAACTATACTTTGTTGAATATATTTTTTTACATTTGCCTTAAGCGAAGCTTCTATTAATTTTTTTGTGCCCTCTGTGCGCAGCCTGTTGTTTTGTTCCCATGCTCCAGGTTTACTAAAGTCAGAAGGAATGGATGTTGCGATATGAATTACACAATCAGAACCCTTTAATTTTTCTGTTAGGGCTTCAATGTCATCATCGCCAAGTAAATCGTATTCCACTTTTTGTGCTTTTGGAAGCAATAATTTTTTTGCTTTCTTTAAAGACCTGGAAAGTGCAAGAACTTCATAACCGTGCCTTAATAAAAGCGAGACAAGTTTTTGTCCAAGTACTCCCGTTGCTCCCATTACTGCTATTTTCATTTTAGATAGTTATAACTTTATTTAAATTATATTTAAAATTCTGTAATAAAATCAATCTGTTATTGCGAGTCCGTTAATCAACGGACGAAGCAATCTTTAAGGATATGAATAAACTAACAGATTGCTTCGTCATCAGGCATTCGCCTGACTTCTCGCAATGACTATTAAAGTCTACAAATACTTTTTCGGATACTCAAAGAACTTTAGACTGCAAGTCTTGTTTCCAATGTATTTCCAAGAATCAAAATCCATTTGCATTCCCATTATACCGCAGGTAGGCATATTGTCCGTTTCAAAATTACAAATATAGTTTGAAAGATAAGTTATTCCCGGATTGTGCCCGAACAGCATTATATTGTTGATAGAATCGTCCGTTCCTGTTAATACACTAAGAATATCTTTCATACTCGCATCATAGATATCTTCATTTAAGATTATTTGTGATTCCGGAATGTCCAGTTCTTTTGCAAATATTTTAGCGGTTGATAATGCCCTGTTTGCCGGACTTGAAATTATCCGGTCAATTTTTAAATTTTTCTTTTTGAATGACTCAGCCATAAATGGGGCGTCTCTTTTCCCGCGGTCGTTCAGCGTTCTATCAAAATCTGAAATGCTTCTGTTTTCCCAGCTCGATTTTGCGTGCCTTACCAGGTAGATGTTTTTCATTAATCCACAAATAATTATTTATCAGTAAAGATACATAATATCTATAAATCAAAAAATTAATAAAGAAAAGCCCATTGCGGATTTCGGTTAACTTAGCCCGGTTAGGAGGAGGGTGACTCTTTTACCGGGCTATCTCCCCTGTGCCGCATACCCGCAATGGGTGTAGATAAGATTACTTGTAAGAGTTTAGAACTTTCATATAATTTGCGCGTTCAAAAACGGAAGGATCAGCAACATTCTGATGACTGATACTTCCTCTCATCTGGTCGAGTGATTCGTATTCGTTCACTTCCATCCAGTAGATCATTTTTGTAAGCACATCAGTAATGTGTTCAATTCCGTTTCTTAAAAGGCTGGAAAGCATTTGTGTAACTTTCGCTCCCGCCATAATCATTTTTATTACGTCCTGTTCTGTGTCAATACCGCTCGTTGCGGCAAGGTCAAGTTTAACTTTTCCGTATAAAATTCCTATCCATCTTAAAGGAAGTCTCATATCCATCGGTGTGCTTAAAAGTACATCGGGCGTTACTTCAAGACTTTCCAGGTTAATATCAGGCTGATAAAACCTGTTAAATAAGACCAGTCCGTCAGCTCCTGCATCTTCAAACTGTTTTGCCATCCACGCCATTGAACTGAAGTATGGACCTAATTTTACAGCAATAGGAATATTAACCGAAGATTTTACCTGCTTAACTATATCGAGATAATCTTTTTCAATATCGAATCCTGACTGATCCTGGTTTGTAGCAAGTCTGTAAATATTCAGTTCAAGAGCGTCGGCTCCAGCTTGTTCAATTTTTTTTGCGTAATCCGTCCAGCCACCGAGTGATTTGCCGTTCAAACTTCCGATAATCGGAATATCAACAGCTTCTTTTGCTTTGCGGATATGTTCCAGGTATTGTTCCGGACCAAGCTTGAATTCAATTTCATCCGGAAAATATGAAGTAGCTTCGGGATTACTGTCTGCTGTTACTGATAACTGGTAATCCAGTTCCTTCGCTTCGTGTTCAATCTGCTCTTCGAACAGAGAGTACATAACAACAGCGGAGGCTCCCGCGTCTTCAAATTTTTTGAAGTTTGATAATTCCTGCGAAAGCGGTCCTGCAGATGGAACAATCGGATTCTTTAATTTCAAGCCTAAATAATTTGTTTCGAGATTCATTTTATTTTTCCTTTTAAATTCTACGATTGTTTACTTTCTTTTTTCTCCGCCGGTTTTTCGGCCGCCATATTTTCGTAAGTGCTCCACCTATCGTACACATCCTGCTGAGCTTCTTTCATTAATTTTTCGGCTGTCTGCGGATCAGATTTGGTCAACATTTTATACCTGGTTTCAAGGTAGGCGTAATCTTTCAATGGTATCTTCAATCCTTTTGATTCCAGTTTGAATGGATTCTTTCCTTCTTTTGTCATTTCAGGATTAAACCTGTATAACTGCCAGTAACCGGAATCAACAGCAGCTTTCTGATTTCTCATTGCGGTGCCCATATTAATTCCGTGCGCTATACAGTGGCTGTATGCAATTATCAATGAAGGTCCGTCGTATGCCTCGGCTTCGAGGAATGCTTTTACTGTCTGTGCATCATTCGATCCCATTGCAACTTTTGCAACGTAAACGTTTCCGTAAGTCATTGCCATAAGTCCGAGATCTTTTTTACCGAGTGGTTTTCCGCCAGCTGCAAATTTTGCAACGGCACCTCTTGGTGTTGCTTTTGACATCTGTCCGCCTGTATTGGAATAAACTTCCGTATCAAGCACAAGCACGTTTACATTTTTACCCGAAGCAAGTACGTGATCGAGTCCGCCGTAACCAATATCATAAGCCCATCCGTCACCACCCATAATCCAGACTGATTTTTTAACAAGGTAGTCTGCAATACTTAAAAGATCTTTTGCATTATCATTTTTTTCAAATTTTGAATCGGATAATTTTTTCTTTAGTTCATCAATTCTTTGCCTCTGTTCATAAATTCCCGCTTCATCTTTCTGATCCGCATTTATTATTTCTGTGACCAGAGTATTTCCAAGATCAGCGGCGAATTTTTTAACCAGCCCTTTCGCCTGCATTTCGTGTTTGTCTATTGCAAGCCTGAAACCTAATCCAAATTCAGCGTTGTCTTCGAAAAGTGAATTAGACCATGCGGGTCCTCTTCCGTCTTTATTCATTGTCCAGGGAGTAGTCGGAAGGTTTCCACCGTAAATTGAAGAACATCCTGTTGCATTTGCAACAACCATTCTGTCGCCGAAAAGCTGGCTTGCAAGTTTCACATAAGGAGTTTCACCGCAACCTGAGCACGCACCGGAAAATTCAAAAAGAGGCTCAAGGAATTGTGAATCTTTAACCTGTCCCGTATTTATTTTTGTCCTGTCTAATTCAGGAAGACTTAAGAAATAATCCCAGTTAGCCCTTTCAGTTTCTCTGATCGGCAACTGTTCTTCCATATTTATTGATTTCAGGCTTGTATTCGATTTGTTCTTTGCAGGACAAACATCTACGCAAAGTGTACAGCCGGTACAATCCTCTACTGCCACCTGAATTGTGTAAGCAAGTCCTTCACCGTAACCTTTTCCTTTAAAGGGCATATGCTTGAATGTTGCGGGAGCATTTTCTAATAATTTTTCATCGTATACTTTTGCACGGATAGTTGCGTGCGGACAAACAACAACACATTTGTTACACTGAATACAAATGCTTTCATCCCATACAGGAACTTCGAGAGCGATATTTCTTTTTTCCCATTGAGCAGTTCCAACGGGGAAAGTACCATCCGCAGGCATTTTACTTACCGGCAAATCATCTCCCTTTCCTGCAATCATACAGGCAGTTACTTCTTTTACAAATTCAGGTGCATTACCTGAAACTGCCGGCTGCAACTGTAACTTGCTTGTTGCTTTTTCAGGAACTTTTACTTCAAACAGGTTTGCAATTGTTTTATCAACTGCGTCAAAATTCATCTGAACTATTTTATCGCCTTTTGCTCCATATGTTTTCTGGATTGAATCTTTGATCATCGAGATAGCTTTTTCTTTCGGGAATATATTTGAAATCGCAAAGAAGCAGGTCTGCATAATTGTATTAATTCTTGCGCCCATTCCGGTTTCATTTCCAACTTTGTAAGCATCAATAATAAAGAACTTCATCTTTTTGTTGATAAGGTCGTTCTGAACTTTTTCAGGCAGAGTGTCCCAAACTTCATCTTTTGAAGCTTTTGTATTTAAAAGGAATGTTGCACCTTCAACGGCATCTGAAAGCATGTCCATTTTTTCAAGAAATACTGTCTGGTGGCAGGCAATAAAGTTTGCCGTGTGTACCAGGTAGGTTGAATTGATTTCCTTTGGACCAAACCTTAAGTGTGAAATAGTTGTTGAACCTGACTTTTTAGAATCATAAACAAAATAACCCTGTGCAAAATAATCAGTTCCTTCACCGATAATCTTAATTGAGTTTTTGTTCGCACCAACTGTTCCGTCTGCACCGAGTCCATAGAATTTGCCACGGAATGTTTCATCTGATTCAATTGAAAATTCTGTATTAAAATCGAGACTTGTATTTGTTACATCATCTTTAATTCCAACTGTAAAATGATTTTTCGGTTTATCTTTTTTAGCATCATCAAAAACACCT
>DATFMR010000145.1:0-8286 GCA_035266865.1 Ignavibacteriaceae bacterium | reverse complement strand
TTAAAAGAAAATTCTCAACTCATGAAAAAATTGCTAGAGAAATGATAGCCTTTGCGAATACAAAAGGAGGCGTAATTTTATTTGGAGTTGATGATGATAAAGATATTGTCGGCGTGCATAGCGAAAAAGAGGAGGCGGAACTTATTCAACAAACAGCTAATGAATACTGTGAACCTTCGGTGAACCTAACCATTAATTTTTTAGATGTGAATAGAAAAGAAGTTGTAATTGCTGAGATTCCTGAATCTGATGATAAGCCACATCGTTTACAGGATTATGAAAAAGAACTGGATATAAATAAGGCTGTTGTCTGTATCCGCGTGAATGATAAAAGTGTACAGGCCAGTAAAGAAATGGTGCGGATTCTCCGGGCACAAAGCAATGATATGAAACTGAAAAAATATTTTATTGGGGATAATGAAAAGAAAGTATTTGAATATCTTAAAAAAAATGAAAGAATGAGTGTAAAAGAATTAAGCTCACTTGTAAATATTTCTGAAAGAAGAGCTTCACGGACGCTTGTTAAAATGGTTAGGGCAAATCTGCTTTTGATTCATACTAAAGAAAATGGTGAGGAATATTTTACATCTAAAAAATAATTATTTATTTAGATCAAAAATTTTTCGTAGTTCAAAAACTGCTATTCCATATGCAACTGCAACATTTAATGATTGCTTAATACCGTATTGCGGAATCTCAATTGAAAAGTCACATAAATCTATTAAGTCTTGTGAAACACCTGTTATTTCATTTCCAATTACCATGCATAAAGGATAATCAGAGGAGGATATTTCATAATATGGTTTGCTGTTATCAGTTAATTCTAAAGCACAAATTTTAACACCTTCCGATTTTAATTTTAGAACTGCTTCTATTGGATCTTTTACATAACCCCAGTTTACACTTTCTGTTGAACCGAGCGCTGTTTTTAAAATTTCTTTTTTTGGTGGATGGGGAGTATATCCACAGAGTATTAGTTTCTCTATCATCGCTCCGTCAGAAGTCCTAAATATTGAGCCGACATTGTAGGTGCTTCTTATACTATTTAACAGAACATAGACAGGCATCTTTTCAACTTTATGCAGATTATCAAGTGTGCTTCTGTTTTCTGATATTTCATCGTGAGTAAGTTTTTTCATTTAAAATTTTAGATGTGTTATTTGAGTTTAGTTGCTAGTTGTCCGCAGGCAGCAGCAATATCATCTCCCTGAGTATTTCTTACCATAACAGTTATATCTTTATCTCTTAGCTTTTGTGCAAATTCATCTATCCGGTTTTGAGGTGTAGGCTCAAGCTCCGCAGCCAAGCCAGAAGGATTCATATGCTGAAGCGAATTAAAAGGAATTATATTTACTTTAGATGGCAAACTTGAACATATTTTTGCAAGTGCTTTTATATCTCTGTCACTGTCGTTTACATCTTTTAGCATTACATATTCGAATGTAATTTTTGTGTTTGTTTTACTTGAGTAATACCTGATTGCTTCAATATTTTCTTTAAGGGAATATTTTTTATTAATAGGCATAATTTTGTCGCGTACATCTTCAAAACAGGAATGAAGTGATAATGCAAGTTTTGCCTTTAAACCTGAATCAGCCAACTCTTTAATCTTTGGCGCAATGCCTGCAGTTGAAACCGTGATTCTTTTAAGGTTCATTCCAACAGTTAATTCATCAGCAAAAATCTGCAAAGATTTTAAAGTAGAATTAAAGTTTAATAGCGGTTCGCCCATTCCCATATAAACTATATTGGTAATTTTATCTTTCCCGTAATCTTTAGCGGTAAGTCTAAATTGATCAAAAATTTCTCCCGCTGAAAGATTTTTTTTATAACCCATTAATCCGGTAGCGCAAAACTGGCAGTCGAGAGGGCATCCAACCTGTGTGGAAATACATAATGTTGTTCTTTTTTCTTCTGGAATAACAACAGATTCAATCTTATTCCCCTCTTCAGTTTCAAAAATATATTTTTTTGTCCCGGTCTTTAATGATTCTTCTGAATCAGAAAATTTAAGAGTATTAATTTTGGCTTCATTTGTCAATTTTTCACGCAGTGGTTTTGAAAGATTTAGCATTTCCTCAAAACTATCAGCAAGATCAGTATACATCCATTTAAATACCTGTTCACCGCGGAATTTCTTTTCACCGTTTTTATTAAAGAAATTCTGTAATTCTTCAAGAGTCATTCCTTTTAAAACAGTTTTTTTATTGCTCAAATTCAAAGTTGAATTCCTGTTATTTGATTTTATCTCCGGGTATTTCATTCTGCAAATATAGCAATAAAAGGAAAGTGTTTAAATTGTAATGGAGTTGTACTTACTTCAAAATTGCTATCAAAAGATTATTAGCTTATTTTAGAGTATTGAAATATTAAATTGACTTCCGTCCGGCAACCGGGCAAAATTAACTTCGTGATGCCGTCCTTCAAAGGCTCACAAATTTCACAAAATGAAATAAAAACAGGGAGTAAGAATGAATTTTGAATTCACAGAAGAACAAAAAATGATACAGGAATCCGCCCGGGATTTCGCTCAAAATGAAGTTGCGCCTACGGCAATTGAGAGAGATATAAATGCAGAATTCCCGGCTCAGATAGTAAAACAAATGGGCGAACTTGGTTTTCTCGGAATGATGGTTTCTCCTGATTTCGGGGGTGCCGGACTTGATACAATCAGTTATGTACTGGCAATGATAGAAATTTCAAAAGTGGATGCAAGTGTCGGTGTAATTATGTCTGTTAACAATTCACTTGTTTGTTATGGTTTAGAAAACTATGGTTCCGATCATATTAAAGAAAAATACCTGGCGCCACTGGCAAGAGGAGAAAAGCTTGGAGCATTTGCTCTTTCAGAACCTGAAGCCGGAAGCGACGCAACAAAACAAAAAACCACTGCCGATAAAGACGGAGATTCATTCTTGCTGAACGGAATGAAAAACTGGATTACCAACGGAACAACAGCTGACAATTATCTTGTGATGGCAACAACAAATAAGGAAGCTGCTCATAAAGGTATTTCAACATTTTTGGTAGAAAAAGGTACACCGGGTTTTACGCATGGAAAAAAAGAAGATAAACTGGGAATAAGAAGTTCAGATACTTGTTCCTTATCTTTTGAAAATTGTAAAGTTCCTGCTGAAAATATGGTTTGGGATGAAGGCAAAGGATTTAATTTTGCAATGAACACTTTAAACGGTGGAAGAATAGGAATTGCTGCACAGGCAATTGGCATAGCAGAAGGTTCTCTGGACGCTGCTGTAAAATATTCAAAAGAAAGAAAAGCTTTTGGACAGACAATTTCAAATTTTCAGGCTATTCAATTTATGATTGCAGATATGGCAGTAAAAGTTGAAACTGCAAAACTATTAACATTAAGGGCTGCGGCTTTAAAAGATTCCGGGCAAAAATATTTTAAAGAAGCTGCTATGGCAAAACTTTATTCTTCAAAAATTGCAGTAGAATGTGCTCTTGATGCTATCCAGGTTCATGGTGGATATGGATATGTAAGGGAATACCAGGTAGAAAGATTTTTAAGAGATTCAAAAATAACTGAAATTTATGAAGGTACTTCTGAAATTCAGAGAATGGTGATTTCACGGGAATTGCTTAAATAATTTATTTTGAAGTTGTTCAATTGTATTTATGCCGGCTTTTGCCGGCATTTTTTTGTTTAAACTTTTTCCTGCAATTTCTTACACCGGTTTACTTTTTAGTTCCTATCCCTTATATTAAAAATATCCCACAAAGAAAAACAAAAAGAGGGGAAAATGCTTTCAAAAGTTTTTTCCAGTGCTACCGTTGGTATTGATGCATATTTAGTTGAAGTTGAGACTCATTGTGAGAAGCAGGTCCCGGGATTTATAATAGTTGGTCTGCCCGATAATGCTGTTAAAGAAAGTCGGGAACGAGTAACAGCAGCAATTAAAAACAGCGGATTGGAATTTCCACTTAAAAAAATTACTATAAATCTTGCACCTGCGGATGTAAAAAAAGAAGGAAGTTCATTTGATTTGCCGATTGCTGTTGGAATTCTGTCTGCTTTGAAAGAAGAAGAAAACATATTGTTGGATGAGACAATATTTTTGGGTGAACTCTCCCTCGATGGAAAATTAAGACCGATAAAAGGAGCTTTGCCTATTTCAGTTGAAGCTAAAAAATCGGGAATAAAAAATATTGTTCTACCGAAGGAATCTGCAAACGAAGCAGCGATTGTTGACGGCATTAATGTTTACGGGATGGAGAATATTTTTGAAGTAAATCAATTTATAAATGGGGAAGTTGAGAAACAAAAAACAATAACAAACCGGGATGAATTATTTTCGAGAATCAATTCTTATCATCTGGACTTTTCTGATGTTAAAGGGCAGGAAAATGTAAAGCGTGCTTTGGAGGTTGCAGCAGCAGGCGGACACAATATTTTAATGATCGGACCGCCCGGAAGCGGAAAAACCATGCTTGCAAAAAGATTTCCTTCAATACTTCCGCCGATGACATTTGAAGAAGCACTTGAAACAACAAAAATTCATTCAGTTGCCGGAATAATTCCAAAAGATCTGCCATTAATTACTGAAAGACCTTTTAGGAATCCGCATCATACTATTTCAGATGCAGCGCTTGTTGGCGGGGGTTCTTTCCCTCGCCCGGGTGAAGTTTCATTTTCTCATCACGGAGTTTTATTCCTTGATGAGATGCCGGAATTCAAAAAAAATGTTCTTGAAGTAATGCGTCAGCCGCTGGAGAATTCAAGAGTTACTGTAAGCAGGTCAAAACTCACTTTGGAATTCCCGGCAAATTTTATGCTTGCCGCGGCAATGAATCCCTGCCCCTGCGGGTTTTTCACCGATCCAAACAAAGAATGCACCTGCGCGCCGCAGCAGATTCAAAAATATATGTCAAGAATTTCAGGCCCTCTGCTTGACCGGATTGATATTCACATCGAAGTTCCTGCGGTTAAATACAAAGAACTTTCCGCTGATACAAAAAGTGAAAAATCATCATTTATAAGAGAGAGAGTAATTAATGCCAGGAAAATTCAAATTGAAAGATTTAAGGAAGTAAAACATATTTTTAATAATGGTGATATGGGTTCAAAAGAAGTAAGGCAATACTGCAAATTGGATTCTGCAGGATCAGAATTATTAAAGATGGCAATGACAAAACTAGGACTTTCTGCAAGAGCTTATGACAGGATTTTAAAAGTAAGCCGGACAATTGCGGATCTTGAAAAATCTGATAATATACTTTCTCAGCATATTAGTGAAGCAATACAGTATAGAAGTTTAGACAGGGAGTTATGGAAGCATTGAAAGCAATAAAACCTCCGAGGTCTTCAAGACCCCGGAGGTTTAGAAATATTGAACAGGAAATTATTGAATTATTGAATAACAAAAACCTCTGAGGTTTAAGAAGACCTCTGAGGTTTTAAACAATTATAATTTAAAGTTTAAATATGAATAGAGAACGTAACTTCTTTAAGAATACATACCATCATTTATATAACAGAGGTGCAAACAAAGGACCAATTTTTTTTGAAAAAGAAAATTTTTATTACTTTTTAAGAAGGCTGAAATATTACAAAACTAAATATCATATTGAAATTTTGTCGTATTGCCTGATGCCAAATCATTTCCATCTATTTGTACATCAACTGACTGATGAATTTACTATTTCAATGTTGATTTCTTCCTTGTTAAATTCTTATACAAAATCAGTTAATAAAAAATATTTGAGGTCAGGTACCTTATTTGAGAGCAAAACCAAAAGTAAACAGATTATAGATGATCATTATTTTAAATGGATAATAAAATATATAATTGAGAATCCTGTAAAAGCCGGGTTGGTTGATGAAATAATTGATTGGGAATATTCAAATGCAAAAGATTTACTCGGATATAGGAATGGAAATATAACTGACAGGAAAAAGATCAAAATGTATTTCCAAAATGAAGTCCAGATGAAAAATTTCCTTAATGATAAAACTATAAAAGTTAATTATGAATTTTGATTGCGTAAGGGGGAAAACCTCCGAGGTTTTTTAAAATAAAAATAGTGAATTCAATACAAAATGTAGCTGATGGATTCAAATCCTTCCCGATAAAAAATATATTATTTTACCTAACATTCTAATATTAAATAGTCATTCAAAAAATCATTATCTTTTAACATTAAATCTTTTAAGCGGAGGATAAGATGTATAAAAGATACCTGCCCTTATTCTTTTCGATCATAATTTTTTCATTTAGTAACCTGATAAATGCTCAACAAAAAGTAACCTACATAAAAGCAGGTAAATTTTTTGACGGGAAATCAAATGAATTAGAATCGAATGTTGTAATAAAAATAAATGGTAGCAAAATTGAATCTGTTGGTAAAAACATTTCAATAGCTTCTGATGCAAATGTAATTGACCTGAGTAATGAAACGGTAATGCCCGGTCTTATTGATTGCCATACACATGTACTTCTGCATCCGGGAGATTATGACGGGCAAATTCTGAGAGAATCTTATGAGTACCGTGCAATTTATGGAGTTGTAAATGCTGAAAAAACTTTACTGGGCGGAGTTACAACTGTTCGGGACGTGGGAAATGAAGGAGCCGGTTTTGCAGACCTTGCATTGAGAGATGCAATTAATAATGGTTTGGTTCCGGGTCCGAGAATGCTGGTTGCAAATCAACCAATTACTCCAACAGGAGGTTATGATCTTGTTGGTTATTCACCCTATTTCCAAACTCCGCAGATTTCTTATCACGCAGATGGTCCTTTAGGTATGAGAAAAGAAGTAAGAAAACTCGTTAAGTATGGAGTTGATCTTATTAAAATTTATATGGAATCTTATGAGAAAAAACAAAACAGCCAGGATTCACTTACAGGAGGAATTAATTATACACAGGAAGAGGTTAATGCTTTAGTTGATGAAGCGCATCGTAACGGAATTAAAGTGGCAGCTCATACCTACTCAGATAAAGCTGCAAGAATGGCGATTGAAGCAGGAGTAAATTCAATCGAGCACGGTTTATATATAAGTGAAGACACATTTAAACTGATGGCAGAAAAAAATATTTATTACGTTCCCACACTTTTGGTTTATGAACAATGGAGAGATTCAAAAATATTTGGACAGATATCTCCACAAAATAAAGTCAAACTGACTAACACTGTTGAAAAGCATACAGCTTCTTATGAACATGCTTTAAAAACAAAAGTAAAAATAGCATTCGGAACAGATACTTTTGAATACCCGGGAACAAATTCCGAAGAGCTTACTTTAATGGTAAAGTACGGGATGAATCCTTTAAGCGCATTGAAATCTGCAACGTCTGTTGCTGCTGATTTACTCGGAATTGAATCTGAAACGGGAACAATTGAAAAAGGGAAAGCCGCGGATATCATCGCTTTTTCAGGTGATCCGTTAAAGGATATTTCTGTTGTGGAAAAAGTAAGTTTTGTTATGAAGGAGGGGAAAGTATATCTAAATAACTGAAAGAAAATCTGGTGCTTTGCAAATACCTCTTTTTTGCAGTTAAAAAGAGGTATTACTTTATAAGTCCTGTCTAAATATAAATTTCTTGTTAATTATCTAATTATTTAGTTCTAAAAGGGGAGAAATAATTGACCTTCCGAAATTTCAATTTTTCCGGTTAAAAAATTACAACAAGAATCGGGCAAATCTCAATTATAGACAGCAAAATATTTGCATTTAATTTGAAATACAAATATATTTGATGCTCGTTTCTAAAAACGGGCGGACGCCGGAGTTGGAGAGCCGGGGCGGACTGTAAATCCGTTGGCTGACGCCTTTGGGGGTTCGAATCCCTCGCCGCCCACAGCTGTTTTTGATTTTGTTGAATGTATTAAAATAATATATAAACTACATTTTTTTTTCTGTTAGTAAAATTAATCAAAATCTAAATGTTCATTAAAATTTTTGGCTGTAACTTTACCGAAATTAGTTGCTAACAAATGTTCTATAAAAATTGAGAGCGTTAACAAAATTAGTTAACGAATTATTGCGGGAGTAACCCTGCCCGGCGAAGTTTTAACGAAGACGGGATTAGTTGGCTAGAGTCATCCCGCTCAAAGCGGGATTGGTCGCGGGTTAGAAAAGTTCTAAAAGAAATTGAGAGCGTTAACAAAATTAGTTGACGAATTATTGCGGGAGTAACTCAGTTGGCTAGAGTCACAGCCTTCCAAGCTGTTGGTCGCGGGTTCGAGTCCCGTCTCCCGCTCGAGATGAGTTTTAAGGTTTATATCTTAAAAAGTCGGATGGTTGAAAAATTTTACATTGGTT
>DATFMR010000144.1:0-51842 GCA_035266865.1 Ignavibacteriaceae bacterium | reverse complement strand
ATTATATTTCTCAAGATTTTTTTCACTCTTATCCTGTACATTATGGTCGAGTGTGATGACAACCTGCCGGGGATTAAATAACTTTTTAGCGCCAATATTATTAAACTTTGGAATTACTGCGCCGGTATTGTCGTGTGTCATTACATACGCTGGTTTAAAAGAAATGTAATCACCGCTGTGAATTTCTTTTCTCTCAGGTATGTCAACTGCATATTTCTGAGCAATTTTTTCAATCAGTGTTTGTGCCATAATTTCCTCCTTCCAAAAATTTAGGCCTTGAAAGGATCAAAGCTGACAAAATCAGCGTGATGAACTATTATCGATTCCACAGTTCTCTGTCCGAGATCACCTTCTTTTGAATGGGTTGCAATAATATGCTGTACTTCCACGGGTAGTCCGAACCTGTCGGCTATAGCCAGTCCGCTGAAAGGATGGCGAACAAGTTTGCCGGCATTGCTTGTGGCAAGTTTACCGTCTTTCATTTCATACTCGAGTAGTTTACCTACATCGATTAATATTGTACCTGCAATTAATATATCCATATCAATATTTATCTCATCACCAAAATTCTTTTGCATTGTTTTTGCCATATCAACAGCTAATTGTACGCAGGTTCTTTTGTGATTCATAAAAGTAATTTTGCAATCCTTTAGCAAGAGAGAAAAAGGGATTTTATTCAGATCATCGATTGACAGAACACTGTTTTCGATTGCATAAACCCAGCAACTTGTAATTTTTTCTTTCAGTTCAGAGTTTTTTATCCAGTTTATTTCAGGCCATATTTCAAGAATTTTTTCTTTCATAAGAATTATAACTCCGCAATTATTGCATCAGTAAGTTGTTGAGTTGTACAGGCACCTTTACTAAATACATCAGGGCCGCCTCTCAACTTAAGCATATCATATGTTCTAACTTTGCCATCTGCAATAACTTTTGAAATTGCATTGCGGATAGATTCTGCTTTTCCATTTTCCTCGATGTGATCAAGCATCATACAGGCGCTTAAAATCATAGCAATAGGGTTTACTATTGAAGGATTTAATTCCTGGTATTTGGGTGCGGAGCCGTGTGTGGGTTCAAAAACAGCCACGTCTTTTCCTATATTTGCACTGCATGCAAAGCCAAGTCCGCCAACCAATCCTGCGAATCCGTCACTGATGATATCACCGAACATGTTTTCTGCAACAATTACTCCATAATTTTCCGGATTTTTAGTCAGCCACATCATTTGAGCGTCAATATTTGTATCCCATAAATCTATTCCAGGATAATCTTTCGCGATAATTTTTGCTTCTAAGAGCATCATTCCGGATGTCTCCCGCAGAACATTTGGTTTTTCACAAACGGTTACATTTTTAAAGCCTAATTTTTTAGCGTAATCGAAAGCTTCTGTTATAATCCTTCTGCACGCGCCCCGACTCATTATTCTGGTTGATATTGCGAGATCTTTGCCGGGTACATCATTAAATTTTTTCATTTTCGGGTGAGTTTCGAGAGCATCTCTAACATTTTTCGGCGGATCTGTCCATTCAACTCCTGAATAAAGGCCTTCTGTGTTTTGCCTGAAAATAACGGCATCAATTTCAGGTTCGCTAAATCCTTCTTTATCCCTTATTATAAAGTTTAAAGGATTACCCGGAAATGATTTGCAAGGTCGAATACACAGATCAAGATTAAAATGTTGGCGAAGGCCCACAATTGGACTGAAATAAACAAATCCCTTATCTTTTATTGAAGAGTCAATTTCAAGTGCAGCAGCATCTTTAGGTTTGCTCGTAATTGCTCCGAATAAACCTATTTTATGTTTTTCGAGAAGATCAATTGTACGCTGTGGCAGTGCATTACCTTCTTTGCACCAGAATTCCCAGCCAATATCAGCGTGAATATATTCAGCATCAAATTTTACTGCATTCAAAACCCGGATTGCTTCCGGGAGAACGGTTTTACCTATACCGTCTCCGGGCATAGCAACTACTGTGTGAGGCATAATTTCCCCTTAAAAATTTCTGTAAAAACACTGTTTTAAAATTAGATATTTAACATCTGCTAAGCAAGATAAACTTCTGTTAACTCATTAACTTAATTGCTAAATTAAATGCAGAATGTGATGATTTTAATTTAGGCTAAAGATTCTTGACATGTTTTCTATAAATCTGTAAATGCTTAAATTACCACAATTTTTAATAATTTCTAATTTAATCTGGGTTTTATTGTCAGCGAACAAACAAAATAAGACGCAAAATTTTGAGAAACTTCTTGAGGAACTCAAGACATCACTTAATCAATTAAATCCATCCGAAAAGTCTAAGTCAGAAATTGATGAGACTATTTTAACAATTTCCGAAAAATTTCAATTGCTTCAAAAATCTTTTGCTGAATTTAGATTAATAGGAGATGCTTCAGTTGATGTAATATTTAGAATATCACTTACAGGAAAGATGTTATATATAAGTCCATCATGTAAGGAATCTTTTGGATACGAGGTTGATGAAGTTCTTGGAGAATCATTTTTGATATTTGTACACAAAGATAAAACAAGATATGTTCTAGAAGGACTGGCCCAGATCTTTAAACTAAAAAAGCTTCATAATTTTAGGATAAATATTCTGTGTAAGTCAGGGGAAGAAATTCCTGCTGAAATAAATGCTAAAATGATCGAGATGGATGGTATGAAAGTAGGTCAGGGTACTATTCACGTTATTAAAGAGAGACTGAAAGCAGAAGAAAGATTAAAATATTCGGAAAATACTTTCAGAACAATCTGGGAAAGATCTTCTGAAGGTATGAGATTAACAGATGAAAATGGATTGATATTTTTATGTAACCAGGCGTACGCTAATCTTGTTGGTAAAGACAAAGAAGATATTGAAGGCAGGTATTTTTCTGAAGTATACTCAGAAGATTACGCCCCTACAGCTCTCAAAAACTACCAGACAAATGTAAGGAGCAAATCAATCCAGACAAAGTATGAAACTACATTACATTTATGGAATGAGCTAAATATTCAGGTAGAAATATCAAATTCTTTTATTGAGGATCTTGGAGGGGAAAAATTATTATTAAGTATTTTCAGAGATATAACCGAAAGAAGTAGCAATGAAGTACTTTTGCATAAAAAGGATAACCTTCTTCAAGGTATTGCAGAAGCTACAAAGAATTTAATTTCCAATCGCGACGAAAATGCAGGCTTTAATTCTGCACTTAGAATTTTGGGTATAGCTGCGGAAATTAACAGAGTTTATATTTACAAGCACGAAGTAATTGAAGAAACCGAGGAATTTTATGCAAAATTAATGTTTGAATGGTCAGCTGAGACAGCTGAATCACAAATAAAAAATCCAGCTTTGCAAAAATTATCTTATTCAAGATTTTCTTCATTAAATTTTTACGAAAATTTTTCTAAAGGTAATACACTTAAATTTATAATTAAGGATTTAATGCAGGATGAAAAGACTGCTTTTATAGATCAATCTATAAAATCTCTGATACTGGTTCCCATTATGGTAGATAATAGTTATTGGGGATTCATCGGTTTTGATGATTTGAAAGAAGATCGTGTCTGGACTGATAATGAAGAATCTTTATTGATTACAATGGCTGCGACTATTGCAGCAGTAATTAAAAGAAATCAAATTAGTAAGGAAATTATTGAAAAAAACAAACAACTGGATATTGCTCTTATTAGGGCTGAAACCGCTGTAAAAGCAAAGAGTGAATTCCTCGCGTTGATGTCGCACGAAATAAGGACACCAATGAATGGTGTAATAGGTATGACAGGCTTATTGCTTGATACAAATTTAACTGAAGAACAAAAAGAATATGTTGAAACAATAAGAGTAAGTGGTGATCAGTTGCTGGTAATAATTAATGATATACTTGATTTTTCAAAAATTGAATCTGAAAAACTTGAACTTGAGCAACAGCCATTTGATTTACGTGACAGCATAGAAGATTCACTTGATTTATTGGCTTCGAAAGCAGCCGAGAAATCTCTGGATCTTGCTTATTTGATTGAAGATAATACGCCTCTTACAATAATTGGTGATGTTACAAGGTTAAGACAGATTCTTATTAATCTGATTAATAATGCCATTAAATTTACTGAAGAAGGAGAGGTATTTATTTCTGTTTCTTCAAATAAACTTGAAGAAAATAATAAGTACGAGCTTGTGTTTTATGTTAAAGATACCGGTATTGGAATTCCGGAAGATAAAATGGACCGTCTATTTAAGTCATTCAGCCAGGTTGATTCCTCAACAACCAGAACACATGGAGGTACAGGATTAGGACTAGCAATTAGTCAAAGGCTTTCCCAAATGATGGGGGGCAAGGTTTGGGTAGAAAGTGAGGTTGGCAAAGGTACTACATTCTTTTTTACAATTGTTGTGAAAGCGTCATCCTCAAAATCTAAAATTTATTTAAAAGGATATCGCGCTGAGTTAAAAGACAAAAAAGTTCTTATTGTTGATGACAATAAGACTAACAGGCGTATTCTTAAAATTCAAACTGATTCGTGGGGTATGAAATCTACTGTGGCTGGTTCCCCTGAAGAATCAATCAAGATTCTTGAATCGGGTGCGACTTTTGATATTGCATTATTTGATTACCAAATGCCACATATGGATGGTATAAGTTTGTCGCATGAAATTAGAAGATTTGAAAATGCTCAAACTATGCCGATAGTCATACTTACTTCAATTGGCAAAAAAGATCAGTTAACTGATTTTGACAGGATGAATCTGGCTTCATTTTTATCAAAACCAATAAAGCAAAGTCAATTGCAGGAAACTCTAGTAAATGTTCTTACAGGGCAAGAAGGCAAAAAGGGGAGGATAGATAAACTGCATAAGATAGATAAGAGTCTCGGTGCACAAAAACCATTAAGAATTCTATTAGCTGAAGATAATGCAGTCAATCAGAGAGTGGCTATCAAAATTTTAGAAAAACTAGGTTATCGGGCTGACGTTGCTGCCAACGGGAAGGAAGCAGTTGAGAATGTTAGAAATATTAATTATGACATAATCTTTATGGATATTTTGATGCCCGAAATTGATGGTTATGAGGCAACTACAATTATACAAGATGAATTTCAGCCGAATGTATGTCCTAAAATTATTGCAATGACTGCTAATGCTATGCAGGGAGATAGGGAGACGTGTTTTGAAGCGGGAATGGATGATTATATAAGTAAACCTATTAGAATTGAAGAATTGCAGGCGGTTTTAAAGAAGTGGACGGATATAATATATGATGAAAAAGATGAACTAATCACTGAATTAAAGAAAAAAGGAGCTGGTACAAATTTAATAGATGAAAGTAAAATAACTTTTATACAGGATATTCAGACTGAGGATGATATAAAGTTTTATCTTGAACTGCTGGAAATTTACATAACTGATCTTCCGGTAATGATCAGGAATATAAAAACTGCAGTTGAAAGTAAAAATGCTAAAATGTTACAAATGAATGCGCATAAATTAAGAGGAAGCAGTGTTACACTCGGTGTTGATATTATTACTGAAATGAGCCACGAATTGGAAAGAGCAGCAAGGTCTGATATTTTTGATGAACATACGAATAAACTTGCAAATGATTTAATTTACAAATTTGAAACTATTGTAAAGGAACTTGAAAATTTAAAAGAGAAATATTCAAATTATTAACAATTCTATTCCCTTACCAAACTAAAATAAAATGCAGAAGAACAGAGCCCCGTTAAATAGGACTATCACATTAACTAAAAATGAAATCTCAAAATTCAAGAAAAATTTAATTTATAAGTCTAATAATCCATTCTCAATTAAAGTTATAACCAATAAAATAATAAATGAAAACATTTATGATGTACTGAATTTACTGCCTGACAAATTTATTGACCTTTTATTTATTGATCCGCCATATAATCTGGACAAAAAATTTAATAAGTCAATCTTCAGGGAAATGGATAACGATAAATATGAAAAGTGGTTAGACTCCTGGTTGAATAAAATGATCAGGATGATTAAACCGAATGCATCAATTTATATATGTGGAGATTGGAACTCTTCGCCGGCAATTTATAACTCCGTGAAAAAATATTTTAAAATTCGTAACAGGATAACCTGGGAAAGAGAAAAGGGAAGAGGTGCAAAATCAAACTGGAAAAACTGTTCTGAAGATATCTGGTTTTGTACAAATAGTGACAGTTATAAATTCAACATAGATGATGTAAAATTAAAACGAAAAGTGTTAGCACCTTATAAAATTAACGGAAAGCCTAAAGACTGGGTTTCGGGGAATGACGAAAATTTCAGGATTACATTTCCTTCAAATTTATGGACAGATTTAACGATCCCTTTTTGGTCTATGCCTGAAAATACAGACCATCCTACGCAGAAACCGGAAAAACTTCTTGCCAAAATAATTCTGGCCAGTTCTAATCCCGGTGATTTGGTATTTGATCCATTCCTGGGCTCAGGAACAACTGCTGTTGTAGCAAATAAACTTGGAAGAAAATATTCCGGAATTGAAATGGATTTAAAGTATTGCTGTATTTCGGAAAAGAGACTCAAGCTGGCTGCTAAGAATAAAAGTATTCAGGGATATGAGGATAGGGTATTCTGGGAAAGGAATTCTTTAAAGGAACAGAAACGAAAAAATAATTAAGCTTTTTCAGCTTGATATAATTTGTGAAAATGCCAATTTTTGAATCATTAAATTTTTAATTGGGTGCCGGTTGACAGATTATTGCCAAACCCCGCCAGGTCCGGAAGGAAGCAACGGTAGGTAAGAATTCTGGGTGGCCGGTTACCCATTTTTTGTATATATGAATATCAACCAACTCTTCCTGAAGTTACCAATACCTATTAACTAAATTTTGCACTAACTTTTAATAGCTTTCTCCTTTAGCTTTCGTTTATATTTTAATGAAATAGCAGAATTGCATCTTTGGTATATATTGGAAATTTTTACGGTTACCGCCTCCATCATTTTTTTAGATAATATTCTGAATTATCTAATCAAAAATTAAATGAAACACCCAATACATAAGTTTCTTCGCGGTTGATATAATAATCTCTGCTTACACCAAGATAAACATTCACCGGCGGTCCTGACTTTTGTGCTTTAGCAAGGCTTGTCATCTCTGCATAAAATATTGAATTTTTAGGAACCAATATTGAAGCATTATCTTCTGTATATGTTGTATCTTCATCAGTTTCAGGATTCAACACATATTTATAGAGCAAATACCCTCCCACAGCCAGTCCGGCCACAATAATAATTGCCTTAGTTGGGTTACTGCTATCATCACCAATAGTTGTATTGTTGCTTCCTGAGCCTCCTGGCCCAGTACTATTAATTTTCCATAAGGATTGTGCAGGGCTTTCACTATTACAGATAATAAATGCAAAGGCTAACGTACTTATCAAAAATGCCGAAGATAATTTGTCAATTATTTTTAACAACATATCGACCTCAAATAATTTTTGAATTTGTTATTATTTTATCTTAATGTAATCTATATTTCAAAAAATAGCCACATAAATTTGATAAGATCAAAATTATCAGGCATAATCAATAAAAATTAAATCAATTTCCTGATTGAAATTCATTAGGTCATTATTAAATGCTTTGCTTACAGGAGAATTTAATAATTCATCCATCTCCTGCTTCGAATCAACCATAAATTCACAGAAGTGACTATATTTCGTCTCGAGTAGCAGACTGCTTTCAACCTTACCAATTTTGATTTCCTTCCCGGAGAATTCGGACAAATATTTTACTGTGAAATTACTGAAATGTTCATATACTTTTTCGTCCTTATTTCCTTTTAAGAATATTAACATTTTGTACATCAGCAATCCATAGAAAAAGAGTCTATAATTTTATCGTATAAATCTTTGTAATTGTTATATGTAAATTTTGAACCTTTTATAATCAAAAGAATTTTTCTGCTGCCACAAGAATATTCAACGAAGCGGATAAAAAATTTATTTTCAATTATCTCATCAGTAAAACGTCTATTAATTTTGCCATTTTTATTTTTGTTCAGTTTATATTTTATGAAATCCTCTGCTGAATTTGCTGGCGGAATCTCAATTAAAGTAATAGTTGCACCAAGTGTATTATTTAGATACCGTGTACACTTAAATTCTTTGCTAAGAAATTCTGCGGTAGAAAAATTCTCAAATTTCTTCCATTCTTCCGATAAGGTAAGAGAATAGTTTAAGCTGGGGTTGGTTTTAAAATCTGAATTATGAGCATTGGCTTCAGGGTCTATACCGACAGATTCCCACATTGATTTCATATCAGTAATTTGAGGACTTTGATTATTGTCTTTTACCCGGTACACAGTTTGCATCACATAGTTATCAAATATATTATTATTACTCGTGAATTTATTTGATGTTTTATTAAAGCTGAAAATGTCCGATTTATTTCTAATTGAAGAGAACCGGTTGCTTTTAGTGCTTGATTTAATTCTATCATCTGAAACTTCTTCAATTTGCTGTGTAAATTTTTTATTATTTATTTCCATTTTAATAAAAGATCGAAAAACAAGGTTTGCAGTTGTATCCCCAATGGAATAAAGTGATAATCTGTCCAGTTTAATTATGTCTTTGGAAGTAAAATCTTCTGTGATTTTTATGAACAAGTGTCCATTTGTATTAAGTTTTTCCTGAGTCAAATATCCATTTAATGATTTATCATTTAATAATAAATTTAATGAGGTATCGTAAATTGCAAACCTATTATAAATTGGATTTGGATATTCCAGTAATACTGTATAGTACAATCCTCCTATCTCAGTTGTTAAACTATCAATCTTTAATGTATTATAGTTAGAATTTTCTGGTAGATTTAAATTAATTAAGTTTCCCAGTGAAATATTGGCTTTCACATCACCTTTAGTCGCAATATTGATTAATTTTTTCAAGGTTTGTCCATTTACATCAATATTTTGGTTAACTTGATTATTACTGCACCCGGCTAAAACTAAAAATAGGAGTGAATATGGCAATAAAAATTTTCTCATATCAAATTCTTCCATATATTTTGACAAAATATACTAATTAATTTTGATTTTTTTTAATTAGAATTTATATTGCTCTTAATATTAAGCCTTTAAAGCAGTTTTTTCCCCAAATCAATATGCTAGCTAATTGAAGAAATTACGTTTATTGTTTATTGCACTAATCATTAGTGTTGGTTATTTGAACGCACAGACAGTTTCAATTTCATCTGTTGCTTTAAGTGGTCTTGATTTTTCAGTTAGAATTTCAAACCTGCCTGATACAATTAAAATAATAAATGCGAAACTAATTGGAAGTGATGGCGAAACTCAATTTAACCTTATGGTTAAGAACGGTTCTGTCGACACTACAATTACGGTTAGTGAATCTGGAAATTATAAACTAACTTTTATTGGAACTTCGATTGTAGATCAGAACATAAATGTAATTCCAGCTTGGCTGAGCATTGTGCCGCCCCTTGTGGCAATACTTCTTGCTCTTTGGCTTAGACAGGTAATAATATCTTTGCTGATAGGAATTTATCTTGGGGCTGTTTTTCTTAATAATTTTAATCCTGTAATTGGTTTATTCAGATTAATAGACACATATATAATTAAAACCCTTACCGATACATCCCACGTTGAGATAATAGTTTTCACTTCACTGTTTGGGGGAGTTGTAGGACTTATTTCAAAGTGCGGTGGTACTAAAGGGCTTGCTGATGTTATTACACGATTCGCAAAAAAAAGAAAATCCGGTTTGATATCTACTTGGCTTATGGGTATTGCTATTTTCTTCGATGATTATGCTAACACACTAATTGTTGGAAATCTTATGCGTCCAATTACGGACAAAATGAGAATCTCTCGGGAAAAATTATCATTTATAGTTGATGCAACTTCGGCACCTGTTGTAAGTTTATTTGTTGTAAGTTCCTGGATTGGATATGAAGTTGGATTAATACATGATGGCTTAAGAATTGTTGGATCAACTGAAAATGCTTACGACGTATTTCTTCAGACAATTCCATATCGTTTTTATCCAATTTTAATGTTAGTTTTTGTCTTTTTGGTTTCATACTTTGAAAGAGACTTCGGTCCAATGCTTAAAGCAGAGAAGCGTGCAGTTGAAAAGGGAAAAGTACTTCGTGATGGTGCAAAAGTTGGCAACTTAACTGAAACTTCGGAAATTTTTGGAAATGAAGATAAGGCCAAATGGCACAATGCTGTTGTACCTATTTTGGTTTTGATTTTTGGGACTATTGCCGGACTTTATTATACAGGTGTGCATTCTTTAGTTGACAAGGGGATTACTGAATATGGACTTCGCGATATTATAGGAAATTCGGATTCTTACATATCATTGCTTTGGGCTAGTTTTGCAGCCTGTATGGTTGCTGCGATTATGATTATATCACAAAAAATTATGAACCTGAGTGATACACTTGATGCCTGGTTTATTGGAGTTAGATCAATGCTACTTGCATTGATAATTTTAACGCTTGCGTGGTCTATTGGATCTATAACTCAGGATATAAAAACAGCGGATTATATAATAGGTATAATTGGAGATACAATTAGTCCACGGTTTTTACCTGTGATAGTTTTTCTTGTATGTGCGTTAACAAGTTTTTCAACTGGAACAAGCTGGGGGACAATGGCGATTATAATGCCTATTGTAATTCCATTAGCAACTGTTGTACCTTCTTTTTATCACTATTCACCCATGGATTCACAAATTATTTTGCACGGTGTAATCAGTTCCGTTTTAACAGGATCAGTATTCGGTGACCATTGTTCACCGATTTCTGATACGACAATATTAAGTTCAATGGCCTCGGGGTGCGACCATATTGACCACGTAAGAACACAATTGCCATATGCCGTCCTTGTAGCAGTCTTCTGTATGTTAATTGGCGATATTCCAACCGCATATGGATTCTCGCCATATTTGTCAATTATTATAATTGCGGCCATACTTTCATTTTTTCTTTATTTCTTTGGAAAGAAGGTCGATTACGTTATCAGTAAAGAATAAATTAAGCTGATCTTGTAATTACAGGTCGGAGAGTTAATTTGATGATAATAGAATTATAATTTTGAAAGTATTAATTTTTATCTCTATTCCTGATTTACTTCAACGGATTCAAAATGCTTCTTAATTAATTCCGCTTTTGCCTTGCCAACAATTTTAATAAGTATTTCAATTTCAGCATTTTTGACTGCATCTAAACTTCCAATTTCCTTTAATAGTTTATCGGTTGTTCCTTTGCCAATTCCCTTAATATCACTGAGCTCAGATGTTATTGTCCTTTTGCTTCTTCGATTTCTGTGGAATGAAATTGCAAACCTGTGTGCTTCGTCTCTAACCTGTTGGAGCAGCTTTAATCCTGAAGACGTTTTGGGAATTGACTCAGGTTCTGAATTACCCGGGAAATAAACTTCTTCTAATCTTTTTGCCAACCCAATAATTTCAAATTTTTCAAATCCCAGTTCATTTAAAACTGAAACAGCACTGGACAATTGCCCTTTGCCTCCGTCAACCATAATTAATTCTGGCATAGGCGCATTATCTTCTTTTAGCTTTTTATATCTTCTTTGAAATACTTCCCGCATACTTGAGAAATCGTCCGGGCCTTCTACAGTTTTAATTATAAATTTTCTATAAAGGCTCTTTTTGGGTTTCCCATCAACGAACACTACCATGCTGGCCACCGAATCTGTTCCCTGTAAATTGGAAATATCAAAGCATTCAATTTTCTTTGGCAATGTTTTTATCCTCAGATCTCTTTGAAGTGCAGACAATGCATAAGGAAGGTTGCCCTGGTTCTTCATCTTTTGAATCTGAATTTCCTTTAATTGGAGGATCGCATTCTGTTTGCACATTTTTATTAATGAAAGGGCATCGCTGCTTCTTTTAGGGATTACAAATTTTACTTTTCTTTCAGTGCGTTGAGTTAACCATTCTGACAAAATATCAACATCAGTTGGCTCAGTTTCTAGAAGAATTTGCTTTGGAATTTCAACATATTCTCCATAATAAAACTTAATGGCTGCAGAATAAATATTTCCAATTTCTTCACTTTCATCAATTGAAAGTTTTAACTGTTTCTTAGCAGTAAGTTTACCACTACGAATATTAAAAATTGAACAAGCTGAATCTTTTCCCTCATATGCAATCGAAATAACATCTCTATCCTCAAAATCGCTGGCAACTATTTTCTGATGGGATACGATCTTATTCAATTGATCTCTTTTGTCCCTGATTTCAGCAGCCTTTTCATATTCCATTTTTTCAACTGCTACTTCCATTTTGGTTGTAAGATCTTTAATAAGATCATCTGTTTTACCCCGCAAAAGTTTTACAACCTCATTTACCATATCATTATAATCTTTTTCTGAAACTAGTCCTTCACACGGTCCGTCGCATTTATGAATATGATAATCCAGGCACACTTTAAATTTCTTTTTATCTATCGAATCTTGCGTTATATTATATTTACAACTTCTTATTTTAAAAATCTGGTTTATCATTCGCAAAGCGGATTTCATATCTCTTACGTTAGTATAAGGGCCAAAATATTTAGATCCGTCCTTAACAACCCTGCGCGTTGAGAAAACTTGTGGATACGGTTCATTTGTTACTTTTATAAAAGGGTAAGACTTATCATCTTTTAAATTTACATTGTACCTTGGTTTCAGTTCTTTTATTAAATTGTTTTCAAGTACAAGTGCTTCAATTTCATTATCAGTTACAATTAGTTCAAAATCAGTAATTTTATTTACAAGTGCCAAAGTTTTGGGGGAGGTAATGCTCTCATGGAAATAACTTCTTACCCTGTTCTTTAAATTACGAGCTTTTCCAACATATAAAACTTTGGATTTATCATTTATGAATTGATAAACGCCGGGTTTATTTGGAAGATTCTTTAGCTTAGATTCTAGTTCGGAATTCATATCTGCAAATTATAACAAAAAATGCTTTTTTGAAATGCTGAAAGCTATCAATTGGCTGGTAATTCAGATGTAATTCTTAGGGAATTGAACATAATTATTAGAAATTAAAATTATATAAACAATATATTGAAAATTTTATGGAGTTATTTTTTTTATCACCACCGGATTTTTCTTCTTCTCCTTCTTTTTCTGAAATTATATCACGATTATCATCATTTTCACTTTCTTTAAATGGATCATAACCACGATCTTTTTCATGTCTCTCATCTATACCTTTTTTGTCAGACATAATATTATCCGAAGCTTATTATGAAATCATTGCTATTTATAAAATAGAAAATTATTAGAAAAATAAAAGGGATAAAACAGTCTTTTGGTTTGTTTTCTCAAATTGTATTGAATATAGCGCAGGACAAAAATCTAAATTAAAGTGTATGGTTTTTCCCAATTACAACAATTCCGCTATCTGTTACAGTGAATTTCTTTTTATCTCCCTCAAGGTCAAAACCAATTTCATATCCCTCGGGAACGTACACATTTTTATCAATTATTGCTCTGCGGATTCTGGCATGTCTACCGATATTACAACTGTTCATTATAATTGAATCAGTTATGTATGAAAAACTGTTTACTTTAACATTTGGACTTATAAGGGATCGTTCGACAAGTCCACCTGAAACAATTGTTCCATCACATATTAGAGAGTTTAAAGTACGACCAACTCTTTCGCCTTCATGAGATACAGTTTTTGCAGGTGGGTACTGATATTGATAAGTACGCATCGGCCAAGATAAATCATAAAAATTAAAATCCGGAATTATGCTTATTAAATCCATGCTTGCTTCATAGTAGCTGTCAATTGTCCCAATATCCCTCCAGTAAGGTTTTGTCTTCCTATTTTCGTCTTCAAATCTATGAGCGACAACTTTCATGTTTTTTTTAACCATATATGGAATTACATCCTTTCCAAAATCATGACCTTCCATTTTCTTTCCTTCCATCTCAGAAAGCACTTCCCTTAGTACTTCTGCGTTAAAAGCATAAATACCCATATTGACAAATGAATTGCCGGGTGAGTCAGGAAGTTCTGGTGGATTTTTTGGTTTTTCAACAAAAGAGATGACTTCGTGTTTCTTGTTAACTCCAACAATACCAAATCTGCTGGCATCATCACGGGGAACTTCAATGCAGGCAATAGAAAGAGCAGCTTTCTGATCAACATGATTTTGAAGCATTTTGAGATAATCCATTTTGTATATATGATCGCCGCTGAGAATTAAAACCCATTTAACACCTTTATTGGATGCAAATAGATTTAAATTCTGGTAAATAGCGTTTGCAGTTCCAAGGTACCAATCCTTTGTCATTTTTCTTTGTGGTGGAACTGAATAAATAAATTCTCCAAGCTCAGGATTAAAAATACTCCATGCTTCAAAAATATGCTGATTTAAGGAATCTGATTTATATTGAACAAGTACGTAAATTTTTCTAAGTCCTGAATTCAAGCAATTAGAAAGCGCAAAATCAATTATTCTATATTTACCACCAAAAGGAACAGCAGGCTTGCTTCGCATATTGGTAAGTGGCTTCAGTCTTTCGCCTACACCACCTGCAAGAATCATAGTAACAGTATCGCGTAATATTGAAGAACCGGGATAAGTCATATATTTTCCAAGATTTTTTCTAAATATATCTATTTACTGTTTGATAGGCAATTTATGAAATTGTTAATTATGTTTAATATAATTCTTTAATTGTAGAAGATTTTAAAATAGGTTATATTTTTTATTAAAATTACAAACATTTGTTCGATTTTAGTCCACACAATAAATTAAGATTAAAAATCAAACTAATAAACTTTCCTGAAAATATGAATCCGGAATATTTAAATAATGGTTAACAAAAATAGATTGATATACCCGGTCTTTCTTCTTTTAGTTTTACCCTTTTCCGAATGTATTCTGAAACAATGTCCTATTTTGGGTTCGCCAAAATATAAGCCCGGGATATCTGCTTATTTAAATGTTGGCGATACTAGCAAAGACTATATAAGTTCGAATCAGTATAAAATAGATGTGCTTTCATACATATTAAAAATTGATTTGTTACCATCCGAAAAATTATTGAGGGGTGATGCTGAGATTAAAGGTGTAATCATTGATAAAGATATAAATTCAATTGATCTAAATTTTTATGACAATCTGGTTATAAATTCCGCTTCACTTAATGGAAAAGATATTAAGTATAAAAGATCAGCAACAAGGATTTCTTTCCCAATAGATAAAGTAATTCCGGATACATTTAAAATTGAAATTAACTATGAAGGTACTCCGAAAAAAACAGGTTTTGCATCCTTTGTTTTTGGACAAATAAATGATATTTCACTCGTATATAATCTTAACGAGCCAAATTTTGCATCTACATGGTTTCCTTGTAATGATATGCCTTTAGATAAGGCTTTGCTGGATATTTTTATTACGAATGATTCATCAGAGACTTCTGTTTCAAATGGAAAACTTATTAAAATCTTCACAACTGGTGATAGAAGGACTTATCACTGGAAGACCTATTATCCGATATCTACGTATCTCGTTAGTGTTTATTCATCACGTTATGTTGAATTTGATGATAAATATATATCGCAAGATAAAGCTGACACAATGGCAATAAAATACTATGTACTTCCCAACAAACTTGAATATGCAAAAAAAGATTTCAGTGACCAGGTTGAAATGATGAATTATTTTGCTAAGACTTTCGGTGAATATCCATTCATTAAAGAAAAATATGGTATCGCCGAATTCCTTTGGCAAATGGGAGCAATGGAAAATCAAACTATTACTGGCATTGGATCTGTTTTTATTGGCGGTAGGAAATTTTTTAATGATATTTATTCTCACGAACTTGCACATCAATGGTTTGGAGATGCTGTAGGATTAAAAAGTTGGAAGGACATCTGGTTGAATGAAGGTTTTGCTTCGTACTGCGAGGCACTTTTTGTTGAACATCAATCAGGTAAAAGAGCTTTACAATCAACCATGATGAACAAATTTCATGATTCATTCTGGGGGAAAATATATGATCCAGATGATCTTTTTTCTTCTACCGTCTATGACAAAGGAGCCTGGGTGCTGCATATGCTCAGATGGGAATTAGGGGATGCTGTTTTTTTTATGTCAATGCGAAACTATTTCAATAAATTCAAGTATAAAAATGCATCAATAGAAGACTTTAAGCTTATTTGTGAAAATTTTTCCGGTAAGAATCTGGATAAATTTTTTCACCAATGGATTTATGAAGGGACCGGAATTTTAAAGGTTGGATATAACTGGGACATAGTTGAAAATAATAAAAACTATGAGTTAAATCTTAAGATTTCTCAGATTCAAAATCAGTACAATACCTATGAATTTCCTCTTGAAATTGAGATCCTTTTTGAAGACAGTACCTCAAAATTTGAAAGAATTGAAATTATTGAAAGAAAGCAGGAGTATAAATTAGTATTTGATAAAGAACCGAAATCAATTATTTTGGACCCTCACAACTGGCTGTTAGGAACATTTGTGTCAATTAATAATCAAGACTAAACTATTATCTTTTATATTACGGCGGGATGATTTATTTTTTAATAATCAAATTTGAAAGCGCTTGAAAGATTCATATCTATTTATTTCTGATATCCATCTTGGACTTCAATCAAAGGCCATTGAAAACAGAAAAGAAAGACTTTTAGTAAATTTTCTTAGATTTGCACAGGAAAACGCAAAAGAATTATTTATAGTTGGCGATCTTTTTGATTACTGGTTTGAATATAAGAAAGTCTATCAAAAAGGATTCTTTAGGACACTTACAGCTTTACAGGATCTTACTGAAAGTGGAGTAAAAGTTCATTACATTATTGGCAACCACGATTTTATGCACCGTAATTTTTTCCGTGATGAAATTGGTACAATAATGTATGAAGATTCTATTAAAACAGAACTAAATGGCAAAAAGTTTTTTATAGGCCACGGTGACGGGCTAGTAAAGAATGATTATGGTTATTTGATACTAAAAAAGATATTGAGGAATAAAATATTGCAGAAATTTTACTCGTGGCTTCATCCTGATATTGGGGTTTCGCTCGCAAGTAGTGCAAGTAAATCCAGCAGGGACTATACTTCTAAAAAGGATTATGGGGAAGAAGACAGTATGTTTGAAGCTGCAAAGGGAAAAATAAATGATGGTTTTGATTATGTATTGTTTGGACATCTGCACAACAGATGTTATGAAAAATATAAAAATGGATATTATATAAATCTGGGTTCGTGGCTAGATGAGCCTTGCTATGGAGTTTATAAAAATAATAAATTTGAAATAGTAGACTGGAATGAAAATGGCTAATAGAACAGATGATGAAATGAAAGAATATTTTAAAAATCCTAATAAAAAAAGGAAAAGATCTTCAAGATTTAGTCTTAAAACAAAGTTAAGCATATGGGGAGTCTTTTTATTAATTATTGTGGCTTTTATTTATTATGTAATAAGTGGTTTACCTTCACTTGAGCAGCTTGAAAATCCAAGACCTCAACTTGCAAGTACAGTATATTCAGCCGATGGGGAAGTACTCGGACAATTTTTCATTGAAAACAGAATTGAAACCCGAGTGGATAGTTTACCTTCATATGTACCAGAAGCGTTAATTTCAACAGAAGACAGGAAATTTTATACTCACTGGGGTGTTGATCTGGATCGCTTTGCGAAAGCAATGGTAAAAAATGTTTTGACTTTTTCATATGAAGGTGCCAGCACAATTACTCAACAACTTGCAAAGAACCTTTATAATTTAAAAGGCAAACACGAAAATGTCTTTGAAACTGGCATTAGAAAAATAAGAGAGTGGATTACTGCAGTCCAAATTGAAAAAACTTATACGAAAAAAGAAATACTGACTTTATATTTGAACGTTTCTTACTTTGGCAAAAGTGCATATGGAATTGAATCAGCTTCAAGAGTATATTTCGGAAAAAGCGCGAGTCAGCTCACACTTCCTGAAGCTGCAGTGATGATAGCGCTTTTAAAGTCTTCAGCTTATTACAATCCTTCCACGCATCCTGAAAATGCATTAGCACGAAGAAATCTAGTAATGCATAATATGGTAGTAAATAATATGTTGAGTCAGGGAAAATATGAAGAATTGAGGGAAAAACCGATTGTATTAGCGTCGGGCAAAGCAGATGGAAATACAGGCATTGCACCATACTTTATGGAATATATTCGTCAGCAATTGGAATCAATGGTAGATAAATATGGATATGATATTTATAGGGACGGATTGAGTATTTATACAACTCTTGATTCAAGAATGCAAAAAATTGCTAATAAGGCATCAGAAGACCATCTGAAAAAATTTCAACCTATATTTGATAAAAGGTGGAATTGGAATAAAAACAAAGCACTTCTTGCAAACATCCTTGACAGAGATATTAAACTTTCTGATGAATACAAAAATGCATCTACTCCTCAGGAAAAAGCAGATGTTTATAATAAATTAAAAAATGATAAAGACTTTGTTGACAGAGAAAAGAAAAATTCTACACGTATTCAGGTTGGTTTTGTTGTAATTGATCCTAAAGACGGTAACATAAAGGCTTTGGTTGGTGGGGAAAACCAGAATTTTGGAAGAGGATTAAACCATGCTACAGGTATTCGTCGACAGTCCGGATCTGCTTTTAAACCATTTGTGTATACAGTAGCAATTGATAACGGGTATTTCCCAGCATATACGCTTTTAAATCAAAAGTTTGAGCATAATGGTTGGTCACCTGATAACTTTGAAGCAGATGAGTATGGAGGGTACACAACTCTTCGTTATGGGTTGGTTCATTCTTTAAATGTTATAGCAGGAAGAATGACTACAAGCGATATTGCACCCCCTTCTCAAGTTGTAAAATTTGCAAAAAATATGGGAATTGAGTCGCCACTAAACCCTTATCCTTCTCTGGCATTGGGAACAGCAGAAGTCAGCCCGCTGGAAATGACTTCGGCATATGGTACTCTTGCCAATAAGGGCGTTCACGTTTCACCTATATCAATTTTAAAAATTGAAGATAAAAACGGAATTCTCATAGATCAGTTCGTACCCGAATATAAAGAGGCAGTTTCTCCCCAAACCGCATCAATAGTCACAAACATGATGGAGGATGTTATTAATAGTGGTACAGGGGTAGGAGTTAGAAAATATTTCAAATATCCAGCTGCAGGAAAAACCGGAACTACACAGGATTATGCTGATGCTTGGTTTGTTGGTTTCACACCCGATCTGGCTGCTGGTGTCTGGGTTGGATTTGATGATCACAGAGTTAAATTTACAGAATCTTACGGACAAGGTGCAGTTGCTGCTTTACCAATTTGGGCAATGTTTATGGAAGGCGCCTACAAACAGTTAAATCTTCCTGTAGATTATTTTGAATTAGCACCGGGTGTAATAAATGCTCAATTTTGCAAGGCTACAATGGATAATGGTGATACAAAACTAGCAACTTCTAATTGCCCTGAAGTTGTAACTGATATTATTAATTCTAAAAATCTTCCCGGAGAATGTGACATCCATACAGGTGGAAAAATAAAGCAGGAGGATAAAAAAGGAGATTCAGGCTGGTAAACTTTTTGCAATGTACAATTTACAATGAAAAATGAAAATTAAATTATTAATTGTAAATTATTAATTATAAATTTTGAATTTATTTGCCCAAATGGCGGAATTGGTAGACGCGCTAGGTTCAGGGTCTAGTCCATGTACTTGGGTAGGGGTTCGAGTCCCCTTTTGGGCACAGAAAAAAGCTTCTCGGAAAGAGAAGCTTTTTTATTTTAAAATTTGAATTTTAGTCTTCTTCGTATGCAATCTCACCATGAAGTGAAGCATCCATTCCTGCTTCTTCTTCCTGTTTAGTAACTTTAACGGGTGTTATGTAGTTAATTAATTTCAAAACAAAATAAGTGAAAATAAAACAGTATGCACCAATAGCTAAAACAGAAACCGCCTGTTTAATGAAAAATTCCCACGATCCACCCACAAGCAGTCCTTCAACTGTGACCATTGGGTTCACAGCACTTGATGCAAAGAGTCCCAGCATAATTATTCCCAATATTCCTCCCACACCGTGAACACCCCAAACATCGAGAGCATCGTCCCAGTTTAATTTATTTTTTAGCGCAACTGCATAGTAACAAATAATACCGGAAGCAATTCCAATTAAAGCTGCGTGTCCGACGGAAATAAAGCCGGCTGCCGGAGTTATTGTAGCAAGACCTGCAACAGAACCCGTTAATAATCCAACTAACTTTGGCTTTTTCTCAAGTACCCAGGCCAAAAGCAACCAGGTTATAGCTGCAAAAGATGCTGCGACATCTGTATTTAAAAATGCAGTGACTGTAATTGTATCTACTTTTAATTCACTGCCGGCATTGAATCCATACCATCCGAACCAGAGTAAGCCTGTTCCCAAAGCTACCAATGGAATACTGTGAGGACCGCGTTCCTTTTTATTTCTCTTCCCGACATATAAAACAGAAGCCAGTGCTGCCATTCCCGCGCTTGCGTGAACGACAATTCCACCTGCAAAATCAAGCACACCCCATTCTGCAAGTAATCCGCCTCCCCAAACCATATGAACCAACGGGAAGTATACACAGATTAACCAAAGAGTCAAAAATATTAAATATGCGGGAAACCGCACCCTGTTTGCAAATGCACCGGTGATAAGAGCAGGTGTAATAATTGCAAACATCATTTGATAAGCAACAAAAACATACAATGGTATTTGATTATTCCCAGTAAACATTGTATTCAAATTTGTACCGGCTAAAAATACCATATTCAGATTACCAATAATTCCGCCCTGACCACCACTAAAGCATAGCGAATAACCAAATGCAAACCACAGTATTGTCGTCCATCCAAGAGAAACAAAACTCTGTATCATAATTCCAAGCACATTTTTTCTTCCCACCAAACCACCATAAAAGAAAGCCAGCCCCGGGGTCATAAGCATAACAAGACTTGTAGCTATAAGCATAAAGCCGGTACTTCCGGTATCAAACATTTTATACCTCCAAATTTTATTTTTTAAATTGATATACCCAGTACAAAAAAAGCTAATTCACTTTTTGGATTAAGAATGAAGCTGCAATAAACCGGAAGTGAAAAACTCTCCGTAATTTTTACTGATTTTGAAACTTTTAAACCGAGGTGAACAAAACTAAATTTATCAGTACCGTAGTAGCCAGGATTATCTTTACTCCCAGCTGCTGCACCAGAGGATAAAGTAACATTAAAGTCTTTAACTGATGTTGAATAGTCTAATTGGAAATAGGTGTTTTTGCCTTTATCATTGTATACATTAACATAACCACTAAGGCTTAGTGGCAAAGGCTTTCTACCCGTAATTGTTAATCCGGCTTCTATAGTGTGCGCGCCGGGACCATTGACGTTGTCGTAATTATCAAAATTCCCAATCCCGACTCCTGCACTTGGGAAATAATAATCAGTTAACAAAGCGGTTATATTTATGGAATTGTTTATTGAAACAGTATAGCTGAGCCATGTGTCAATTTCTGAGCTTAATTTATAATTTTCATCCGTAGAATTTAAATGTATTAACCCGTATGATCCCCAAAAGCCAAGTTGCAAACCTGAATATCCTATTGAAATGAAAGGCTGAATATTTGCCTGGTTATTAATGTCCGCTCCACGCCAAATATAGCGGCTAACCAGGTCAGCTCCGGCATCTATGGAAAAATCCTGGGCCGATATAGAATTGCTGAAAACTAAGGATATTAGTAAAAATGATAAGATTCCATTTCTTTTCATTAACTCCCCCAAAAGTTTTTGTTGGAAAGAAAATTCTCACATTTAAACTTGCTAAAATTCATTGATCATTAACAGCCTTTTGCAACAAGCGCAACAATTTTGTCTTAAACGTTTTGTAATATCTTAGAAGATAAATAGGTAATTTTGTCCTGTAATTAGTTCTAATTAAGCTAAAAACGATTAAATATTAGACTATTGAAAAAAGTTTTAGTCATTCAGAATAACGATAGTTTAAAGACGTTTGATAAAATTTTATCAAAGGACGAATTTGAAATATTTTATTCTCACAACATAAATGACGGACTCGAAATTTCAATACGATACCTACCTGATTTAATTCTTCTTCTCATTAATAATATTGAAGATGATATTGCGGTAATTTCAAAAATCACAGAATTAGAAAAAACTTCCTGCATACCCCTGATCGTAATTTCTTCAAAATCATCTTTTAGAGAATTGCGTAGAGTAATGGAGCTTGGTGCTGATGATTATTTGCCTGAGGAAATGTTAGGTGAACACTTATTGAATTCTATTAATAAACGGATAAAAAAAATAGATAAAATAAAAACAAAAATTTCAAACCGGATAAATTCATTCGAAAGTGAAAACAACGAGGGTAAAAGAAATGACCACATATTGGTCAAGATTGGTAATAAACTAAAGCTGGTAAAATTTACTGAAATAGTTTGTATAACTGCATTAAAAGAATATAGCAAAATAACTACAAATGATAATAGCAAAATAATTATCAGGAAATCTTTGAAAAACTGGACAAACTTATTACCGGCAAAATTATTCTTGCAAATTCATCGCTCAACAATTATCAATATAAACTTTATTGATAAAATTGTTAAAACTAATGACCGCACTTATACTGTTCACCTGACCCATATAGCAGAAACTTTCGATTTCAGTCACCGCTATGCAAATATTATGCGACAAACTTTTCCAACCTAACCAGCTTCTGAGAAACGAGCGTTATCAAAAATAAAACTTTATTCCTGCACGAATCATCATTCCGCTCATGTCAAATTTCCTTTCAAATACTCTTGTCTTATTATTTTGCTGATCCTTAACTTCAAATTGCCAGCTAGGTTTTGCATTGTGATAAGTTAATTCTATGAATCCATCAGATCTTCTGCCAATTTCATAACTCACTCCACCTCCAATTCTCCAAGCAAAATCAAATGCGGCTTTAAATTCATCATTATCCGGATTTTCATAATTACGATAATAAATCAGCAATACTTCAACTCCCGCTGCTCCGGTTACAAATGCTCTTGTCCTGTAGGCAATCGACCAGCTTCCGGTCAGGCTTGCCATAATTGGAATTGCATGTAGATTTGTTTTTGCACGAAGTTCATTTATTGAATAGCTTGGTCCGTAAAAATCATTAAATTCATTTACCAGGTTCTGGTCGGTGTAGTTCTTATTGAACCAGTCTACACTGTATCCCCAGGAAATCACTTCGTCAATATTTGTTCCTCCTTCATATCCGATTATAAAACCTGAACTTGTAGCGCCCGGGCTGAATAAACCAAGTTTTACACTACCAAAATTATTTTGAGCCAGTAAACTTGCCGGAAATAATATCATTACAAATAAAATTAGCTTTTTCATATGATAACCGTTTTGTTTATTTGAGAGTTCCAAAGATCAAAATAAATGCCACTAATTAAAGTTTAATTTCAACTAATTTATGAAGCATTTTATCAAGATGTACTAAAATATACACAACTCTAAAATTTTATGTATTTGATAATCTACATTTGTGATGAACGGGTAAAATAGCCGCAATTTTCATATTTTAATAAAATAAAAATTATGGATTAATTAAGGAAATTATGAAAAATCGATTTGATACTTTTATATTGGTAATATTAGCTCTTATAGCTGTAAGTTTGACTAAAGCTCAAAATTTGGGGGAGACAAAAGAAGTGAAAACTGTTAGCAATGTTGAGTTAAATAAGTATGTCGGCAAGTGGTACGAAATCGCAAGAATTCCTAATAGCTTTCAAAAGAATTGTGAATCAAACGTCACAGCCAATTATACGCTTAGGGATGATGGTAAAATTAATGTTCTGAATAAATGTGTAGAAGACGATGGTTCTGTTAACGAAGCAGAGGGATTGGCGCAGGTAGTTGATAAAAAAACGAATTCAAAACTGGAGGTAAGTTTTGTAAGTATTTTCGGCATCCATTTGTTTTGGGGTGATTACTGGATAATCGGGCTTGATGAAAATTATGAATATGCAGTTATCGGACATCCCGATAGAAAATATGGATGGATATTAAGCAGGACTTCAAAATTATCAAAAGATAAATTAGATGAAGCATTTGAAATTCTCGAGAGAAACGGATATAATCCTAAAGATTTTGTAATGACTGTACAATAAATTATGGGAATTGTGTTAAAAGAAATATCCACTATTTCCCCGGATTCTATAAAGTTAACTGAAAAATTTTTAGAAGAAACTAAAAAGATGATAAAATTTATTGTAGCATATGAAAATAAAAATCCTGTTGCCTGCGGAGCATTGAAACATTACGATTCCGAAACCGTTGAAATTAAAAGGATGTTCGTAATTAAAAGTTTCAGGAGAAGGGGAATTTCAAAACTGATTTTATCCGAACTTGAAAAACAATCGAAATATTCAGGTTTTAAAAAAATAATACTAGAAACAGGTATCATGCAGCCAGCTGCGATTTCTTTATACCAAAAAAATAATTACAGGCAAATAAATTGCTATGATGGTTATGCTAACAATTCAGATAGCATCTGCTTTGAAAAATCTCTGTAAACTTATATTTAGATCTTATCCTAATTATTGAACATCAAAACATAGAACCATTCATCTAATTTCGACTGATTTTTTGCTAAATACTTCGTATATTTTATGTGTTACGATGCGTTATGGTAAATAATATTTAGGGGAATATAAAAGGTAATGTTATGTTTTTTAGAAAATATTTAGTTCTGTTCTGTCTTTTTACATTTTCTTCAGTAATTATAGCTCAACAAAATACAACTCAGAAAAAATCAAATATTTCCGGAAAAATATTTGATGCAAACGATGGCTCAGCACTGCAATTAGTCAATGTTATAATATTTAACGCAAAGGATAGTACGCAGGAAGGCGGGGCTGCAACAGATAAAAATGGATATTTCATTTTATCTGGCATCGATCCGGGTAATTATTTTATAGACATAAAATTTATCGGGTATGGAAAAGAACGAATAAATGATATCAAGATTATTTCAGGAAGAAACCTGGATCTTGGAAAAATTAATCTTAAACCTTCATCTGTAGAACTTGATAATGTAGTTGTAAAAGGGAACAGATCTCCTATAACGTATTCAATAGACAAAAAAATAATTGATGTTAGTCAATTACAGACTGTAACATCTGGTAATGCTGCAGATGTGCTGGAAAATATTCCATCTGTTAGTGTTGACGCTGATGGTAATATAAGTATCAGGGGAAGTGGAAGTTTTACAGTTTTAATTGATGGAAGACCATCAGTAATGGATGCACAAGATATTCTACAACAAATACCTGCTAGTTCTATTAAAACAATAGAACTGATTACTAATCCTTCAGCTAAATACGATGCCGAAGGAAATGCAGGAATAATAGATATAAAATTGAAGAAAAATGAAAACCTGGGATTAAGCGGGCTGGTAAATGCAAATACCGGATTAAATAAAAAATATGGTGGAGATTTCTTACTCGAATACAAAACTCAAACTATTAATTATAATTTCGGTGCAAATTATAACAACAGGTATTATCCGGGTGACAGGAATGAATTTAAACAATTCAATATTGGATCAGGTAATACTTCTTATCTAAATTCTAATGGGAGTAATGGGAGGGAAAGAAAATCATTTAGCCTAAAGAGCGGAATTAATTTTAATATAGGTGAGAACAATTATTTAAGTTTTGGTGGAAGATACGGATACAGGGACGGAGGACGAAATTCATTTTTAAATTATACTCAGTGGTCTGATGCAAATCCTAACCAGGACTTTTACACAAGTCAGAATGATCGGGGAAGAAGTGGTTACTATTATGCATTTAATACAAATTATAATCTAAAGTTCGATCAAAAAGGTCACGAATTATCTGTAGAATTTTTTGCCAGTCACCGTAATTCGGATGAATCAACTATTTCATCTGAATTTCAGAATGGTGCCCAATTTAGCGGAAGAAAAACTACTGAGACGGGACCATCTACAAGATATCGCGGTAAAATTGATTTTTCACTCCCGTTTGGTGAAAGTTCAAAATTTGAAGCAGGCTCTCAGGGTGAAATGGATCTTTCAACTGACGGAACTGACTTTTTTGAGTTTAATAATAATTCTGATCAGTATGAGTATCAACCAAATTACAGTAACGTAACGGATTATAATAGAAGCGAATTAGCTCTTTATTCAATTTATTCCGTTGAACTCGGCAATCTTGGCTTGCAAGGTGGTGTAAGAGGAGAATATACTTACAGAACTATAGAATTGACCAGAACAAATCAAAATTTTTCAATTGATAGGTGGGATTTTTTTCCGACAATTCATTCATCATTTAAGTTCAGTGATGGATCTCAATTAATGGGAAGTTATACAAGAAGAATTGATCGCCCGCATGGCTGGCAGCTTGAACCTTTTAAAACGTGGATGGATGCAAATAATTTAAGAGAAGGTAATCCTGCACTTAAACCTGAATTTATTGACTCATATGAATTAGGATTTCAGACATTTATTGGAGAAATAACTTTTTCAAATGATTTTTATTATAGGGTAAGTCATAATAAAATTGAAAGAGTAAATTCATCTTATTCTGAAAATGTAACTTTAAATACTGTTGATAATGTCGGCACAGATTATTCCTTAGGTTCAGAATTTATGTTTACATTCAGCCCCGTTGAATTATGGAATGTTAACCTTATGGGTGATATTTATCATTACAAAATTAATGGGGCTTTAAATAACATACCTTTTGAAAGATCCAGTTTAAACTGGAGCACAAGATTTAATAATGAATTTAAATTCAGCGATGTATTTCAGATTCAATTTAATGTGAGATATAATAGTCCAAGAGTTTCATCTCAAGGCAGGAGAGAGGGCTATTTTAGAACTGATGCTGCTGTAAAAAGAAATTTCTTTGGTAAATTATTGACACTCACACTCCAGGTGAGAGATTTGTTTGGTACCGGAAAATATGAATATACATCGGAAAGCCCTGACTATTATTCCTATTCTCATTTTACAAGAGAAGCGCCGCGAGTAATGTTAAATCTAAAATTAAATTTTAATAATTTTAGTGACACAAGTGAAAATAACGACAGGCACCATGATTAGATTGAAATTTCTGAAAGCTCCCAAATAAATGAGGGCTTATATTACGCAAGTTCTTCTTGTTTAAACGGCACATCAGACAATTCAATTTTCGGATGTTTTTCCATAAAATAATTTAATGACCATTCGCTTGTTAATAGTATAACAAGCCTTTCTTCTGAATCAAAAGCAAAAGCGGCTCCAGCCGGTAAAATAATTTTTGAAATCTCATCTTCAGAATGAGAGGGTGAAATCCAGCGCAAAACTTTCCAGTTTGTCTGTTCAAGTCTTGATTCGGCTCCATATTCATCCTGCAGTCTGTATTGTACAACTTCAAACTGAAGGGGACCAACTGCACCAAGCAATGGAACTTTTTGTCCAGAATTCTTAAGATAAAAAGCCTGAATTACTCCTTCCTGTAAAAGCTGATCTAATCCATCTCTAAATTTTTTATAATTTGAAGGATTTGGGTTATGAAGCATTACAAAATGTTCCGGTGCAAATTTTGGAATTTCTTTATATACAACTGAAAGGTCTTCTGTAATTGTATCACCAATTCCAAAATTTGAATTCCCTACGAATCCGATAATATCACCAGCATAGGCTTCGTCAACGGTTTCTCTTTCTTGTCCGAATAATTTTTGAGAATTTGAAAGTCTGATTTTTTTACCACTGCCGGCGTGAAAAGCCTGCATATCTCTTGTAAATTTGCCCGAACAAATCCTCATAAATGCGATTCTGTCTCTGTGCTTCGGGTCCATATTTGCCTGAATCTTAAATATAAATCCCGTAAAAATTTCTTCATCCGGATTAACAATTCTTTCTGTGCTTTTTCTTGGGGCGGGCGGATTAGCATAATCAAGAAAACCATCCAACAAAAGCTGAACGCCAAAATTATTTGCAGCACTACCGAAGAATACAGGTGTCTGCTTTCCTTTAAGAATCAGTTCGGTATCAAAAGTTTCTCCTGCATGATCAAGCATTTCAAGTTCTCCAGTTACAGTCTCATAATTTTTTTCACTCAATTTTTCTTTTACTAAAGGATCAGTGATATCGTGAATTGATACTGGTGCTTTAAATGATCCTCCGGTTGTTTTTTCGAAAAAGTGAATACGTTTATTAATTCTGTCATAAACACCTTTAAAATCAATTCCGGAACCAAGTGGCCAGTTCATCGGGAAGGCACCAATTCCTAAAATACTTTCCAGTTCATCAAGCAATTCAATTGGGTCGCGGGCAGGGCGATCAAGCTTATTCATAAAAGTAAAAATAGGAATGTGTCTTTTACGGCAGACCTCAAATAATTTTCTTGTCTGTGCCTCAATTCCTTTTGCAGCATCAATTACCATCACAACTGCGTCAACTGCTGTTAAAACTCTGTATGTATCTTCAGAAAAGTCTTCGTGACCCGGTGTATCGAGCAGGTTTATTTTGAATCCTTTATAATCAAATTGTAAAACAGTTGAACTGATGGAAATTCCTCTTTTGCGTTCAAGTTCCATCCAGTCTGAAGTTGATTTCCTTTGGTTTTTTCGCGCAGTTACTGATCCGGCTAACTGAACTGCACCTCCGTAGAGAAGAAACTTCTCTGTAAGTGTAGTCTTCCCAGCATCCGGGTGCGAAATAATTGCAAACGCTCGTCTTTTATTAATTTCTTTAATATTGCTCATAAAAATTCTAATTTTAATTTTATAGTTGAATGTAAAAGGGCTGCTTAATATTCAGGAAGCTTTAGTAGAAAAAACTGTATTGATTCAGGTAATATTTGAGGGAAACTATTTGTCTCATTTTTCTAAATTCAGGCTAATTCCAATATGATACTTTGGTTACTTTCCATAAATTATTGGTACAAAAATAGGTATTTTAGAGTGGTTTAACAAAATATATAATCTCATCTGAATGAAATTATGCTATGTAAGATCTTATGAACATTGAAAATGCATATAGAAAGGCACTCAATTTTGCAAAAAACCATTATGAAAACTTTCCGGTTGTTTCATTTTTAATTCCTTACGATTTAAGAAAAGATATTGCAATAATTTATTGGTTTGCCCGCACAGCAGACAATCTTGCCGATGAAGGTGAGCTTTCTGAAAATGAAAGACTGAGAAAACTTGAAAATTTTGAAAGCAGGTTGTCTGATTTGTTGAAGGGTAAACATGTAGATGATTTTGATTTTGCACTTTCTGAAACGATAAAAAACCGGAAGCTATCTATTGAACATTTTTATAACCTATTAAAGGCATTTAAGCAGGATGTTGTAAAGAAAAGGTATCATTCATTTGAAGAAGTTTTATCATATTGCAAAAATTCAGCAAACCCGGTTGGCAGATTAATTCTTGAACTTTACGATATCCGGGATCAAAAAGCATTTGAATATTCCGATTCGGTTTGTACGGCTCTGCAACTGACTAACTTTTACCAGGATACTAAAATTGATTTTGATAAGGGAAGAAATTATTTCCCGCAAGATGAAATGGAAAAATTTGGTGTAACAGAAATTATGTTTCTAAATAAGGGAAATAGCCCTAATTTAATCAATCATGTAAAATTCAATATCGAGAGGGCAAGGAAGCTGTTTTCATATGGAAAGAAACTCTTGAATTTTCTGGATGGCAGATTAAAATTAGAAATAAAGTGGACAATTTTGAGCGGAGAAGCAATTTTAGATAAAATTGAGAAAAATAATTTTGACGTTCTTATTGAAAGACCTAAATTGAATAAAATGGATTTCGGAAGACTGTTAATTAAATCATTATTTTGATAGATGGACACTGCAAAACAAATAGCGAAAGAAAGTAAGAGCAGTTTTTATTATGCTTTTAATTTGCTCCCCGAAGAGAAACGTGACGCAATGAATACCGTTTATGCATTTTGCCGTCATACTGATGATATAATTGACGAAGGTAATGAACCAACAGATTTTAAGTTTGAAAAATTAACTAAATGGCGCATTGAATTTGAGAAAGCTTTCAATGGTCATTCAGAATATTCTCTTCTTAACAAACTGGCGTCAACAGTTTCAAAGTTTAACATCCCGGTGGAACCATTCTTTGAATTGATCAAGGGGATGGAAATGGACCTTGTTAAAAGCAGGTATCTAACTTTTGAGGACCTTCAACTTTACTGTTACAGAGTGGCTTCCACGGTAGGGCTTATGTGTATTGAAATTTTTGGTTATAAACACAAAACCACAAAAGATTTTGCTGTAAATCTTGGAATTGCTCTTCAACTGACAAATATTCTTCGCGATATAAAGAAAGATTCCGAAAAAGGAAGAATATATTTGCCCCAGGAAGATTTAAAGAAATTTGGTTATTCTGAAAAAGAATTACTTGATCAGACTTACAACCATCATTTTAAAGATATGATGAAATACCAGGCAAGACGCGCAAAAGTATATTTTGATAAAGCAAATGAATTACTCGATCTTGATGATAAAGCCTCAATGTTTGCAGCCAGGGCGATGCAGCATATTTATGAAAGGATGCTCATCAAAATTATCGAAGCGGATTATGATGTCTTCAATAAAAACATTAAAGTTTCAAAATTTGAAAAAGTCGGTATTTCACTTGGTGTATGGGCAAAATATAGTCTAGTCTACTAATGAAAAAATGTCTTATCCTCGGCGGCGGTATCGCTGGGTTAACTTCCGCAGTTTATCTTTCCAAAGCCGGATTCAAAGTAAAACTAATCGAAGCTTCTCCTAAACTTGGAGGGCGCGCGTATTCATATTTTGATAAAGACCTAAACTTAGAAATTGATAACGGTCAGCATATTTTAATGGGTTGTTATAAAGAAACATTAAAATTCCTGAGGACAATCGATTCAATTGGAAATCTTACTTTTCAAAAAGATCTAACTGTAAATTTCCTGAAGGAAAACAAAAACCAATTTCAGCTTAAATCATCGAATCTGCCGTATCCTGTCGGATTAATTACTGGATTATTATCATATAAAGCAATTACTCTATTAGAACGATTATTATTACTTAAATTCTTTATAAAACTTCCATTCCAAGCCATTAAAGATTTAGAAAATTTAACTGTGCTGGAATGGCTGGAAAGAGAAAATCAAAATGAAATGACTCGGAAAGCATTTTGGAATTTTATTGCAATTGGTGCGCTAAATACGAGTCTGAATAAAGCCTCTGCTAGGTCACTCCTAATTATCTTAAAAGAAATGTTCTTAAAAGGGAAGAATGCAGCAACAATAATTTTACCGGGGAAGGGATTGACGGAAACTTATTGCAACGAAGCTGAAAAATTTATACAAGAAAACAACGGGGAAGTTGTCCTTTCTGAAAAGGTTGTAGAATTGAAAGTTAAAAATTCTAAAATAGTAAAAGTAAAAACAACTACAGGTGAATTAACTGATTTTGATTACGTTATTTCTGCTCTTCCATTTTTTGCACTTGAAAAAATCTTATCGCCTGCGGTTGAACTGAAAAAAGCAAATTATAAATACTCATCTATTTTATCTGTTCATCTAAAACTGGATAAAAACGAACTGACTGATAAATTTTATGGGTTAATTAATTCCAGAATCCACTGGATTTTTAATCACGGGGATAATATTACACTTGTGATAAGCGATGGTGATAAGTACATGGAATTATCCAAGAAAGAATTATTTGATTTAGTTTGTGATGAATTAAAGAAATATGCGGGTATCGGGAAAGGAAATATTTTAAACTATAGAGTGATAAAAGAAAAACGAGCTACTTTTATTCCGTCAAATGATATAGAAGGCAAAAGACCACCTACCGAAACAAATATTAAAAATTTCTTTTTGACGGGGGACTGGATTGATACAGGTTTACCTTCAACTATAGAAAGCGCAGTTAAAAGCGGAAGAATGGTTACTGATAAAATTTTGGAGTTACAGGGGCGTTAGTGAGCACGCCCCCGTTAAATATTTACAGTCCGTATTTATCAATCATATATACAAGTGTTGCAATAGCTGCCGAGCCAAGTTCAAACTCACGGGGATGAATAATTGAAAACTGATCATTATCTGAATGATGATAATCAAAGTATCTTTGAGGATCGGGGTTATAACCTATCCTGGCAATCGCATTCTTAATATCCCCAACATCAGCACCGCTTCCTCCTTTTCTCAACCAATCGATGCTGGCATGTTCTAGTACCGGAAGCCAGCCTTGAACTTTTGCAATTACAGTTGAATCTGCATCCAAGGAAAATCCGCGAGGCGTACCTGCACCTTCGTCAGACTCTATCGCACCAATATGTTTTTCAGAAGAATTTGCTGCATATTCAGCGTATTTTTCCGCTCCTTTACTTCCGTTTTCTTCATTGATAAAAAACACGCACCGTATTGTTCTTTTGGGCTTAATATTTAGTCTCTTAAATAAATCCAAAACTTCCAGCGATTGTATTATTCCTGCACCATCATCATTTGCGCCCACTCCTTTATCCCAGCTATCTGAATGTCCCCCTATAACAATAACTTCATTTGGGAATTCGCTTCCAGTTAATTCACCTATCAGGTTATATGATTGTGCGTCTGGTAATGTTTTACAGTTTAGTTTTATATTTACTTCAAGTGAAGGATCTTTTTTTATTGCTTCGCTTAAAAAATCGGCATCCTGGTATCCAAGAGCAACTGAAGGAATTTTAGGAATTGTATCGTTGTAAATCATAACTCCAGTATGAGGAACGTTATCATATTTTGTTGTAACAGATCTTATCATTACTCCAACTGCTCCAACTTGAGCAGCCATCATTGCGCCTACAACTCTTTGTCCAACTGCTCCTCCATAACCTCTGAAAGTTTCAATCAGTCCTGGATCTAGCGGGCGGCTCATAAAAATAATTTTCCCTTCGGCTTTTTTACCAAGTGCTTTTAATTCATCAAAATTCTTAACTTCCATAACTTCAGCGGTAATTCCCTCTTTATCAGTTCCAATGCTTCCGCCTAATGTGGCAATGTTCAGTTTCCTGTTTTTAAATAATTGTGATTTTATAATCTCTGCACTTTCAACATCACCCCTGACCCAATGTGGAACCAGAACAGGTTGAAGCCAGACTTTATCAAATCCCAGCTCTTCCATTTTCTTTTTTGCCCACATTATTGCTTTCACTGAGTTTTCAGATCCGCTTAACCTTGGGCCCATATCTGAGAGCTCTTTTAGTAATTTGTATCCTTTTCTATCAGTTAATGCTGTCCTTACAAGCTGATCAGCAATTTTAATGTCTTCTTTTGTATTGATAGTTTCGGGAGTTTGTGAAAAGGTTATATTAAAAGGAAATAGAATAAGTGAAATTAAAATAACCAACGCTAAATTAAGCCAAAAATGTCTCAAAGATTTCTCCATCTTATTTTGAGTAATTTCTTGTTTCAACAGGATGAATTTACAATAATTTTCTAATTATTATAATTATATTCTTATGAATGGCAACAATAATGCAAAATAGGGAAGTAATTAAATAAGTTCCTGCTGCTGCTCTTGTTTTGTAACTGATAAATCCTTAACCAGTCCTGAGTACTTCCTTTCTATTTTAAATCCAAACCTGTAAAAATATTCCGGTCGGAAAAATCCAGTAGTTACGTGTTTTATGTGATCATCTCTCAAGCGGCTGAATAATTCGTTCATTAATGCCTCGCTGATTCCTTTTCGCCTGTACCTGTTGGAAACTACTATTTTTTCCATATGAGCCGTTTGTTCAGAAGTTTTGAGATAAAATAATCCGCCGATAATATATCCACGCTCCGAAAGGGCAACGAGAAATTGATGTTCAGGTCTGAAATGAACAAGCAGGTTTGTTTCGATATATAATTGATGTAGCCTGGAAATTTCCTTTGGAGAAACGGGATTTCGAATCAATATTATTTTACCGTCGTTATCTTCAATTTGGACAACAAGATTCGCAGTTGTAGTTCCTTCGCTTTTAATTTTCATTAATGTTGCAGAATCTGTTGGCTTCAGATGTGGATAACTTAATCTAGTTAAGAAAAAATCTTCACGTTCAGTTAATTTGAATTCTGACTGGATACCAGATAGTAATGTAAGAGTTTCTTCTTTAGTGATTTGATGTTCGTGCTGTTTTTTAATTATTTCCTTTAGCTCGTTTTTAATTTTTTCAGATGAGTTAATAAATATTGTCTCAAGAAAAAATCTTGCACGGGTTTCAGGATAATTTTCTTCAAGCTGGTACATCTGGTAAGTTTCATATAATTCGTAGATCATTTCTGCCTGCGCAGTTAGTGCTGCATCTTTATTTAATTCAAACCATCTGTGAAATCTTTTAATTGCGAAGAATAGTTTTTTTGGTATGAATCCATTTTCACTTACATTATTAATAAATGAATCAATTTTTTCAATTATGTCTTCCTTGTATTTAAATATTGAAGCCTTTTCAATTTCAGTTCTAAATTTGCTTAGCAATTCCAGCCCCTGGTATTCACCTTCAGAATCGATCACACCGGAAAAAACATAATTCCATATGGAAAGTTTTTTTAGGAAAGGATAATCCTCTTCTGTTGTCTGGATAAAATATTTAAAGAAATTGTAAAAGAAAGTTTGCGGAGAATTTGATTTGGTTCTCTCCGAAATAGAAACCAGTCTTGTTCCCGTCTGATAATCGTGTGTAGGAATAATAATATTTGTCGGCATCGGGTCTGCTAATTCCAATTTATATCCTGACAGTTTCCAGAAATTCATATAAGAAGTTGCGGCGCTCCAAACGAAATATGGCCATAAATAGAATAACCTTTTCTGGTTAGATTCATCTTTTTTTCTTGATTCTCTTTGCAGAAATTTTGCAACAGTTTCTCCCGGCACAAATTCTTCTGTCCATAAATCGTAATCTTCCCAGTATCCGCCAAAATCTTCGACTAATTTTTGCCCGGCAATTTCTGAACCTGCAAGAACCAGCCAGTTGATCTCTTCTCTTACATTTTCTTCAGGAAGGTCTTTATTCAAATTTATTACAATATCAAAAGCTCCCTGGAACCGCGTTTGAATTGTAATTCTGTAAACAGATTTTTCGTGTTGAGATCCTAAATGACTTATCCAGAGTCCGCCAGGCAGAATGTTATTCAAGCCAACAAGTGTTCCATCTGAAAATAAGAATATAGCTTCACGAATAAGGGAAGTTTCTGAAATCGCTTTTATCAATAATTGTTTATCACTTTTATTAATACCTTCTTCCATAATTATTACATCTGACCATCGATATTCTTCACCTGTTTCAACATCAACTGCTACAGATGGATTTGAACCAAGCCATTTTCTGAATCCTTGCAGCATATCCAGTCTTGCTTTGTCAGCATATTCAACCAGTTCTTCCCATTCTTTAAATAATTTGTAATACATAAATATTTGGCGAATACGTTTGTAACAATTAGGATGTTGAATTCCGTACTGGCTTAAAAGAGCGAAGAGAGCAGGAATGGGGGTATCATTAATCTTATTATAAATAGTTCCGAATTCAATTTCATGTTTAAGCACTAGTTCAATTGCTTTAAGATTTTCATCGCCACGGGATTTATCAACGATTAAATTAATTATTGAATTATCCAGTAAATCGAAATTATGTTTTAAATATAATTCCAGGAAATCGGCGAAAGCATTTCCGCGGAACTTAGCTATCCCGATTTTGAACAATTCGCGCCTGATGTTTAATGATCCGGTCAAGCCCGGTCTTTGCAGAACAGTCAGAGCAGTGAAATAATGAGGTTGAGATTCATCATCGAGCAATGTTTTTAAATATTGCAACCCTATATAACCGTCATCAGTCTCCTCAGATTCTATTAGTAAAACTGCAAGATGGAAACCATAAAGAGTCTGGTCATTTAAAGCATACAGCTTTTGTACCTGGTCTTTTAATTCTTTATCGGGGATAAAAACTGTTGACCTTGAATCAAAAATTATTTTATCATCACCCTTGTTTTGTCTGAACCATTGGAAAATTGATTCCCCTGTAAATTCAAATAAGCCTTTGTTACCAATCCAATATAAAGGTGTAATAAAAATTTGTTGAAGATCAATAAATGCAGGTTTTATTTTATAATTAAAATCTCCGATTCTAAATAATTTATCACTTTTAACAATGCATTCTACAGCTAAAGTTAGCTGAAGTTTTGGGATTGAAATCCCATTTTGTTTAGGAATAATATCTCTGCTTAAACAACCTTTTTCACGCAGAAACCAATTCGGAATTCTGACTTCTATTTCAGAAATATTTATGCTTGTATGGTCTTTCACATACATTGTCTCTATTTCATCAGTAAAATTTTTCTCAATAATTCTTCTTTTGTAAGTCCCTTTTGGTGTAAGTTCTCCTTTCTCATCACTAAAAGGTCTGTCTATAATTCTGAAGTCTACAATTCTTTCATAGGGAGCTAAAAATTTATTAACAGTAACAATTGCAGAAGAAAAATATTCTTGCATTTCATTCTTATCCATTTTTTTCAGGATGGCGTTTTCATCTTCAAAATTTGGATAAATTAAAACTGTGTTGAATGGGCGATGATCGCCGGCGAGAAAAACCTGTTTAACAGTATCGAAATCCCTGAAATAATTCTCAATTTTTTGCGGGGCAATTGTTTCGCCCTTAATATTTTTATAGATTTCTTTTTTTCTATCGATGATTTTTATAAACTCGTTTTCATCCATTTGCATAATATCGCCGGTAGGGAGCCAGTGACCTGGAAGGAAAGTGTCTTCTTCTTTTTCTCCAAAATATCCCATCATTACATAAGGGCCTCTGATTAATATTTCACCGTCTTCAGCAAGTTTAATTTTAATTCCGGGAAGTGCTTTACCGAGTGAGTCGGGAATATAGTTTCCCGGAGGGGTCATTGTAATACCACCAGTTGCTTCAGTCATGCCAAAACCACTCATTAACTCAACTTTATATTTTTGAAAAAACTGGAAGATGTCAGGTGATAAATATCCTGCTGCGGATAATCCCCATTTTAATTTTCCGCCGGTTACTTCATAAACTTTTTCCTGGATTATTTCTTCCTCTTCAATTTCAATATCCACTTTGCTGGAAACATAATCGTAAAGTTGAACCCACTTTTTAGGAATGCTTATAAAAATTGAAGGCTTAACTGTCTGCATATTCGTAATCATTGTTTCAATGGAAGGGTTTTCCATAAATACATATGTTGCTCCCCAGAAAATTGAACCAACCATTTCAAACCATCTTCCAAATGTATGGTAAAGAGGAAGGTATGCTAAAAACTTATCTTTATCTCCTATTTTTGGAATTGCAAGTGCCCGGCAGAATCTTTTGTAAACAATATTGACTTGTGAAAACATTATCCCTTTTGGATCACCCGTTGTACCGGATGTATACATAATGCTGGCTAGGTTTTCTATTTTGTTTTCTGAGAGCCTCTCTTCCAAAATTTTATCAGGTTCTGTTTCTCCTAATTTTATAAAATTGTCAAAAGTGATTACGAGATTTTCGCCACTTGTTCCGTGACGGAGAATAATTTTCTTAAGATATTTTAACTCGTTTTTTATCATTCTTATCTTATAAAGCTGCTTCTCGTCCGAAACAAAAATTAACGGAGCTTTAGTTTGATTAAGAATGTATACAAGATGCTGAGGCACTGAGTTTGCCGGTATCATTATATTTAGTATTCCATTAGTCAAACAGGCAAGATCAAGAACCGCCATTGATAATTCATTTTCCATCAGGAAAGCGGCACTTTCATTCTCAGCATTAATATCTTTGAATAATTTTAATATTGATTTGGCATAAATTTTTGTGCGTTCAAGAATTTCATTCCACGTAAATTCAGTTTCAACTCTACCGCTAAGAACAGAAAAAAGAGTCTTATCACTATAATCTTTAACTCTTTGACTGAATAATGAATTTACATTAAAATTACTTTTTATTATCAGATCAAGGATTAAGGACTCCCATTCCTTTTGCCCGTAAATTCTTTGAAGGAATTCGGTTAATCGAAAAACATTTAAATATGAATGAGCCAAACCGCAAAGATGTCCACCAGGATGTTTTTCAGAGTTTGTTAAATTTTTTAAAAGATAATTACCAAATTCGTAGAATACTTCAGGAGGAATATTCCTCATTAAGTCGGGCGCAATTTGAGAAGGGAAAAGGGAATTGAATATTTCTTCAAAAGATTCAATTAAAAAAACATTATTGGAAAATGAGTCGGCTGTATATGTTTCGTTAATTTTACTTTCAATAGATTTTAACAATAATTTATGCTCTTCTTTATCAAGGGCTGCTTTGCCGGCAAATAGTTGTTCGGTAATTCTTAGAATATCCTGTTCGGTTTCGCGGGTAATTTTTGAATCATCCATATGTTTATCCGATGATTAGTTTCTCAGAATAAATAGTAATTGTAAAATAACAAAAGAAAACTAAAAGTTAGAATTAATAAAAAAACCGGGGCTAAAAAATTTAACCCCGGAATTGATTTCATTTATTAAAAGAAAAACTTACTTGGTTTCCTGTAATTCTTTTTCTGTTATACCTGCATAATCTTCAAGCATGGCTGTTGTGAGTGATTTAGGTCTTTCAATCGGGTAACCTAAAGCACGATCCCATATAATATTGGCAACAACACCAAGTGCTCTACCAACACCGAATAAAACTGTGTAGAAATCGTATTCGGTTAAGCCGTAATACCACTGAATAACTCCTGACTGAGCGTCAACATTTGGCCATGGGTTCTTTGCTTTACCTTGTTTTTCGAGAATTGGAGGAGTCACTTTATAAAGTATATCAACATATTTGAAAATAGGATCATCTTTTAAATGCTTTAGGCAGAAATCCCTTTGTGCCTGGTAACGAGGATCAGTTTTTCTCAAAACTGCATGCCCGAATCCAGGGATAACCTGGCCTGAATTAAGAGTATCCCAAACAAATTTTTCCATTTCTTCTTCAGTAGGAACTTTACCGCCCATCTGATCCATTACACCCTGAATCCATCTCAATACTTCCTGGTTAGCCAGTCCGTGTAAAGGCCCTGCAAGGCCATCGATCATTGCAGAAATTGAATAGTAAACGTCTGATAAAGCTGATGCAACAAGGTGTCCGGTGTGTGCACTTACGTTACCACTTTCGTGATCACTGTGAAGAATAAAATATAAACGGGCTACATCATCGTAAGGTTTATCAATTCCCATCATATGAGCAAAGTTACCGCCCATATCCAGATCAGGATTACCTTTTATTATATCACCATTTTTGTATTTTAGTCTATATATGAATGAAGCAATTGTTGGAAGTTTTGCAAGCAAGTTCAAACCATCTTCGTAGTAAGGATCCCAGTAGTCCATTTTGCTCATACCTTCATTGTATTTTTCTACAAAGACAGATTCTTTTTCCATCGCTAGAATTGCAGTAGAGAACATTACCATTGGGTGGCTTTCAATTGGCATAGCACGAAGAATGTTAAATACATATTCAGGAACGTGCTGTCTTTTCTTAAATTCTTCTGCAACTTCAAGAGCTTCTTTCTCGGTTGGGATATCACCTGTTAAGAGTAAATAAAAGAAACCTTCAACATAAGGCATATCGCTGCCTTCTACTTTAGGTAGTTTTTCCAGAACTTCTGGTATTGTGTATCCCCGGAATCTGATTCCTTCCATAGGATCTAAATAGGAAATATCTGTTGTAAGACATTTAACGCCTCTTGCACCGCCAATTGCCTGCCCGATCGTTACATCACTGATTTTCACATCCCCGTAATCTTTTATTAATCTGGATGTTCTTGGGCGCCAGGCTTCTATTTTACTTTTTAATTTTTCTTTCAATATGGACATTACTTCCTCCATAAATTATTTTTACTAAAATGCAGGATATTTAAAGAAGGATCAGCTGTTACCATAATTAAAAGATATTCATTTGGTACGTTGATGCTGGAACTGTATATGATGAATTAACGATATAAATGAAGCATAATTCATATATAGAAACAATAACTAATCCCCCTTAATAACCCCTTTTTTCTTCAATACTATTTTAACAAAATATTACTTGAAATGAAACTAATTTTTTTAGTAATGTATTAAAAATGTGATAAACTGTTTTCTAATATATATAATAGAAAAATTGAGAAATATTTTAATACTTGAACGTTTTAAGATTTGGTATTAGGTTTAATTATCTATATTAAAAAGATTAATTGTAACCTAAAGAAATAATAAGCATATTAAAGTAATTTGATGAATGAAAAAGCAAAATATTATATAGATAAATTGAAATTGAAAAAACATCCTGAGGGTGGATATTATAATGAGATCTATTCTGCAGGAGAGATTATAGAGGCTGATGTACTTCCAGTAAGATATGAAGGGGCAAGAGTATTTTCTACTTCAATATTCTTTTTGCTGGAAGGAGAGCAGATTTCTTCATTACATAAGTTGAAATCCGATGAAATTTGGCATTTTTATGATGGTTCGACGATTAATATTTATATTATTTCCTCAAACGGTAAATTGGAAAAAAGGACGCTTGGCAGAAATCTTGAAAATGATGAATTAATTCAAACAGTTATTGAAAAAAACAATTGGTTTGGTGCAGACTTAAATGATAAGAGTTCTTACGGATTAATCGGTTGTACAGTTGCCCCAGGTTTTGATTTTGATGATTTTGAAATAGGGAAAAGAGAGGAATTACTAAAAAAATTTCCTGACCAAAAAGATATTATTTTAAATATTACTAAACCTTAAATCTCACTCCGATATTAAAAACTTTGCTTTGAATATTTGATATATATGTGCCAAAAAAAATGCCTTAAATTAGCGACAAAAAACAATATCTTTAATCTCGGATTTATATAAATTGTTTTCGGTTGTTTGAAAATTAGGCTTAATTTACATAATTTTTGGTTCTCATAATTTGGAGGCATTAAAGCACCTTTTTACAATTTTTAATAATTCTATTAATATCTCTTAAAGGTTCTTCATTAATCGTAAAATCTTATATTGGTTTCAAGAGATTTTAAGCGTTGCTTTGGTTTTTGCTATTCTATTTTATGTTGCAATTAATCTCGGCTTTGATTCTCCAAATTATACTGAAACTAATCCTTCTATTTGGATCTCTGCCTGTATGAGGCTGAACACTTCTCTGGATGAATTCCAAAAATCTCAATTATCCACTACGAATGAAATCAGTGAACATTTTAATTCTCAAGGAACGAATTCTAAAGGCAATTTTTTTAGTACGGATTCAACAGATAAAAAAAATAATCAGATCGATTCTGTAAAAATTTTCCCCGATTCTTTAGTAGCAGCAATTGATTCACTCAATCCCAAATTGGATACTTTAAAAATAGTAAACCAGGATTCTCTTCAACTCGCAAAATATGCACAGGATTCAACAGCAAGATTAGAGAATTACAGGTATGAGCAACCAACTTCGCCTGTTGTACAATTAGGGAAACCATACAGGCCTTCACTTTCATTACAGCCTTCATCTGGATTTATTTCCCGTTCAGTAGTTATTGATTCAACTGGTAAATATGTAATTATCCAGGAAGAATTAAATGGTATTCCCTATCGGGTTCTTCTGAAACTACCTATTGAAGAATACATTGAGTTGAAACTAGCTGCCAATGAAAAAGAAGACTGGGACCAATTGGGAGATCAATATGTGCTTAAAAAGTCGAAAAAAGAATTAGGCGAGTTAATTAAAAACCTGACTGATTTTGAAATCCCATTACCTAGTGTAGGTGTATTAAGCATTTTTGGTACGCCAAAAATTAGTTTGAAAATAAGCGGGGCAATAGACATACACGGTGCATGGAGGAATGAAACTACGGAAGGAATTACATCTTCCTTTTTAGGGAATACAAGAAATGAACCTGATTTTAGTCAGACAGTTCAGGTTACAGTTGATGGAACTATAGGGGATAAATTAAATATTAAAGCTGACTGGAATACAGAGAGACAGTTCCAATATGAAAACCAGTTGAAGATTAAATACACTGGTTATGAAGATGAAATTATTCAGAGTATTGAAGCAGGAAACGTTTCTCTTCAAACATCTCCCCTGGTTGGTGGTAGTGAAGCATTATTTGGATTAAAAGCTCAATTTAAACTAGGGCCATTTACTCTTACTACACTTGCCAGCCAGAAAAAGGGCGAGATTAAAGAAGTGTCGGTCAACAGCGGTACCACTTCCCAGAAATTTAATTTACGTGCATACGATTATTCAACAAACCATTATTTCCTTGATTCAATTTATGCAGATCCGGGTTTAAATTTATTTTATAAATACTATGGAAGCGCAACACCAATTGTTAATGAAAATTATAGAGTAACCAATATTGAAGTTTGGAAATCAGTTAATTCTACTATTATTGATAAATCAAAAGAAAGACAAGCAAATGCCTATATAGATTTGCATCCAGTTAAAGCCAATACTCCATATGAAGATAATAAAAGGGATGCCAACATTGATCCAATACCTGGCAAAGTTGAAACAGGAAGGTTTGTCTTATTGACACCTGGAGTTGATTATGAATTGCATGATGCAACCGGGTATGTAACATTTAAAACTCAGATTCAGGATCAGGACATTATTGCGGTAGCCTATAGAGTTGAAAATAGTCCGGGAACAAAAGATGATGATGATTATTACGGTGAATTTTTAAATACAGCTACTGTTAATAATGATTCAATTCTGGTTTTGAAATTAGTTAAGCCAGCAAATCTTCAACCAAGTATGACCCAAGCCTGGAAACTTCAATTGAAAAATATTTATCCTGTTGGCGGGAGAAATATTAAGCAGGAAGGATTTGAATTTAATATTAAATATGAAAAGCCAGGACAGGAACCTGTAATTGAATTACCGAATCCTAACCCAAATGGAGACCCGATAAAACTTCTTAATGCTTTCGGTCTTGATAATGTTGATCCTGCAAATAATCCAAACCCGGATGATAAATTTGACTACAGGGCTGGTATTACTATTTTCCCATCAACGGGTGAAATAGTTTTTCCGACCCTCCAGCCATTTGGTAATGATATAGATCAATTTAATCCTGATTTGCCCGATTCATTAAATTTTCAGTCGGTTTATGATACAACAAAAACTTACGCAAGGCAAAACACCACAAAAGATAAGTGGCTCTTAACAGGTGAATTTTCAGGTGAGGCTAGTGATACATATTCTTTAGGTTTTAACGTTGTAGAAAATTCTGTAAGAGTTTATTTAAACGGGACTTTATTAAAAGAGGGTGTCGATTATATTGTCGATTATAATATTGGCCAATTGAAAATAAGAAATGATGCTGCCCTGGTACCAGGAGCCGATTTAAGAATAACATATGAACAAAATGATCTTTTTCAACTAGCATCAAAAACATTATTGGGTGCAAGAGGTGTTTTTGACTTTTCGCCTAGGACTAAGCTAGGATTTTCTGTCCTAAATTTAAATCAGCAATCACTTAGCGATAAAGTGAGAATTGGGGAAGAGCCTTTAAGTAATACAATCTATGGTGTAGATTTTTCAACGAGTTTAGATATCCCCTTTGTAACTAAAATAATGGATAAACTTATTTCCACTAGAGAAATGTCCTCTCTCTCATTCTCCGGTGAATATGCTTATATAAAGCCAGACCCAAATACAATTAAAAGTACTATACCTAGTGACAAAGGTGAGAGTGTTGCATATATAGATGATTTTGAAGGAGCAAAAAGAATTATTCCTATTGGAGTAAATTATTCTGGCTGGAAGGATTTAAGCCCTCCGACCAATTTCCCAACTAATCCTACGCTAACTCCTCAGCAAATGATGGACTACAAGGGCAAAAGTTTCTGGTTTTCTCCTACTCCCTCTGATGTAAATGTGCAGAATATATGGGGAGACAGAAAAAAAGTTGCAAGGGCGGATCAGCAGGTTCCTGTATTAGATTATGTCTTCGTACCGGACACACCAGGTACTTATAATTATCACCCAAATCTTATTACAAATAAAGCTAATGATTGGGGAGGTATAATGAGACTTCTTTCCTCGAATGCAAATAATCTTGTAGAAGAAAACATTGAGTTCATTGAATTTTGGCTTTACGCACGAGGAGTACCGCAGGGAACAAAAGTGTACCTGGATCTAGGAAGAATAAGTGAAGATGTAATCCCTAATAATATTTTAGATACGGAAGATAAAAACAGGAATGATGTTTTAGAGGCGGGTGAAGATACAGGAATAGATGGATTACTTGATAGTCAGGAAGGTGATCCGGCTCAGAATCCAAATCTGAATGGGACTGCGCCTACAAACACAAGTACCGATCCAAGCGGTGATAACTTTGGTTTCTCATCTACAAGTTTAACTAAACATGAATTATTTGATTATTTCAATTTTAACGGAACTCAGGGAAATGCTGCTTTGACTGATATTGGGAGAATCCCTGACACTGAAGATCAAAATAGAAATGGGAACCTGGATAGAGTTAACAGTTATTTCAGGTATGAGGTACCACTAGATACTAATTTAGCAAATAATCCGTATATCGCTGGAAGCGGTGCAGGTCAGGGATGGTTTTTATACAGGATACCCTTAAAAGATACAACACAATTAGTAGGTGATCCAAGTTTTACGAATGTTGAAACTATAAGGATGTTTGTTACAGGTGCAGAAAATCTCGTTCACCTAAGATTAGCAGAATTTAATCTAGTTGGAAATCAATGGCAAAAAGTTTTACCACAGGATACTGTGATGTCTGTATCAGTAATCAATGTCGAAGACAATGAGAATTATTCTACTCCTCCGGGAGTTTTCCAGCAAAGAGATAAAACCCGGCCGGATGAACAGGTCTTTGGGAATGAGCAATCTTTAGATCTTATCATAAATGATTTACCTGTTGGAGAAAGTAGAGAGGCTGTTAAATATTTAACTGTTCCGCTGGATGTTTTCAATTATTCTGAAATGAAATTATATGTTCATGGCGATGAAAATACATCTTCTGGATCTGTTTCTTCATCCGATCCAAATGATTATACTTCAGAGGTTTATTATCGTTTTGGTAGTGATACGAACAATTTTTATGAATATCGTCAGCCAATCAGGCCGGGATGGAATGAAATTTCAATCAGTTTTAAGGATTTAACAGCAATTAAAGAAGCCAGGGATTCACTTTCACAATTAGTCAAACAGTCGGTTCCGGGAAGACCAAATAATTTTTATTCATTAAGAGGTAATCCTACTTTAACATCTGTAAGATTCCTATTAATAGGTATTCTAAATAAAGGGAGTACTGTTGGTGCGGGTGATGTTTCAGGCGAAGTATGGATTAATGAATTAAGAGTTATTGGAGCAGATAATCACCCGGGATGGGCCTATAGTTTCAATTCTTCTTTGAAACTTGCTGATTTTGCTACAGTCAATTTTAATATTACTGGGAGGAGTCCGTACTTTCATCAATTATCGGGAAGGTTTGGCTCCAGAATTGAATCCAGGAATTGGGCGATCTCAACAGATATTGATATATTAAGGATTTTGCCATTTAATTTACCAGGCAGTAACCTTAGATTAAATTATTCCCATACTGAATCACTAGGTACACCACTTTATATTCCAGGAACTGATGTTCTTGTTTCTGAAGCAGCAAATCAATTAGATCTTAAAAACTCAAGCGGGAGAGGGATTAAGACTGGTGATCAATTAATTGAAGAATCCAAAACGTTAAACATATCCGATACCTGGTCAGCTTCAAATATTAAAATCAAAATTCCTACAGATGCCTGGTGGATAAAGGATACTTTTAATGCACTATCTTTTTCCTTTAATTATAATAAATCATTCAGCCAGAGTCCTACTGTGCAGTCTAACAATTCATGGCTATGGACTGCTAATATAAATTATGGATTAAATCTACCGTATGATTATTATTTTAAACCAGCAGATATACCAATACTGGGTGCACTTTTTAAATTAATTCCGGATTATGGGGATGCGCGTTATTACTATTTCCCTCAGGTTATATCATGGAATATTTCTGCCAGAAGATCGAGAAATACAAATATCCCCCGGCCACAGGATACCTCGGTGGCTAAACCAATTATCTCAAGAGATTTTACAACTTCAAGAGGATTTAATTTTTCCTGGAGGATGAGTGAACGAAGCTTCTTTAATATTACAGCTGATTATAATCTGCAAATAAATTCTTCTCTTGCAAATCTTGAAGTAGATAAAAATGGAAATCAAAGATCTGAGAGTAGTATCTGGAGTGATATAATTTCTGGAAAATCTTTTGGAAGAGATTATGCGTATCAACAATCATTAAGCTTTAAAACGGTTCCTTCATTACCGTCGTTTTGGGATATCAATAAATATTTTTCAATAAATGCGAGCTACAATGTTAATTACAGGTGGAATTATGATTTCAGACAACAGGAACTTGGACGTAGCGCTGGTTTTAATAATAGGACTTCATTTGGATTGACTTTGAAATGGAAAGCTTTAACTGCGCCACTTTTTGCTGAAGACAATGATGTACAGCAGCAAAGCCAATCTAACCAGTTTCAACAAAATATTAGCACAAAAACCGGAAGACTGAGGGTGCTTACTGGAAATGAAGCAATTGATATTGCTAATATATTAAAAAGTAAAAACGCTGAAAAAGAATTAGCCCCCGATGAAAGAGAAAATTTAGTTCTATCCGATTCATTAAGCAGCACGCCTAAAAAACCATTATTGACAAGGGGACTAATGTTTTTAAGAGATATAGCCAAGTCTATCTTTTTTGATTATGAAAATATCTCATTTAATTTCTCAAGTGAGAATACAGTATCAAAAACAGGTATAAGATCTGCTAAAACAGGATTTAAAAATTTCTGGGGCTTTAGCTATGATCCTGAAAATGGACCTAGCAGAGGTTTTATGTTTGGTTTGGATCACAATGTTGGGCCGAGAGCCCCTAAAGGAACTTTGCAGGATGTTTTTTCGCAAAGAAATTCTTTTGATTTTAGTACCTCACGTCCTTTGTGGCAGGGAGCAAAAATAGATATCAGATGGCAGGTTGGGTGGTCAATTAACAAATCAACGGCATTAATATCGGATGTAAATGGAAATACCTCGATATCATACATTTCATCAACCGGCTCAATATCCAGGTCATTTCTTTCTTTCCCTCCGGTTTTATTACTAAAGGGTTTCAATAGTGGAATAAATAAAGTTCATGAATTATATAATCCAAATTCTTCCGACCCTGCTCAAAGTTTATCTGATGCTTTTATTAACGGATTTGAAAGTATGCCGGTATTGGCTAAACTTGGATTCTTGAGCGAAGTCGCAAAATATATACCACGCCCAAATTGGCATATTACTTGGGATGGTCTGGAAAAACTATTATTTTTCAGCAAAATAGCTCAAAATATTTCACTTGATCATGCGTATACGGCTTCATATACTGAAGGTTGGCTAACTACTCCTGATGGTAAAGAGCAAATTCAAACTCAGAGAATTCAGTATGGTTTTTTTCCTCTGGTTGGATTGAATATAACTTTTGGTAGACTTTGGAATGGTTCTTTAATAGGAAGTATAAAATATTCAACTAGGACGAGCTTCGACCTGGGAATTTCGACAAGGAATATAATTGAGTCTTTTTCAAAGGATATCGGGATTACAGCAGGATACTCAAAATCTGGGTTTGAATTACCATTGTTTGGAGTCTCCTTAAAAAATGATATTGAATTTAGTTTTTCCTATACAAATTCCAGAAATTCTAGTACAATTTATGATATGATCAATTACAAAGAAGGAGGTACTCCACAGAATGGTACTACAAGAGTTACAATTGAACCTAGGGTTAAATATACAATAAGTTCAAGAGTTCAGGTTTCATTATTTTATACGAGGACAACGATTACACCAGAAGGTGCTTCAAGAATACCTCCGTCCACTTCGAACCAGGCCGGATTAGATGTTCATATCTCAATACAATAATTATTTAGAGAATTAATGACTACTAAAAAAATTTTATGGGTTGATGACGAAATTGATCTATTAAGATCACATGTAATTTTTCTTTCTGAAAAAGGATTTATTGTTGACACTGTTACTAATGGCGAAGATGCAATATCATCAGTAAGAGAGAATGATTACGACCTTATTTTTCTTGATGAAATGATGGCAGGAATGGGCGGGCTGGAAACCCTTGCTGAAATTAAAGAAATAAACGCAAACATACCGGTTGTAATGATTACAAAAAGTGAAGAAGAATCATTGATGAATGATGCAATCGGAGGAAAAATAAGTGACTATTTAACCAAACCAGTTAATCCAAGCCAGGTATTGCTGGTATGTAAAAAAATTCTTGAAGGGAAAAAAATATCCGGACAATATGTTGCAAAAGATTACCTACAGGATTTTAATGAGATTTCCCAGGCTCTGATGGATGATCTTAGTCTGGAAAAATGGATTGAAATTTATTTAAAGCTGGTAAATTGGGATATTGAACTGGATAGGCATTCTGGGATCGGGTTGCGTCAGAGTCTCAACGAACAAAAAAAAGAAGCTAATAAAGAATTTTGCAGATTTATAGAAAAAAACTATCGTGATTGGGTTGGTGAAGATTTTGAAGATAATCCTATCTTGTCGAAGGATATAGTTAATAAATTTGTTCAACCACATTTAACAGATGATAAAAGTTCCGTATTCTTTTTTGTCTTAGATTGTTTGAGAATGGATCAATGGCTAATTATGGAAAACCTGTTGCATGAATTCTTTAAAATTGATAAGGAGTACTATTTTTCAATATTGCCAACTGCCACTCCATATGCAAGAAATTCTCTTTTTAGCGGATTATTCCCGTCTGACATTCAGAAAAATTATCCTGATTATTGGATATCGGGCAACGATGATGAAAACAGTATGAATAAATATGAAAAAGAATTACTTCAGTTTTTTATTGACAGGAAAAAAATAAAACTGAGAAATGAATTAAAGTATATAAAAATAATTGATCCTGAAGTTGGTAGAAATTTTGAACAAAATATAATGTCATATCAAAATGTTCATTTTACGTCTGTAGTTGTTAATTTTTTGGATATGATGGTTCATGGTAGATCTGATTCTGATCTCCTTAAAGAAATTGCACCAGATGAACCTGCTTTCCGTTCATTAACAAATACCTGGTTTAGTCATTCCTCATTATTTTCTACATTTAAGGCACTTTCAAAAATGAATAATATAAAAATAATTTTAACTACAGATCATGGCAGTATCAGATCATTACGTGGCGCAAAAGTTCTGGGAGATAAAGAAGCATCTACAAATTTAAGATTTAAATATGGTAGAAATCTAAAAGTTGATCAAAAACACGCAGTTTATATTAGGAATGCTGATGAGTATAAATTGCCTCGAAGAGGGGTGACAATAAATTATATTATAGCAAAAGAAGATTTTTATTTTGTTTATCCAACTGATTATCATAAGTATTTAACCTATTATAAAGACACATTCCAGCATGGCGGTATTTCAATGGAGGAAATGATTTTGCCTGTTATAACGATGGAGCCTAAATAATTACTGAATTATGGCAATTATGAAATTTCCATATTCTGTGCAAATATTTTCAGAAAAAGAAACTGCTGAATTGGCAAAAGTATTTTCCGATAGTATATTTTCTGGTGATATTATTGTACTCTGCGGCGAACTTGGATCGGGAAAAACTTTTTTTGTAAAGGAAGTTGCCAGGCAATTTGGTATTAATAATGTTAGCAGTCCAACATTTTCTCTGATTAATGAATATATAGGTCGTGTTAGAATTTATCATTTTGATTTTTATAGGATTGAAAAATCAAATGAACTTTTCGATATTGGATTTAATGATTATCTGAATGACGATGATTCAATTATTTTTATAGAATGGGGGAATATGTTTCCCGAAATTATACCGGGAAATAGAATTGAAATAAATATTGAAGTAAAAAAAAATCTTAGCAGAAGGTTTATAATTAACAAATATGAATAATAGTAATCCCATATTAACAATAGAAACATCGGATACATTGTGCAATGTGGGGATATATTTCTCTGAAGATAAATATTTTGAATCAATACTTAATGAAAGACACTCACATTCTGAGAGGCTAGTGAGTTCGGTTGATTATATATTAAAAATATCTGATACAGAATTAAAAAAAATTGATTCCATTGTTGTATCATCGGGTCCAGGTTCTTTTACTGGTTTAAGAATTGGACTTACAGCGGCAAAAGGTTTGGCTTATGGAGCAAATCTTCCTATAATATTGGTACCAACTTTTGAAGCACTGGCATTGCAGATTTCAGCCTATTTAAAAGATGGAGCTGAATTCATTATAGCGAATAAAGTAAATTCTGACGAGATATATTACGCAAAGTTTCAAGTTAAGGAGAATAAATTTATATTTGTGGAAGAATTGCAAATAGTGAAGAAATCTGATTTTTTGAATGTAGACGGGCTACAGGTATTTGGAAATGCTTTTAAAAATTCAAAAAATAACTTATTCCGGAACCTTAGTTCCCCGTCTTCTGTTTATTTGGCAAAATGGTCAAAATTGTTTGGAGAAAAATTAAAAACTTATGACTTTGATTACCTTGAACCAAATTATCTTAAAGATTTCATTATTAAGGTAAATAAATGACTAAAAAAATAGTCTTGCTGTTATTTCTAATCTGCCCGATTATTTTTGGACAGACAATTCGCCCAAGAATTGCAGTCCAATCAGTTGAGCATGATTTTAGTTCATCAGGTTCATTTAAATTTATAATTTTTAATAGCGGTGGCGGGGTTTTAAAAATTAATAAGATCCACACAACGTGCAGGTGCGTAACTGCAGACCTTGATAAAAAAGAGGTAAATATCGGGGATTCTGCATTTTTATCGGTTACTTATTCAGGTTCATCTGGCAAAAAAGAGAATATTGAATATATTTATGTTAATTCCAATGATGAGACTACTCCTACATTGAGATTAACAGTAATTTATAATAAAAAATATCCCGATTTAGTTTTTCCAAATCTTTCTAAAGTTGATAAGGAAAAAAGACAAAGTGTTTTGACTGATATACCCAAAATTACATTTTCAGATACAACGTTTGATTTTGGTGATGTAAAAAAAGGAGAGGTTGTTAGCCATAACTTCACAATTGTTAATAGAGGCAATTCAACTTTAGAAATAAAAAGAATAAGAACCTCATGCGGATGTACTGCTGCATTATTAAATAAAACAAAATTGGAAGCAGGAGAATCTGGAGTTATCCATGTTGAATTTGATTCATCCATAGAGAATGGAAGCGTTAGCCGGATTATTGAGGTTATCTCAAATGATCCAATTAATGAAAAATCAATATTAAAAATACATGCAAATGTAAAAGGCTGATAATAAATGGCGTGGTTTAAGAGATCGAAAGAAAATATTTCACCTGACTCACAGAAAAAAGATCTACCAGACGGTTTGTGGGAAAAATGCCCGGGTTGTGGCGAGATATTGCATAAAAAACAGTTGGAAACAAACCTTTGGACATGCGTAAAATGTAACTATCACTTTAGAATTGGAAGTGAAGAATACATTAATTTCTTACTGGATAAAAGTTCATTCAAAGAAATGGATAAGAAAATGAGATCGGCTGACCCTCTTGTATTTGAAGACACAAAAAAGTATTCCACAAGAATACAGGACACAATTAAAAAATCAAAAATGAATGATGCTGTACGTACCGGTACTGGGAAAATAAATGGAATGGAAGTAGCCTTCGGCTGTATGGATTT
>DATFMR010000143.1:0-2937 GCA_035266865.1 Ignavibacteriaceae bacterium | reverse complement strand
TGAATAACAAAATAATTATTACAAGTAGATAAACAAAATAAATCCTGCTAAAAAGAAGTAGATATCTCCAGAAATGAGCATAGTAATATTTTTTCCATCTTGTTGCCTCATTTCCGAGCATTGTCTCGTTACACTCCTTATTACTATAGCCAGCACGATTGTTCTTGCTGCAATGACAGGTATTAATACCTGTAGTATTTTTTTTATCTTTCGCCCTTAAATAATTATTTACTAAACGTATAATAAAAACCATAAGAACTATGAAAGGTATACGCTGGATGTTTTAATTTACTTTCCCATTTTTCAGAATATATAATTCCGCTAATTGCACCACTTAAGTCCCATTTATCTATTTTGGCAAGGCCGGTTTCTAAAGTATCCTTATGGCCATGGTCATCTTCATCATAAAGGGAAATAAATTCGGGTAAATAATTTGAGCCGTTATTTTTAAAAATAACCGTCCTATGATAAATCAAATCAGGATATGATTTTGTATAAATTAACTTTACAGTGTCTCCGATGATTTTTGCCTCCCAATACTCATTTGATTGCTGAATTGTATCTGCAACTTTTTCAACATTATTCCATTTTATACACAATGAATTGCCACAGCTTTCAGGATAAGGATCTATGTCTATTCTTATTTTATATGTTGAATCGTTTTCTGAATCATTTGCAAAAAGATAAAAGTCTTTAAATTCTGATAAATATGGGACAGTAAAATAAATCGAGTCTCCTGATATAGTCTCCAAACTAAAATCATCACTATTTAATTCAGCTGTGGCTAAATATTCTATTGATTTTTTTTCTTTTTTAAGTACTACTAAAGTTTTCTGCCCAACATAACCCCGTTTAGGAATAATACTTTCCACTTTAACAGGACAATTATTCATATTCTTAGATGACTGGGGGGATAATAATTCTTCATTACAAGCGGAAAATGAAAGGAGTAAAGAAAAAAATACTATAAGATTTATACAGAAACATTTTTTCATATTAAGCCCTGACTTATTCTAAAAGATAGAAAAAACTATCTGTAGTGGCAAGACAAATGGGATGTTAATTAGTATACGGTACCTTTCATTGAGTTAACGGTCAGAAATATGTGAAAATTTGGAGAATGAGGACAGGAAACAGGTTAAGGCAAAGTTTATTCGCACAGCAGTACCGGGCAGGCACGTAAGGCTTACCCGGTTATTATTATAAATTATGTTTATATCAGAATTTGAGAGAAATTTACAAACTAAAAATAGGTTCGGGTAAAACATTATTTATCCATTAATGGCTTCTCTTCTCTTAACTTCCAAAACAATTTGGTTAAATAAATTCTCATAAACTTTAGGATCATAAATTTGGTTTATATCAGTTTTACCACCATTCCCCGAATATTCTGTTTCCTGAATATTTAATCTTATTTCCTGACTCGTTTCATTTAATTTATTGATAGTGGCACTGACTTCTATAATGGTATTTTTATGTGAAACAGCTCCAGTGAATAAAGCAGATAAAAATTGTGACCCTTTTGAAGATTCTCTGTCCACATTCGCAACAATTAAACCGCTATTCATATCTGTTTGTTTAATTACATATCCTTGATCTTGGAGAATAGTCATTGTGGCTCTAAATGCGTCTTCATATGATCCCTCAATCATTTTGGTTGTCATTTGTCTTTTCTGCATCTGGGAAAGCTGAGGTCCAGTAGCGCATCCAACAACAAATAATGTTAAAAATAAACTGGTTGTAATTAAAATTTTCATCCTATGTACTCCTATAATAGTAAATTAAGTTGGTAGATTAAAAATTAGCTGAGATTAAACTATAGTCTTTAACAACATCATTTTTATCAAAAATAATAATAAGATCGAATGATTTTGTTGTTGTTGATGAAGCTGCTCTACTTCCACCCCAAAAGATAAATCCTCCGCCCTCAGAGCCATAAGCTGACTCATATGACATTCTATTATAATTCCACACTTCATCATTTTCTCTATTTTTAGTGACAATGTTAGGAGATCCAAAAATTTTTAATATTTCAGCTTGTGTAGTTTTTCCTTTTTTTATTTCCATTTTAACCCTTCCAGAGGTTAAATTTGTGTTGCTTGCTTCTTTTTGTCCCGAACCTGCACACCCTATAAAAGAAGCGGTCACTAAAAGAACAGTAAATAAAATAAGCGATTTCTTCATATTGAATCCCTTTTATAAATTGATAATACAGACCCACCTTGCTTTTCAATTCCGATCTAAAATAAATAAAGTATAATTACTAAATCTTATGGAGTTTTTAAATGAGTTTGTTTTGTAGGAATAAAACAATCCCCCGATTTTGGATTTTAGTCTGAACGAACATTACAGGAACCTAAAGGTTAATCTTTCAAAAAGCAAGAAAAATTCAAGATGATTTATCTAACGGTATGGTTCATTGAGTTAACGGCAAATAAATCCTCAAAATGTATCATTCTGAGGCGTTTTAATTAGACTTATAGCTAAATTACTAAGCTCACAAGTAAGGTATTGGCAGGTTCAACACTAGTGTCTATAGGCATGGGAGAAACAGTCTGCCATGGTTTTAATAAGTCTATGTTTCTTTGAAAATTTGAGGAGTCGCTACCCTTTGCCCCTATGGCTAGGATTTTACTCACTCAAAAAACAATTTTACCACAGAGATAACGGACAACAACGGAGGAAAATCAGATGAAATATTTCTGCGTTTTTTGTGTAAATTTAACAACTAATAATTTTCCTCATAGACAGAGGACACAAAATGAAAAAGCAAATCGAAATAGTTTTATCTCCTGGTAATTTTAACGACAAAGAAACACTTTACAAAGCGGCGGCTGTAAAGCTAAACATTTCAGCAGAAGAAATTTCTGCTGTCCAACAGCTAAGAAGGTCCATAGATGGCAGGAGCAAAAATCCGGTTTTCAGAATTACAGCCGA
>DATFMR010000142.1:0-33288 GCA_035266865.1 Ignavibacteriaceae bacterium | reverse complement strand
GATAAAGTTGGTTCATTCAGGATAATGAAACTTTCTCTCTTTGCAACCAGCATAATGTTTTTTATATATACACTGGTCTCGGATTATTATTTAATTCTTGTTTTCACATTTATCTTGGCAGTAATAAATGAATCATTCCGCCCGGCAAATATGTCTCTTATTTCGGAAGTTGTTCCGGCACCACAAAGAAGAACAGCATATGCATTAAACCGCCTTGCAATAAATCTCGGAATGAGCGTCGGTCCGGTCGTTGGTGGTTTGCTCACTCTTATTAATTTCTCAATTATTTTTTATGTAGATGGTATCACTTCCCTTATTGCTGTGTTTTTCCTGATAACTTCAAAGTGGGACAAAATTGTTGAACCGGAAGATAGTCATCTGCCCGGAGCTGAGGTAAAACACCTTGGTGCACTAAAAGATAAAAATCTTATTTACTTTTTAATCGCACTGATTCCTGTCGTAATGGTTTTCTTCCAGCATATGTCAACAATGCCATTATTTATGGTTCACGACCTCGGTTTTTCTACAGCAACCTACGGTGCTTTAACAATTATAAATACTGGTTTAATTATTCTGATCGAGGTTCCTCTAAATAATTATATGTCCACATGGAGTGATAAAAAATCACTAACGCTTGGCGCATTATTAACGGCAATTGGTTTCGGGGGAATGGCAATTGCGCATTCCATTCCGCTTTTGGTGATTACAATTGTTATATGGACTTTTGGAGAAATGATAGTCTTCCCGGCAAGTGCAACTTATATTTCCGAAATTGCGCCGGCAAAAAAACGAGGTGAATACATGGGCTTTTACCAGATGTCTTTCAGCATTTCTTTCATGGCAGGTCCGTGGCTTGGCGCTCTGGTACTTGAAAATTTCGGCTCGTTTAATTTGTGGACAGGAGCTTTTGCTTTCTGCATTATTTCCGCAGCAATGATGTTAAAATTAAAAACCAGACCATCAGTAATATAATTTTAGTCAACCCAGTCAAAAACAATTTTTAATGTTGGTGAACGGAAAATTTCTTTCTTCAAAATTTCTCTTTTAGATTTCGAAATATAAAATACACTTCTGGTACCATTATGTTCAGTTTCAAGAATCCAGGTGTTTTCAAACGAACCCTTGGGGTTCTTTACCTTTTTACTTCCACTTACTTTTGCTTTATATATTGTATATCCTCCTGATTCAAATTCGTAATAAGGAATTTGAGCTTTGAAGTTATCGCTTAAGGGGAGTAAGCTCAATATTACTTCAAACATATTTGAATCAAAATAAGGAGCAGGCATTTTTGTGTTGATCTTTATAAGGCTGTCTTTATTTGAAAAATATTTTTCTCCTGTAACTGTAGTTGTTTCAAAATTTAAACGCATATACCCGGATGGATTGTGTCCGGCATGAAAAACAGGTGAAAGACTATTAATATTATTTATGCTGGTATCAATAAGATTTATATTCGGCATTTGTTGAATTCTTTCAATACATTTATTCCCATTCCATTCAATAATTTTAATTTGATCTATTAATAAACCAAGATCTTTTTTATTGCCGTTACTTTCCATTATGACTTTAAAAGAAACTTCAGAAGGTTTTAAATACTTTATTTGTAGCTGATTACTTTTCGGGGTAATAAGTTCTGTTTGTCCATTTATTAAACTTGTACAAGCAATAAATACATAAAACAGGATTAATAAAACATTTTTAGTTTTCATTTTAATTAACATCCTTCTCTCCTGTAAACTTTTTTTGTGTTATCTCCCTCCCTCTCTGGTTGACCTCCGAAATACATACTTCGTCTTTCAAGTTTTTCGAATTCCTTTTTTTCTGTTTCACTTGCATTTTGTAGAAGAACCGGGAAGATAACTTTGTTCATCCAGCCGTCTATTCCACCTTTGAGGAAATAAACATTTTTAAATCCCTTTTTTTCAAATTCATACTGGGCAGTTTTGGAATCATTATCTCTACCGGAATAGAAAACTATCATATCATTTTTACTTAATGAAACAGAACCTAACCCGGGTAAATTAATATTAGATGAAGTTGGTATGTGATACTTTCTGAAACCTTCGGCAGAACGAAGGTCAATTATTTTTAAATTTTGTTTTCTCGCAATTAATGAATCCGCAAATTGTTCAGGAGTAATAAAACTTTGTTTAGAACTAAACGGATTTTCTGCTATTAACGCAAAAGCAGCAAGCAAAATTGCAATGATTGCAAAAACCTTGTTTGATGTTAATTTCAATTTAAAATCTACTTTTCTATATATTCCGACCAATAATCCGTTAACATTGCTTTCTTTAAGCCGTTAAACTCAGCCATTATAATATTTTTCTCTTTAAGATAATTTGTAAAATCATTAATTAAATAGTATTCGCGTGCAAGTTCCAAATGAGTCCTCTGCCACAAGGTCATATTACCAAATGGATCAAAGTAAGAATCAAGACGCCTTTTGTCTTTTACTCCTGTCCAGGTAAACATAGTTTTTTCATTTACATTCTCAAGCAAACTTTTATATTCATCAATCGCATTTTCGTGTGTTATTTCTTTTTTAAGTAGTTTATATCTTATTTTAAAAAAACCGCTCTCCCCGCTATTTATTTTATCTAATTTATTAAAAGCATAATCAAGCAATTTATAATTTATCAGTTTACTCCGTGATTGAACCCCGCAAAGGTTGAAAGAACAAATAGCAATAGCATCTTCTGTTTTAAAGTTGTTACTAATTTCTTTTTGTGTAATTTCTCCAAAGTCAGTGGGATTAATTATAACGTAGCCGTCGGCAGAAAGATGATTTTCAAGGTCCTCCTTATGCATTGTTCCGATTATTACAAGCAAGGTATCATTTTTATAATTCATAGCAGCTCGCTCTATCCTTTTGCCCTGTAAAAAAGTCCTATATAAAAAGAGCCTGCGGGCAAAATCATAATTAACTTTTTCAGGGTACTGTGTATACCATTCTTTAAAACCTGCTCCTGAAGTTGTGTCATCAGCATAATACAAGCTGTTGTAAAGTGATGAGCTATCAGAAAAAACCGTAAAACCCCAGAAGCCACTTGGTCTCCTACTAAAAGATGGAACTTCTAAATCAGAAACCCCAAATGCTAAAACCAAATCGTTTTTATCAGGATACCAATCAACCGGATACAACGGAATTTTTTTCTCTCTTGCATAAGGAGCTACACAATATTGTTGTTCATAAGTAAATTCGTAAAAATCGTTCCTGCTAAACTGCTCCGGCGATCGTTCTATGCAAATGGCAGCAGGATTAACCCTAATAATAAATGCACGAATTGCTGCCGGTTGCTGATTGAAATTTACAAGTTGACCGGAATGAGTAACACCCAAAACAACAATTGACGGTTTTGATTGTTGAGCAAATAATAAAGCAGATGAAATTAAAAATAATACTGTAACAATTTTTTTCAATTTAGTACTCCTTTTTTTTGTTGGCACTTCTTTTCCATTTTTTCTGCAACATAAAACCCCGCAAGGGCAAGTATTACAATTATAAAAACAAGTGTACCGTAAGACATATTTAAAATCTGCGGAAATGTTGAATTTCCCATTGGTGTTGAATAATAAAAATCTCTGAAAAAAGGGAAAGCTTCACCAAAAACAAAAACTCCGAAAATCATTCCTATTATTAAAACGATGCTGTCTATTCTTCCTGTTGTTAAAGCAACGCAGGAAGTTCCGGGACAAAGTCCGCCCATTACAAATCCTACTCCAAAAATAAATCCACCCACTATTTGTGGAAGAATGTAGGTTGGAATAATATAGACTAGAGATAAATCAAGGAATCCAAAATAAGAAAGGAAGAAAAGTCCGAGCATTGCCGTAATTATGGCAGTGAACATCATTTTAAAAACTGTCATATCATAAAAGTAAAACTGTCCTACAAGTTTCCTTGCGTTTCCCAGTCCGCCCCGTTCCAGAAAGAATCCGAAAAATATCCCGATGATCAGGGCAAATATTAATCCCGTTCCTTCGCCAAAAAATCCGTGCATAAAATAAGGCGCGCTCATAACCATTGCCTCCTTACAAAATATGCAGCAGCATATCCGCCAATAAAAATGAAGATCATAAAAGCCCAGCTGCCGACATTTAACTGTGCGCCGCCCGTAAGAGCTTGTCCGCTTGTACAGCCACGAGCAAGTTTGGCTCCAATCCCCATTATTGCACCGCCGACAAACGCATAAGTAAATCTTCCTTTTACAGAAATATTTGGTCCTTTATCCACAGTTAATTTTATCCTGTGAGCAAAAAATCCGGAGATAAATCCGCCAATCAGAATTCCGATAACTTCAATTACGTACCAGTCTTTAAATGGATTAGCCGAGACCTGTTCGGAATAGGCAGAGAAGAATTCATTTGCTTTTGCATGGGTGGGCGCAACTGCATTAACACCTGTTGAAACAACTGTTGAAAACGCACCCGATGCACCAAGTCCTTTTCCCATAATTACAAAAGCTGCAAGAAGAACAAGCCCGAGCCCGAATCCGGCAAGATAAGGATTCCAATAAGGTTGGGGTTTGGAAACAGATTTTTCATTACCAATTTCTTTCACCCTGAAAAATGAAAATTTATTTACTGCGATTTTCATTAGTAAGTTTATTAATTGTAATTATTAGATTCAAAATTTATAATTCATAATTTCTAATTTCTTTTAACCGCCCCAATTACAGGCAGATCTGTTCGCTTATCCCATTCCTGGTATGATCCGTCATACAGGTGAGCATCGTAACCAAGGTACTTCGCCACGAAAAAAACGAGGCTTGCCTGCTGACCTATGTGACAATAACAAATAACAGACTTTCCATCTTTAACATTTGCATCTTCAAAAATCTTTTTCAATTCCTCTTTTGATTTAAATAGGTACGGTGCATCCTCCGAAGTAATTGAAGGAAAAGGAATATTTGTTGCTCCTGAAATATGTCCCGGTCTGCTATAATTTGTATCCGCACCAGTATAAAAATTTTCCGTTCTTGCATCAACAATTTGAACTTTAGGATTATCCAGGTTTTTTTCAACATAATTTATATCCACTACCACATCTTTATCAGGATTACTAATTGTGATTTTACCTCTTTTAGTTTTGAGAATTTCACTTGTTACCTTCCTGTTTTCTTTTTTCCATTGTGGCAACCCGCCATCTAAAATTGAAGTATTGTTTCCCAGTCCCATATAATCCAGGGTGAGATAGAATCTTGCTGTCGGTGTTACCCAATCATTACCGTAATACAAAATGATTCTTGAGTTATCCGATACACCGGCTTTTTCAAAAGTATCAATTAGTTTTTTCATATCAGGAATCTGAAGTGTAAGACCTTTGCCGCGGGGAGTTGAAATTTCCATAGTCTGTAGAAATACTGCACCGGGTAAATGTTCTTTTTCATATTTGGCTTTATCACCTATCTCAATCAGAACAAGGTTTTTATCATTTAAATGATTTGCCAGCCATTCTGTTGTAACAATAAACTTGTGATCTTCAAATCCCTTATTTTGTCCGGCAAAAGAAGCCGCAGACATAACAACAATAAAAAGAACCAAAGCTTTTCTTAGGAATGACATATCTCTCTCCGATGTAATTTTTTAAATTTCTTCTTTTAATTGGAATATTAGGCTGACTTTAATTTTAATTAATTATGAATAATAAGAAACTGATTTTTGATAAACGGTATTATTTACAATTATCCTTCAGTTAATAATAAGAAGATATAATGTTAAACTTAATCTTTTTAGATGAATCTGCATTTTTCTAATACAGGCAAAGCTATATTAAAGACAAATCGGACTTACTAAAGTATAAAACTGAGATTCGCGCTCATTTATCATCTACAGCCACCGTTTATCAATATATATCCCTTTTTCCTACCAAAACGAGCTTTTAAACTGAACTCTTTAATAATTTAAGCGTCCAAATAAACAGATAATGCAAATATTAAAGGAGTTAATATGAAAAACAAAATTAAAACAAAGCCCTTCTTAATTACCGCCTTGACAGCGGTTTTTGTGGTTTGTTCATTTGGGTTTTATTCCTCACGAACGGATAATTTTTTAAGCAACGGATTATCAATCAGCAGCCATAAAAATGTGAAAGGGAAAAAGTATTCCTTCTCAACAAAAGAAAACGGCAAGAAAATTTATTGGAAAGTTATTATGCGGGATGGAGAAATTGAAAAGGTTTACAGAGATGGAGATAAACTTTCAGAAGATGAAATTGATAAATACCGCGATATGATTATCAACCGCATCGAAGAACTGGAAGAAGATCTCGCTTCACTGGATAATGATTTTGACTTCGATTTTGATTTTCCCAAAAACTTTTCATTTCATTTTGACTCAGACGAGTTTAATGAACAAATGGAAGAACTCAAGGAAAAATTAATAAATATGAAATCCGTCCATATAAATGTGGATTTTGATAAAGAATCATTTCGTGAGTCAATGAAAGAAATGAAAAGGAGTCTTGAGAAATTAAAAGATGAGGATTTCTTTGACGACGAAGCGTTTCAAAAGTCAATGGAAAAATTGAATGATGAAATCAGCAAAAACAAGATGAATTTTAATTTCGATTTTGATTTTTCTGATCTCGCAAAAAGTCTTGATAAAGTAAAATTTAACTTGAAAGACATCAAAGTGGATATGAGTAAACTCAGGGAGAAAATGAAAATCCTGAAACATTTTCTGAAAGATATGAAATCAGAATTAATAAAAGACGGGTATCTCGATGAAGATGATGACGATTTTGATCTTGAATTCAGCTCAGACAAACTGGAAGTAAACGGCAAAAGACTGCCGGATAACCTGCTGGAAAAATATAAAGATATGTACGAAGATTATTTCGGAAAAGAACTTGATGGTAATTTCAATATTTCCCGTTAAACAAATTCAATAATTCTTTCCGGTAATATCCAAATTGCCGGAAAGGATTTTATCCCCCCTTTTCATCCTTTTTTAAATGTAACTTTTATCAAAATTACTTAGTTTATTTTTTAATCAATTATAAAATAAATTTTAGGTGTTATCTTATGCAGGAATCAGTTTTAGATCATCTCAAGACATGGTTTCAATACGAAAAGGATGCCCATTCAAAAACTATTGCTTCACTTACGTCGGTTCCAAAAGAAAAAAGGGACCGGAAGGAATTTCAGAAAGCCAAAAGCCTGTTTGCACATATTGTCGGTGCCCGCTGGTTGTGGCTAAAAAGAATGGGGGTGCTGGAAAATATTCCGGCTGATTTATTCCCGGATAATATAAATGCAAATGAGCTATCACCTATGGCTGATGAAACACATAAAGCGTGGGACAATTATTTTAGCAGTCTCGATCAAAAAGAATTGGAACGGGTTTTTGAGTATAAAAGCACAGAAGGCATCTGGTATTCAAACGAGGTAGAGGAAATTCTTATTCAGTTATTTGGTCATTCCTGGTATCACCGAGGGCAGATTGCCCAGCTTGTAAGAAACCTGGATGAAACTCCTGCTGAGACTGATTTTGTTTACTGGACAAGGAAGGAAATTCCCTCTAAAGATTAACATCTTTTGCGGCAAATATTTATGGCACTTTTCCTTATTTTTATAGAGAAATCTCATATGTTTGTATGAACAGAAAAATAGACACTGCTTTATGTGAATTTTTGTAAAAATCTAACCTTTTAGAATTTAAATATTTTTGAGTAATTTATTGTCTAATTCTGGAAACATTTTAGACACAAAAGAGTACAATACCTTTGACAGATAAGAATTTTAACGATCTGAATGACGAGGAGCTGATCCTCGAATTTCAGAGGAATAATACTGAAAGAGCATTTGAGATTCTTGTTCAGCGGTATAAAAACCCGTTAACAAACTTTGTTTTCAGATATCTCGGTGATTACGAAGCTTGTGTTGATGTTGTTCAGGAAACTATGATCAAGGTCTACCGCTACAAGGACACCTATCAGTCAATTGCTAAGTTTTCTACATGGATTTATACTATTGCAGGCAACCTTGCAAAAACAGAATTGCAAAGAAGAAAACGGAGATCTTTCTTATCTATTAACGCTTACGGTAAAGATGAAGATGAAACCTATGAAATTCCGGATGAGAATTATCGTCCCGACGATATAACAGACAGCGGAATTAAAGACGATATAATTCAGAAAGCGTTTTTAAAAGTTTCTGAGTCTTACCGCAAGGCTGTAATTTTAAGAGACATCCAAGAGATGTCTTATGAAGAAATTGCGGAAATAATGGGCATTACAGTTGGAACAGTAAAATCCAGGATAAACAGGGGCAGGGCTCAATTACAAAAATTATTGAAACATATACACAACGAATAAAGGTTCAGTAATGAATTTAAATAATGAAGAATCCCAATATAGTGATGTTGTAAAAACCCTCAAGGGACTTCAAAAAGTTTCGGCTCCTTCTAATTTTGAAGCCGATTTAATAAGGAGTATTAACTCCGGTAAATTTGAAAAGAAAGAACGTTCATTCTGGGCGACTTTTCTTTTACCATCAAGGTTAATTCCTTCTGCAGGGATTGCTGTAGCAGCAATTGCTGTTCTATTTTTAGTTAACACCGGAAACCCCGGAATCGAAGAAAATCCTTTGCTATTTCCTCCCCGTGTTCGTGAAGATGTAGTTGCAAGCAAAGAAGTTCCTCCACCTCAAAAAACAAAAGTGGAAGAAGTTAATCCTGAAGCAAAAAATAAAATTAATAAAGAGTCGGTTCCTCCTCCAAACGTTTCGAAGAATAACTCAGCTTATGCTTTAAATGAACCGACAAGCCAAGACTCAGATAATTCAACTCTTGGAATTACTATTACAGGTCCTAATGCATTTACAACCCCATCAAATCAATCGATGGTTTCTTTTTCAAACGGCTATCCGATTAATAGAAATGGTTTAAACTATATGCAGCGCCCGTTAACGCGCGAAGAAAGAGCACAGCTTGAATTATTGAAAAAAAAATTAATTGAAATGATGAAGGAGTTAAATAAGTAAACTTATTTTTACTGTAGTGATTTTTTATACCCACCCCTGAACCCCTCCCAGGAGGGGAATAAAAATAAGGACACGTAATGTTTTTATGTTATCTGTTTTCCAAAATCCACTTTTTAATTTTTTCCAATACTTCATCCATTTTATATCTTACATCTAAATCATCAAACCGTAAGACAGTTACACCAAGGCTATTCAGTTTTTTATCTCTTTTCTTGTCTTTTGATTCTTTTCCATAATGACTTTCACCATCAATTTCTATTGCGAGCATCAGATCTTTGCAATAAAAATCTACTATGAAATTGTCAATTGGTCTCTGGCGATCAAAATCATATTCAAGCAATTGCTTTTTCTTTAATTCAGACCAAAGCATTATTTCAGAAAGAGTTGAGTTTTTCCTTAAATGTTTTGCTCTCTCTTTTAATATTGGATTGTATGGCAGGATTTTTCTCCTCTTCATAATTAGATTTTAATTAATGAAAAAGAAAAAAGCAAACAATAAAATGATAGTCCCCTCCCGGGAGGGGTGCAGGGGTGGGTTTAACTCCGCTTCAAAACTATCAAAGAAAGATCATCACTCCTTGGTGCATCGCCGGCAAAATATTCAACCTGCTGGGTAATTGCTTCACCCAGTTTATCAGCTGGGCGGTCTTTAAATTTCTTAATTGTATTGATCAATCTTTCCTTCCCGAAAAACTGTCCTACTTCATTTGCTGCTTCGGTAACTCCGTCAGAAAAGATAATAATTGCTTCCTTGGGTTGTAATTCAATTTCCTTTTCAGAAAATTTTGAATCTTTCATAATCCCGATTGCAGCGTCGCCCTTTTCACATTCCTCAATTTTATCATTTCTTATTATAAGCGGTGGAAGATGTCCGGCGTTAACATATTTTAATTTTCCTGTTCCCGGTTCAACATTAAAATAGATCATTGAAGCGAAAAGACTAGGCAGACTGTCGCGGTTAAAAATTTTATTTACCTTCGATGCCAAAACTGAAAGGGAATCACCTTCATTTGCAATTGCACGAATTGTTGACTGAAGTTTCGACATCATCAATGCAGCGCTTAATCCTTTGCCCGCTACATCTGCCATTGTAAGACTTATTAATTTATTATCTAAGTTAAGATGATCAACAAGGTCTCCGCAAACTTCATTTGCTGGTCGTGAATAAAGCCAGGCTTTCCACCCGGGTATATCCGGGTTTTCATCTGGGAGTAATGCTTTCTGAACTTTTCTCCCATCTTCAAGTTCTGTTTTAGCAAGTAGTTTATCTTTTAGTTCGAGCATTAATACAAAAAGAATTAATATTCCGCCTAACAATCCGTTGTCCAGAACTATGGTATCACCCGAATCTGAAAATGTTGTCCTTCCCAGTACAAGTAAAATAAACCCAACCAGCGCTAATACTCTTCTCAATGGTGTGAGGTGAAGAAACATACTTTTAATTATCCAGAGAAGAACGTGAAAAAATCCGCTGATGGAATTCATAGTCTGGAGGCGTTCTTTTTTGTGCTCATCTATATAGAAGTTCTTTAACTCACGGAATTCCTTTTTCATTTCTGCTATAAAATCAGTTTGCTTAAAATCATTCCGCAGGGTTTTGCCAAGACGCGGGTCATCACTATTTGATCTATCACGATTCATTATACAACTTGAGATTATATTATTATAGACTAAAAAATATGCTGTATTAAATTTAAGCAATGAAAATATGATAAGCTTTGAATTTTATGTAAAATACAACAATTTATTACAAACGAGAGTATTTAAAGATGAACGGTTAATAAAAAAATTACCTATAATACGTCTTTTATCCTATAGTTGGCGGGATTATGGGATAGAGAGAAAATCACTCAATGTAAAAAAGAGATTTAGAATAAATTATAGCATTATACACAGAATTAATAAATGGCCTTTTCCGTATAAATATCATAAATGAGCAATTTTTACATAATTGAGTATTTATTGTGATTTTTAAAAGAACATAGTGAATATTCAGTTAACTTTTGTTTTTTAAGACTATTATGGGACTTACTGAAGCTCTCTTATAAATTTCATGTTATAACTGCATATTTAATAAATGTTTCTCGCCTAATAATACATAAGTTTTTGACTGAGATTTTACATGGTGGTTGCATAGGAATAGCATGGTTAGTTAGATATTTTAGATTTAGATAAACAAGAAGGTTTTGCAATTATATTGATTTGGTTCAAAATGTGAATTTCCTTAAATTAAATAAAAAGAGGTTGAAGAGATATGAAAATTGACTTTTTAAAGCCAGTTGAACCTGCCGGAAGTATTAAGGCTACAATTCATAAAAATGGCAAAATGGGATTTTCCAAATCAGCAAGCAAAAAATTTGGACTGGATGAAGGAAGATTTATGCAAGTTGGAATTAATTCAGAAAATAAAAATGATGAAAATCTTTACGTGGTGGTAAAAAAGTTTGATGATGGTGAATCCCTTAAAGTCCTTAAAGCGGGGCAATACCATTACCTGAACAGCAAAGCTCTGTTTGACATGCTCAAAATTGACTATAAGCATAAGAAAATAATTTATGATGTTGAGGATTTTGAATACAACGGCGTTGATATGTACAAATTTGTAAAAAGAGAACTTGACAGGGATTCTGTTGGCAAAAATAAGAATAATGATACGAGTAAATCCAGTAATCCTGATGAATCAGAAGAATCTAGACTAAATGAAGAGAGAAATTATTAAGATCTTAAAATAAACTGGTTTTAATAGAATCCCGAGGACAAAGACTTTAAGCATATACTAAAAGAAGCAGATTACCAAGATTAATAAACTGCAATAATCTGAAACAACAAAAAAATTACTATGAATAATATATGATGGACTTTTATTAACTTTATTCAAAACCCTTTCAATACATTTCCTGGCGGCTAATATATAAATAGTATTTCTAGTTACCCTAATTATCCCCAACCTGAAAACACTAAATAAGCATTAAACTGTAATTTCAATTCCTAATATCTCGCAAAAAAATCTTTATAACTCATTATTTTACAAAAGTATACAGAAATATAACTGAATTTTCTTGACTTTTTGCTATCAAAATGATATCATTACAATATCATTTTATAAAGGTGAGGAGAAATGGAAACAATAAGTGAAAAAACCGCAAACAAAATGAGCGGGTTTATCGCTCTAACAATGACCTTCGTATTCCTGGCAATTACAGTTTTGCTTTTTTATACAACGGCAAAGCAGGATGAGCCTTTATTTTTATTTGCTGCTATCCCGATGGTCTTATTCACAATCTTCTGGAACTTCGGATTTATGGTAATACAGCCGAACGATTCGCGTGTACTTATACTATTCGGTAAGTACAACGGAACAGCAAAGGACGACGGATTCTTCTGGGTAAATCCTTTTACAAATAAAAGACATGTATCGCTGAGAATTAGAAACTTCAACAGCGATAAAATTAAGGTGAACGATCTGCACGGCAACCCGATTGAAATTGCTGCGGTTGTTGTATGGAAAGTTACAAGTCCGGCACGCGCAGTTTTTGATGTAGAAAACTACGAACAGTTTGTAGCTATCCAGGCAGAAACCGCTATTCGTACTCTTGCTTCGGAATATCCTTACGACACAAACGAAGGAGAGAAAGAATCATTAAGAAGCAGCCCGACGGAAGTTGCGGATAACCTGCAGAAAGAATTACAGTCAAGACTGGAAGTTGCAGGAGTAAATGTTGTTGAAGCAAGAATTACACACCTCGCCTATGCACAGGAAATTGCTCAGGCAATGTTGCGCAGGCAGCAGGCACAGGCAATTGTTGCCGCCAGGTTTAAAATTGTTGAAGGTGCTGTAGGAATGGTTCAGCAGGCGCTTCAGGATTTAAGCGATAAAAATATTGTGAATCTTGATGAAGAAAGAAAAGCACAAATGGTAAATAACCTCATGGTCGCTTTGGTTGCTGACCACGAGGCAATGCCGGTGATTAACACAGGAACTATTTATCAATAAATTGAATTAAGAAAATGAAAACATTATCTGAAATGGCTGGTGAAACTCTTATTATTCACCAGCCGTCGGTCTGGAAAAATTATTACGAGTTTAAACACGGTGATGAAATCCTTGGAACAATTACAGGAAAAGGTATTTTCGGAATAACGATGATATTTAAAATGGAAAATAATGAATGGGAAATTTACCGTCAGAATTTCTGGAAATCTGAAATAGGAATCAGGCAGGCAGGTTACGAATTACCTTATGCAACTTATAAAAAAGAAAAGTTTAAAAACCGTGGAATTGTAAAACTCTACAAAGGCGAACAGCTTCTAATTGAATATAGACTTCTCCGTGGCGGATATAGCGTTCAGACTTTATCGGGTGAGTACCTGGCAATTTTCAAAGAAAAAGTATCTATAAAAGATAAAACCCAAATTAAAATTGAACAAAAATCAGAATTGCTTGATAAATATCCATGGGTAATAATTCTTGCGTGGTACCTGTCACTTCAAAGAAGACGCGCAGCACACGCAGGTTAAATAACTGATTAAAATGGCTGAAAAAAAGAAATTTTTATTAAGAATCGATGAAAACATTCACGCCGCCCTTGAAAAATGGGCGGCTGACGATTTACGCAGTATTAATGCACAAATAGAATTTTTGTTGAAAGATGCTGTTCGTAAGGCCGGGAGGCTTAAAAATCTTTCCCCGAATCCGGAAAATCCCACGGAAGAGCCCAATAAATAACGGACTTATAAAAAACCAAAAATTTATTATTGCTTTTATATAATTATTCTCTATTTTTCATGTTGTTATGACAAAATAAATTCCCATCAGCCTAAAAGACATTTGAAACTTTTCAAGTCCAATATATGTTTGAAGAAAATGCACTTCAATTAATAAACTTTTCTATTAACTTCACAAAAGGTGCCTTATGAAAAAATTCCTTTTTTCTGCTTTTGCTATCGTTGTTTTTTTTTCTCTTTTGTTAACACAAATCAATTGTTCAACAGCAACTGAACAAAAGACAATGACAAAAGATGAGCAAATTGCACATGGCGAATACCTGGTTAATCTCGGGGGATGTAACGATTGTCATTCGCCCAAAGTAATGACAGCAATGGGTCCTATGCCCGATACCACAAGGCTGCTTTCAGGCCACCCGGCAGATGTACCGGTAGCATCGATTGACCAGGACTTCCTTAAAAAAGGAGAGTGGGTGCTGACAGATGGAAAAGACTTTACAACATGGGTCGGCCCATGGGGAGTCTCATTCACAGCCAACCTTACTCCCGATAAACCAACCGGAACCGGGGTGTGGACAGAAGATATTTTTATAAATGCTATGAGAACCGGCAAGCATATGGGAATGGGAAGGCAAATACTTCCTCCAATGCCATGGATGTTTATAGCAAAATGTACCGACCAGGATTTAAAAGATATCTTTGCCTACCTGCAGTCTATTCCGGCAATAAATAACCAGGTTCCCGATCCGATACCGCCGGACAAAATGGGTCCTCTGTTTGCAAAGAAGTAAATTTTAATTTAAAAATCCCCTGAAAAGGGGATTTTTGTTTTACCGCAACCTTTTAACGATAATTTCAGTCTAAATTTTATCTGCCATCACTAATAAAATGCGAGACTGACATGTTTTCAAATTACCTCAAGATCATCCTCAGGAATCTCAAAAAAAATTCTCTCTTTTCTTTTATTAACATCTTTGGCTTGGCGATAGGAATGGCTTGTTCAATCCTTATCTTATTATGGGTGCAGGATGAGTTGAGTTTTGATACATTCAACAAAAACGCTACAAACATATACCGGGTTGTTGAGAATCAGTATTACGCAGGTGGAAAATTATTCCCGGTAGCCGTTACACCCGGGCCGCTTGCAAAATCTTTAAAGGATAATTACCCGGAAATTGAAAATGCTTCCAGGTTTAACTTCGGCGGAAGGATATTGCATTACGGTGATAAATCATTTGTTGAAAAACTTTCTTTTGCCGATCCGGCTTTTCTGAAAATGTTTACCTACCCGCTTGATGATGGAGATGTAAACACTGTTTTAAGTGATCCGCATTCAATAATACTTACAAGGGAATCAGCTCAAAAATATTTTGGCAACGAAAACCCTGTAGGCAAATTTTTAACAACAAGCGATACGGTAAATTTAAGAGTTACCGGAATTATAAAAGAAATACCGGCAAATTCACATATAACGTTTGAAGCACTTGCACCTTTTAAACTTTTGAAAATTCTAGGGAGAGACCTTGACCAATGGGGTAACAACTCCTATTATACATATGTGCAACTGAAGCCGAATACTTCAGCAACCGACGTAAACAAGAAAATAAAAGATATAATAAAAAAACACAATGAAGGTTCCACAACAGATCTTTTCCTGCAGCCTTTATTAAAAATTCACTTATACTCAGCAGGAAAATTTACTGCTGATATCGGTGGACTCGGAAATATCGAAACGGTAAATATTTTTTCCTTAATTGCGCTTATTGTTTTAATAATCGCCTGCATTAATTTTATGAACCTATCCACAGCCCGAGCTTCCAAGAGAGCTAAAGAAGTTGGAATGAGAAAAGTAATTGGCGCTGACCGATGGCAAATAATAAAGCAATTCTATACCGAATCAATTTTGTTTGCTTTGGTTGCCCTGGTGCTTGCCTTAACAATTTCCGATCTCATTTTAAATTCTTTCAATCATCTTGCGGGAAAAGATATTTCATTTACATCACTTGGTTTTCCAACCATTGCCGGACTTTTCCTGTTAACTGTTTTCACCGGGGTAATAGCCGGTAGCTACCCGGCAATTTATCTTTCATCTTTTCAGCCGATAAAAGTTTTAAAAGCTGACTCCAAAGTCTCCGGCGGAGGTTCGCTTTTTAGAAAAATACTTGTTGTTACTCAATTTTCACTCTCTCTTATTTTGATAATCGGTACAATTATTATTTCAAGTCAATTGAATTATATTAAAAACAGGGACATAGGTTTCAACAGGGAAAATGTTGTTTCCTTCGATACGAATGAATCTTTAAGAAATAATAATGAAACAATAAAAAATGAACTTAAACAAAACCCTGATGTAATTTCTGTATCAGCATCAATGAATCCAACGTATATTACAAATTCCACTTCAAGTTTACATTGGGAAGGTAAAAACGAAAATGACCTGATACTATTTCACTTTATGGCAACCGACCAGGATTTTGCGAATACTTTCAAAATCAAAATGGTTGACGGCAGATTTTATTCAAAAGACCATGCCTCTGACTCCGCTGCAATTGTTTTAAATGAAGAAGCTGTAAAAGCAATGGGATTAAAAGATCCGGTTGGAAAAGTCATAACAATGTGGGGAGATAAACTGACAATTATCGGCGTGATTATAAATTTTAATTTCAAACCTATGGAAACCAAAATTGAACCGATGGTAATTCTTAGTGCACTAAATTATACACGTTCAATGTTTGTTAGAATAAAATCAGCAGATATTCCCGGAACTATTAGTTTTATTGAAAACACTTATAAAAAATTCAGTCCTTCAACACCGTTTAATTATCATTTTCTCGACCAGGATTTTGATGCGCTTTACCGTTCAGAAACAAGAATGCAGACAATATTTGAATACTTCGCAATCTTTGCAATTATTATTTCCTGCCTTGGGTTGTTTGGATTAGCATCTTACATAGCTGAAAGAAGGACAAAGGAAATAGGAATTAGAAAGGTGCTCGGTGCAAATATTTTTAATCTTACATATTTACTTTCACTTGAATTTACAAAATGGGTATTGATTTCAAATTTAATTGCCTGGCCTGTTGCGTATTATTTTATGACCAAATGGCTTCAGGGTTTTGCTTACAGGACGGAGCTTTCCCTTTGGATATTCCCCTTGTCCGGGTTGCTTGTTCTGCTGGTAGCACTTGCAACAGTTTCTTACCAGGCAATAAAAGCATCGCTTTTAAACCCTGTAAAATCTCTGAAATATGAATAACAACTTATCCTAATTCAAAAGTAGTTATTCCATATATTTTATTTATATCAACATCGGGAGGATTTCCATAATACATTCTTGCACATTCAAAAACATAAGTAGTGTTGTATTTTTTAATAAGCGCAACTGCATCTTTATTTATTACAGGAATATCGAGATACAATGGGTCTCCAACGACAGAATTTAAACAAGCTTTATAAAGTTCTTCTGCAACTACCGGATTGTCTGCAAACAACGGACAAACCTTATAACCTTTTTTTGTTTTTCTGATAACAGCAAAACCTTTCAACCTTTCATTTTCTGCATATTTAAATGTTTTTACACCCGACTGCTTTAACCATGTAATCATAAACTGCGGACGTGAAAATCCAAAACATTGTTTATCATATTTCAGAATTGAATCAAAATCTTTTGTCTCTATTGAAAAAATATTTTTATTAATTTTAAAATTTTCACCGATCTTTTCGTGACGTTCGTCACGGAATAAAATTTTAAATCCACCTTTGTTATAAAACGGCTGCATATCAATTACCCCGTCCATTCCAATTGTTGCACCTTTGTTTAACCTCGATATTAAAGTATCGCGTCTCTGGTACCATAACTTTCTCCCTATACCGAAAGTTCGATATTCCGGTTTTACAATGAAAAACCCCATAAAACCAAATTCCCCGTTGTATGATACAATAGAACCGCCGGCAATTAATTCACTTTCTTTGTAAAATCCGTAATATCCATCAGGATCAGTTTTCCAGAATATTTCGGCATCGTTTATTCCCGGGTTCCAGCCTTCTTCTTCTGCCCAGTTTACTAAAGTTTTTAATCCCGCAAAATCGAGCTTCTGAAATTGTAGATTATTTAAGTTTATCATTACCGGTCCTCAATTACAATCTCCTTATGTGAATTTTTTAAATTAGGCAACTAATTTTCGCGCTTAACCGGAATCCAAATTTCCTCTTCTGAATTCTCGTCATCATTTTTATATTTTTCTCCGAGTATTTCAAAATGCGGGCGATCATCTAAAACGTATCCGGAATCAGGAAGCCATTCGTAATAAATATATTTAAATGTATAAGATGCTTCGCTCGCCTTTCCTTTATATTGAAAAACTGCATAAAGTCCTGAAGGCAAAATAAAATTTTCCATTCCATCCGGGACGTAATTAAAATCAGATACCTGTATTGCCGCAATTTTTTCAAAATTCCTGTCCGGATTGAAATCATCAAAAAAGCCGGGACCATAAAACTTCATTGAATAGAGTTCACTACTGATATTATTTTTTATCTTATTTTTGCCTGTCATAAAGCTTTTCCAGAGCTCATGCGTTTTATCTCCAGAAGAAGACATAGTAATTTTTTTACCGACCAGTCTTCTAACGGCAATTATTGGTATGCGAGGTTCTTTATTAATTAGGTTGATCATCTATAGTTTATTCTATCTTAATATCATATTTTGTCAAGAGACCCGCAAGACTGTCTTTTGAAAACCTGGCTTTTTTAATCTTATTAATTTCCGGATCTATTGAAAAATTATACGAAGTGCTGAAATCTGTTTTTTCAATTATTGAATTAATAAATACGGCTCTTGCCATATCGCAGTTATCAAAAACGGAACCTGTCAGATCACATTCTGTAAAATCCGTTTCGTGGAGCTGCGAATCTTTAAATAACGTATTATGAATTTTTCTTTTATAAAAAGATGAATGATCGAGAATGCAACTTTCAAAACTGAATGACAGACCAAACTCCGCGCAGTTCTCAAAATGAAGCCCAAGCAATTTACACTCTTTGAATTTTACATCCCTTAATCCTGATTCGCCAAACCTTGCAAGACTAAAATCACAATTCACAAATTCGCAATCAATAAAGTTTATTAATGAAAGGCCTGCTTCAGAAAAATCGCAGTTTACAAATTTGCAAAGTTCGTAATTGCCTTTCGGGAGAGGACTTTTCCTGAAATCTTTTTTCTCGAATGCTTTATTATCAGTTAACTTTTGTCCCATTCGCTTGTTGGTTTGTGAAATTTAGTAACGGCAAAATTTATACTAATTATAGAACAGAAACAAAAATAGTGAGGAGTTAATCACGGGAATTAATTCATTATTCCCGTGGTTAAACAGAGGTTAATACATGATCAGAAAGCGGGATTTTATTTCTCGCCGTAAACAACTATTGAAGAAGAGTCCATTACAACATTTCCTTCCGGATATTTTTCATTTACATTTTGGTAAACTTCGGTTTTTATTTTTTCCTTCATTTTATCATCTGCATTACTAAGTGCTGCAACAATCGGCGCCGCGATTTCTGTCATCATTTCCCAATATACTTCCGTTGTTTTACAGTTCAGTTTTCCGGGGACATAACTTTGTTTAATATTTTTTAAGCCTGCTTTTGAGAATATATCCATCATTAATCCGTCTTTTGCGCATCGGAACATTCCCGGTGCTCCGGGCGTTGGCGGCGGAAGTTTCATATTTTTGCTTATTGTCCCCATAGTTGCAGTAATCCAGAAATTCTTTTCGGGACCGTCCCAGACGGAGGCCGCAATTCTACCCCCCGGTTTAAGAACCCGGAACAATTCTTTTGCAGCCATTAACATGTCCGGAAAAAACATAAACCCTTTGCGGCAGCTTATAGCATCAAAGGTATTGTCATCAAACGGTAATTCGGAGACATCACAGGCACGTATTTTTATGTTTTTAATTTCTCTCAGCAATGCATTTTCATTTGCTATTTCAAGCATACCTTCGGAAATATCGGTGATAAAAACTTTTCCCCCGTTTAGCATTGAAGCAATTGTAAGTCCCGGTTCGCCGGTACCGCCTGCAACATCAAGTATTACCTGGTTTCCTTCAGGCCGGATCATTCTTATTATCTCATCTCCCATCGGTTTTAAGGAATCCATTGTAATCGCATCCCATTTTTTCCAGCCCGGTGAAAATTTATTCCACGCTGCTTTTTGTTGTTCGCGGATTTGCTCAAGTTGTTGCTCCATGGCACACACCCATTTGATAATGGTTTATAAATAAATCTTATTTAATTTCGGTTTGTACTGGCTACTGACTTAATATGGCTTTGAGCCGTATTAATTGCTGCAATAATAAGAAATAAAAACTATATAATTACATTAATTTTTTTTGATTTTTTGCCTGCCGGGTGGGAATCTTAATTTATGTATTTAGAAGATTTCCAGTCGTAAGCTTCTCTTCCAACTCATGCCTTTTGCAGAAATGACAAATAGAAAGGGACTGTCATTGTGGTTGCATTACAAATTTATATAACCACCTTTTTTCTGGCCTGCCGGCAGCGGAGGGAGAAATCTTTTCTCTGCCATTCTGTACAGCAATTGCCGGATTGCTTTAGAATCTTCCTTTTTTTAGGGGGCTCCTGAAAACTAGCCGCCAGGCAAGCCAGCGGCTTCTGCGTGGTCTTTCCTATTAAAACATCAATTTTATTTATTCTGCCACGCGGTAATTTTCCCGATGTTTTTTGTAAGAGGTTGTATCATTCCGGGTACCGCGACGAAGTCTTTGTCTATCATTTCAGCTATGGTCTTTACGTTTTCATCCTTTAGTTTTGCAGCCAGCTGGTCTTTTGTGTAGAGTATCCGGATTCTCCTTGCCAGCTCCGTTTTAAATTTATTAGTATAAATATAATCTACTATTGGCGTTTGATGAAGTTGTTCAAGCGGAGCCAAAAATATCAGGGCATCATATGCGTCATATATTGTCTGTCCCGGCGCAGCGTTCAGCATATGGTTGCCGATGTACGCGGTATTCCCGAATGGAGTATCTTTCATATCGAAAGCAACAGGGTTATTGCCGGTTTCTTTAAACGCGCTGTCCCACAAGCCATTTTCCATTCGCACCCATTTTACATCTACGTTTTCCAGCCCTTCGGTTGTTTTGACAATGCTTTTGTCGACAGCTTTTCGCTTTTCAAAATACAGGTTTATGTTATGAATCCGCACCGAGTAGGTTTTACCTGGTTTTAGCTTATAGAAAAATGTTCCGCAATTCCAGTAATATTCATTATCCTTATTTTTAATTTTTTTATAAGCATGCCGGGTATTGGTAAGAAAGATTCCTTTTTTATCAAAATTAAAATTGTCTAAATAAGATGAAATTATTTTATACATTGTATAATCATTGCCGGCAAGCGCAAACCTGAAGAGATAGAGATCATTCGGTGTTGTTATTTCTTTCCAGTAAACGGGAGAGTTTACGGCTTTTACTTTATATCGTCCTTCTTCCGGTAATTTCGAATTTATTTGCCAAATAACCCGCAGTAATTTAAAATAAGTTTCATAAGGCCAGCCCGTGCCGCTGAAATCATTCTGGAAAGCCGGATATAGAAGCGTCAAATCGCCGTCTTTGGAATTGAAATAATTATCCAGGTATGGCTGCTCACTAACGGAAATTGCTTCCAAAAAAATGTATTTAACTTTTTCATTAAATTTTTTGTTTTTAATAAGCTCTCCGTAAAATTGAAACGGTTCCACGGCTGAGTGCAGCCCGTCGTCGAAGAGGATCAGGTCGTAATGATCAAGTTTGTTCAGAATGAATTGAACGGGTTCCTGTCCTTTCTCCTTAATTGTGTTAATATAAGGTATTAATTCTTTGCTGGTTTGTGCGGGAGAATAACCGTAAATAAATAAAACCAGTAACAGCAGGAAAAAACTTCTTTCTTTCATTTCACTTTCCCCGAATTTTAAAACAAAACATTGTTCTGTGATTTAGACGGACGATAAGCCGGAATGTTCTGTCAAAGTTATCTGGAGTGAAGCTTTTTATCATCCAAAAATTATTACGGCCTTAAATAAATTCCGTATAAAAATTTTGTGGAATTCTCTCAAAGTCTTAACTGGGAAAATCTGTTTGATCACTGACTTGTCCGGGAGAGTTATGTTTCCGTTAACAATAGAAAGCATAAGTTTAGAAATTTATTTTCAGCCTTGATCTGCCTGCCGGCAGAGGTTTGTTCTTTTGTATCAAGACAAAAGAACAAAGGATTAACAATTAAGTTGATGTTTGGTTTTAATATTTTCTTTATCTTAAACTCTAATAACACAAAAAATTAAGATGAAAATAAAAGCAATCATAATCGGCGCTACGGGAATGGTGGGCGAAGGCGTACTGCACACTTGCCTTAACCACCCGGATGTGGAATCTGTTTTAATCATAAACAGGAGATCTTATGGTACCCTTCGACAGGCTCAGGGTACTGAGTTAAAAGAAATTATCCACAGTGATTTTTTTGACCTCTCGCCGATTGAAGACCAGCTCTCCGGTCACAACGCCTGCTTTTTCTGCGCGGGGGTAACTTCCGTCGGTAAAAAGGAAGACCAGTACAGGCACCTCACCTACGATATGACTATGAACTTCGCGGAGACACTCGTTAAAATTAACGGTGAGAAAAGCAAAGAGATCACTTTCTGTTATGTATCCGGTACTGGCACCGATAGCACAGGAAAAGGAAAAACAATGTGGGCGCGCGTGAAAGGAAAAACAGAAAACGATTTGATGAAGCTCCCGTTTAAAAATGCCTACATGTTCCGCCCCGGCTATATACAGCCTATTAAAGAATTAAAAAACACGTACACTGTTTATAAATTCCTGGCGCCGTTTTACCCGGTGTTTAAAACATTATTTCCCAAATACACAGTTACATTAAAAGAACTGGGACAGGCGATGATAAATGTTGCTCTCTACAGCCCGGAGAAAAGGATCCTGGAATGTGCAGATATCAGAGATGCTGCGGGTTCATAAATATTATGCAGATATCCAAAAGGTACATACTTTAGAAAATGATTCGGAATTCATGCTTGCCAGATATTTGATTGACATTTGAACATCAACTCTATATTTTAATTAAAAGTAACACGCCGAATTATTTTCAATTCAAAAATTAATACAGCTCTCTGTGTTATAATATTATTTTAAAAATCATTTTAGGAAAGAAATGAGCCAGCCAGTTACCATCGAAGATTTAAGAAAAGTTGCAGCTTTGCAAAACTTACCCGATGAACATCTACAATGGATTTTGGATCGTTCTGAATATATTGAATATAATGACGGGGATACCCTTTTAACAACCGGCGAACCTATTGATCACATGTATTGCTTCTTCGAAGGAAAAATGAATTTTTATATGAATGTGAGCGGGAAACTGGTTTATTACCATAGTATTGAAAATAATGCTCATTCAGGTGGAATTACAGGTGTGTTGCCCTATTCAAGGCTTAAAACTTCACCCGGCAGTGCATATGCTACAGGAAGATTACGCGGAATAAAGATACACAAAAAATACTTTAAGGAACTTGAACAACTTAATCCTGATTTTATACAGCATCTTATCGGTTACATGACCGAAAGAGCCCGCTCTTTTGCGACTACTCAAATACAACAGGAAAAAGTAAGCGCACTTGGAAAACTTGCTGCCGGAATTGCTCATGAAATGAACAATCCAGCTGCTGCCATAAGCAGGATATCAGAAGAACTTAATAAAAGATTAAAACGAAACTTCAGGCTTACAAAGGAATTGTTAAAATATAATATCAGTCCCGAGCTTTTAAGCAATATACAGGAAATGGCGGGGAATAAAGAAAACAATTCCTCCAGAAAAACTAAATTCACTCCACTGCAGTGTATTCAAAATGAAAATGAACTAAATGAATGGTTAAATGAAAAAGGGATTAACAGCAGCAATGAAATGGCAGAAACTTTTTCTGAGGCCGGTATTACACAGGATGAGCTTGAAAAAATTATTCAGAATGTTCCCGGAGAGGCCTTTCAAAATATTCTTGACTGGCTTGAAAATTTGATGAGTTCTGAGTTAATAATAAAAGACCTTGATAATGCCTCTGATCGGATTACTATGCTGGTGGGTGCTATTAAATCTCATGTCAGAATGGACAGGTCGGGAGACCTTCACAAAACCAATATTCATGAAGATATTGAAAACACGCTTTTGCTTCTTGGATATAAAATAAATGAAAAAAATATAAGTCTTGAAAAAAAATTCTGTGATGATATGAACGGGGTCGATGCTTATGTCGGAGAATTAAACCAGGTCTGGACAAACATAATTGACAATGCAATCTATGCAGTTTCTCAAAATGGTGAAATTGTAATCGAAACAAAATGTGATAAAAAGCACATTACCGTAAGGATCACGGATAACGGCACGGGTATTCCCAAAGAAATTCAATCCAGAATATTCGATCCGTTTTTTACTACAAAAAAAGTGGGAGAAGGAACCGGCATAGGGCTTGATATTTCGAGAAATGTGATTAACCGCCACAAGGGAGAAATAAAAGTATATTCTGTACCCGGCCAAACGGAATTTATTATCAGCATCCCGATTTCACAGTAATCATTAAGCAAAAAAGCTTAAAATTTTTTTTGTCTTGTCATCCTGAACTTATTTCAGGATCTCCAAAAATCTTCTTCCTGAATTATGCAGCTAAACTAAAGAACCTGACCAGGCGATGATAAATGTTGCTCTCTACAGCCCGGAGAAGAAAATTTTGGAGTGTGGGGATATCAAGGAAGCTGCAAATAATCTTTTTGGCTGCGAATTCACGCCAAAATTTTTCTTATTTTATCCATAATAGTGTCTAACATTAATAACCGGGAAAAAATATTTATGAAAAACGGAATTATTGTTTTTTGTGCCATCCTGCTTTTTGCCGGTCAAGTTATAACTGCCCAGGAGAATACCGATATTGATACGGGAAGTAAGTTTAGTGTTTATTCGAAAATTCTGAACGAGAAACGAATATGTCTCGTGAGTCTTCCGGCTTTATACAATAAAGAATCTTCATTGGATAAAAAATATCCTATTTTGATTCTGCTGGATGGCGGTGCATATTTTAAACTGGCTTCCGGAATAATAAATTTTATGAGTTCAAATAGAAGCCGAAATAATTTTATGCCGGAAACCATTATAATAGCAATTGAAAACGTTGACCGTGAACGGGACTTTACGGTTACAAAAATTAAAACCAAACGACCTAATACAATGGGTGGTGGAAGAAACTTTCTGGATTTCATCGAAAAGGAACTAATACCCTACATTGATAAGAATTACAGAACAGAACCTTTTAGAACACTTGTCGGACATTCCTTAGGGGGTCTTCTTGCATTAAATTCCTATATTGATAAAGAAAGCATATTCAATTCTTATCTTTCTATAGACCCGAGTATATGGTGGGATGAGAAAATGATGAAAAATAAGGTTGATTCTATCTCGCCGGTATCTTTAAATAAAAAACTTTATATCGCTACCGCAAATCAGGGGGAGGCCAATTACGAAAGGAATAAAAAAAGACACGACTCTCTTTATGCTTTATTGAAAAAGAAATCAGGCGGACACCTGAATGTCGAAAACAAATATTTTGAAAAAGAAAATCATTGGTCAATTCCATTAATAGCTCTGTACGAAGGACTGAAATATCTCAATGCAAAGAATTAAAAACCCTCTTCCCGAAGTATACGGTTACATTAAAAGAACCGGTGATAAATGTTACTCTTTACAGCCCGGGGAAGAAGGTTTTGGAGTGTGGGGATATTAGAAGAGTTAATCTAGAGTAAGTAAAAACCAAAATATGTTATTATTTGTATAATTGATTTCTTAAATTTAATCAGAATTCATTTTGTTTTAATAAGTTATGAATAATGTAATCCCAAATGTAAAATTAGCGGTTAATATAAGACCAATTCAGTTTGCCTATTTTTATAGAAAAGGAAACAAAAGAGATCTGTTAAAAATATTTAAATATTTAAATACACAATGGGGTGGGATTTATAATCTTATTATTCCAATAAATTCTAATGGGAAAACATATCCCTTTTATGAACAAATACTTAAAATCCATACCCCGGATCAATTTGTATCCACACTTAATAATGAAATTCATGAAAAACTAAAAAATAATCTCAGCAAAATTCTTTCACAAAAAGAAATCGAAATATCTCATTTTGAGATATTTGAAAAAGTCGACCATTCTGCACATCTCCTTGGATTTATTTCTGAAAAAGCACCACGACATTTATTATGTCCCAAAGTCTCAAATATTAAGAATAGAGAATTAATTCAGCTGGCATTATTTGGTGAAATCTATCCAATACAAATAAATGATTATAAGAAAAAGTTATCTTTGCAGAGTTATGAAAACGTTGATACAAGCAATCAAATTATTTCATCACAATTCTGGATTGAGCCGTTTTATTCTCCAATTAATTTCACGTCAATTAATATTAAAACATATTCAGTGGGAAATGGATTTTTCACAAGTGCCGACATAATTGATTTGGTAATCGGTGATGATGAAAATTCAATAAGTTATTTTTGGAATCTTCGTGCTTTAAGAGAACGCGGTCAAATTAATAAAACAAATAATTACGGAAGAAGAGTTCTATTATTACCACTGGAAATGCTATATGATAACACTGCCTTTAAAAAATTTTTTACTGAAATAAAAGAATTATTGCCAGGTCCCCAAAAAAACTGCAATTTAAATGTTTGTGTGGACCACATACCGAAAAAGTTGATACCCTTTTTTGAAGAAAAAATGAAATCATTAGATTTTGTAAAAAAATTCGATGATGATCAGGTTAGGGTTACGTTAGGTAATTCGGGTTTCGAAGAAAGAAAATTGACATACGATTTACAGTATCCTCAATGGCTTGGGTTTGACTCGAAAATGGGAACTGGTAAAAGAAATATACTTGTTCAGGATCTAAACATTAATAACAATCAAATTACTTTTTATCCTCCTGACGGGTTTAGTAATAATTATCTTCAATCTGTTGTAATTGACATTATTAGTGACATTTGGAAGTCATTTCCTAAAAGTCGGCTAGTTGCTCAAAGCATGAGATCTAATAGTTATTTTTCTAAATATGGCTTGACAAGCTTTAGTTTAGCATCAAAAAACACAAATAGCTTTGAATTCAAATTATTAGATGATTGGACAAAAATAAAATTGTTTTTTGAAGAGAAAGGATATGAAATTAAACCATCTAAAATAACAAGTTATTCAGCAGCGATAATAAATCTACTTGGGGGAATTAATAACCTTAATGTTCTTAATAACTCACTTGTAATAAATTTGCTTGATGTATTATCAGTAAAAAGCTCCAAAAAACTTGTGCAAAAAATTCTAAATAAAATTGACGGGCGTTCACAAAAAGAAGAGACGTTATTAAAAATATTTAATGAATTTAATTTAGCGCCGGAATTGAAAAGCATACCTAAAACTTATGAAGAGTTAAGAACCCTTCCGCGGTTGAGTTTAATCAAATCAAAAATACTTTCAACATTAAATGAATTATCAAAGATGCAAATTATAAAAAGAGGGTTTTATATTGAATGCAACCGCTGTGGATTAAAAGAATGGTATTCTTTAGGGAGTTCAGATGAATTTCTAATCTGCCCTGGCTGTGATCAAAAGTTTATTTTACCAATTGAAGAAAATAAAAATGTTGAGACAAAGTGGAGATACAGACTGAACTCTTTAATGAATAGAGCCATAGATCAAGATATAATTACGGGACTTGTTTCTGTTGGTCATTTGATTCAAAAAAGGAACACATTTTGTCATTATTTTGGAATTGAGTTGAAAAAAGCTAGTAATAAGAACGCTAAAACAGATATAGACTTTTGCTTTGTGGAAAATCAAAAAATTCACATAGGAGAATGTAAAACAAGCGATGGGTTTTCTAAGAAAGACTTTAATAATGCTAAATTATTTGCAGACCTAGGGGTAGATGAATTCTATTTTTGCACATTAACAACTCTTAGTGAGGTTTCATTGTCAAAAATTAATAAATTAAAAGAGTCTCTTAGAAAGAAAAATATGAAGATGAATATATCAACTTTAACTTCTGACGAACTGTTTAAAAAAGTTTAAATCCATTTTCTTCTTTAACAAAATCTATAAGCCCTAAATAATATTTTGTTTCTGTTTATTAATTAATTTGTTTGCGGGCCGTTTGCAGTTGTTTGGGGAAAAAATTTCTAACCAGGCTGTGTGGTGCAAATTTGTCATTTCGACTCCCGCTAGTTGCGGGATAAACTCCGGGAGAAATCTTTTCCTGTTTACATTAAAGATTTCTCCCCCGATGAGATCGGCTAAGCCGCCATCTCACGGGGTCGAAATGACAGTTCTGGTTATTTCTTTTTAAACACAAGTCCGGCGGGCAGTGTTTTGTAAATATTACTGTTTTCATTCCGGCCCGGGGTTATTGCTGCTGGTTTTCTGAAAGTTTACACCTTTAATCAACAACCAGAACCCGATTGTCAATTCGAATAACGCACCCGATCCGAACACAAGGAGTTCAATTATTTTAGGGAGTCCGGGAAAGAGAATTACAATTAATGACAGGACAAGCATCGATAAATAAGTGAGCATACCCCATACGGAAATTACTGCCGGTATGAGAGATGACTTATAAAACAGGTATAGAAACAGCGTTCCGCCCACGCCAATCAGCGCGAGAATTATATACAGCCCATCTGCGCGCGCGCTCAGTAAAGCGCCGATAGCGGTACTCAACTGCGCGCTTCCTATATTTGCGGCGCTAAACCGGTTATTTAAAAAACCCAGAACAACAAATCCGGCAAGCACAGTCGCGACACCCATCAGCGCCTCGCCGGTCCTGAAAATCAGCGCGGTCAAAGCGAGATTCTTATTCACATTTTTAAGAATTAAATAAAGCAGTACGGAAAGTATGATGACTAAAATATAAAGAATTAAACTGCCGGCAATACCGAGACGAAACAGGAACTGGTTGGCGGTAATGTTATTTATGGTTTGGTTAATGTCACCGGGAATAATCAACCGTGCATCAATAAAAACTGAATTAAGAACACCCAGCACGATTATAATTATGTACAACAACCCGGCAGCTTTTACAATTTTCTTTTGTGAATTCATCACTTCTCCCTGGCTGGTTAATGATGTTATGCAAGTTAAGGAAAAGAGGGAATTTTAGAAAATGATTGTTTCTTCTGTTATTTTCTCTTGCCCGAGGGACCTCTTTGTCATTTCGACTCCCGCTAGTTGCGGGATAAACTCCGGGAGAAATCTTTTCCTGTTTACATTAAAGATTTCTCCCCTGGTGAGATCGGCTACGCCGCCATCTCACGGGGTTGAAATGACAGTATAATTATATTGTATTCACCACGTGCCGGTTGTTTGGGCTCACGTCTGGAGACGTGAGCAACGATGAAACTTATCCATTAATGGGGTTGTTTCCAGGGATTAATATTTGTTTCTCCCGCACTTTTTTTACAGAAGCATTGCGATTTGATGATGATTTTTTTAACATTCTGCAAATCCGGATACCTGCCCAACGTTTAGATTAACTATTAAAATAAGGAGGATGATATGGAATCTGCACAGGGAAAAAACAGGCAGCACTTCGATAAAAGCTATGGGGGAAATCCGGCGGAGAATTATCAGAAATATTTTGTTCCGGTTATAGGAAAACCAATTGCCGCCGATCTCATCAGTGTGGCAAATATAAAACCCGGGGAGAAAATAATCGATATTGCGTGCGGCACGGGAGTCGCTGCTTTTCTTGCAAAAGAAAAAACAGGTAAAGATGGAATGGTAGCGGGTGTCGACGTCAATCCCGGTATGCTAGGAGTAGCACGTTCAATTACACCCGAAAATATTTCAATTGATTGGTATGAATCTCCTGCTGATAATATTCCACTGGATGATAATACGTTTGACGTTGCTCTTAGTAGTTTATCACTTCAGTTTTTTCCCGATAAGCCGGCAGCGCTTAAAGAAATTTACCGTGTATTGAAACCCGGCGGAAGATTAGCCTTTATAGTTCCCGGGCCAACACCGATTTTTGTTGAAACGGATGAAACATTTTCCAAACATCTTGGAAAGGAAGCGGCCGGATTTATAAGAGCTGTTTTTTCATTGAATGATCATAGTGAAATTAATGATATGATAAAAGATACCGGCTTTAAAGATGTAAGCGTCAGATCGGAAAAAAAGGATCTCCATCTTCCGCCTCCGCAGGATTTTTTGTGGCAATACATGACAAGCACACCCCTTTCATCTTTCATAGAAAAGATGGATAAGGAAACTTATGCTACTATGGAAAGTGAAGTGGTTGAGAAATGGCAGCCGTTTGTGCAAAATAATAGCCTCGTTCTTAAACACGATACAATTATTGCAATAGCTAATAAATAATATTGCAGGTTCGGAATATTAGTTTCCTGAAGCACTTATAATTTTATTTTAATTCCAACTGGTGTTTAATTAAGCGCTATTGTTTCTCCTTAAATTCAGATTCCTCTTCTTTTTTCTCCAGCACCAGCTCGGTTTTAAATTCAACTCTTTCATCCGGTTTGCATATCGGAGTAAACGGTACGGCTCCGCCAATTGCCATTCCAAAGCACGCAAGTACCGCCAGGAGAATAAACCCTAACAATTTCAATATTATTTTTAAGATTTTCATACGTTCATATCCTTTATTGTCGGTCAATAAGGTGTAATTTGTTTTGCACTGTCATTTCGAGGAGTCCTTTTAAGGGCGACGGGAGATCTTTGGAGTTCATATGAAAGATTTCTCACCCTTCGACAAGCCAGGGCTCGAAATGACAATTTGAATTCAGGATAATGGATTATCCTTCAAAGGATATGAAATGGTTCTCTTTTGAAGTTTTGGGAATTGTTTTAATACGGCTGAAAAAGCGCGGAGATTTTATTAAAAGATGTTGCCGAGAAAGATTATCTAATTTTACTTTGATGAGATTATTATATGCAAATAAAATACCGGCTTCATTAATCTTTGAAGCGGGTGATTTGGAGTGTGTTTTTAAATTATGGTTTTTATTAAATAATTTTGCCCAGCAGTGGGTTTTAATTTTTCGGGAGAGGACTAATTCAGTTTTTGTTAAACCCTGCAATGGAGATGCCGCGCTGCTAACATTACCGGGGAAAAATGACAGGGCTAACAAAAGAGAGAGGGCAAAAAATATTTTTGCAGGGCTCTTTTTTTTATATGTTTTTTGTGGTGTCATTTTTAATTTGTCATTCTGAACTTGTTTCAGAATCTTACTGTTTTTTAATGAGATCCCCAAAAAAGCCCGCCTGCCAGGGATTAAAGAGAGTTTAAGGAAAGCATTAATAGCTCATCCCAACCTTTCTCTTCCAGTCAAAATCGTGTGTTGCCAAATTGTCATTTCGAGCCTGCCTGCCGTAACCGAATTATTGAAGTAGTACACTGCCGGCAGGCAAAGCGAGAAATCTTTTCTTGTTAATTTTTAAGATTTCTCATTCGGCGATTGCCGGATTCGAAATGACAATGCCGGTTTATTTTTTTTAAACACCAGTCCGGCATCAGAACTTTGTGATACCGAAATTGTATCCCCGTCACCAAAATTACCCATCAGCAGTTGCTGCGATAGTGGGTTTGTGAGGTACTTCTGTATCGTTCTCTTAAGCGGTCTTGCGCCGTAGCTAACATCGTAACCGAGTTTCGCGAGCCAGTCCTTTGCCTCGTCGTCCACTTCCAGGGTTATTTCTTTCTGCTTCAACATTTTCTGAACATATCTTAATTGTATATCGACAATTTTTCTTATCTCTTTTCTCGTCAATGGTTTGAAGAGCACAACTTCGTCGATCCTGTTTAAAAACTCGGGACGAATAGTCTTGCGCAGAAGATCAATAAGCGAATGCCTCAAATTTCCGAGAACATTTTCCATCTCATCATCTTCAACGTTTTCGGTTTTTTCCTGTATCAGGTGAGAGCCGAGATTCGACGTCATTATAATTATCGTGTTCTTAAAGTTCACAGTGCGTCCCTGGTTATCGGTCAGTCTTCCGTCATCGAGAACCTGCAGAAGAATATTGAAAACATCCGGGTGTGCTTTTTCAATTTCATCCAAAAGCACTACAGAATACGGCCTTCTCCGGACTGCCTCTGTAAGCTGCCCGCCTTCCTCGTAACCGACATATCCCGGAGGCGCGCCGATCAATCGTGACACTGAGAATTTTTCCATGTATTCCGACATATCAATTCTTATCATTGCGTGTTCATCGTCAAAAAGATATTCCGCAAGTGCGCGGGCAAGCTCGGTTTTTCCAACGCCTGTTGTTCCGAGAAATATAAACGAACCTATCGGCCTATTTATATCCTGCAATCCTGTGCGTGATCTGCGGATAGCATTTGCAACCGCAGAAACCGCATCATCCTGTCCGACTACCCTGCCGTGAAGTTCGTCTTCAAGTTTAATCAGTTTGCTTCTTTCGCTTTCCAGCATTTTACTAACAGGAATGCCGGTCCATTTTGCAACTACTTCGGCAATATCTTCAGCATCAACTTCTTCCTTAAGCATTTTTTTGTCTTTCTGAATTTTTATCAGCTCTTCGGATTCTTTTTTTAATGCCTTTTCAAGTTCTGTAATTTTGCCGTAACGGAGCTCGGCAACTTTACCGAGATTTCCTTCCCGTTCGAATTTATCTGCCATCGTTTTAGTGTTGTCCATTTCACTTTTCATCGAACGAATCTTCTGTATCTTTTCTTTTTCAAGATTCCAGTGCATCCTGTAAACGTTTCTCTCCTCTTCGAGTCCACTCAATTCTTTTTTAAGTTCGGAAAGTCTTTTTGCTGAAGCATCGTCTTTCTCTCGCTTCAATGCTTCTCTTTCAATCTCAAGCTGTTTAATTTTTCTTTCCAGAGCATCGAGTTCTTCGGGCATTGAATCAATTTCAATTCTTAATTTAGATGCGGATTCATCTATTAAGTCAATCGCTTTGTCCGGCAGAAATCTGTCGGTAATGTAGCGGTGAGAAAGCTGTGCGGCCGCAACGATTGCCGCATCTGTAATCCGCACGCCGTGATGCACTTCGTATCTTTCACGGAGTCCGCGCAAAATAGAAATTGTATCTTCTTCCGAAGGCTCGCTTACCATCACAGGTTGAAATCTTCTTTCGAGAGCGGCGTCTTTCTCGATATATTTTTTGTATTCCGATAAAGTTGTCGCACCAATTGCGTGGAGTTCTCCTCTTGCGAGTGCGGGCTTTAAAATATTAGCCGCGTCCATCGATCCGGATGTTGCGCCGGCACCGACGAGTGTGTGGAGTTCATCTATAAATAGTATAATTTCCCCTTTCGAATCGGAAACTTCTTTCAGTACTGCTTTCAATCTCTCTTCAAACTGTCCGCGGAACTGCGCGCCGGCGACAATCGCACTGATATCGAGGGCGATTATTTTTTTAGTCTTTAAATTTTCGGGTACGTCGCCTGAGATAATCCTGTGTGCGATTCCCTCGGCTATCGCGGTCTTACCC
>DATFMR010000141.1:0-105078 GCA_035266865.1 Ignavibacteriaceae bacterium | reverse complement strand
GAGAGTCGGCGGCCCTTACCAGGTGACTTTCTCTTATGTTGGTTATCAAAAGCAAACGCAAGATATCGACAAACTCAATCTTGGACAGAATTATTCTCTTGATATACAACTTACCGAAACTACAATTGAACTTTCTAACGTAGTAGTTTCCGGGAACAGGGGCGCAGTTATTAATGAAAATCGAACAGGTTCTGCACAAAACGTGTCTACAAAACAAATCGAGGAACTGCCAACCATTAACAGAAGTTTTGCAAGCTTTGCAAAAATGTCCCCAATGTTTTCCGGCCTCGGTTACCAGGCAGCTGGAAGAAGCAACAGGTACAATAACATTCAAATAGATGGTACTCAGTACAACGATTTGTTTGGTTTAACCTCATCTGGTACTCCCGGTGGCCAGGCTGGAACAAATCCTATTAGTTTGGATGCTCTGCAGGAATTCCAGGTTGTAATTGCACCTTATGATGTAAGATTAGGCGGATTCACAGCTGGTGGATTAAATGCTATTACCAGAAGTGGTACCAACGAATTTCACGGTTCTGTATATGGATTTGGAAGAAACAATGACCTGGTTGGTAAAAAATACGAAGGTATGGATCAACCTGTAAATGAATTCAAAGAGTGGCAGTATGGTGTTCGTTTGGGCGGACCTATCATAAAAGATAAAGTCTTCTTCTTTGTTAATGGTGAAATTACAGGTCGTAACGAGCCTATCACAAATCTATCTTTGAGCACTGCAGGCGTTGCTGATAGTGCTGATGCAATTAGATCAATTTTAGCAGGAAGAGGATTTGCTACGGGCGGATATGCACCATTTACAACCAAGCAGCCAAGTGGTAAATTATTTGCAAGAATGGATTTTAACCTTTCTGAAAACCAAAAATTGAACGTTCATTACAATTATGTAAATGCTAAGCAGGATGTATTGGGTAACAGGTCAGCATCAAACAGATTTAGTTTTGATTCATATAATTACCAGTTCCATAACATAACAAATAATTTCGTTGTCCAGTTAAACTCAACCTTCGGAAATAGTATGGCAAACGAATTTATTGCTGGTTATACAACAATCAGAGACAAAAGAGGACCGGAAGGAACTTTATTACCTGCGCTTCAAATTGATGAAGCTGGTGGATTTCGTTATTATGCGGGTACTGATCAATACTCATCCGCTAACTCACTTGACCAGGATATCTTTGAAATAACTGATAATTTTACTTATTATGCCGGAGACCACACATTTACAGTCGGAACTCATAACGAATTCTTTTCTTTTAAGAATTTATTCTTAAGAAATTTTGCGGGTTTCTGGGAATATTACAGTGTTGATGATCTAAGACAAGGGAATCCCGGGTATTATTCCAGAGTAGTTCCTTTGGTTGGAGATGGATCAGCAGAATTTAAAGTAAATCAATTCGGATTTTATGCACAGGACGAATGGCAGGTAATGCCTAATTTCAGATTATCATTTGGAGTAAGGGTAGATATTCCTGTATTCCCGGATAAACCACTTGCTAATGATTCAGTAAGTGCCTATTTCCCGGGTATAACTACTGCATCGGCACCAAGCGGTAATTTACTCTGGGCACCCCGCGTAGGTTTCAACTGGGATGTAAATGGCGACAAAACTACACAGGTAAGAGGCGGAGTTGGTATTTTCACAGGAAGACCGGCTTATGTCTGGATATCAAACCAGTATGGAAACTCAGGTAATACACAGGCTGAGGTTAGAGGAGCTTCCGGGCAAGGAACTTTACTACAATTCTCTCCTGATGCAAACAACCAGCCCGGTTTTGGTGATCCTGGAACAACTCCTGGATCTAGAACTGCTGAAATTGATTTGAGTGATCCAAATCTAAAAATGCCCCAGGTTTTAAGATTCGACCTGGGTGTTGATCATCAATTGCCACTCGGCTTTATCGGAACAGTTGAATTCCAGTATACAAAAGCTGTAAATGATTTTGTTTACGAAAAATTAAATCTTAATCCTCAAACAAGCACCATAATGGAAGACGGAAGACCATATTTTGGTGGTACTGACGGCAAAAATGGTAATTTCTATGATGTTCTGTGGTTGAAAAATACAAATGAAGGTTATTCTTATAACCTTAGTTTCCAGGCACAAAGAAATGTTGCCAGAGGAATATCAATAAATGCCGGCTATACTTTGGGAAGAGCAAAAGACCTGAATAGTGTTGCTTCTTCTCAGGCCCGTTCTCAAATGAGATACAGCCCGGTTGCGGGTAATCCGAATAATCCTGTTCTTGCAACTTCATTATATGAAATACGTAATCGTATTTTTGCTTCAGTTACTTATACTGAAGAATTTTTTGAGAATGCACCGACAACTATATCCGTATTTTATAACGGTGAAAATGGAGCACCATATTCGTTCATTTATTACGGTGATGTTAATAATGATGGTTTCGACCAGAATGATCTGTTTTACATACCTAAAGACAATAGTGAAATATTGTTAGGAAGTGTAAGTGGTGGTGTTTATACACCAGATCCGAACATGTACACTGCATTTAATAGTTTCGTAGATAATAACGACTATCTGAGTTCACACAAAGGCCAGATAGCTGAACGTAATGCAGCAACAAATCCGTGGGTTAATTATGTGGACATTCACATTTCACAGGATATTCCGATAATATCAGGTCATAGATTCACCATAAATTATGATATACTTAATTTGATGAATCTTATTAATTCAGACTGGGGATGGAACAGCAGTATCTTCAGTACTTACACAATCGTAAGCAAAAAAGGAACTGTAACAGCAGCCGGCCCGAATCAGGGAAGAAATGTTTACAGCTTTTCTGCTCCATCCAACAATACGCCATTTACTGCAAGCAACTTCTCATCACGCTGGCAGATGCAGTTGGGTGTAAGGTACTCATTCTAATCTGATTTATTTCAGATTTGCAAAAACCCGGTCCAACTGGATCGGGTTTTTTATTTTAAAACGAAAAAGATAGTTATATAATTGAAGTGAGCATTGAAGCAGCTTTTACTACTGCCGTTTCGGTCCTAAGCCTGTTATCAGAAAGACAATAAATATTCTTTGAATCAACCCCAACTAATTCTAAATTATCCAGCCCTCCCTCGGGCCCAAAAATAAATAAATAATTTTCATTTGCTGAGAGTTTTAATTTCTCTATTCGCTTTTCAGAATTTTGCTCGAACAATATTTTTTTACCCTCTAAACTTAGTAAATCAGAAAAAGTTTTTATCTCACTAATATTCGGAAGGAAGCTTCTCAATGACTGCTTCATTGCGGAGACTGCAATCTTTTCCCATCTATCCTTTTTAGATCCCTTTACAACAGTTCTTTTGGAATTAAAAACTACAAAATTAGTTATCCCAAGTTCAACGGATTTTTCAATCGCAAATTCAAAACGATCTGAACTTTTTAAACGAGGGATACAAAAAGTAATGTTTTTGTAATCATTAATAAATTTAGATTCTTTTTCTAACCTAACTTCAATATCGTTTATATTAAAAGCAGCGATACAACTTTTATAAATTTTACCTTCCCCATTAGTAATATAAATTATATCCCCTGTTTTATGCCGCATTACATTTCGGATATGATGTACGTCATCCCCTGATATTCTGCATTTTGTACTGATGAAGTTAGCAGGCTCAGAATAATAAAGTTCTATATTAGAAAGATGTTCCAATTCCAAATATCCATTGCTTTTTTCCAAGATCATTTATTGCATATTCAACTCTAAATACCGAATAAGGAAGAATTAAGAATGTTACTCCCCCACCATATCCGGAATAAAAACTTTTAATACCTAAGGGCTGATCCTTTAATTGCGTTGTACCCGCATCTGCAAATAATTCTGCGTAAATACCAACTCTATAAGTAAGCATTTCTTTAGGCAATACCGGAATAAAAGTTAAATCAACATTGAAATAATCTACTAAAGGATAGTCTAATTCTGCAGATAACAAATAGCTGTTTCTGCCTTCCAGTTCTGTTTTATAATAGCCTCTAATTCTTTCACCGTACCCGAAATATGAATAATCATAGTAAGGGACTAATCCTCCAAATGTAAATCTGCCGTTAGCTCTTAACTTGCCACTTAACTCGCCAAAAAGCATTTGGTATTTTCTAAAATCCAGGTTTAAGACTTCATATTTTATATCATTTACTCCAAGCCCTTTAAAACTATAATCTGCTGAAAAATAAAAGCCTGACCGGGCAAATTGTCTTAAATCCCTTGTATCATAAATGTAAGTAAATCCCACTGAAGGCAAATGATCAATTCTATTATCCGAGGCTGAAATTCCACTTTTGTAAAATGGTGTTTCAATCACTTTGTATCCAAGATTAAGAAATACATTCTGATACAGATTTAATCTTTTCCCTAGTGTCAGATCCATACCATAAACTTTTTGATCGAAATCGCCTCCATATAAATATTTAGCAATATTGCTCTTATTTTGCACTTTGCTGTATGAAACACCTGCAATAATTGAAATTTCATTTTCATAATTCAAATATGGATTGTAATAGGAAAAAGCATAATTTGGATCAAAACCAAAAGCAGCGTGCGCTCTTATTTTTTCATTCCTTCCCCTGAAATTCTGTAGAAATATATTTAATCCATATGATACTTTGTTCCAATCATTATCTTTTATTGTCAAAAATGGAATTGGGTAGATATACCAAATCTCTTTTACTTCTATAAAAATAAAATTTTTATTACCTACTTCCTTTAACTCCAACTCTACCTTTGAAAATATACCAAGACTGTAAATTCGTTCTTTGTTAAATTCCAAAACTTTTGAATTAACAGTGTCCCCTTCTTTAAAAGTAATTTCTCTTTCTATCACAAAATCTTTTGTAGTGTTATTTCCCGATATTTTAATTGAATCAACCTTAAAATTATAAATTTCAGATGCCTTAACTGAATCAGCTGTCTGGGCATAGCCAGCCAATGTTTGAATAATAAATATTAGAAATGGCCAGAATATTTTTTTATGCATTAACTCTGAATAAATTTCTGAAAGGATAAAAAAAGAGGTACATAAATTACATGTACCTCTTAAAATATAACTATTTTATAATACTGATTCTTCTGCGTAATCAGAGATAGGGTTGCAACTGCAAACAAGGTTCCTGTCGCCATATGCATTATTTACTCTTCCAACGCTTGGCCAGAATTTATTTAGCTTCGTCCATTCAACAGGAAAGGCCGCTTTTTCTCTTGAATAACTATGGTTCCATTCACCAGCTATAATTGAAACAATTGTGTGGGGTGCATTTTTTAATACATTGTCTTTCCTGTCAGCTTTTCCTTCTTCAATTTCCCTAATCTCTTCTCTGATTGAGATTAATGCGTCGCAAAAACGATCAAGTTCATTTTTTGATTCACTTTCCGTAGGCTCAATCATTAATGTACCGGCTACAGGGAACGATACAGTTGGAGCATGATATCCGTAATCCATTAATCTTTTGGCTATATCTTCTACTTCGATATCAAATATTTTAAATGGACGTGTATCAAAAATCAGTTCGTGCGCAACCCTGCCTTTTCGGCCTTTATATAGTACCTTGTAATGTTTTTCCAGTTTTGATTTTATATAATTGGCATTAAGAATTGCAATTTCAGTCGCTGATTTAAGCCCTGAACTACCCATCATTTTTATATATGCATGAGAGATCAAAAGTATTCCTGCACTTCCCCAGGGCGCTGATGAAACTGCATGAATTCCATTTTTATTATTAATATCAACTACCGAATGTGATGGCAAAAACGGGACTAAATGCTTGGCAACAGAAATTGGGCCCACTCCGGGTCCTCCTCCTCCATGAGGTATGCAGAATGTTTTATGAAGGTTTAAATGGCATACATCAGCTCCAATAATTGCAGGACTGGTTAATCCAACCTGGGCATTCATATTCGCACCATCCATATAAACCTGCCCGCCATTATCGTGAATAATTTTGCAGATTTTTTGTATTTCTGTTTCAAAAACACCATGTGTTGATGGGTAAGTCACCATCAATGCAGAGAGGTTTTCTTTATTTTCTTCTGCTTTTTTCCTAAGGTCATTTAAATCAATATTGCCATTTGCATCACAGGCAACAACAATTACTTTCATTCCAGCCATAACTGCACTTGCAGGATTTGTACCATGTGCAGAAGACGGAATCAGAACAATATTTCTGTGCCCTTCACCTTTACTAATATGATACTGTCGAATCACAAGTAATCCCGTAAATTCTCCCTGTGCCCCGGAATTTGGCTGGACAGAGGTTGCAGAAAGTCCTGTTAATTCGGAAAGATCATTTTCCAGTTGAGAAAATATTTCCTTGTATCCTTCTGCCTGATCTTTCGGTGCAAATGGGTGCAAATTTGCGAACTCCGGCCAGGTAACTCCAATCATCTCAGACGTTGCATTTAATTTCATAGTGCAGGAACCAAGAGGTATCATAGAATGAACTAATGACAGATCTTTATTTTCGAGTCTTTTTAAATATCTTAGCATTTCCGTTTCAGAATGATGAAGATTAAAAACAGGGTGCTGAAGGTAATCGGTTGTTCGAGTTAAATGAGCAGGAAAATTTATTTTTATTCCTTCACTTAAGGATTTAAACAATGTTGAATCATTTTCCTTCCCTGCGGCTTTTGCAAAGACAGAAATGATTTCATTGATATCATTGATATCATTTGTTTCAGAAATTGACATTCCTATTGAATTATCATCAGAATACCTGAAGTTAATTTTATTGTTAAGTGCAACATCTCTTATTTTGTTAATAATTTCTTTTTCAGACAAAATATTTAGTGTATCAAAGAAATTTTTATTGGTTTGTTTATAACCTAAACTTTTAAGACTTTCATTTAATAAATTAGTTAATTTATTTATTCTCTCGGCTATTTTTCGAATTCCCTGCGGACCATGATAAACAGCATACATACCAGCCATAACTGCAAGCAATACCTGCGCGGTACAAATATTACTTGTAGCTTTTTCACGTCTTATATGCTGTTCCCTTGTTTGCAGGGCCATTCTGAAAGCATTATTACCGTTTGAATCTATTGACACACCTATTATTCTTCCAGGAATATGCCTTTTAAATTCTTCTTTGGTCGCAAAAAAAGCAGCATGTGGTCCACCGTACCCCATAGGGACACCAAATCTTTGTGAGCTTCCGACAACAACATCAGCACCAAATTTCCCCGGAGGTGTTAATAGCGCAAGGCTCATTAAATCTGTAGCGACAACTTTTAAAATGTTTTTTTCTTTTGCGGAATTGAATATTTCCTTGTAATCATAAATTTCTCCATTGCCTGATGGATACTGAACAAACATTCCAAAAATATCATCTGTAAATTCCATTTTACTGTGGTCCCCAATCCTTAGTTCTATATTAAGCGGTATAGCTCTGGCTTTTAAAACATCAATTGTCTGGGGAAAACATTCTTTTGAAACAAAAAATACATTTGTGTCTTTATTTTTTCTCAAGGAATAAAATAATGACATAGCTTCAGCGGCAGCAGTACCTTCATCTAAAAGAGATGCATTTGCTATTGGCATCCCTGTTAAATCAATTACGGCAGTCTGGAAATTCAATAGTGCTTCCAGCCTGCCTTGTGCTATTTCTGCCTGATATGGAGTATATTGTGTGTACCATCCGGGATTTTCCAAAATATTCCTTAGTATAACCGAAGGTGTTATAGTTGGATAATACCCCATTCCTATATACGTTTTATAAATCTTATTTTTTGCTGCTATTTCCTTAAGATTCTTAATGTAATCTTGTTCGGATACAGCCTCGTCAAGATTCAATTCCTTTTTCAATAGAATGTTATCAGGAACTGTTTCACTAATTAAAGTATTTAAAGAATCAACACCAACTTCCTGAAGCATATTATTTATTTCGTCCTCACGCGGACCTATATGTCTGTCTCTAAATTGATCGGGATGTGCGAGATTTTTCATTTCCTATTTGCTCTCTGATTTAGGTTTCTAATAAGTTAAATATTTTAGTTTTAAACTAAATAATAAATTTCATACAAGAAATTTAAACAATTATTAATTAAAAGGAGTTAAACAACAGGAATAAAAATGTAGGTAATTAATGATTCCCATCTTCGGTTATTGATTGAGAATCCTCAGCAGAAAGTTTTTGGAATGCAATTTCAGCAGCGTTTTGCTCGGCATTTTTTTTACTTTTCCCTTTCCCTATTCCATATTCATCTTTTCCAATATTCACTTTAACAGTGAACAATTTATCGTGATGAGGACCTTCTTCCTTTATTACTGTATATTGAGGCGTATCCATTTTTTTTGCCTGAGTAAATTCCAGTAACTGGCTTTTAAAATTTTCATCAATTAAATGGATTCCTGCTCTGGTAAATGGTTCAATTAGCACGCTGGTAATAAAATTACTAGCTGAGCTAAGTCCATTATCAAGATAAATCGCACCAATTAATGCTTCAAATGCATCAGCAATTATTGTTTTAGAATTTTGCACAAAATGACTCGGTAAATTTTTACCAAGCAAAAGAAAATTTGCAAGGTTTATTGATTCGGCTGCTTCAGCAAGAGCTATCTTATTTACATATTTTGAACGCACCTTTGTCAAAAATCCCTCATTTTCAGAAGGAAATTTCTGATATAAATACTTTGCTACAACAACACTAAGCACAGCATCCCCCAAGAATTCCAGTCTTTCGTTTGAATATTCGTAATCGGAATTATTCTCTAGAAATGATCTATGGACTAATGCCCTTATAAAAAATTGTTCATTTTTGATTTTGCAACCGATAAGGATCTCTAGTTTTCTAACTTTTTCAGCAGTCAGTAACTTTTTAAGTTCGCCCCTTGTTTTAAAAGTTTTGGATCTTTTAAAAATCCCTAAAATTCTTTCTGAAATATTCTTCAAAATTTTACCGGATAATTTTAAAAACAGAATTTATTAAATCCCTTTTTTACAAATTTAATAATAAGAAATGAAAACCACATAACATTCACAAAAAGTAAAAACTGAGTTAACGGTTGCAGCGCCGGGGGGAAAATTGGAAATCACTAATAAAAATAATATTCCGGAATATATGCAAAAGCCGGAGAGATATCCTCTCCGGCAATTTTTTTATTAATTACTTAATTTTTCTTGCAGGTATTTCATCGCATCTCCAACTGTCCCAATTTTTTCTGCATCTTCATCAGGAATCGATACAGAGAATGCGCTTTCAAAACCCATTACTAATTCAACGATGTCCAATGAATCAGCTCCTAAATCGTTGGTAAAAGAAGCTTCAGGTGTAATTTGAGATTCTTCAACCCCTAATTTATCCATTATAATCTCTTTTACTTTAGCTTCAACGTCCATGAGTACTCTCCTATTTGTTAGTTTGTTTTGTTATGACTGTTTGAATTTATTAAATAAACACAAATTACATTGTTAATCCGCCATCAACTGCAATTACCTGGCCGGTTATATAATCAGCATCAGGCGAAGCGAGGAAAGATGCGGTTTTTGCTATATCTTCAGCAGTAGCAATCCTATTTAATGGTATTTGAGAAATAACAGCTTCCTTCTGCTTATCATTCAGTTTCCCGGTCATATCTGTTGCAACATAGCCAGGGGCTATGGCATTGACATTAATATTTCTGGAAGCAAACTCTCTTGCAAGAGATTTTGTAAATCCTATTACTCCTGCCTTAGAGGCCACATAATTTGATTGTCCCGCATTACCTATAAGAGCAACAACTGAGGAAATATTAATTATTTTTCCATATTTTTTGCTCATCATTGGTTTAACTGCTAGCTTACAATAATTAAAAACACTTTTAAGATTGGAAGTAATTACGGAGTCAAAATCTTCTTCCTTCATTCTTAGCAATAAACCGTCTCTAGTGATCCCAGCATTATTCACTAAAATATCTAAACCGCCTAACTTTTCCAATGAAAAATTGATAGTTTTTTCAGCATCTGAAAATAAAGAAGCATCAGCCTGGATTCCTTTCAATTTAACACCAAATTCAGATGATTTAGCTTCAATCACTTTTGCTGCTTCAAAAGAATTATTAAAAGTGAAGACAACATCACATCCTTGAGAAGCAAATTCCAGAACTATTGCCTTCCCGATGCCCCGGGTACCTCCAGTTACAATTGCCTTTTTATCTTGTAAATTTCTCACGCTACTTCTTTAGAATCTTGTGAACTAAGGTATTCCTTCTTATAATCCTCTAACTCTTTGAATTTTACTTCGCCAAAAAAATGTATTAACTCTTCTCTGCAAGCTTCAAAAATGGAAGTATCCGGCGAAGGATTAACATTACAGGTTTTTAACCTGTCAATATGCTCATCATCAATAGTAAGAGCCCCTTCATAAATAACTAAAGGAAATAATATACAATAAAGCGGTTTATATTTCCACTTGTATTCTCCCTTATGCATTGCCAATCTTTGAAGTACACAAAGCCCGTTTTTATCTAAAAATGTACACTTACCGTTAATCACTTCCGTGCCTACAGCAATTCCAGAATCAAAATCTTCATCTTCTTCAGGGGGCTCAAACCATTTGCCAGTATCTTTACATTGAGTCTCATCCATGAAAGGAATAATCTGATCTTTTAGCTCGAGTGCCCTTTCACTTTCTTCAGAATCAACATATACACCATAATAACAACATTCACCATTGCACTTACAGCTAAATTGAAAGGTAAAAATTATCGGGTCAATCATTATGCCATTGATTTCTTTTTTGAATTTTTGTGCCATTAAATATATTTCTCCATATCAGAATATTTATCAATTCCATATACTTTTATGTCAGGATTTATTCTTTTTGTAAGACCTTGTAAAACTTTTCCTGGTCCTATTTCATAAAATTCATCAAAACCATCCGAGATCATATTTCTAATTGTCTCCTCCCATCTTACAGGAGAAGTCACCTGCTCAAAGAGTAAATTTTTAATTTCAATCTTATCAGTAACTGGTTTAGCTGTTACATTTGCATAAACCGGAAACCTGGCATCATAAATTGGTATTTTTTCAAGAACAGTTTTCAATTTTTCTTTAGCTGATTGCATTAATGGTGAGTGAAATGCACCGCTGACAACCAATTCTTTAACAAGCCTGGCGCCTTTGGCTTTACAAATTTCCATTCCTTTTTTTACACCGTCAATAGAACCGGAAATAACTATCTGCCCGGGTGAATTAAAATTAGCAGATTGAACAATTCCAACAGAAGAAGCTTCTTTACAACATTCATCAACAACTTGAGGCTCAAGACCAAGTACGGCTGCCATAGTGCCGGGATTTTCAGTTCCTGCTTTCTGCATGGCTTTTCCTCTCTCCCTAACTAGTTTTACAGCCTCAAAAAATTGAATAGCCCGAGCCGAAACTAATGCCGAATACTCGCCAAGTGAATGACCTGCTGCAGCGTCAGGCTCTAGTGTTCTTATTATGCTCGCAAGTAAAACACTATGCAAAAATATAGCGGGTTGAGTATATTCTGTCTGTTTTAATTCTTCTTCTGTGCCATTAAACATTATATGGGAAAGATTCACACCCAGTGCTTCATCAGCCGTTTTAACCATTTCCTTTGCTTCGACTGAATTTTCAAAAAGGTCTTTTCCCATTCCAACATACTGGGAGCCTTGACCCGGAAATAAAAAAGCTATTTTACCCATTATTACAAATCATTAATTTATTAAAATCATATCCCCCAAACGGTATAAGCGGCACCCCATGTGAACCCAGCTCCAAATGCAGAAAGAATTATTTTATCTCCCTTTTTCAATTTCCCATTTCTATAATATTCAACCAGACACAACGGAATGGTCGCAGCAGTTGTGTTTCCATACTTATCAATATTTATCATTACCTTATCTTTGGATAATCCCATTCTCTGAGCTGTTGCATCGATAATTCTTAAATTTGCCTGATGAGGTACAAGATATGCTATATCATCAGATTTTAGATTATTTTTTTGCATTATTTCATAAGAAATATCGGCCATACCTTTTACGGCTACCTTAAATACAGCTTTGCCATCCTGGTATAGATAATGCATTTTGTTGTCAATAGATTCGTGTGTAGGGGGATTTAAACTTCCTCCGCCTTTCATATTCAAAGCATCCTTTCCTGATCCGTCAACTTTAAGCAAGGAATCTTGCAATCCCAGACTTTTATCCTCTGTAGGCTCAATTAAAACCGCAGCTGCTGCATCACCAAAAAGTATACAGTTATTCCGATCAGTGTAATCTACAATTGAGCTCATTTTATCTGCACCTATAACCATAACCTTTTTATACGCACCTGACTCAACTAAAGAGCATGCAGTTTGATATGCAAATAAAAATCCTGAACAAGCAGCTGACAGATCAAATCCCCAGGCATTTTTTGCTCCTATTTTATCCTGAACTAAGCAGGCAGTTGCAGGAAAAAACATATCAGGAGTAACAGTAGCTACAATTATTACATCTAACTCTTCCGCAGACATATTCATTGATTTTAGCAAATCCTCCGCAGCTTTTGCAGCCAGATCGCTAGTAGCACCTTTTTCCAATATTCTTCTTTCAATTATACCTGTTCTTGTTTTTATCCATTCATCATTTGTATCTACAATTTTTTCAAAATACGCGTTATCAAATATTTTATCCGGGACATAGTAGCCAACCCCTGTAATTAAAGCATTATATTTTTTCCAATTTTTATCCATTTATCTCTCAATAAATTTTATAAAGAATATTTTTGAATAGAATTTCTAATTTTTTGTATAAGATCTCTCTCATACATTTCATAGGCTTTGAAAACCATATTTTTTATGGCCTTAGATGAGCTGGATCCGTGACCAATAATACTAATTCCATTAACACCAAGCAAGGGAACGCCGCCATGCTCCTGATAGTCAAGGTTTTTAAGAGCCTTTTTAAGAGTCCCTTTTGTAAGACCTATTTTTAATTTATCCAGGAAACTTTTCTCCGCAACTTGTCCTAATAAATGTTTCAATAATTTTGGTACTGATTCACCAAATTTAAGAATGATATTTCCGACAAAACCATCACAAATAATTATATTGAGCTTACCTGTTAAAATATCCCTACCCTCTACATTTCCAATAAAATTAAGTTTAGATGCGCGTAATAATTTGGCAGCTTCTTCTGAAACCTCATTGCCCTTTCCTTCTTCTTCCCCCATGCTTAAAATACCAATGGTTGGATTTTCAATTCCCCCCATTTCGCGCGCATATATACTTGCCATCACTGAATATTCAAAAAGATGATTAGGTTTGGCATCTTTACCGGCACCAACATCATATAAATAACAAATTCCATTTACATTTGGAATTTCAGCGCCAATTGTAGGCCTACCAACTCCGGGGATTCTACCAATAATTAAAGTAGAAGCTGCCATCATAGCACCTGTATTTCCAGCACTGACAAATGCATCGGCCTTTTTATCTCTTACCCAGACTGCACCTATTGATAATGAAGAATTCGGTTTTTTCTTTAAAGCGATTGTCGGAGTTTCTCCCATTTCAATTACTTCTTCAGTGTTAATTATGAATTTTTTATCAAAGGTAAGATTATTTTTTGAAATGACATTCAGGATTTCGTTTTCTTTACCAACAAGAAAAAGGTCGAAGCATTTTTTTTCATTGTACGCCTCAATAGCACCAATTACAGAATTTTGAGGGGCGAAATCGCCCCCCATTGCATCAACAATAATTCTACATCTAGTATTATTGGAATGAGAATTGTTCATTAAAGGAATTTAATTTATAAATCAGCTTTTAGGTAAAAACATTGAGCGATCATTATAATAACCGCATGCTGGGCAGGCATGATGGTTTAATTTCATCTCACCACAATTAGAGCATGTACCTAATGCAGGTGCTGTGGCTTTATAATGTGTTCTACGTTTGTCCCTTCTGGTCTTGGATATTTTTCGTTTTGGATGTGCCATAATATTTAGTTCTCTATTTTAATATTTAATTTAATTTATTTTTTAATTCCATTAAAGGTTTCCAGCGCGGATCAGTTTCATCATTACTGCAATTGCAATTTCCTTCATTCAAATTCTTGCCGCACTTTGGACATAATCCCTTACAATCTTCTTTACATAATTTTTTCATTGGAATAGCCAGTAAGGCATAATCTCTTACATCATTTGAAATATCTATCTTATCAGCATCAGGAAAAAGATAAGTTAGATTTGCATCCTCAGCACCATCTGGCCTATTACCAAATAAGTAAACCATCTGGTATTTTGAATTTACAGGGGATCCAAACTCAATACCACATCTATCGCACTCAAAATTTGCATTTAATGATAGATCTGCTTTTAAAATTATCTGATTGTTTGCTTTTGACAACTCTACATCAACTTTACAATTTCCGTGGAAAGGTTCTTCAACACCCAAATTTTCAATACTTTCATCGAATCTTATCTCGTGATTACCTTCACTGAGATTAGCAATTTTAATAATCATCGGGAAATCTCTTACAAAGTGATGCTTAAGGTAAAAATAAGCTAAAACAAGCTTAAATATAGAAATACTTAGCAAGATAATCAACAATTAAGCCAAGCAATTATCTGGAATGGTACTTAATTCGCCTGAAGTTAAATAGTTAGAATGTTAAGGAGTTCAGATTTAAATTCTAGCCTGTAAACATATTCTTAGGATAGGTCTTGAATTATTTGCCAGGAATTAGATTTTTTCTTTTACTTTCCTTAATTATTAAATTTCGGAATTTAGCCTTAAATTAAAGAGTTTAATTTAATAATCTAATTAACTTCAGACATCCGGGAAAAGAATGTTAGAAATAAGAAACCTGGTAAAAGAATACAAAAATGTTACCGCAGTAAATGATATTTCTTTTAATATTGAGCCCGGTAAAATTTTTGGTTTGCTTGGTCCGAATGGGGCTGGAAAGACCACCACAATTCGTACAATTCTTAATATTATAAAGCCAACTTCCGGATTAATAACACTTGATGGGAATTCAATTACTGAGGATTTTTACAATTTGATTGGGTACCTGCCGGAAGACAGAGGTCTCTACAAAAAAAGTAAAGTTATTGACGTAATTCTATACTTTTCCTCATTAAAAAGCATTGATAAAAAAGAAGCATTAAAGAGAGTATCATACTGGTTAAGCGAACTTAATATTGAAGAATATAAGTATAAGAAAATAGAAGAATTGTCAAAAGGCAATCAGCAGAAAATACAATTTATAACCGCAGTTTTACATGATCCTAAAATCCTTATTCTTGATGAGCCATTTTCCGGATTTGATCCGATAAATCAGCAATTAATTAAAGAACAAATTTTAAATTTTGCAAGTTCAGGAAAGATTATAGTCCTTTCAACTCACCAAATGGATACTGCGGAGAAATTATGTTCCGATATATTGCTTCTGAATAATGGCAAAGAGGTCTGCAAAGGAAACCTGGCCAAAATAAAAAAAGAATTTGGTACTAATAATATTAAAATTGAATTTGATGGTGATGCATCCTTTTTAAATGAGTTGGATGATGTAAAATCAATTGATGTTTACAGCACTTATGCTGAGATACATCTAGTACAAAATATAAAGCCGGCAGAATTTTTAAGAAAAATCTCCGATAGACTATTGATAAGCCATTTTTCAGTAATAGAACCAACATTAAATACAATTTTTCTTGATGTAATTAAAAGCACTAAATGAATAAAACATTTGCAATTGCAAAATGGGAATTTATGGAAAAGATTAAGACAAAAGCGTTCTTAATTTCCATGATTATTACTCCGATAATAATTATTACTTACGCTCTTCTACCAACTATTTTAAGTGACAGTCAGGAATCTGGGACGAAACTTGTTGGGGTTCTCGATCCTTCAAACATCTATTTCAAAGGAATTAATAACAGAGTTTCACAATTTAAATTAAGTAACAATATTCCTGCTTACTTGTTGGTAAATCTTACTAAGGACCGAAATTTAGACAGCCTGGAAAAACGAGCTGATCGGGAAGTTTTAAGAAGTAAAATTGCAAGCTACCTGCTTATAAAGAACGGTGGAACTGATTCAGTGAAAATTGAATTGAGAAGTAAGAGTACAGCTAACTTCAAAGATGTTAAGAATTTTGAACAGGCTTTTAACGAAACGAGAATTAATCTCCAGCTAAAGAAAAAAGGGATCGATACATCTTTAATGAGAATGATAAATTCAAATGTCAATCTTAAAGCCATTAAAATTAATAAGGAAGGCAAAGCTACGGAGTCGGATTTTCTTATAGTTTTCTTTTCATCTTTTATATTTATTATCCTGCTAATGCTGATGATTCTTTCATCCGGAGGAATGCTAATTCGAAGCCTGCTCGAAGAGAAATCCAACAGATTAATTGAGATCCTTGTTTCAAGTTGCACACCATCACAATTACTGGGTGGCAAGATTCTTGGTTTAAGTGCGCTGGGATTATTCCAGATAGCTATTTGGGCATTAATGGGCATTGTATTAGTAGGATCTTCTGCTGTTACACTGGAGACTTTCGAGAACATTCCTTTATTACTTATTTATTTTATACTTGGATATGTTTTCTATACAGCCATTTTTGTAGGTGTAGGTTCTATAGTATCAACCGAGCAGGAAGCGCAACAAATTACAAGCTATATGAGTATGATTTTAATTTTACCGATTGTATTTGCAATAACTACAATACAGGAGCCTAATTCTAACTTTGTGCACATACTTTCATATTTTCCATTGACAACACCTTCGATTATGCTATTAAGGTTAAATGCATCTACTGTCCCAATTTCAGAAATAATTATTACACTATCTATACTCATTTTATCTATTCTTATTATGATTATTATTTCATCTAAAATATTCAGGATAGGAATATTATCATATGGTAAGCGTCCATCTTTACGCGAACTTTATAGATGGGTAAAAGAAAAATAATTATTATTTTTTAACAATTATAGTAAAAAATATGCTGATTTTTGCATCCGCTTTGGCTGCAGTCATACCTATGCTCGTGTACCTTACAATTATTTGGCGATTTGACAGGTATGATAGAGAACCAATCGGATTGCTACTTAAAAACTATTTATGGGGGGCCCTTGGAGCAATAATTCTAGCTTTAATCGGATCAGGATTATTATCGGGTTTTTTTTCAGTATTTATACATTCAAAAGATGTGATGGATAAGACTGAAACAATATTTATAGCACCTTTTGTTGAAGAAATTACCAAAGGATTTTTCTTATTAATCACTGTCAAAAGCATAAAATTTGATAACATGACTGACGGTATTGTTTATGGAGGCGCTATTGGATTAGGATTTGGTATGACTGAAAATTTCCTTTACTTTGTAGCTTACGGTAGTACTATTTCAGAATGGATTTCAATTGTTGTAATTCGTACACTTTTTTCAGGAGTAATGCATTGCGTTTCAACGGCAACATTTGGAGCCTTTCTGGGATATTCAAAATTTAAAGACAGCCCAGTAAAAATTATCTTAACTTTAGTCGGAATATTAATTGCAATGTTTATTCATTTTGCATGGAATTTTAGTGTAAGCTTTGAAACAACTGCATTTCTTGGATTTCTTTTCATGATTTTTACAATAATAATATTTATAGTTGTATATTCATTTTCCGTCGCAGGAGAGAGAAAAATTATATTTCGAGAACTGCAGGAAGAATCAGGTTCAGGACTTATTCCCGAAGATCATTTGTTTATTTTGATTTCTACACTAAGAAACAGGCCGGGATGGATTAATGAAAGTATTCGAAAATTATATATAAAAGCAGCAATTACTCTTGCTTTCAGAAAAATGGAATTCAAGAAATCCAAGGGGGTTAGCAGGCAATTTTACGAACGTGATATCGAATATTACAGGAATTTTATTTCAAACCTGCTATTACAGGAAAAGAAGGTGAAGGGAAATGGATAAATCAAATTCCTGTTTGTATCTTTTATCATTACAACCGGTTTTTAATAATAAGGTAATACGAAAGTTCTCAAATTTGAATAATGAACATTCAATTCAGTTATATTCAACACTAGTATTAAATCATAAAGATAATCTTGATAAGATTTCCGATAATTGCACAATTATTTATTGCTTCAACGAAAAAGACAGTGACCATTTACCGGATGAATTTAAATCATCAGATATACAAAAATACTTCATGGATAAAAATACTCCACATCAAAATGTTGAAGATATTGTAGATAAATTATTCAATACATTTTCCAGGAATATAATTTTATTTTCTAATTCAATAGGTATCTCAACAAAAAATATCAGCAAGTATTTCACCCTTTTAGGAAATGATTCGGACTCATTAGTTATTGGTAAAACTATTAGAAACAAAATTTCTTTCGTCGGATTTAATTTTTTAAATAACATTTTGATCAGTGACATTCACTGGAATGATCTGAGTTTTGATAATTTAACTCAGTCTGTAAATAATTACGATGTTTATTTAAATGTTTTAAATAATTCTTTTCTCATTAGTAATCATAAAGATTTTAGAATACTTTACGATGAACTTTCAAAAAAGGAAAGTTGGGAATACTGCGGGCAGGAAATGCATGAGAGATTTACCCATTTATTTATTGAGTATAAGGAATTACTGAAATGAGTGCAGTAGGTATCTTAGGCGGAACGTTCGACCCGATTCACTATGGTCATCTGATTACAGCGCAGGTTGTTAAAGAAATAAGGAAACTAGAAAAAATTATCCTGGTTCCCTGCCATATTTCTCCTCACAAAAAAGATGTTAAAAACCTGGCAAACAATCACCGTCTTGAAATGATAAAATCAGCAATACAAGAATTAAAAGGATTTGAGGTCTCAGATTTTGAACTAAAAAATGGTGGGATATCATATACAATTGAGACATTGAAATATTTTAAAAAAATATATCCAAAGCTGGAATTAATTATTGGTTTTGATAACCTCGTCAAATTTGATATGTGGAAAGAGCCTGATAGGATTCTTGAAATAGCTAAACTTATTGTTATGAAAAGAAAAATTGATGAAGCCCCTAAAAAGAAAAACAAATATTTTGAAAAAGCAATTTTAGTAGATACTCCTTCAATTGAAATAAATGCCACACAAATAAGACAAAGAGTTAAGAATGATCTTATGATTGATTTTCTTGTCCCTGTAAAAGTAAAGGAATATATTTATAACTTTAATTTGTATAAATAATAGAATAATAATTTATGAAAATACTGGTCACCGGGGGAGCTGGATTTATTGCCTCCCATATTTCTGATGCTTTTATCAACGATGGTCACGAAGTCTTTATTTTTGATAATCTTTCAACCGGGTTTGAACAAAATATTAATCCAAAAGCTAATTTTATAAAGACTGATATTACTGATAAATCACTTTCATCACTTTTTGAAAAAGAAAAATTTGATGTCATAAATCACCATGCAGCGCAAATGGATGTCCGTAGATCTGTTGCAGATCCTGCCTTTGATGCAAACACAAATATAATCGGGACAATAAATCTTTTACAAAATTGTATAAAAACAGGTGTTAAAAAATTTATGTTCGCTTCAACCGGTGGCGCTGTATACGGTGAGCAAGATTATTTCCCTGCGGATGAAAAACACCCTACTTCCCCGTTGTCACCCTACGGTATTTCTAAATTAGCAGTTGAGAAATATCTGTTTTTTTACAATGCACAGTACAGATTAAATTATTCCATTCTACGTTATGCAAATATTTACGGCCCCCGTCAAAATCCATTTGGAGAAGCTGGCGTCGTTGCAATATTTACTTCAAAATTATTAAATGGTGAACAGCCAATTATTAATGGAACAGGGGAACAAACCAGAGATTACGTATTTGTTGAAGATGTTGTTAAGGCAAACCTTTTAGCGCTGAATGATCAAAATAGTGATATTTATAATGTTGGTACAGGAGTAGAAACTAATGTGAATCAATTATATACTGAGCTAAATAATATCATAAAAAATGGGCAAACAGAGAAACATGGTCCTGCAGCTCCAGGTGAGCAAATGCGCAGTGTTATTACATCTGAAAAATTATTTAAAAGATTTGGATGGAAACCTGAGATAAAATTAGTAACCGGGTTAGCAAAAACAGTAGATTTTTTTAAACAGAAAAAATAAAAATTTTTAAAAAAAGAATGATTTTTGATAATACTTTATTTGATAAATTAATTAATAATGATAGAAGATCAGTTGCTAGATCTATTTCAATTGTAGAAAAAAATAATCAGGATTCGGCTGAACTCTTAAAACAAATTTTTCCAAACGTTGGGAATGCATATCGCATTGGGATAACAGGACCTCCCGGAGCTGGAAAAAGTACAATTACAAACCAGCTTACAAAATTTTTCCGAGATATGAACAAAACTGTAGGAATTATTGCTGTTGATCCTACCAGTCCGTTTACCGGCGGGGCTCTTCTTGGAGACCGTGTAAGAATGTCAGATATAGGACAGGATAAAGGGGTTTTTATAAGAAGCATGGCAACAAGAGGAAGCTTGGGTGGTTTAAGTAAGAAGGCAATTGATGCAGCAGATGTTCTTGATGCTGCAGGATATGATTTTATAATGTTGGAAACTGTCGGAGTTGGTCAATCAGAATTGGACATTGCACAGGCAGCTGATACAACTATTGTTGTTCTTGTACCTGAGTCAGGTGATGCCGTACAAGCAATGAAAGCAGGTTTGATGGAAATAGCAGATTTTTTCGTCCTTAACAAAAGTGACAGACCAGGCTCTCAACAAGCTGCTGCTGCTTTAAAGACAATTCTCTCCATGCGCGATCATGATGAAAATTCCTGGATGCCAAATATAATTAAATCTGTAGCTTCAGAAAATAAGGGAATTCCTGAAATCAATGATGAAATCAACAGACATTATGAGTATTTGAAAAAATCAAATAAATTCATAATTAATCGTGAAAAAAGGATGAAGGTCAGGATCAAAGAAATAGTCGAAGAAAAATTAAGTAAGGAATTATGGAGTGAAGGACGGGAAAATTCATTAAATTTGTCATTAGAAAAAGTAATCACGGGGAATTATTCACCATATCATATAGCTGAAGAAATTCTTGAGAATTTCAAGAATCAACTTTAGTTATATTCCAATTTATTAATTGAAATAGAACCAGAGGAGAAGTAATGGGAAACAATTTTATACCGGAATTAAACGAAAACCAGACAATTATTAGAGATACGATTAAAGATTTTGCCGAAAAGGTGATAAAACCAAAAGTAATGGAATTCGATGAAACACAGGAATTTCCTATGGAAATTATGCGCCAGCTTGGCGAACTTGGATTTCTTGGAATTCTTATACCTGAAGAGTATGGAGGAGCCGGACTTGGGTATGTAGAATTTGCAACAATTATTGAAGAATTAGGTAAAGTTGATCCGTCCATTTCACTTTCTGTTGCTGCGCATAATGGTTTGGGATCAAACCACATAAATCGATTTGGGAATGAAGCACAAAAGAAAAAATATTTACCCGATTTGACCAGCGGAAAAAAAATTGCCGCCTGGGGTTTAACAGAGTCCGTTTCAGGCAGTGATGCAGGTGGTTTAAAATCCTACGCAGAAAAAAAAGGTGACCATTACGTTCTAAATGGAAGTAAAACATTTATCACTCACGGAACAGTAGGAGAAACCGCTGTAATAATGGCAATTACCGACAAAACAAAAGGCAAAAAGGGTATATCGGCTTTCATATTGGAAAAAGGATTTGAAGGATTTATTGTCGGCAAAAAAGAAAATAAACTTGGAATGCGTGCAAGTGATACAACACAGCTAACATTTGAAAATTGTAAAGTGCCTGCAGATAACCTATTAGGTGAAGAAGGTGAGGGTTTTATCCAGGCGATGAAAATACTTGAAGGTGGAAGAATATCCATTGCCGCTTTGAGTATTGGCCTAGCACAAGGTGCACTGGATGCAGCAGTTAAATACTCAAATGAAAGAAAGCAATTTGGAAAAAATCTCTCTGAATTCCAGGCCATACAATTTAAATTGGCTGACATGTCTACAAATGTTGAAGCTGCCAGATTATTAAATTACCGTGCAGCAGTAATGAAAGACAACGGAATACCAAATACTAAAGAAGCTGCGGCTGCTAAGTTATTTGCAAGTGAAATTGCTGAAAAAGCCGCAAATGAAGCAGTGCAGATATTTGGTGGGTACGGGTTTATTAAGGATTACCCTGTTGAAAAGTTTTATCGCGATGTCAAATTATTAACTATTGGAGAAGGAACCTCAGAGATTCAAAGAATTGTAATTGCAAGAGATTTATTAAAAGATTAGAACCTAATTTTATTGAATTATAAAACAGAAATCTGAAAATGAAAAAAATTGGTAATAAATTAAAAGAGAATGAAAACATTTTAAAAAGGGAAGATTATTATAAAAATCTCTTGAGAAAATTGAATGGTGAAAAAGAGAAGGTAAAACTTGGTGGAGGGACTAAATCAATTGAAAAACATAAAGCTAAAGGTAAACTAACTGCCAGAGAAAGAATAAATAAATTAATAGATAATGAAAAAGAATTTTATGAACTTAGTACATTTGCTGCCTATGGAATGTATGAAGAATATGGCGGTGCCCCATCATCCGGAACTGTTTATGGAATTGGAAAAATTCATGATAAATATCACGTTATTGTAGCAAATGACGCAACAGTTAAGGCCGGAGCTTGGTTTCCTATCACAGCAAAGAAAAATTTGCGTGCTCAGGAAATAGCAATTGATAATAAATTACCAATTATATATTTAGTTGACAGTGCAGGAGTATTTCTACCCCTTCAGGAAGAAATATTCCCTGACAAGGAACATTTCGGTAGAATTTTCAGAAACAATGCTATAATGTCTTCAATGGGAATTCCTCAGATAGCTGCAATAATGGGTCCTTGCGTTGCAGGAGGAGCTTATCTTCCTATTATGAGCGATGAAGCTTTAATAGTTGAAGGTGAAGGGTCGGTCTTTCTTGCAGGTTCACACCTTGTCAGAGCAGCAATAGGAGAAGTAATTGATAATGAAAGCTTAGGCGGAGCTAAAGTTCAATCTAATATTTCAGGTGTTACAGATTACATAATGAAAAATGATGATGAATGTATTGCACAGATCAGAAACCTCGTTGGTAAAACCGGAGAAAAAAGCAATGCTGGTTTTAGTAGGCTTGCAAGTAATCCTTCACTTTTTTCATCAAAAGAAATTTATAGCATATTGCCAGAAGATCCAATAAAGCCTTATGATATGTATGATGTTATAGCTAGAATTATTGATGATTCATCTCTCGATGAATACAAAGCAGGATATGGTAAGACCATTATAACTGGTTATGCAAGAATTGACGGCTGGGCGGTTGGAATTGTTGCTAATCAACGAAGTGTTGTAAAAACTGAAAAAGGTGAAATGCAGGTAGGTGGTGTAATTTATTCTGACAGTGCAGATAAAGCAACACGTTTTATAATGAATTGTAATCAGAAGAAAATTCCACTTTTATTTTTGCAGGATGTTACAGGATTTATGGTCGGCAGTCGCGCTGAACACGGAGGAATTATAAAAGATGGTGCTAAAATGGTAAATGCAGTTGCTAATTCCACTGTACCAAAGATTACAATTATTGTAGGAAATAGTTTTGGTGCGGGCAATTATGCTATGTGTGGGAAAGCTTACGATCCAAGATTTATATTCGCCTATCCAAATGCAAAAATTTCTGTAATGGGTGGATCACAAGCATCCAGTGTTTTATTGGATATAAAATTAAAACAGGCACAAAAAAGTGGTAAGGAATTTTCAGAAGAAGATAAAAATAAATTACTTGATGAAATAAAAAAATCTTATGATGACGCAAGCAGCACACTTTATGCTGCAGCAAGATTGTGGGTTGACGAAATAATTGACCCAGCTCTTACCCGGGAATATGTTTCGATGGCTATTGAAGTTGCAAATAATAATCCTGATATCCCGAGATTTAATCCCGGCATTATACAAACATAATTGTAATCAACAAAATGAAATTTCGTACTATATTACTGATTGTTTGTACGATATTACTTTTATCCGCTCAGATCACATTTTCCCAACAAAGTAAACTTTCTAAAGGCGTAAATTACATTTCTGAATTTGTTGCATCTGATTATTTCAAAAAACTTCAATTATCCAACGATGATCTGGCTCTTGTGGATTCAATTTTTGTTAGAGCAGTTGAATTTAAAAATGGAGATTATTCTGAAGCCCTATTAACTTTAACTTTTGCACTTGTCCCCTATAGAAAAATACCAATAAGAATTCCTCTACTAAATATTATAATTGACTATCCCCTTACTTCAGCATCGAAACAGATTTTCGACAAAAAAAATGAAAATCTTCCTAAAACATTATTTATTGATTCACCAACTAATAACTTTGGTGATAAAGATAAATTAGCCCATTTTTTCGGAAGTGCTTATGTTTCCTACAGCTCCAATATCTTTGATTTAGGTAATCTAATTGGTTATTTTATAGAGGTTTTTGAAGAAAAATTTAAAATCCAGTCGTCAGCTGATCCCAGGGATATGATGACTAACAAATTGGGAAATTTGTTCGGAAGGCTGCTGAAAACTAACCATGAAATCCTTCCATCCGAAGTTTTTTTATTACACACTTTAAAATATTTGACTTTCACACCATGAACTCAGTATTAATTATAGACGATGAAAAGGAAATTTGCGAAAGCATAATGATGATCCTTGAGTATGAAGGATACAAAGTTGACTTTTCTACAACTGCAAATGAGGGCTTAACAAAAGCATATGAAAGTAATTATGCAGCTTTGCTTCTGGATATTCAAATGCCTGAGATGAACGGTTTTGAAGTTCTTCAAAAAGTTAAAGCGAAAAACCCAACTCTTTCGGTTGTTATAATTTCAGCGCACAGCAGTCTTGAAAATGCAATCAAAGCAACAAAACTCGGGGCTTTCGATTTTGTAGAAAAACCTATAGATCGTGAAAAATTACTGATAAGTACTAGGAACGCAGTTGATCAGACCAACTTATTACAAGAAAATAAGGAAATTAAAAAGTCGCTTTTGGGTGATGGAAATATCTTGGGGAAAAGCAAAGCAATTCAAAATATTTTAGCAACAATTGAAAAGGTAGGCCCTCTGGATACAAGAGTTCTGATTAGCGGTGAAAATGGAACCGGCAAAGAACTGGTCGCTCGTGCGCTTCATGAGAAAAGTGAAAGAAAAAACAAACCATTTGTTGATGTAAATTGTGCAGCAATACCAAATGAATTGATTGAATCTGAATTATTTGGACATGAGAAAGGTTCATTTACCGGAGCAGCACAACAAAGAATCGGCAAATTTGAGCTTGCTGACAAAGGGACAATTTTTCTTGATGAAATTGGCGATATGAGTTTGCAAGCCCAAGCAAAGGTATTGCGGGCAATTGAAGATGGTAAAATTGAAAGGGTTGGTAGTGGTAAAAAAATTGTAATAGATGTTAGGATTCTTTCTGCAACAAACAAAGATCTTAAGGCTGAGATTGAAAAAGGAAATTTTAGAGAAGACCTTTTCCACAGACTGAATGTTATTCCAATCCAAATTCCTCCGCTTAATGAAAGAGTTGATGATATTCCAATCCTTGTTGAACATTTTGTTAAAGACATAGCAGCAAAACACAGAAAGTTGCAGCTAAGGTTTGATGAAGGTGCAATCAGGCTATTGCAGGCACAACAGTGGAGTGGAAATGTAAGAGAACTCCGGAATATAATTGAGAGAATTATTATTATTGTTGACAAAAGAGAAATATCAAAAAAGGATATCGAGTTTTTGTTTAGTTCCGGAAAATCTTCCGTTGGAGATATTATTGCTGAAAGTAATTCTTTCCAGGAATTTAAGGAAAGAGCTGAAAAAGCCTTTATTCTCAAACAGTTAAAGTCAAATGACTGGAACATCAGTAAGACTGCAGAAGCTCTTGAAATTCAAAGAAGTCATCTTTATAATAAAATGAAGAAATATGAAATAGAAAAGGGAGAATAAAATGAGCAGTACAATATTCTCAAAAATAATCAGTAAAGAAATTCCGGCAGATATAGTTTATGAGTCCGAGATGTTGTTAGCATTCAAAGATATAAAACCACAAGCCCCTGTACATATTTTAATAATCCCAAAGACTGAAATTGATAAAGTCACAGATCTTAAAAGATTTGAGCATGCAGGTATGCTTGGTGAAATGTTTGATGCTGCTAACAAAATAGCAAAGAAAATGGGAATTGAAAAAGATGGGTTCAGATTAGTATTTAATTGTGGAAATTACGGAGGACAAGAGGTAAACCATCTACATATGCATTTGCTTGGTGGCAGACAAATGAACTGGCCTCCGGGCTGATTAAACGTGCATAGAAAAAATCTTTTCCAGAGACATAACCATCTTTTCCCTGAAAATTGGTTTATTAATAAAGTCACTAAATCCGGTAGCTATAAATTTTTCTTTATCTCCAGGTAAAACGTAAGCGGTTGCTGCTATTATTGGAGTGTTTTCATAGCCGGGCATTTTTTGAATTATTTTCAAAGCATCTATTCCATTATATTCGCCCTGCAGATTAATATCCATTACTATAAAATCAAAATCTTCAGAATCCAGCATTGGCAAAGCTTCTTCAAAACTTACTGCAAATCTAATCTCTTTTAATTCTTTCAATTGTACTTTGAACAAAATTTGAGAATCAACCTGATCTTCAATGTAGAGACATCTCAATCGGGAAAGTTCTAATTTACCGGACGAATTTAAATCACTTTCATAAGTATCCGGTTCTTCCTCATATTCATTAACCTCATCAGGTAATATAGTTTCTTCCTGCGCTTTAACATCTTCCTCCGTTGTATCTTGTTCGGTTATTATTTCTTCATCGGTAATCTTCTCAACTGTATCTAGTTTATTTTCTTCTTTTTCCTTAATCTTTACATTCTCATCATCAACTGTTTCTTTTTCTTCTAATTCAGGTAATTCTTTTGCTTCAATAGATTCTTCTGTTTTTTCCTGATCAGATATTGATAGTTCCATTGGAAAAATAAAACCATAATCTGCTTTATTTCCACCTTCCTCAAAGACTTCAAATTTCCCTCTAAGCAGTTTGAGCAAAGATTTAGCTAGACGCAGCGTAAGTTTAGAAATTCCAAAATCCTTTGAATCTTCCTCCTCATTGAATAAAAATATACTTTTTAATACTCTAAGCATATAATCTGAAATAAATGAAAAATTATCCTTAAATGATAAAACCATCTCCTTATCAGATTGTGGATATGCAGAGAAATATATTTTTTTTTCTTTTGTCGATAATGAACTTATTTTTAATAGAAGTCCCACCAAATGTTGAAATTTGGATTTATCAGAAGTAAATTTTAAGGAAGAGGATATCTTACCGTATTCAAATTCAGTTTTATTAGATCCCGTAATTTCATTAATATTAGTCTGTAAATGATCTATTATTTCTGTAATTGGAATTTGCCTTTTGGTTATTTCAATTTTATTTCTCTCAATATTTGAGTATTCGATAATGGAATTCATCGAATTTAATAGTCGTTCTCGATTCTGACTGATAATATCAATCGATTCATTTTGTTCAGGAGTTGGATCAGATATTCCTTCTTTTAGTTCCTGTACAAAACCCAAAATTACGTTTATAGGGGTTAAAATTTCGTGGAAAAAATTTGATAAAAATGCTGGATTATTATTCGCAGGTATTTCGGTTTCTTTATAAACAGGTTTTTCAACAACAACTTCTTTTACGACCTCTTTAACAACTTCTTTTGTCTGCACCTCGGCGGGAATTATTTCCCTGCCAATAATAGTGAATGATTCAATTTCTTCAAGGTGATTAATTACAGGTGAGGCTGAAATTTTTGAATTTATTAAACTACCATCAGATCTTTTTAACTCAAGATCCATTTTTATTATGTCTTCTCCGCGTTTTGCAAAAATATTTGAATTTATAGAGCCTCTTAAATCATCTTTTACAAAAGAAGCAAAGGAACTATGGTCAAAATCATCGGCCTCAAAACCAAGAGTTTCAATAGCCGATTTATTTACATAAGTAATGAATCCTGCAGAATCTGTTAGAAATACCATGTCATTCGTTATCTGAAATACAGATTCAAGTGTTTTATTTTTGTTTTCCAGTTCCAGCTTTTCAGAAACATTTCTAACTATGTTAAAAAGTGCATCTTTCTCTTCATATTTTAAATCGATTCTGCTTACTTCAACAAATACGGTAGAGCCGTCTTTTCTTTTATGCCTGATCGGACCGCTAAATTCCCCCTTCTCGCCGCTTTCTTTTGAACTATCGATTAAAGTTTGAATATCCTCGGGTGAATATAGATCGGTTAGATCCAATTGAAGAAATTCATCCTTGTTGTAACCGTATAATTGTAAAGCAGCATTATTTGCCTCCAAGAATTTCAAATTTTCCTTATCGTAAATGAAAATCGGTTCTGGATTATTTTCGATTAAAATATCAAACATTTTGCCTCTTCCGGTAATTAATTTATCAAGATCGCTTTTCTCTTCTTTTTTAATAATTATTATTGAAAATCCTTCTGTCGCATAATTATCGTTTAAAATTTTTTGAAGATTAACATTTAATTCGCTTGAAAAACTTTCCTTGAATTTGGGCTGCTTATTTACATTAAATTCAAGATTATCCAATTCTGAAATTAAAAATCCATCAATTTTTGTTACAATTTCTTCGGACAAAATACGTTTGTAATTTAGTCCTCTTAAATCCGGAAATTCTGTTTCAAATAATTTACGAAATTCTTCAGTTGTTTGCTTAAAATTTCCATCATTACATATCAATGCAACCGGTAAAGGCAGGAAATGAAGCAAATTTTTTTTAGCATTCATAAATTCAGAAATACCTAACTCTGTAATTTGAGAATTCACTTCCTGAGTAAATCCGATAATTGCTATTACATTTTTGTCAACATCACTTAATGGGATTTCTATAGTTTGGTAATTTAACTCTGATTTATGATTAACTACCGGCATTCCTTCAATAATAATATATTTAAGTGATTTCTTAATGAATGCAACAACAGAATTATAAAAATCTGAAAGATGTGAAGGGAGGAAAGAAACAACATTTTTTCCTTCAATTTTTGATGTTTCATATCCCAGGTTTTCTGCCATTTTATTATTTATCAATTGATATTTACCATAGGCATCTTCTATCCAAAACAGGCAATTTAGATTATCTATTAACTTCCGAATTTTTTCCTTCCCAATCAGGGAGAATGGATATTGAGATTTTATTTCATCGATAATATTTAAGATTTCTTCATCCTTAATTCTATCTTTTAATTCATTCTTACCAACAACAATTTCTGTTTTACCCCCAAGGATTATCTTATTATCATCTATTTTTATCCTGCAGAATATATATTTATCGCCATTTTCCTGGTAAGAATTTATGGATAAGTTTATCTCAGTTTCTTCTCCAGATTTAGTAATTAGAGTTGTATTAAGACTTATTGGAAGTGAAGAGGGTGCTGTTTTTTCAACCTGATTTTTTATTTGTTCCCCGTTCTCTGCATCCAAAAATTTTAGGAAATTTTCATTTTTCTCAGTTAAATTAAGAAATTCTGATGCAGTATTATTAAAGAACAAAATATTCCAATTAAGATCCATCACAATAAGGGGGTCTTTAATATGCTGGCTCAATGCTTCAAATAAATTACTATTTGATTTATTTTGCGAATCCAAATATTCCTCAAACAATTTAATAAATTCAAGCCAGGTTAAACTTACTTTGATTTTGACACAAAATTAGTAACGATTAACCTGAAAACAATGGAATTAGTCTTGTTTAGCAGTGTAAAATTGTATATCACCAAATTCTGTTCAGAAAAAAGATGGAATAATATTTTACACAATAAATTTTATTCTAATCAATTCAGGTACAAGGTACTATATTCTCACTACTAGCTATTGTTCCACTTGCAACAGGACTATGACTTTTGACTCGTAAATTCAGGAATTAGATGCCTGATAATCAACATAATAGGTTCTCGATTCACCAGGTCTAAGGTCATTTATATAAACATAAACTATATGACCCTTTTTATCAAAATCGTATGTTGCTTTTTTAGTTCCAATAATTTCTGTGCTTAATGAAATGCCTTTTGCCCGGTTATTTAGATTTAGCTGAATAACCATATTATTAACAATTTCTTTACCCGGATTTGAAATTGTAAGGGTAATTCTGTTTGGCCCCCTTTTATCCGTTTTGATTTCTACCTTGCCTTTCATTGCATACCATTTAGCAATGTCGTTCCCCGTTGCAATCCAGAAATTTTTCCTTTTAAGTTCCTTAATTATATCTTTAACAACACTTATATTTTCTTTGGTACATTGGTACTCTGTATGCATTTTGAATAAATACATCCCCCCTTCAAATAGTATTCTATCAATATCTTCCTGATATGTATAAAACTGAAACGGCAAATCCTTTAATCCAAAATCTCTTATTACTTCATAATCATCACGAGCAGTTTTGGTCATCGAAAGAATTTGGCTATCACCCAGAACGACACTTTGGGGCACCGAGCTATTAGTAAGAGAATCTGTGACAACATATTTATATCCATTTTTGATTAAAGCTTTTAGAGTATTTTGGTCATAAAGTCCATAAAGAGGATATGAACCGAATAATTGTGTGCCAGTTAAGTTTTCCAGATTCTTTTTAGCAGTTAAAAATTGCTGAGATTGAGTATTATAATCATTTAAGATATTAACAGTATCATTGATAGAATTTAGATAACCGATATCAACAAGCGGAGCAATATTACCATAATTGGTTAATGATTTAATTAAATTTTTATTTTCATTAGCTACCTTGGTAGAAACAAAAAAACTTGCTTTTACATTTTCCGATTCCAAAATGTTTTCAAGATTCTCAATATTATGAGGGTTTTTATTTATAGTTGGAGCCAGCATAGCAGCAGCATCGTAGCCGGCAGGCCATTCTTTAACAAATGCAATTGGGCGATAAATTAACCATTTGATACTATTTGTAAATAATTTATCAAAATATATATAGTCTTCTTGTGCTCCGATTATTGAATTTATCTCGAAACCCATCCATACAAATCTACCTTTCCCATAATTTCCGTAAACTATACCCGCCGTTTTTTTTATGTTTTCCCTTACAAGACCATCTTCAAGTTTATAATTATACCAGAAACTAGCCTGGGTAGTTCTTGGATCCATTACCTCTACAGCAATTGGAAGATCCCAGGTAGCAACATTTAATGGAAATCCTGTTGGTATGCCAGCTGTTAAAGGAAGACCGCCTCTAAGTGTATGAATTTTCGTAAAAGAATCATTTTTAATTTCTTTAGTGAATTTCAATCCAAATATCTCAGAAAAGAAATCCCATCCTCTCCATTTTCCATCATCAGAATAGGATGCAATACCGCTTGTTGCAAATACACTGCCGCCATTCTCAAGATACTTCTTGATTTCCATGATTTCTTTATCACTTAGCGATTTTGAACCAGGCAAAACTAAGAGGTCATAATTTTTCGCAAGGCCTAGTTCAATCGTAGAATCTGCAATGATTTCATAATTTTTATTTGCGTCATCAAGGAATTTCTTCCAGGTAATAATATTATCATTAAGCCATGTGTTGCCATCGGGCAACATATTCTCAGTATATTTGGAATATAGAATAGCTATCGTTGGCTTTTCAGTAGAAATTGCACTTTTAATGATCGATAAGTCTGGTGCCAAATCAGCAGCATTAAATTTTCCATAAACACCACGCAGAATAAATAAATACGTAAGTATTGCGCCCAATAAAAAGATTACGCCACTCACAAGAATAAGTGGTTGGTTTATTCCACGCTTTCTGGATTTTTCTATCGCCACTTTAAAGCTCCGGTACTTTTATCTGTTTTTGGATCTACATAACCTTCTGAAGTATACTTAAGGAATTTTGAATCTTTTAATTTTTTTTCTTTTTCAATAGGAGCTACCTGTCCCTTATATGTTTTTTCACGCAAATTAACTGGTTCCGTCTTTTTTTCTCCACTATATCGTTGGAATTGCGGTGTGGCTTTTGTTTGCACTTGACTACGCTCCTGTGCAAATATAGGTTCTCTGCTTTTATAACCGGTGGAGAATGGAGTTTGCACATAATCAGGTGCGGGTTTCCCTTGCACTTTTCGTTCTATGACAGGAGTATATAATTCAGCCTCAACAGACTTTGGCTGGGATGCAATAACCTGCTGTCCCTTGCTTTCTCTGGTTTTATAGAGAATGTATGCTCCTATAGCTAAAATAAAAGTGCTTATTGTAGCTACAAGAATAATAGTTGAAAGTATCGGAATTAGTTCCATTTTTGCCCTCTTAGTTATTTAATTTTCATTTATTATACTTTTTTAGTTCCTACTCTTTCCAGTTTCCCCCAAGTCATTCTTATTCCTAAAAATTCTTCTATTGTTGACATTAGTTTACTAACATCAATTATGAGAATGAAAAACATTCTATATATAAGTGAATAGCCTACTAACCTAAATTCTTCCTTTTCAACCGCTACACAATACAGCGCCGTTACCAAATCCAGCAAGGCTAATCCTGCCCACCAGAAAAATATAAATTCTGTAAATCCGAAAAACATTGCTGCAAGTATAAAAAACAAATTTGCAGCAATATTCATAGCCGGCCAAATTAAGGCTTCGTAAAACATAGTCCAGAGTATAAATGTATCACCAAAGTTTATTGTTGGATTAAACATTAATTTTTTATGCTTCCTGATCGACTGGATAATACCACGTGTCCATCTATATCGTTGTTTCAGTAATTGCTGTAGTTTTTCCGGTGCCTCTGTATATGAAATAGAATTTGGCTCATAGTATATTTTCCATCCGTTTGCCAGAACCTTTAGTGTAAGGTCTGCATCCTCGGCAAATGTATCACTTGAATAATAACCTGCACCTTCAATTGCTTTTTTTCTAAAAAGACCAATAGGACCCGGAATAATGTTCACCAATCTAATAAAGCTCTGTGCACTTCGCGCCATGTTCAGACCTTCTATATATTCCAAGGCCTGGAGATCTGTAAATAATTTCCCTCTGTTCATTACTTTTACATTACCGGCAACTGCACCAATTTCAGGATTAGTAAAGTGCCTTACCGCAACTTTTATTGATTCTGGCGAAAGCTGGCTGTCTCCATCCATACAAAGCACTATTTCAGCTTTTGATTGCTTAATTCCGGCATTCAAAGCCTGTGCTTTTCCGCCATTTGGTTTATTTATTAATGAGACTTTTATTTCGTTATTTCTTCCCTCGTGATAACCAACTAATGATTCTGCAACTTCATTAGTTTTATCGGTTGATCCGTCATTGACAATAATTATTTCATAATTAGAATAATCAAGGTTGAGCAAGGATTTTACTGACTCAGCAATTACACTTTCTTCATTATAAGCAGGAACTATAATAGAAACAAAAGGATAAAATCCATTAACCGGTTTGTAGGTATATTCATTAATATATAAATATGCCAATAAAAGAATAGCGAAGTATCTTAGCAGCAAAATGAAAAGAAATATTACAAGAGCAACGATTGTCGCATATTCTATTAAAGAGGTAGTATTTAAAATTGTCTTTGGTGTAACATACAGGATAATTGCAATCAATATTAAAGATATTGTACCTGAAACCAGAATTCTCCTTAAATATTTTTTCTCCTCGTTTTCTTTTTCAACTGAAGATTCCGGTAGAGGTATAGTTATTTTGGATTTTAATATTTGTTGCTCTTTTCTCATCAAACTATATTTTTACTATTATTATTGCATAAAGGTCAATTATAATGCCACTAGATTCTTCTATTTTGCAGCTGAAATTCAACTTTTCCGCTAAAGAATTTGTTGCACTTTAAGATGATACCTTTGCCCTGTATCATTTTCATACACCTGTGAAATAATCACAACTGCTTAAATTATAAGAGTTTAGGGACTGGATGCAGAATCTATTCCGCAGGATAAATTCTGATTAATTTTGAGGGTATTTATAGGAATATTTAATTACAGTGCCCAGTAAGCTGATAAATAACTAGATAATGAATTATAACCGAAATTATTTTGAGCAGTACTGCTTAGTCTTAAACTTCCTTGTAACGTAAATGATCTTGCAAGTGATAGTGTAGAAGCAGCATAAATTTCTCGTATAATAATTCCTGTTTTGGAAATCATTCCAATTCTTCCGCCTATTGTAACTGTAGAAGTCAAGTCCTTTAAAATATCCCAGTCTGCGAATAAAGAATGTGATGCAAATCCTGAGGGAGAATAATATTCTGACACCTGTCTGGCAAAATTAGATGATGAAAAATTATACCCAAGAATAAAATTATCAAATAAGTACTTTCCAATTCTTAATTCTGCATTCAATCCGCTGTTATCTAAAGGTACAGTTAAGTATGTTACGTCTGTATTGATTCTTATACCCGATTTATGCAAGTAATAGGCATTTAGAGTAAATGTGTTTGCATTTTCTCTTGTACCAACAAGTGAAGGAGAAAATACAACAAGTGCTGCATCAGTTTTTGAATAGCCAAGCCTTACAGAATAAACTTCAGGATCTGAAATTCTAAAAAATCCATTAACAATTGTTTTAGTTTCTGAATTACTATAGAACGAGCTTCCTAATCCAACACCGAGTGAGACATAATCAGATAGTTTTAATCCCAGGTTCCACCTGATATTATTGTAATTCGCATTAATGGAGTTGCTCTCTAATGAGTTTCTAAATCCTTCAACGCCCACAGACAAATATTGCGTTAACCCAAAATCAATTCTTAAACCTGAAGTGAAGTATCCGAATCCAAAATTATCAGAATAATAACTTGCATATGGTGAAACTGAAGTATAATTAGGAATTCCACTGAATCCTGTAACCGGCAACCATTCCTTTCTCTGCACAATAAGCTCTGTCTGGCTTGAATCAGGGTTTAGATTATCTAAAATATTATTATAAATATCTCTTGCTTCACCATATTCTTGCATCTTTACAAATGAATCGCCAAGATACATGTTAACTACGAAATCATTGGGAGTTTCTTTTTGAAGTTTTTGAAATGACAAAAGGGAATTAATAGAATCACCCATAAAATAATAAGTTTTAGCTCTTTGAACCGCCAGATCATAGTCATAATTTTGTGCGAGCAATCTATTATATAAAGATATAGCCTTTTCATAATGTCCGGCACAAACATTTACATCTGCATATTCCCTTGTGATTAAAATATTCGGTTGTGCTTTAGTCATATACTCTTTGTACAATGGAAGAGCCTCCTCACATTTATTCTGATAGGAAAGGTCTCTTGCCTTATATAATATGGCAAAAAGCTGTTCCTGCTCATAGCGCGACTTTTGCAATTCCAGATCATTTTGGAGAACAATAATATTTTCATTCCCGGGATCAAGAGTTTTAATATAGTCTATTATATTCTGTGCTTTTTCAAAATCGTTTTTTTGCATATATAGAGAAGAAAAAGCAACAAGAGCATCTACATTTTCAGGTTGTTTACTTAAAATATTATCGAGATAATTTTGTGCTAGTGCGGAATCTTTTCTCACCCATACTGCAATTTGCGCACGGAGCAATTGATATTTTACATTGTCGGGGTCATATATTAGTAATTCATCAATTTGTACCGATGATTGATCAAACAGCTGATTCCAGCTTAAGACCTGTGCATATTTAAATCTAACCTGATCATTATTTGGAAATGCTCTGATATAATCTTCATACAATGGTATTGCATTATCATATTGTTCAATACTTGTATAATAATCTGCTAATTTTAATTTTATTTTTACATTGTCAGGATCTTTCTCTAGCTGGCTTTTAAGTTTTGCTATATTAACATTATAAACGCTGTCCATGATCGACTGAACATTAGAAAGATATTCATTATATAATTGAGCTTTTGAAGTATCTCTTAATAATATTTTCAGCTGATCTTTTGCTTCCTGGTATCTATTTGCTATTACTAAAGACTTAACAAGTTTAAATCTCATTTCCTGATCTTGTGGATCCCTTTTTAGAAGCCGATAATATCTATCAATCGGATATTCAAAAGTTGGTAAAGCTTGTTTTACATAATTTGATTTAACGGTCGTGTCATTTATAGTATAGATATAAGGCTTTCCTTTAGCACGATCAAGGCCGTCTAAGGCTTCTTTAAAGAAAGGTTTTAATGCAAGTGAATGCTCAAATGCGTCAATTGAAGTTTTACGTTTGCCAAGCCATAAAGTAAAATAAGCATACCTGGACCATAGTCTGTGGTCATCAGGATATTTTTCAGTATATTTTCTTAATATTGGTTCTCCTTTTGCAATGTGACCATTTTTTGCCAATATTTCTGAATACCTGATTATTTCATCAGCAGAAGCTTCCTCTCTTCCTAAATACTTATCGTACCATTCTTCCGCTGTTTCCCAGTCTCCTAAACGTTTATAGGCTTTTCCAATTTCAAGATAATTTACTGGAATATTGGGATTTATTGCAATCTCTCTTTTGTGGCCTTCAATAATATTATAAAGAAGTGAATGCCATGCATCTGAAGACCGAGCCAAGTTTTTTTGGTATTCATCATTTGAGGGCTCTAATTTTAATGCAGATTTATAATCATAGGTCGAATTTTCATAATCTGATCGCTTTTCGTAGCAAAGACCCCGAAGATTATATCCAACAGGATTTTGTGGTTCTGCCGAAATAAATCTATTTAACAAATCAATCGCTTCACCGTAACGACCAACACGCATTTGACCAATAGCTTCAATTTTTAAATCTTTGGAATTTATCTGGGCGCTTATTTGCTGACAGGTAGAAAGAATAAACAAAAAGATTACCGATAAAATTAATTTATTTTTCATAAGTAGCAAGTTAATATTGAAAATAAAGTCTATTTTTCTCAGCCGGATTATCAGTTATTAATTGTTCAAAGATATCATCTGCATTTTGCACTGTCTCATCAACTTTTACTGCACATACTGAGATATATTTTACAGTTTCTTTTATATAATCTTTATCCTGACTAGGTAGATTTGATTTAATTTTTGAAATTAAACTAAGGATATTCTCCCTTTCTTCTTTTACCAACAACACAATTACTTTATTGCTTAACAGGCAAATCTTATCCTTTTTCTCTGTAGAAAGCCTTATTGCATTCTGCAATTGTATTAGAGTCAGCAGACCTTTCTCTTCAGCAGTTTGATCAAAATGGAAAGATAATATGGTAAAGACCTGGCCCGTACTTTTGTATAAGGCTATCTGATTATTTAGAATAAGTTTAAAATCATCTAATGGATAATAGCTTAAGGGGATAATATCCCCATTCGGTGTATCCATATCTGCGAGTGATTTATAATTTTGGGGGACATTTTTGATCAATTGCTCATCATTTTTTTTTTCGATTTTACCTACAGAATGAAATCCCGTTGAACCTGTGAAATCTATTGTTACTCCTTTGTAAGGTTCTATTTGATATTTGGATTTAAACTGTCCTTCAGTATGTCCGATATTAGGGGTAATAACTATTTCTCCATTTTTCCCCCTGATGGTTTCTTCAAATTTATTCAGATAAATTATGCCGGTTGAAAATGATGTAAGCGAATCAACTATGGACCGGGCAGCTGGTGTTGCCGGATCACCCAGGATAAACAAACTTGTTATACCGGAGTCTTCGATCTCTTCACTTGTTTTAGTAAATGAAGACTGAAGCAGCTGAATATTATTGAATCCGATAAATGGAGTTAGTTCATCAAATACTATTTTATTTGGCTGATATTGTTTAACAACTGTTATAATATCATTCATATATTCTGCCAAAAATTCATCCGGATTGCTAACTTCATAAAGGTCGGATGGAGGAGCAACTCTTACAACAATTATCAGGTTTTGATTCATATAATGCTGTAAATCAAAATCTATTGAAGCAGCCTGTATCATTAAATCTTTTGGGCGCATACTTGTAAAATAAAGGCAAATTTCTTTCTGCCTTGCACATTCCATAGCATACTGTAAGCCTATTAATGTCTTGCCGGATTTACGTGCCCCGATCAATAGGTATGTACCTCCTCTGTAGAGACCGCCCCAGGCATTGTCTACTAACGGGATACCAGATTGCAAGAGTTGAATTTTTTTGTTCATAAAGCACATTATTATTTTTCTTGTATTAATGCTAATACTGTGCCGAATCGGATTTCCTACTGATTTTATCGAAAATCAAATAATTTGGAAATTTCTGTGCATTAAACAGAGACAACAAATTTCGCAGTTGTATTATAATGTTACAGGATTAAAACCCTATAATTTATAAGAATTTACAAAGATTGGATAAAAACTACTTTATATCTAAAATCCATTAATTTTATTAATATTTGTTAATTGGAACAACTAGTGTGCAAAATTTCCAAAGACAAATATTGCAGTTGCGTTACCTACTATTGTAGGCTCATTTGTAATATAATCAGAAGCATCATCAAAATATTTAGCATTTCTCGAATTAAAGAGATCGTACTGAAAATTTTCCCTTTTTATTTCATAATTATTTAAAACTTCATCAGGGGCAGGACCAGCAGTTACAGCGCCGGGTATATAACCGTTATTAAAAAATGCTATTTGTGAATGAAGATGTTGTGGAAATTTTGAACCGATATTATAAATAAAAGATATCCCCCATGGATTTCTTCCCAAAACATAATCTCTCTGATAAATTGCCAGTGAATCAAAGCTATCATCACTTGTTAACTTCTTGTAAAGTATCTGCTGTAATGCAACACCAAGGAATGAATTTGTTGTTCCCCATGTAAATGCCATTCCTTCTTTGAAAACAGATTTATCTTTATGATTATTGAAATCATAGAGATTATTAAAAATATAATTACCAAAACGCGGTAAATATCTAGCAATTCTATAATCTGCCAGGGAGTTTAAATCTCCCCAACTCCACCAATAATCTGAACCTGCGCTATCTCCATATGAAATTGCTTCTCTTAAATAAGTTGAATCTTTTGTAGTAATAAACATTTCAATTGCACCGAGTGCCAATTTTCCCCAAAACTTTGAATCCTGGTAGAACCCGGACTCACTTTTATCCAAATTAGGTACACTATTCCTAAGGGAATAAATATTTTCAGCGGCAGAGATACACTTTTGAGAAAATTCAACTGAATGAAACCTTTCCTTCCATACTCTGGCTCCCAGAGCCATTACAGCAGAATAAATACCTACTTGATTTTTTCCTATTCCTACAAACCCGGGACGATTATATCTAAGTGTATCATATTCAGGAAGACGCCAGCCCGTATTGTGATCACTAACATCTTGCACCTGTGTAATTAATTTATATTTAGAATAGTTTGCTCTAAGAAGCCAATCAAGTCCAATTTTTGCTTCCTCTAATATATCAGGTGTTCCGTTTTTATTATCGTCAAAGTCAAATTTATCTCGATCAAACTCATAAGAAAAAATCATCATATAAGTTGCATAGGCAGTTGTTGATAAAAATTTTACATAGTCACCAGCATCGTGCCATCCCCCTGTTAAATCTAGAGGACCTGCTTTTTCATCTCCCACTACCCGAACAACATCTGAGAGATGACAGGGAGCATGCAGAATAGGATTAGTCGGGCCACATCTTTGTGCTTTAAAAAACAGGAGCAGTGAATCAACAAGTCCATTATATACATCAGCCCCGATTTTAAATTGAATTGATTTTACACCGCCCGACTCAATCTGGTATCTACCTATGGTTTTTAGCTTTGAGAAATCTATAGTATAACAATATTTAAACTTATCGTATTGATAAAAAGTATTAATAAAATTATTTTGAAATACATCCTTATTACTATCAATATCTTTTATTACAAATTCTTTATTATCAATTGGGGATTCCGAAAAAATAACACCGGTTTTTAAATCACCGGGTAAAAATCCAAGTTCATTTACCCGGATAAATACTGGCCTTTCTTTTCTACTTTCGCAGACAAAAGATATTGTTGCAATAATCAGAATAATCAGGTATTTAGACAATGATTTCATAAACTGGGATAATAATTTAAAATATTGTTAGCTCCTTCATAAAAGAAGCGTTTTGATAATTAATATAAATAATTTTAAGGATTATGTTGAAGAGAAAATATTAGCTGACCATTGCGGTGCAAGAATTTACCTCGTTGAGGAAATCGGATTTTAGTACAGGCTTGGAAAGGAAACCATCAGCTCCTCGTGATAGAAAATTTTCTTTATCATTGTTCATTGTATAAGCTGTTACAACAAGAACCGGACAAGTAATAATGTTTTTTTGTTTATTAATCTCATTAAGAACATCATTTCCATCCAGTTTACCCGGAAGGTTTATATCCAGTATCAGAAGATCATATTTATTTTTATTCAATAGCTCAATTCCCTTTTCCGCCGTATCAGCAATTTCAATGTCATATTGACTTCTTAAATAAACCTTAAATATAAGCTGGGTATCATTATTATCTTCAATAAGAAGAATTTTTTTCCTGACTTCTTGAGATCCTTTTTCCTCAAAAGTATGCATAAAATCTTATCCTGATAAAATATAAATAGACTATTTTTTTGGAAAATTAGTTCCAACAATCTCGTCCCACAATGGAGAACTCACACCAAAGCCCTTTTCAGAATTTTCAAAATGATGCTTTATGTGGTGCTTTTTTATAGCAAGCCAGAACTTACTATGCATATTAAAATGATGAATAGCATAATGAGTTAAGTCATAAAACAGATATCCTGCTATAAATCCGACAAAGAACGGCGCTACATAAACAACTCCGAAAATCGCTTCAAACAGAAAATAGAACATAAGCGCCAACGGAATGCTTACCGATGGTGGCATAACTAATCTTTTAGAATCGCTGGGGTAGTCGTGATGCACCCCATGAAATATGAAATGAATTTTTTTACCAAATTTAGTTTTTGCAGGAAAGTGGAATATAAATCTATGCAACGTGTATTCAGTAATTGTCCATATAAAAATTCCTACAAAAATCATTGAAATTATTGTAACAAATGACATCTCGTAAATTGCAATGGTTCTGTAAAGGAAATATGCTATTACGGGAACATAAATATACAATGGCACTGTAAAATGGACTTTTGACAATGCCTCAAAGAAATCACTTTCAAACATTCTGACAGTTTCGTCTTTATTAGAGACAAAATTCTTTGCCATAAATGACTAACTCCAATTGTTACTAATAATCGGAGTAAATTTAACAAATATAAGCTAAATCCAAAAGCCAATATTTGCAATATTTATTTGAAAAAGTCCTCTATTTTGATAATTTCAGCATTTTTTGCCATTTATTCAACTAATATTTAATTATCTATTACCTAATTCATAAACTGATGCCCCTTTCTAGGTTGAATGAGCTCTCATTAATATTTCTTATTTGCACTGCACTTAATTATTCCTGAGATTCACAGCGATTTAGATTGATAAATTTTTCCTTTGTTAATAAATAAGAAGGGTGATTCAATCCAGTAGGCTCGTAAAATTCATTGTGTGTATAATCGAATCCATTTTTTATCAGAAGTTTTCCGGATATTTCATTTTCAGGATTATGGCCTGCAAAAAGTCCACTTACTTTCAAAAAATTAAAAGCATATGAAATAACAACTTTCAGAGCTTCAGAAGCGTAACCTTTTCTCCAGAATTCTGGAAGAATGTGAACGCCTAATTCAAGAATATTTTTGTCTGAATTATAAGGTCTTAATCCGCAGCAGCCTATAAATTCGTTTTTACTTTTCAAAAAAACCGGCCAGTACTGCATTCCAAATTTATCCTGTGTATCAATTTCATTTTTTAAACGATTTGATATTTCTTCAAAACTGAATTTTCCATTAGCCGAGATATATTTTGTTACTTCTTTATTCCCCCACAGTTTTTCAGCAAAATACAAGTCATCAATCCCCCATTTTCTGAATAATAATCGGGTTGATGAAAGGAAAAATTCCATAACAATTTTTTAGCTTCTAAAATTCAAACTAATTATAAATTAAAATTGCAGGAGGAGAAGTTATTTTTTGGCGATTTTCTTTTTTTTGTATTTCTTGTTTCTGATTAAGATTTATAATTCTAATAGTTAAAATTACAGCTGCAATTATAAAAACAACAAGCAAAATTTTATTAATAAGAACAACCGCGCTGTGTTTTGCAAAATAAACAAAAAGAATTGACCCAATTAGAGCCAAAAAAGCAAATAATAAACCATAGCCTACAACAATTGCTCCTGAAGCCAATCCCTGTCCTTCACCAGATCCAACTAACTTAGCAAATAATGCTCCTATGAAAAAGAAATTAAAAATTCCCAACAGATACAGTAATAAACTAGTGGGTTTTATTAATACATTCATAAATCATCAACCAATAATTTTCGAAAAACTATTTTATCCAAATATTCTGTAACGAGAATTTATTTTAATATCAACTCAACTCTCCTGTTAAGTTTCCTTCCATCTTCAGTACTATTAGTAGAGATGGGCGAAAGAGGCCCAACTCCATGACCGCTTAGACGGTTTTGAGTAATTCCATATTTTTTTACTAATTCACTAACGACAGAATTTGCACGATTTTTAGAAAGATTGATATTATATTCAAGTGACCCTTTCATATCCGTATGGCCTACCACATAAAGATTTATCGATGGATTTTTCTTTAATAATTGAGCGATTTCAATTAACGTTGATTCTGATTCCGGTTTAACTTCTGCTTTATCAAAATCGAAATAAATTCCGTAAAGTGCTATTTTCCCGTCGTTCCTTAATCCTTTCAGCATTTCATCAGCATTAATTGTAATGAGATCATCATCCATTTTTGTTTCTTCAACGATGTCTATCATGTATATTTTCTTTTGATCGCTGTATTCTCTTCCTCCAATTATAACGTAAGCAGTTCCTCCCCCTTTAGTTAATTTTCCGGCAATAAAACAGCTTCCGCCGACGGTTGAAGACCCCGAACCCATTAAAATATTTGAACTAGTAGGATATGAATTTTTTGCATAAAAAACTCCTAACCAGGAAGCTCCCCCGACATTTTTACCAACATTTCTATCTTTGTTCAAACCTTTTGCAATGATTTCGAATCCAGCCTTCTCCAGAGCCTTCTGATAATTAGCGAAAATTTGAGTTATCGTTGTATTGTCTTCGAGCTCGTAATAAATTCTTGTAAACTTTCCTTCAACATCAAGCCAGTCGCTTATAGTTCTATATCCGGTTACCGGGCCCGTTGCAATGGAATACATATTATAATCCTGTTCATCGTAGTAAAGAATATTTGAATTTGGATAACGGGTTATCAAAGGATGATCTTTACTGCCTTCTATATCCTGAGCAATTAAATTATTTGAACTGATCAGAATTATTAGTAGTAATATTAAATTTTTAACTTTCATATTTCCCTTTGTATAAAATTATTAGATTTTTTTTGGCCACGAGCTGCTTTCTCAAAAAAAAATTTTCATATCTAGACGAGAATATTAGATTAATATGCCATTTTGAATTAATAAAATAATCCCGGCCGGAGCCGGGATTATTTCAAAAAAGGATTAATTGCCTGATTTTCTTGACCAGGGCGGAGTAATATGATTTGTTCTTGCGTATGCAATTGCCTGCCCTAAATGCTCATGGACATGTGTTGCCGCAAGCATTAGCAACTGACCTTTTGTAAATTTTCCAAAAGGTAATTTAACTTCTGTATCGAAGTCGGTGTCACTGTAACCGGCCAGGAATTTTTCAGCATCTGCAAATGATTTATGCAAAAAATCCATAACTTCCTTTTTGCCGGTCATTGTTTTTTCAAGATCTTCATTTTCGGAATCTGGTTTAAGATTATCCGGCATTTTTGCACCAAGGAATGAAAGTATAAAATAATTACTGGCTGCAATGTGTACATAAACCTCACTGACTGACCTGACTCCCTCTTCCGGCCTCCAGTTGAAATCTTCAGCCGGCATTGCGTCTGCCAGGTCCATTACTTTTTTGGAAGTCCCCATTAAATCGCCAGAGACCAATTTTGCAAGCGATGATTGTGACATGTCGTCCATTTTATCAGACATATCCTGTGCAGATAAATTACCGAACATCATAGTACACAACAGAACGACAAAAAGCATTTGAAAAAGCTTTTTCATAACGAACTCCTGATTTATTTAATGATAGTTAAACTACGGCTACTAAAATTGAATTGATTTTGTTTGGCTAGTGAATATAAGAAGTCGCTTTATTCAACGCAAGATTTATTTAAATTTCTTTAAAATAATAGTGATTTTTGCTGTTATATAGCCTGTCTATTATAACATACTTACCCACAATCCATTTCCTGTGGGTAATAATTTAATTGCTAAATGGCCTTAATCTTCAAATTACCGGTTATTTATGACTGAATCTATGAATTCAATTTATTTTGATAATACTTTTATATTCTATGACACAAAATAAATTAAGTCATAACCTGAAGATTTATATTGAACGTAACACTTCCTGATGAAGGTACAGTAGCGTTTGCACTATTAGGTGGATTATTTATTGTACCTCCATAAAACCCGAGATAATCTCCACTTTGAGGACCTGTATTTGTATTGCCTACTATAAAAACAACAGCGTAAATATAATAAGTTCCATTTGCTATATTGTTGAAAGTGTATGTACCTGATGTGCCGGAACCTACAGTACCGGTTGCTGAATACAGAAACCCATTATCACCGTCTCTATCACTATCAATAATAACAATGACCGTTTTACCTGGTGCGGCAGCGGGTATTGTCAATGTACCGGTTACAGTAGTTGAACCGACACCGCCACTAACAGGATTGTCATCATTACCGCAACCCTGATATAAAAATGCAAATGAAAATGCTAGAATAATAAATAAAAAATAAATTGATTTTTTCATACTACCCCCGCGGTAAGTTTGAAAAATGATTAAATCTTATGGAAGACATTAATAATCCGCACAGCTTTTATTTATTGCTGCGCCTTAAAGGGAAAGAAAGAGATAGGACATTATAAAAAAGATACTAAACCAGTTGCCCCCAATAAGGTCCAGTAATCAATAGTTGGTATATTGTAAATACAACTTAATGGATTAAATTAACTAATGTCAAGAAATACAAAAATTTTAGAATAAATAAAGCCGAAATATTTAATATGACTTCTCAAACTGTTCATTATTTCAACAATATTAATTTTTAAATAGTAATTTTGAATTATATTAATTCAGAATGACTGATCAATTACAGAAAATTATTGTCTATTAGATAAGAACTATCTATTCTGGTTTATTTTTCCTGAATGTAAATAATATAAAAATCAATGATAGAATAAAAATTACTATTCCAATTACTTTGTCTTATTTATGAAAATATTCATAATGTTAATATAAATCAGAAAAATTTACATTTTCATCCCAGTTTAATTTCAAGTCTTGACCGAATAATATACCCGAAAGGAGAAAAAAGATTAGTAATATCATCTTTAGAAAATTCTTATTAAAGGTTATATAAATGCGTAGATAAGAAACATACCAAATAGAATGGCTACAAGCCCGCCAACCATTCTGTAAGGTTTAAAAAAGTTCAAAGCCCATGCAATAAGTCTTTGAAAGCTTTTCCTTCCCATTAACAATAATACGATTGCAGCCAAAATAATAAACCAGCCAATAGCGGCAATTGTGTTTGGATACCGTGAGGAATTGGCAAAATAAATTAAAAGAAATCCGAGGAGCAGCCTTACAGTGATTGCTAAAATCTGGAGATTGATATTATTGGCTTCTTTTCTTAAGAATTCGAAGATATAGTCCGGCTTTACAAAAAAACTAACTCCGGCAGCCAGGAATAGTACACCGAAAACGATAATTAAATTTTCCACTTTTTTTCCTATACAATTTGACGGCGTTGCCGATAAGCGGCGCCCGATTGATTTGCAAGTTATGTTTACAATTCTATGCCATATTCAGTTATTTCTTTTAGCTTCTCTATTTCTTCATTATTTTTTTCTGTATTCTCTAATATGCTTATTCCAATAAGCTCATTTTTTCCTTTTATCATCTTTACTATTTCCACAATCTCTTCTATTTTAAAACCTTCCTTGGCTGGACATTTTACGTTTTGATAGGTTCCCGGATCAATAACATCTAAATCAATATGTAAATATATTTTTTCTTCAGTTAAATTCATTATTTCCTTATCGTTCATTCTGTATTCAACTACACTTATCATATTAATGCCATTATTTTGAATGTAATTTTCTTCTTCCTTATCAAGATCTCTAGTTCCCAACAATAGTAAGTTTGCTTTGGATATTCTTTTTGCCCCCTCCGAAATTATATTCCTGTCTATATCTTCTAGTAAAAATCTTAACGGCATTCCATGAAAATATTTGCTTTTGGAGTTTTCTGGTGAGTTAATATCTCCATGTGCATCAAACCAAATTATCTTCAGATCATTTATCTGTTCTGACAGGTAAGAGATTATTGGTATTTCTATTCCACAACCCCCTCCTATCGTAAATATTTTGTCCGGTTTTTCTTCATCTAATGTAGCCCTAATTAATCCTAGTTGCTCACATATTACATCATATCCTATGATGTTATTTTTTTCTTTTAATTTAGTTAATTGTGAAACATTAATGCTGGTAAAAAATATATTTTTCTTTTCAATATAATTTTTTAGAGCTATTGCACCGTAATATAATTCTTTTGTATATCCAGAACCTTGCCATTGAGGTATGAATAAATTAAGCTTTTTCTTCATTTAACAAAACCCAAACACTTTGTTTATAAAATTCTTTACTAAAATCTATGGATTTAGGATTATAATTATTGAATTGGTCATAACTGCTATAAGGATCTGTATATTTAATAGCAGTATAATTGCTCTGATCGTAAATCCCAGAAATAGAAAATATGGTTAATAGGATTGTATAATATTTTTTCATTGATAAGCTTTTATTTTGTAAAAATAACGACGTTGCGCCTAACCCGCCGCCCAAAACAAGAAACTAAGTTAGAACGAAACTACCGATAGTTTGGCAAACTGGGCTTAGCTTTCTTTGTAAGTACAGTTTGCAAGAATGTTATTTACTTAAACTCCGTCGAACAAAATGCCGAACAGCCTGCCCCGCCAACGGCGGGGAAAACACAAACACCAAAAACTGAAATTATGCCAAGCCGATTATGCGGTCGGTGTTGAGGCGTTTGTTATACCGTTTTTTATTTTATATCGAATTTTTCTAAAAACTCTTTATAGTATTTTTGAGAAGGATTTTTATTTATTGCCTTTTTAATATATCTTTTTGCGTATTCTGTATTCCCTAACAATGAATAACAATAACCTATTCTATAATAAATAGAGCCATCCAAATTGAAATTTTTAGATTTCACTAATGATTGATAATAATCGATTGCTTTTTTGAACTTTCCTCTTTCAAAAAATTTTATGGCAATTTTGTATTTCAATGAATCACTATTATCATTCTTTTCTTTTTTCAGCAACTCGGCAAAAGTGTTTATGTTTTTAGTGTAATCTCTAATTTTCTGGAAGTATTCATTGGAAGAAATTAAACCAACAATTCTGTCTATTTCTTTTCCATCTGAGGTTATGAATATTACAGTAGGATATGCTTCTTGAAGATCGAGCTTTTTACCAACATTTCTACCATAATCTGACTCAGCATTTAATTGTAAAGAGATATAGTTTGTATTTATATATTTACCAATTGTCGAATCTTCAAAAATATATTTATCCAATTCTTTGCAAGGGACACACCAATCCGTGTAGAAATCTATTAATATTTTTTTATTTTCACTCTTTGCTAATGCTTCAGCTTCATTAAAAGTTACTTTTGAAAATTGAACTTGAGCAGACATCAAAACGTTTAATAAGAAAATTAGAGCGAATATTTTCTTCATACCTTATCTCTTTAGTTAACGGTAAAACTATTACTTATACTGAACTGGTTAAGTATATTATATGCACGAAATACCGTAAAATATGCGTAGTTATCACACCCATTTTTGTCGCTTTTAATTCTAACTTATTAAATAACAACATCTTTTGCACTTCTTTTTTTTAGTTATTTGTGTTATTCCCAAAAAATCTGTGGGAATAATATGTTTTAAACCACTGGAATTTTTGCGTTAATACCACAGCTAAATAAATCTAATATATAACTTACCATAGACTTTCTCTAAAATTAATTCTAAGCTTGCTTTACTTAGGCAGTGTGCAAGTCACGTAAAATACACTCGGAAGAGACGTCTAAGGAGCAGGAGTCTTGATACGATTCCCCCTGTTGAGGTATCACTCAGCTGAATGGCAAAGGTAAAGGGAGCCCTTGTTGAACCCTAATAAGGAGACAGGGGTAACCTCTCTGCCGATGTCGAACTTGGGTTTATTGTAACGTGCAATAAATTCATAGTGGTAGCAACGCCACGATAAATAAGACTCATTCCAATTAACTGGTTTGAGGCGCCTTAAACCTTTTCAGAATGAGAAATCAAGATGAAAAAGGTAAGCGTTAACGTAGATGTTAAGTTAAATTTAACCCCAATTATATTGGCAATAATTTATCTTTTGATACATCTACTAAGTTAATAAAGCGGGGAGTTTCGGCTCCCCGTTATTTTAAGACGCCCCAACCAGATCAAAATTTCAAATACCTAACGGTTTGTCAATTATACAATCTCGCTATTTATCAAGCAGTAGGTATTATTTATTTAAAGGTAAATAACCGGCTAAACGTAGTCTGTTTTTAGCTTTCCGTACCCGGGTTTTACAGGATTCCCTGTTGATATAAATCTATCAGTTTTGGAATTAAAAACTGCCGGAATATTTCATTATTATTCCAGATAATAATCACTCAAAAATCCTGCACTAAGACTTATAAAATTCGTTTATTCCTATTTTAAAAGAATGAGCTTTTTTGCTTTCGTAAATTCATTTTTACTGTCTGTTGAAATGGCAGTGATCTTATAGAAATAAATCCCTGCTGCTAGATCTACAGCATTGAATATTACTTCATGAGAACCTGCAGTTGCTGTAGTGTTGAGTAGCTCTTTTAACTCCTGCCCTAATAAATTGTAAATCTTTATTGTTACTTTACTTTCAGCAGGTAAAGCATAACGTATTTTTGTAGATGGATTAAATGGATTAGGATAATTTTGGAACAAAGAAAATTCTGACGGTTTTGTATCTACTTCCGAATTTAAGCCTGTAACCTGTACATAGCTATATGTAGTTTTTGATTGATTATTCCAGACAGATGCCAACCAGTGCTGATGAACCTCTTCACTTAAATTGTTGTTAACATAATTATAGGTAACTCTATCATTATTAAACCAATCTGAACCGCCCCAATTTTGGTTTGTATATTCAATATTATTTCCGTCACCATCATATTGATACAAATTGTTACGAACGTTTGCCCAATTCCCGTTAATCCAACTCTGTTGTATATAAGCCGATAAATGATTATTTCCATCATAAGAATATAAAGAATACATTACAGTATTAACCCAGCCTGCACCTGCACCGTTTTGGATTAGATAGGTTGTTAGATTATAAAAATCATCATAATCGTAAGCATATCTGAGATAATTTTCCCAGTCCGAATTTTTCCAAAGTTGCATAATATATTCTATGTTATCGTTGTGGCTATTATATGAATATAATTCCTTGCTGTAATTTATCCAATCTGAACCACTGCCAAATTGAAATAAATATTCTATTAAATTGTTATTATTATCATATGTATAGGAATATTTATATGCATTAACCCATTCTCCACCTTCCCACCTTTGCTCAGTTTGTTCTATATTATTATTATAGGAATCATATAAATACAGAAGCCTGTTTTTAACTATCCAGCCTGATCCGTCATAGGTTTCATATAAATACTCTATTAAGTTATTTCCACTGTCATAAGTATAGGTTACTTTCTTGCTATTTATCCAATCAGAGCCATTCCATGTTTGCTGAATTTCTTCAATTAAATTATTATCGTCATCATAAGAATAGTTTTTTTTATCCTTGTTATACAAATAAGCCTGATGCAATAATTCAATTATATTATTGCTTCCGTCATACGTATAAGAATAACTTTCAGAATTAATCCATCCGGGATTAGACCACATATAATCTATTTTTTCTGATAATAAAAAGAAACTGCTGCCAGTATTTTTTGACAAATAATTGCGTGGAAAATTATTTATCTTATCGTTTTGCAAATCTAATCCACCGGGATTATGCGAGTTAAACTTCGAGTTAATGAACTCAGAACCTGGTAATTCAGTTACTGATTTTGTTTGTGGATTTATTAATATTGAGTAACCTGCGATTACTAAAAAGGTAAGTAGAATTTTTACTTTCACAATGCTCCCCTGCTTTAAATTGAAATTATCCTTTTAACATTTTATTGAATAAAAATAAATTATTTTAGCTTTCCTGTCAACCACAATTTATTCAACGGTCGTTTTGGTGAGCGAACGGTAAAAATATGGCAAAAAACCAGAAATTGTGACAAAAATAATCCGCCACAATTTTTAATTTCACTATTAGTAGCTATCATAATGTTCAGTGTATCTATAACTGTAATAATCTAATTCTTAAATCAACGCTATTCCTAAACTGTGAATTTTTATCAACCATTCAATTCTTTTAATTTTACCGGGTAAAAAGTATATTACAGCAAGTCAAAAGAGACGTTATGAACTCTTTTTAGTGCCTGTTAACTGGTAAAAGATAAAGAAGATTTAAAAACAGCCGGAGTCCTGATGGATAAATTTAAAAAACTGATCGCCGAAGCGCTGGAAGTTTCTGAAAGTGAAATTTCAATGAATGCCGCCCTGGACAGCCATCCCAATTTTGATTCACTTGCAATGGTAATAATTCTTGCCAAAATAGACGAACATTACAGTAAACAATTAAAGGCTGAGGATATCAGGAAAGCAAAAACATTAAATGATATTTATAAATTAGTTGAAAAAACTAAATGAAAGTAAAACTAAACGGACTCTCGATTTCGGCAATTGCAACTGCATTACCTAAAAACTCGGATGATTTTTCGGAACTTATTCAGAAGTTCGGTGAGAAAGAAATTAAAAGAATCGTAGCAAGTACCGGGATTACTAAAGTAAGAGTTGCCGATAAAGGGGTCTGTGCTTCTGATCTTTGCGAAGCGGCTGCACGACATATCTTTAAGGAATTAAATAATGATCCGGCAGCAATTGATGGAATTATTTTTATCTCTCAAACTTTCGATCATATCATTCCAGCCACTTCTGCAATACTCCAGGATAAATTAGGGTTACCTAAAACTGCTGTCGCGTTCGATATTCGATATGGCTGCTCTGCTTATATTTATGGAATTTACCAGGCATCTTTACTGGTTAGTTCAGGTAGCTGCAGCAGGGTTTTGCTTCTCGTTGGCGATGTTAATACTCCTTTGATAAATAAATCTGACAAAGCTTTAAGAATGGTATTGGGGGATTCCGGCAGCGCAACAATCGTTGAAAAAGGAAACGATACTTTAGCTTTTAATATTATGACCGATGGCTCGGGGTTTGACAAATTAATAATCCCTTCCGGAGGTGCACGCTATCCCGCAAATGATAATTCTAAAAAAGAAACTGAAAGAGAAAATGGTAATATCCGCTCGGATGAAAATCTTTATATGGATGGAATGGAAATTACGAGCTTCTGTTTAAGGGAAATTCCAAAAGTAATTGATGGAGTCCTTGAAATTGCAGAATGGAAAAAAGAGGAAGTCGGAATTTTTGCACTGCACCAGACAAATAAGTTTATCATTGATTTTTTAAGAAAAAAGATGCAGGTTCATCCAGAAGTTGTACCTTTTGTCATATTTGAAACAGGAAACACAGGGCCGGCTACAATTCCTCATCTTTTTTGTGTTGAACATAAAAGGCTAAAAAACGAAAACAGGCTTTCCAAAACTGTAATGTGCGGTTACGGTGTTGGGCTTTCGTGGGGCGCTATTACCGTCAATTTATCTAATACAAGGTTTTTTGACACTATTGAATTATGAAGATAATTAAATTTACAAAAGGAAAATTCTTTCAATCAATTATTGCTGGTACCGTTAGCACGGGAAAAACATGGATGAAATTGCAAAAAAGTTAAAATTCAGATATGCCACACCCGAAGACGTTGATTTTGTTATTGAGTGCATCATCGAAGCAGAGAAAAGCGGCACGGAGACAATAAACACTTGCAGAATTTTTAATCTTTCTGAACAGGAATGGAAAAAAATTCTGAAAAAAATATTGCTGGAAGATATACCCGATTACGATTTCTGGTTATCCAATTATTTAATTGCGGAATTAGATGGCAGGCCGGTGTGCGCACAGGGCGCGTGGCTTGAAGGTGGATCCGGGGCTGCATCAAGTGTAATAAAAACTTCGATGCTGGTAGAAAACATTCCAAAAGAAAAATTTGTGCTTGATCCCCAAAAAATAAAATTCGTAAAAGCATTGAGCATGAAACGTGATGCAGGAATGATACAACTGGAACACGCGTACACTATTCCTGAATTAAGAAGAAGAGGAATACATACTCAAACAGTTTTGGAAAATATGAAAAGAACATACGATCAAAATCCTTCAGCCAAAATGATTCAAACAATTTTCTTTAAGGATAATTGCAATACATACAATGAATGTAAAAAGCTTGGTTATAAAGCTGTTGAGGAAAAAGGCGTGGATAATCCTGATATATTGAAAATCTTTGCCTACGATACAAGAATCAAAATGGATATGACGCTGGATAAAATGCTGGAGAATTACAATAAGTACAGGATGAATGAATAGAAAGCAATAATTTATTTTTGAAATATGGATTTTTTTTATAATGCTCAAAAAAATACTCAACTCGTTTAATGAATATCCCGAAAAAAATGTTTTTTTTATTAATGATAAATATTACACGTATTCTGAACTTAGAAAACTTGTATTAAAAGTAAATCATAAATTAAACAACTCACTGACCAGCAAGAATAAACTAATAGGTGTAGTTGTTTTTAATGACATTGAGACCTATGCTTCAATCCTGGGTATCCTGTTTTCAGGTTACGGATTCGTTCCCATAAATCCCGCATACCCTCTCGAGAGGAATTATTCCATAATTGAGCAATCTGGAATAGAATTTATCTTGTCAAGTAAATTTGATAAATATGTGGAAAAGCTGTCATCATTTAAAAAATTATCACTCATAAATTCTTCAAAACTTCAGGATGCAAACAATGATCTAAAAATTCCTGATGTTAAGGATAATGATATTGCATATTTAATTTTCACTTCAGGAAGTACAGGAATTCCAAAAGGAGTACAAGTAAGCAGACTAAATTTAGACTTATTTATCGATGCATTTTTTTCTCAGGACTACAAACTTACTCCTGAAGACAGATGCCTCCAGATGTTTGATCTTACTTTCGACCTTTCAATTGTTTCATTCTTTACCCCGTTGTGCGTGGGAGCGTGTGTTTATGTAGTGCCTTCCGGCGGAATTAAGTATTCCCAAGTTTACAGAATTCTTGATGATCAGCAAATCACTTTCGCAATGATGGTACCTTCAGTAATTACCTATCTTCGTCCATTTTTTAACGAGATTAATCTTGAACATCTACGCTGGTCACAGTTTTGCGGTGAACCATTGTACGATGATCTTGTATGTGAGTGGTCTGAATGTGTCCCTAATGCTAATATTCAAAATGTCTATGGACCTACTGAATCGACTATTTATTGCATGATTTACAATTGGAAAAAAGATAAAGAGAAAAGTAAAAAATTTAATGGAATAATCTCAATAGGCAAACCACTGCAAGGAATCACTTCAATTATAGTGGACAAAAACTTAAAAGAATTGGGAACAGGACAAAAAGGCGAACTTTGTATTTCCGGCAAACAGATAACCAAAGGTTACTGGAACAATACCGAAAAAAATAAAGAATCATATTTTAAAATTGATGAAAAAAAATTTTACAGAACAGGCGACCTGGCATTTATTGACGAAGAGGGTGATTTTATGTTCTGTGGCAGAATTGACAACCAGGTAAAAGTGCAGGGATTTAGAATTGAGCTGGAAGAAATTGAACATTATGCCAGAAAGTTCACAAAATTGACTAATGTTGCTGCAATCGGCATTGAAAACAGAATTGGTACAACAGAAATAAATCTTTTCTTAGAAAATTATTCAGGTGATAAAGATTCAATATTGAATTATTTAAAACAAAATCTTCCGTTTTACATGATCCCCTCCTCTGTTTTAATAATACCCTCATTCCCGCTTAATCAAAATGGAAAAATTGACAGGGGAAAATTAAAAACAATGCTTAAATGATAATTGGAGTTTAATATTTCAGTTAATTTTTAAAATTAATAATTAAAATAGAGAAACGGTTGAAGAGGAGCGGACTTTACCTGAATTACAATCCAGATTAATATTCCAAATAATATTGCTTGTCCGACTACAGGCAGATTTGCAAGTCTTTCCTGAATTTTAGGCTCCCAGGATCTTGGAAGAAAATGTAATATATATCCAAGCACAATCAATGAAAAAACGCCGGGATAACCTTTTACATACTGTATAAATACCTCCTTATGAAAAAAATTAGTTATCTGGCTTAGCATATTAACTGCTTTTGTAAGATTATCTGCCCTGAATAAAATAGCAGTCATAGATAATAAGTGAAATGTTATAAAGATCTTGAAAAATTTAAGAATTTTTGTGTTCTTTAAATGAAGTTTTTCATAAAAAATATTTTTGACCTTATTAGTAAGTATAGAAAAGACAATATATGTACTATGTAAAATTCCAAAGACTACAAAAGTCCAGCTCGCTCCGTGCCACAGTCCAACAACAAAAAATGTAATAAAAATTGCCAGGCAAGTGCCAAGGGATCTTAAGTTCCTGAATTTTATCTGCAAAGGTTTGAACAAATAATCCAGAAGCCAAGTAGAAAGTGAAATGTGCCACCTTCTCCAGTAGTCTGCAACGCTGGAAGCTAAAAATGGCTGATTGAAATTTTCCATAAGGTTAAAGCCAAGAAGTAATGCAACTCCCAAAGCCATATCCGTGTATCCTGAAAAATCACAATATATCTGTAGTGAATAACCGTACATTGCAAGCAGATTTTCAACCCCGGTAAACCTCAAAGGACTTCCAAAAACTCTGTCAACAAAATTTAATCCAATGTAGTCTGCTATTACAGCTTTTTTAAAGAGTCCAGACATTATTAAAAATAAAGCTTTACCAATATCCGCCTTTGTAACTATTATTTCATTATCCAGTTGTGGAAGGAAATTTGAGGCTCTGTCTATCGGGCCCTGTAAAATATTTGGAAAGAAAAACATGTATAGAGAAAAGTCTCTTAGATATTTAACTGGTTGATAGACCTCAATATATATTTCGATAACATAGCTAAGAGCTTTAAATGTATAAAATGAAATGCCAATTGGTAGAAAAATATTGATCGGATCAATATGCCCTTTACTTAAATCATTTATTATTTGAATGAGGAAGTTTGTGTATTTAAAATAAACAAGCAGTCCTAAATTAATCATCAAAGCTAAAACAAATAATATTCGCTTATAGACTTGAGATTTTGTGATAAATATAAACTTGCCAAAATAAAAATTTACGAATGACATTAATACCAGGAAGAGGAAATAGATGCCAGCTGCTTTATAATAGAAGAAAAGGGAAAAGACAATTAAAGTAAATATTTTCAGGTTTTTTGTTTTTGCCAGGTAATTATAAACTAAAAGTAACCCTAAAAACAAAAATAGAAATAAACTCGAGCCAAATAATAGAGGATCGTGAGGCGTATAAACAAACAAATCACGAAGTTTTTCAAAATCTATAGTACTAAACAATTACAAAAACTCCGAGATTTAAAAATTCTATTCTTATATTTGATGTATTTAACATATATTATTACAAAATTATAAAAGAGGTGTTCAATGGAATGAAGAAAATATAATTATAAAATATACAATTTAATTTTGGGTGATTTTCGAATCAACTAAATGCTGCAGCTCTCCAAGATTCCTTATTTTTAATATTTCGATACCTTTAAATTTCAAATTATATTCTTTTTCTACAGCAAGAATTACATTTATATGATTTAGAGAATCCCAACCCGGAACGTGGTCGGCAGTAGTTTCATCCTGTAAATCAAAATCATTAATTTCAAGAGCGTTAAGAATTACTCCCTTTAATCTTTCTGATATCATTTTTTACTCCGGAATTACATCAATTAGACTTCAGTTATTATATGCGTTTAGGATTGCCTGTGCAATCATTTGTCCCATTTTGCTTGCACCCTGCGCTGTAACATGAGTATAATCGCGCATTGCAAGCGGAGGATTTGAGTAAACCCAGTCTTCCATTGAATTAATTCCTCCCATTGCTTCAAAAGAATTCCAGAAAGCTATGCCTGTTTCTTCTGCAATCTTCTTTTGAGATTCGATTAATATTGGAATTCCCGGATCGGTGACAAATTTAGACCCCTTTTTTACACTCTTATCCCCTACACCAAGCAAAAGGAAGCTTGACTCAGGAAAAATAGACTTAAGGTGTTTTATATTTTTGATCATCTCATTTTCATACCAGTTGTAATTTTTTGCAATCGGAGAGGCAACATTTCCACCAAATTGCAAAATAATTAATTTATAATTACATAAATTGTTAAAATCCTTTAATGTAGCTTCTTTCACATTTCTGAATGCAACTCCGCTGTTACCTCTCCAGGGGAAATTATCGACATATACCCCATTTCCGTCCTCGAGGCTTACTCCAAAAAATTCAGCCTGATTTGCCATAGTAGTAAATAGCTTAAAAGATTTAGCATTCAAAGTTGAATTTAGTGTTATCTCCTTTACATCATTGCCTGGAATTAATGAAACACTCTGTTGTGTTTCATCATTGAATGCATAATTCAAAGCTGATTTTTTTGCATTTGTATAAAATACTCTTACTGTACTAAATGATTTTGTATCCGGATAGGCTCCAGTCGCCTCATATTTAACCCATGCAGGTCCGTTAGGTACAGAGACAAATCCATTCATGCCAAGGGGAAGATTGTCGGGGTTTCCGACCACAACATTGTAAGTCGTCCAGTTATCCGAAAAAGTTTGTTTTGTAGTGGTCCTGAACATTATATCCTGAGATGTAATCGCAATCATCCCTGCCCCGTTACCGCCAAATTTTTCCTGTAGTATTTTTCTTATATCCGCTGTAATCAAATCACCTTCTATACCGGAATCTCCAAAATGTGCTACTCTTATTTTTGCATTGTCGGAATTTTTAACTGCATTAAAGAAATAATTCATTTGTGAGACATTACCTGTAATAGGTACATCTTTGCTGATGTGTTTATTTATTCTTTCTTCAGCTTTATCAAAAGAAAAAATATTTTTAATTAAAGTTAAATTAATGGAAGCTCTCAAAATTTCCATATTTGAATTTTGAAGTTCCCTGTTATTAATAGATTTGTAATTATTTCCATTTAAATTATTACCGGAAGAGCTGGAAGAATAATCGAGCAATGAATCCGGTTTGATATCTATAAATAGATCAATTGGCTTTATCTTATATCCTAATATGGATGTACCTCCAGGTATAAAAGACAAACCTATCAAAAAAATTATAGTAAGTGTAAATAAAATAACCGATCTGTGTTTTTCATTTTTTTCATTCATTGATAAGGGCACCATCTATTCCTAGAATTTGTGAGAAGTAATCGATAAAATCTTTATAAAATCAAACTAAAATAGGACTTTATTTGTTTAATATCCTTTGGCAGGATTTATTTTCTTTAACATAAGTTTATTTAAATATGTCCAAATTTAAGGACAGAAATCACCGTTAAAATATTACTCTAATTTAACAATATCATTTTCAATAAAAAAAGCCCGTAAGAGATTAATCTTACAGATTAAATACATGAAATTTTCATAACAATTTTATATCGAAATATTTTTTATTGAATCGGGTAATCGCAATTAATCAATTTAGAGTTGATATTATAAAATAAAGTTGCAATATTAAAACTTCTATTCATTTCAATATATCTACTACATTTAATTCGGAGGCAGGATGGCTGAATTAGGCGAGAGAGAACAATGGGGCAGCAAGATCGGACTTATCCTTGCAGTTGCTGGAAATGCTGTCGGTCTTGGCAATTTTCTTAGATTCCCTGTTCAAGCTGCCCAAAATGGCGGCGGCGCTTTTATGATTCCTTATTTTATATTTTTTCTGATTCTTGGTATACCGCTTATGTGGATTGAGTGGGGAATTGGAAGACACGGAGGTAGATTTAATCATGGTAGTGCTCCCGGTATGTTTGACGTTCTATGGAAAAACAAACTTGCCAAATACTTCGGAACTCTTGGGCTTTTCATGTCAATGTGTATATTGATTTATTATACCTATGTGGAATCCTGGACTCTGGGATTCAGTTTTTTCTCTATAACAAAATTGTATTTTAATGAAACCACGGCTGATGCTATGAGAACATTTCTTTATAGCTACCAGGGTCGCGGTATAAGTGATCATTTTACTACTCTGTGGCCTGCATATATTTTAATGCTTGTAACATTTGGTCTAAACTTCTGGGTACTGTATAAAGGAATATCAAAAGGAATTGAAAAATTAGCAAAAATTGCCTTGCCTCTTTTATTAGTTTTTGCAGCTGTTCTCGCTGTCAGAATTATGTTCCTCGGTACACCCGATCCATCAATTCCTGAAAACAACGTGTGGAATGGTTTTGGATTTATATGGAATCCTAATTTTAGTTTGCTCAGTGATCCATCCATTTGGCTGGCGGCGGCGGGGCAGATTTTCTTTACTCTCTCAGTAGGAATGGGTACCATTCACGCTTATGCGAGTTATCTGAAACCGAAAGATGATATAGCATTATCGGGTTTAACAACAGCTTCAACAAATGGTTTTGCTGAAGTTGTACTTGGTGCTGCTATAGCAATCCCGGTTGGAGTTGCTTATTTCGGACTTCAAGCAACAAAAGAATTTGCTCAAGCAGGCTCATACGACCTTGGATTTGTTTCTATGTCACTTATTTTCCAGAGAATTCCTTTTGGTGAATATCTCGGGTTTATGTGGTTCCTTCTTTTATTCTTTGCGGGTATAACTTCCTCGGTGGCTATGGGACAACCTGTGATTGCCTTTATGGAAGATGAGTTTGGAATGAGCAGAAAGAAAGCAGTGGCAGCACTGGCTGTAGTTGTTTTAATCGCTGTACAATTTGTTGTCTTCTATCAAGATCATGGCTTCATGAATGAAATGGATTATTGGGCTGGAACTTTCGGCCTGGTGATTTTTGCATTGATTGAGACAATCTTATTTATGTGGGTATTCGGTGCCGATAAAGCATGGTTTGAAATGAATGAAGGCGGGGATTTTACAATTCCTAAAATCTTCTTTTACATAATGAAATATGTAACGCCGGTAGTAATTTTTATACTTATGGTTTGGTGGACCGTTCAAAGTGCGATTCCAACATTCTTATTAAACGGAGTTAATCCGGAAGATAAACCTGTTTATTGGGGCTCGCGCGCTTTAATGGCTGTTATATTTATTGGGCTTATTTTTATGGTCAAAAAGGCTTGGAATAAGTATAAAATTCAGGATGAAAAGATTGGTATTAAGTAAAATAAATTAATAAAGGATAAATAAGATGGGCCTTACAACTGGCGGAATAATATTTCTAATATTAGCCTGGGGATCAATTACATTTTTGGCAGTTTATTGCTTCAGGAAGGTTCTAAAATCTGATAAGAAATAGAACCGGGCTAAATTTAAAAGGGATGAGATACTCTCATTCCTTTTTTAAAATACAATTAAATCATTCGTCAAAAAATTCCATTAATATTTTCTTTCTCTTCCTGCTGCTCCTTCTTAATTTGATGCGCAGTATTTGAATCAGGCGCTGCTAATTTTATCTTATTGTTTTTTAAATTTTGATACAAGAGATCATTTTCAAGCAAATAATAAAACTGCTTTCTAAACTCACTCTGCGATAGTCCACAGGTAACTGCATATTTTGCTAATTCGTGTGGATCATCAAAATCTGCTTGATTTAATCTTAGCATATACCTTCGTGCAATGTAAAAATACTCGGAGCTTGGATCAACCAGCCTTACCTTCGTTTTCTTTGTTTTAGGATCAATAATGTCTTTGAAATATAAAGGGACAAAATGGCCGTTTTGGATTGAAACCATTGCGCTATTTCCGCCACTGAGTATAAATTGCGTTGCTGCAAAACCTAAATCACGCGTATATTCCATATCAAAAGGGATCGGGTCTGCACACCTTAATTCATATCCAATATTTTTAGCAACTATGGTAATTTTCAATCCATATTGTTTGAGTTTTTCCTGAACCTTAGCCTTCAGAATTTCCCCAAAATTTATTTCAGCTATCCGGATATTATCGTGTGCATCTCTTTCAATATCAACTAGTGATTCAAGATCCTCACTTTTAAGATGTTCAACCAGGCCTTCGGCCAGAATAGCAACACCGTCAGCTCTACCATAACTAAGCCTTTTTATAATAGCACCAACCAGAAGATCAACAATTTGCGAAAAGTTAATCCTGGTTCCAGGAAATTCTTCAGGTATTACGGTAAGAGTTGCACCAGCAGCCTTACCTATTCCAAGTGCCAGGTGCCCTGCCTTTCTTCCCATAGAAATAACAAAATACCACCTTGAAGTTGTTTGAGCATCTACCATTAAATTTTTAACAATCTCAACTCCTATATGACGTGCAGTTTGAAATCCAAATGTCGGAATTCCGTGAGGCAGATCAAGATCATTATCAATTGTTTTAGGAACATGGACTACACTAAGCCTTCCATCGGCTATTTCTTCCAATTTTAATGCACTAAAGGCCGTATCGTCCCCACCAATTGTTATTAACTTATCAACATCCAGCCGAAGCAATGAAGCAACCGTATTCTCAAGATTTTTTTTATCTTTAGTTGGATTATTTCGTGCGATTCCAATGTATGATCCCCCACGAAAATGAATTCTACTGACATTGCTAATGGTTAAATTTTTAACATGAGAAATGTCCCCTTGCATAATCCATTTAAAGCCATCCTTGATTCCAATTACCTCGACACCCTCCAGATGAGCCCTGATTGTGGCAGCACTTATTACACTATTTATCCCCGGAGCGGGACCACCGCCAACAAGTATAGCTAATTTTTTTGGCGCTAACGACATTTACATATCTCCCTTTTTTAACCAAGGTATATCTAACTAATAATACCAGAAATTATAATTTATAACACTTTAAGCTTTGCAAATTTAAGCATTAGCTGTTTTACATTATTTCCTTCAAATTGAACAGTTGCTTTTTGCATATCTCCAGCACCGGTAACATCAGTAACTTTTCCCAAACCAAACTTATCGTGCATTACCCTGCTGCCCGGTTTCAAGCCTTTACTATCCTGGTTGAAATCTTCATAGTCTACCTTTTCAAAATATTCGTAATAAATTTCTTTTTTGGATTTACGCTGCGAAGATTTTCTACCAATTCCGCCATTCATTTCAGTATAGGTTTTTTTATTTAATTCCTCGATAAACCTTGACCTGCTTTGATAAGCCACTTCTCCAAACCTGTATCTTGAACGCGCATGGCAAAGAAAAACTTTTTGTTGCGCTCTTGTAATAGCTACATAAAATAATCTTCTTTCTTCTTCCAGTGTTGCATCTGTACTAAACCTGTTTGAAAGCGGAAATATATCTTCTTCACATCCTGAAATAAATACGACAGGAAATTCAAGTCCTTTCGCGCTGTGAATAGTCATTAAAGTAACACTGTTTTTTTCTTCTTCGTACATATCAACACCGGAAACAAGAGATACGTCTTCAAGGTACTGTTCCAGTGAAGCATTTTTATTATTATCAGAAAATTCACTTAGAGAGGATAAAAGTTCATTTATATTTTCCCACCGTGCCATAGACTCTGGCGTACGCTCTTCCTTGAACATTCTCAATACACCTAATTCATCTACAAGCGCGCGTGATAATTCTCCGACTGACAATTTATCTTTCAAATCGATATATTTATCTAATAACAGTTTGAATGCTTTTACATTTTTCTGAATTCTTTCTTTTATATCAATAACTTCAAAAACACGGGCCATCGTTTCAAACATTGTAAGATCAAGCTTTCTTGAAAAGGCTATCATTCTCTTAATTGTTGTATTGCCTATACCTCTTTGTGGGAAGTTCATAATCCTTAACAAACTTTCCTCATCTCTCTGATTGGAAATTACGCGCAAATAAGCGATTATATCTTTGACTTCCTTTCTCTGGTAAAATTCAACTCCCCCGATAATCTTATAAGGGATTTTTTCTCTTCTGAATATATCTTCAAGCGCACGAGATTGGGCATTTGTCCTGTAAAGAACAGCAAAATCTTTAAGTGATATTTTCTTCTTTGTTATTTCATTTTTAATATTCTTTGCAATCTGGTGTGCTTCATCTTTTTCATCAGCACACTTAATTACAGCCAGCAATTCACCATCATTATTTTCAGTCCATAAAGTCTTTTTAATCTGGCCACTATTATTTTTAATAACAGAATCTGCAGCAGATAGAATAGTTTTTGTTGAACGATAATTTTGTTCCAATTTAAAAAGCTTATGCCTCTTGAAATATTTTTCAAAATCCAGCATGTTTTCAATATTCGCTCCCCGCCAGCTATATATACTTTGGGCATCATCACCTACTACACAAATTTTTCCTGTCTTATCAACCAGTAATTTTAACAACTCATATTGAGCTTTATTAGTATCCTGGAATTCATCAACTAACAGATATTTAAATTTCTTTTTGTACTTCTGAAGTATCTTGGAATTCTTTTCAAATAATTCAATTGGTTTTAATAACAGATCATCAAAATCCATCGCATTGTTTTCTACAAGTCTCTTTTGATATTCATCGTACACGTCAGCAATTTTTTCATCAATAAATGATTCAGCATGTTTTTTCCTGAATTCCACAGGCATAATCATATGATTTTTCAAATTACTGATTTTATGTCTTATTGAATTTGATGTTATACCTTCAATGTCAATATTAAGATTTGTTAAAACATTCTGAACTAATGAATGAGAATCCTCTGCATCATAAATTGAAAAGTTACTCTGGAATTCCAGGCTCTTTGCTTCAGTCCTTAGTATCCTTGCAAAGATAGAATGAAAAGTTCCCATCCAGATATGGTCAGCCTTGGCGCCAACGAGTTCTTTAATTCGTTCTTTCATTTCATTGGCGGCTTTATTAGTAAAAGTAAGTGCCAAAATGGAATCAGGTTTCATTCCTTTCTTAATTATGTGCGCCACTTTGTAGGTTAAAACTCTTGTTTTGCCTGAACCCGCGCCGGCTACAATCATTGAGGGTCCCTTATCGAATTCAACTGCTTCAATTTGCTGTTTATTTAATGATTTTAGGTTCATATTACTCTTTTTGATGATTTTTAAGTTCGCAAATATATGTATTTAGAGAGTTAAATTAAAGGAAAGAAATAAGTAGAAATTACCTTTTCTTCTTTTGTCTTTGAAACCGTTGGAATTAATATTTTCAATTTCGCCAGGTTTTGCGATCTTTTGCTCATTTTTTGTAATTTTTTTTCGATTTTTGAGCATTTTTGATAAAATTTGAAAATTAAAAAATCAAATAAATTTCTCCATTTCATCTTAAGAATTCTATAAAATCATATAAAATGCTTCAATTCTCCAAAAATAGCTGTATTTTAGTATTATATTTAATTGATGTGTATGGATTAAATTCATACATTCATTAAATCTATATTCACTATCTAAAAAAATGAGGTAAAGATGATTAAAGACAATATTCAAAAAGCATTAAATCTACAGCTAAACCAGGAATTATATGCATTTTATCTTTACTTATCTATGTCTGCATATTTCGATTCTAAAAATTTAAATGGCTTTGCAAACTGGATGAAATTCCAGGCAGAAGAAGAAAAAACTCATGCTATGAAATTTTACGATTATATTCTGCATGCAAACGGAAAAGTTGATTTGCAGAATATTACTGCTCCTAAAAAAGATTGGAAAACTGTGGAAGAAGTTTTTAGCGATACATATAATCACGAGAAAAAAGTTACTGAATCAATTTATGATATAGTAGATTTGTCAATTGCTGAGAAAGACCATGCAACGCATAATTTTCTGCAATGGTTTGTCAGCGAGCAGGTAGAAGAAGAGGCAACAGCTTTAAAAATTCTTGAAAAGATCAGGTTCATAAATGATAACCAGGGGGCTTTATTTATTTTAGATCGCGAGGTTGGTTCAAGAGCTGCTCAATAAATGATTAATACATTCTGTTTATAAAACAAGCCTCTTCAAATTGAAGAGGCTTGTTAATTTTTATTCTTTTATATCCGCAATGGGATTTGCTGTGTGCCTCATAGAGTGTACTTTATTAGCTACAGGAATTACAACTTCCTGGCTCACTCTTTTTTCAAAATAATCTCTGAATCTATCCACCATAAACTTAACCGGCCAGGCAGCTGCTTCTCCAAGTGCACAAATAGTATTTCCTTCAATATTATTTGCAACACTTATAAGCAAATCAAGATCCTTTGTTGAACCTTCTCCCCTGATAATTCTGTTAAGAATTTTAACCAGCCAGCCCGTTCCTTCACGACAAGGTGTACATTGTCCGCAACTTTCGTGATAATAAAATTTAGATATCCTCGCCAGTACTCTAACAAGGTCTGTATCCTCGTCCATTACCATTACGCCGGCAGTACCTATTGATGATCCAACAGCTTTTAAAGACTCTGCATCCATTTTAACGCCTTCAAGCTGGTCACCTCTTAATGGCGGCATTGATGAACCACCCGGTATCACACACAGAATTTTTTTATTTCTCGGAACACCTCCGGCATAATTATAAATTAAATCGGTTAATAAAGTACCTGAAGGAAGTTCATAAACACCGGGTTTATTAACATGTCCGCTCAACCCGTAAAGAATTGTACCCGGATGTTTTGGTTCACCAATTTTAGAAAACCATTCCCAGCCCTTATTTATAATTGCAGGAACGTTAGCAAGTGTTTCAACATTATTAATTGTGGTTGGACATCCCCATAAACCATATTGTGCAGGGAAAGGCGGCTTAACTCTGGGATATCCTCTTTTGCCTTCGAGAGAATTCATCAGTGATGATTCTTCTCCACAAATATAAGCACCGGCACCTTTGTGAATATAAATTTCACAGGAAAATTCAGTACCAAAAATAGATTCCATTTTTTCGCCAACATATCCGCCCGCATAAGCATCATCAAGAGCTTTCTGCATTAGCTTTATCCACTTATGGTATTCACCCCTTATATAAATGTATGCTGTTTTTGCTCCGATAGCATAACAGGCAATTAAGATTCCTTCAATTAATTGATGAGGATTATATTCAAAAACCTGCCTGTCTTTAAATGATCCCGGTTCACTTTCATCGCCGTTAACACAAAGATATTTTGGTTTGTCTGTTGTTTTCGGCATAAAGCTCCATTTTAAGCCAGCCGAAAATGCAGCTCCACCCCGCCCTCTTAAACCTGATTTTTTAACCTGGTCAATTATATCATCAGAGGATAAACCAAATGCTTTTTTAGCAGCTGAATATCCGCCGTTATTTTTGTATACATCAATTAAATGTAAATCTTTTATATCAGGTAGAACAATTTTTTCCATTTAATTCTTCTTTAAAGATTCTAAAATTTCGTCAACTTTTTCTTTAGAAAGATTTTCATAATAATCTTCATTTACAGCAATCATAGGCGCTGTACCGCAGGAGCCCATACACTCAACTTCTTCAAGTGAAAATTTATGATCTGAAGTTACCTGCATATTTTCAATTCCAAGTTTTTCTTTTACCTGGTCGAATACTTCATAGCCACCACGAAGCATACATGAAACATTTGTACAAACTTGTATATGATGTTTGCCCATCGGTTTTTGATAGTACATCGTATAAAAAGTAACAATACCTAAAACTTCTTCTGGATGCATATCAAGAACACGGGCAACTTCAACCATAACTTCCTGGCTGATCCAGCCATTCTGTTCCTGTGCAAGATAAAGTACAGGCATTACCGCAGGTTTTTTGACCGGGTACCTTTTAACTATCTCGTCAATCTTTTTTAGGTTCTCTTCAGAAAACTTAAATTCCATTTTCTAATCCAATAATTTGTTAGATCAAAAATAATTTCTTGTTCTTTTTCTTAATCTTGATCATAATCTTATTCTTATTATTTATCTGCTTCACCCATAATAGGATCTATACTTCCGATAATTGCAACTACGTCAGATACCATATGCCCTTTAATTAAATTAGGAAGTGACTGAAGGTTTACAAACGAGGGGGATCGGATTTTACATTTCCAGGGTTTACCTTCACCCTTACTGACGAAATAAAATCCAAGTTCACCTTTTGAACCTTCAATCGCATGGTATATTTCTCCTACTGGTGGATTAATTCCAAAATTTACAATCATAAAATCGTGAATAAGTTCTTCCATTCTTGAATAAACTTCAGTTTTTTTAGGAAGAACTTTTTTAGGCTGATTAAGTAAAGTATCGCCTTTTGGCATATTATCAAGAACCTGCCGAATTATTTTTACACTTTCACGGGTTTCATCAGCCCGAACAAAATATCGTGCAAGGCAGTCACCTTCACTATAAGTGATGACTTTAAAATTCATATCCTTATAAAATAAATAAGGCTGTGCCCTTCTTAAATCATATTCTACACCGCTAGCTCTAAGACTTGGACCAGTCATTCCAAGATCAATTGCATCTTCTTTTGAAATTACGCCAACACCGTCCATTCTCTCAATAAAAATTCTGTTCCTATTCAATAGTCTTTCACATTCATCCATATTTTCTTCAAACTGGTCAATAAACCATCTAATAGATTTGAGAACTTCAGGTTGAGCATCGTTTGCAACTCCACCGATTCTTGTATAGCTGTTTGTAAATCTTGCGCCACAAAGAACATCCCAGATATCCATAATTTTTTCTCTTTCTCTCAAAGTCCAGAGAAAAACTGTAAGTGCACCAACGTCCATTGCAAGAGCACCAATTGCAACCAGGTGAGAAGCAATCCTAGTTAGTTCTGCAATCATCATCCTGATGTACTGCGCACGCGGAGGAGCTTCAATTCCTGCTAATTTTTCAACTGCCAGAACCCAACCAACATTGTTTGCCATTGGAGAAAGATAATCAAGCCTGTCGGTGTGTGGGATAAATTCGTAGTAGGACATATTTTCAGCCATCTTTTCATATCCACGATGAAGATAACCGAGTTCCGGCACGCTGGCAACAACTGTTTCACCATCCAGTCTTAGTACTACTCTTAGTACACCATGGGTCGCGGGATGCTGAGGACCCATATTCAGTACCATTTCATTTTCAAGTGCTTCATCAACAGTTACATTAGATTCCGCACCAAGGAGAGCTTCTATAATTTTAGGATGAACATCGTCTTTGGTTAATTTTTCCATAATAAGCTTTATTTCTTAGGAAGTGGAAGTGATCCCGGAATTCCCATTAAAGGAAAATCTTTTCGCAGCGGGTGATATTCAAAATCTTCCGGCATATACATTCTTCTTGGATCGGGATGATTATTAAATTCTATCCCGTACATATCATAAGTTTCTCTTTCCTGCCAGTTGCTGGTTTTCCAGACAGAAGTAACCGAATCAACTTTACAATCTGATTCATCAATATCAGCTTTAAGCCTTAATCTAAAATTATGTTTAAGTGAAAAGATATGATAAACAACTGTAAAACGATTTTTTCTTTTTGCCCAATCAACAGCAGTAACATCTTCGCAAAGTAAAAATTCCAGATCAGGCTCTTCCTTTAAAAATTTGCAAATTTTAACAACATGTTTTTTATCGAAAGAAACCGATAACTCGTCTCTGAATTCAGAAAATTCGAAACTGATATCAGAAAAATTTTCTTTTAATTTATTAACTACTAATTCTTTTGTTTCCATTTGATTAATTATTTTGAAGAACAGGTAATTCAGGCAATGAGTCCTGGAATTCTCTTGCTTTTGTCCTTCCGATTTTTTCCTGAATTTGTATCAAAGCATTCAGCAGGTTATCAGGTCTTGGCGGACATCCGGCTAAATAAATATCCACCGGTAGAAACTGATCAATCCCCTGCACTACTGAATAAGATCTGTACATTCCACCCGATGAAGTGCAGGCTCCCATTGCAATTACCCATTTCGGGTCAGGCATTTGATCGTATATTTTTTTAACGACGTGAGACATTTTGTAAGTCACAGTTCCGGCAACAATCATCAAATCACATTGGCGTGGAGTAAACCTCATAACCTCCGAACCAAATCTTGCAATATCATATTTGGGATCACCGGAAGCCATCATCTCAATTGCACAACAGGAAATACCCATTGGCATCGGCCATACAGAATTCTTTCTTGACCATGAAATCATCGCATCGAGTGTTGTAGTCAAAAATCCATCTTTATTTAATTTAGCTTCTAGTCCCATTTAAAACCACCTTTCTTATAAGCATATAAATATCCAAGCTCTAGCACAATTAGAAACACCAGCATTGAATAAAACATCGGCATCCCGATTTCATTAAACATTTTTTTAAATTGAATTGCCCATGGATAAACAAAAATAACCTCAAGATCAAAAACTATAAAAAGCATTGCGACCAGGTAATATTTTACAGAAACTCGCTCGTTGGTTGTACCTACCGGTTTCATTCCGCTTTCGTAAGTAGAAAGTTTCACAGAAGACGGTCTTTGGGGACCAAAAATTTTAGATGAAAATACGGTTGCGAATGCAAAAATAGCAGCAAACCCGAGAACTAAAAAGATAGGAATATATTGTTCAATCATGGTCTTAAATAAATTAATTTAATATTTAAAGTTATCCAAAAATTGACATATTGTCAATTTAAACACATTTACAACATGCTGCTTATTGTTTATAAATTTTAATTTGAAACATCAAGTACTTTATAAAGTACTGCCGGGGGGTTTTCAAAATAAACGACTGGTTTTAAGCCGGGATGCTCAACTTTAGGATTTAATAGATATTGTAATTGTGGTCTCGTTTGCGCTTCCATCGGGCTGAAATATAAATAATCGTCTTTATCTTTTCTCAATTTGCTAATAAAATCATTATAATCTTCAGAAAGTGGAATTGCATTAAACTGCATATTTAGATAATAAGCTACCTGCGGTTTCCGGGCAGCAATATTTTTCCCGCGTTTATTTTCGGGAACCGAGCTTAAATACCAATCTCGCAATACAAGGATTTCACCCGGACCTGAATCAATTATCCTGGAATTTACAGCATATGTTTTATAAGCGGAGAATGCAAAAAGAAAAACAAATAAAAAATAGACCAGGGTTTTAGAGAATAATCTTTTTAAAGAAAAGTTTTCACCAATCATTCCGGAAACTGCAACTGCAAGGTAACAAGGCAGTAAAAACATAGAAAATCTTTCGCTGTAAAAAACGATCAAAAGAACCAGGAAGAAAAATAAGTTCATTAAGTAATAACCTGTTTTTCTGCTTTCCCAGTTTTTTACCGGATTGTTATAAATAAAAAATATCAGTCCCAAAATTACGAAAGCACCAATATGCCAGCCGAGTAAATCTTTTAGATCGCTTGTAAAGTGAGTGAAAATATTCTGAAATGAGTTTGATATAAATAAAATCGGGTCTTTAAAAATTACGTCCGAGAGTGATGTGAATTCTTTAACGGAACTATACCAGAACTGATCCCAATTTATTTTTCCCTTTCCGTATAACTCGTAAGCTATGTTCCTGTAGTTTTCATTATAGAAAAAACTTCCCTTTTTATTTAAGCAATAAATACCCCAGGGAGTTATTGTTAAAAGGAAAGTTCCGATATAAACCAGCGAAGAGATGATTCTTTTTTTCCAATCAAGCTTCCAGTAATTCACAAATAATATTACCGCAACAAACCCAAGCAAAAACACACCATTGTACCTTGTCAGGTAAGCTATACCGCTAATAAGAGCAGCAATAACTAAATTCTTATAATTTAGTTCATCATTTTTAAACAGGAAATAAAATGCAACTGAAAGCAACGCAGCAAAGAACATATCAGTTCCTGCGCTGTATGTAAATTGAATAAATACCGGGTTAAATATTAGAAGTGAAATAACAAAGATTGCTTCTTTTACCGAGAATAATTTTTTAAGAACTTCAAATGAGAAGTAAATAAAAATGCTTGCTGATAATACGCATATAATTATTCCAGCCCGGAATAAATCCCCGGCAATAAATCCAATTGAACCAAGCACAATTTGATAAACAGGACCTTTGTACGGATCTATCGTTATAATCCCATTCAGGAAATCTCTTGCAACAGGAACATAAGCCTGATAAAAATCCGTCTCAACTCCGTAGTCTCCAATTTTGTGAAATGTGAAACTGATGATTAGCATCACAACACAAAAAACAGCACCGATATAAAGTCCAAGAAACTGGTTCTCTAATATCGAATTAAAATCAAATTTTATACCGGATGGATCATTTGATATGTTTGATTTTTTTTTAGTTTTTGGATTTTTAGATTTTGTCATTCAAGAAAAATAATTTTATTATTTAAGGAAAATTTTATACGGCCAAATTTTAACGGATATATAAAATTAAACAATCTTTGCTAAAAATATGAAATCAGCCGGACATAAATCCATAAAATTGGTTAGAATTCAAATATTTTTTTTGCTTATTTTAATTGTTGACATACTCACTATCATTATAAGGCGAAGTAATGAAATTACAATTTATCGGTGCCGCACAAACTGTTACAGGTTCAATGCATCATTTAACGGTGAATGGCAAAAGTTACTTATTGGATTGTGGACTTTACCAGGGGAAAAGAAAAGAAGCTTTTGAAATAAACAGGAATTTTGATTTCTTTAATCCCGAAAAAATTGAATGTTTAATTTTATCACATGCTCATATCGACCATAGCGGCAATATTCCAAACCTTGTAAAAAACGGGTTCCGAGGTAAAATTTACTGCACACCCGCCACAAAAGATCTTACAATATTAATGCTGAAGGATAGCGCTCATATCCAGGAAAAGGATGTTGAGTTTGTAAATAAAAGGAGAAAAAAGCAGGGTAAAAATCTTTTTGAACCACTTTATACAATTGAAGATGTTGAAAATGCAATTGAGCTTTTTCACGCAGTAAAATACAGGACAGACTTCCAGATAAATGAAGACATCAAAATTAAATTTGTTGATGCGGGACATATTCTTGGTTCGGCTATTACACATTTAATTTTAAAAGAAAATAATAGAATAATTAAACTTGGATTCTCCGGAGATCTCGGCAGACCAAACCTCCCTATTCTGAAAGATCCTGAAAAAATTGAAGAAGTTGAATACTGGATTTCTGAAAGTACTTACGGTGGAAGACTCCACGATAAAGTTGCAGGAATAAAAACTAACCTGGCTGAAGTAATAAATAAAGCAGTTGCAAGAAAAGCAAAAATAATTGTTCCAGCTTTTAGTGTCGGACGTACACAGGAGCTCGTTTATGAAATTCATCAGGTTTGTGAAAGCGGATTGGCAAAACGAATTCCGATTTATGTTGATAGTCCCCTTTCAACAAACGTAACCGGAATTTTCAGAAAACACCCGGAATGTTTTGATAAAGAAACGGTCGCTTTTATGGAAAAGGTTGATGACCCTTTCGGTTTCAGTCAACTTAATTATACAAATGATGTTGAAGAATCAAAGAGTTTAAATGAACTTAAGGGACCGATGATGATAATTTCTGCATCCGGGATGGCAGAAGCAGGTAGAATACTCCATCATTTAAGAAACAATATTGAAAATCCAAATAATATAATTTTAATGGTTGGCTATTGCGCGGAACACACTCTCGGCAGAAGAATCATTAATAAAGAACCGAAAGTAAAAATATTCGGAGAGGAATTTAACCTAAATGCAGAGGTAATTACAATTGATTCATTGAGTGCCCATGCAGATTCTGATGAACTGATTGATTACAGTAAAAATATTAATACTTCTATTTTAAAAAAGATTTTTCTTGTTCACGGAGAATATGACCAACAGGAACAATTTGCAAATAGATTAAAAGAAATTGGTATAAAAGATATTGAGATTCCCAAACGTGGAGATGTTTACAACTTTTAGAAATATAATTTTAGTTATCATACTTGTAATTTCGGGTTGTGAAAGAGATGAAATCACAAACCCGGTGAATGATAATCTACCTCCTGCTGTTCCGACAAACCTAGCGGTTTTTTATTCACACGACGGAACAATAGGTATTGAATGGGTTAAAAATAATGAACCTGATTTAAGCGGGTATAATATTTATCGCAAAACAGGCAACGGAAATTATCAAGGAATTTTATTTACAACTAATAATTATTTTTATAACGATTCATTATCCTACAGCATAGAATATTCCTACAAAATTACAGCTATTGATATTTACGGACACGAAAGCTTACTTTCAGATTCAGTTTCTGCGATTCCAATAAATAAATTTCCGCCTCTGACTCCTAAAAATCCTTTTATTAATGCAAAAAATATTGAAGGTAAATTGTCGGTTTATTTATCCTGGAATAAAACTCTGGATGGAGACGTTTTCAATTATAATATCTATAGGAGTACAGATCCTGATTTTAATTCAGATTCAACAACGCTGATTGGATCCACCGGTAAACTTGAATTTTCTGATACGCTAAATCTTCAGCTTTATACAACTTATTGCTACAGCATAAAAGCGGTAGATAATGGTGGATTATTAAGTGATCCTACTTACAAAATTTCGGATCAAATTTATGGAGCAGCTCAGCCGGTTTACCCGGAAAATAATTCCCAGCCCGGACCTTTCGGATATTTCAAAATAAGAACTATTCAGAAACCTGTTCAATACCAGGTAATTGTGCAAACAAATCCGTATTTCGGCGACTTTTGGACAAAGTATTTTACATCGGATGTAATAAATGATACAATTTCAATTAAATTTGATCCGCCATACCGCGAATACAATGCAACTTATTATTGGCAGATTGTAACATATTCACCCGGGCAAACTAATCCGAACAGCATTTCAGAACAATTTAGCTTCATCAATAAATACTAAATTTATTCGAATTTCGGGTAAAAAAATTTTATTTTGCGTAATAAATTTCAGCTAAGGATTTTTTGAAGAAAATTTCGTTCGCTGCGGCACTATTATTTTTATTATCTGCAACTGCCTGTCCTCAGGCTGTGGTTGATAGTTTGCAATTTCTTAAGTCAGAGCCAATAAAAAATTTATTATTAACAAATTTTGACAAACAATTAAACACGTACATCTTAAATACAACTTTAAAGTATAATAATTCATTTGGCAGGTTTGTATTAAATTTAGAGGAGAATTATAATTCATCATTTATAAGATCAGCAATTAAAAGTGTTAGAGACGAGCATTCCTTGAGATTTTCTTCCGCCTATAGAATTAATAATAAATTCAGTCTAGGTGTATTGGCAAATAACAATATCTTTTCCGATAGCAGGCACATCGAAATTAATCAGGCTTCACAAACCAGCGCTGCTTTATTTACACAATACAGTCCCGAAGAGAATATTAAAATTTCCCCGTTCTTCGGATTTATAAATAATGAACAAACCGGTGAACAGGATTATGGATATTTGTATGGAGCCGAAGGATCTCTTGAGAATATTCATTTTTCGGAAAGCAATCTTCTTTCACAGATTAAATTCAGGAATGAAGATATTTCTCCCAGAAAGAATTCTATCCGATATATGAATTTTATCCTTACAAATTTTTTCAATGAAAACTCCGGCAATATTATTAATGCTAGTTATTCTCAAAACAGAAAGGATTTTTATTTTCCTGCAGATTCAATAACTTCTTTGGATTTTAACATTTCTAATAATATCCAAAGCAGAATTGAAACTAATTATTTTTTACAGGACCGGTTCTTAACAAAGGACTTTCTAGATATGTTCGATCTTGATATAACCGGAAGTTTCTTATGGCGAACGATAGATCGTGAAACCAGGTATAAATCACTGATAGTAAATTCTTCTTCACTTTTTGATACCAAAATTAATGAACTTCGCATCGATTTTGACTCATTCACTACGTATAACTCAGATATTTTTAACGGTTCATTAAGACTTACCTACTCAGAGAGAGATGAAAAGCATATAACTAAAAATTACGAGGGAACGGATCAAATAGCATTTCAGGAGAAACAGGATCAAGAAAGCAGAAAAAACAACCAGACTTTAAGAATTTCGGCAGCTTTTACAGGTGAATTTTTCCTTTCCAAATCAGATAAAATTTCATTAAGTTTATACCAGAATAAATTAAGATACGACACGCCAAGTAGCCTGAATTTTGACGATCGTGATGAAATGCTTTCAATCATAAGGTTGCAATATTCAAAATTATTAACACCTTTTTTTGAATTATATGTAAATACGGATGCAACAATCAGTCAAACTGTTTATATTTTCTCTGAAAAAAGCTCAAACAACAACGTCAACAGAATATTAAGATTAAAAGCAGGTGGAAATTATCGCGGAAAATATGTTACTTCACTAAATTCTTTTGAAGTTTCCGCCAATTACACTGTTTATGATTACGAAGATATAAATCCAAATTATAAGAGCTTTTCGTTCAGGCAGTTTACAGCAAGAGACTCTACAAGTTTGAAGTTAAATAGAAGACTTATCTTTTCAACTTACGGATATCTAAAATTGTCTGAACAGGGTGATTTAAAATGGGCGTCATTTTCTACTCACCCTACAAGGTATCTGCAAGAAATTTATTCTGAGTCAAAATTAACTGTATTTTATAATTTAGTGAGGTTTTCAATCGGAGCAAGAATTTTTTCATTAAACTCTTACAATTACAAGATTACTGAAAAAATTATCGATTCAAAATTTTTAAGTATTGCCCCGTTAACTGAGGTAATTATTTCTGAAAATGATTCATTATATTTCAGATTATATGGCTGGTACGAATTTATAAATTTATCTGGTAGTGAAAATAAGGAAGAAGCAAATCTATCAATTCAGATGAATTGGAATTTTTGAAATTGGTAAAATTTAATTATTATTCATTATAAAATTCTAAGGATAATTTTTGGCTGAAAATAATTACTCACTCGAAATAGAAAGCAACCCAAATAACTTAATTACAGTTGAAGAATTTGTTAATTATTTTTCAGTTGATTTAAAAATTGATGAATCTAAAATCCCCGGTTTGCTGCTTGCAGTAACTGAAGCAGTAACAAATGCAATTATCCACGCAAATAAATGTGATTTAGGTAAAACTGTAACTATTAACGTTACTGTTGAGGATAATAAGCTTATTATTAAAATAAAAGACGAAGGCACCGGGTTTGATCCAGCTAAGGTTCCTGACCCAACGGCACCGGAAAATTTATTGAAGGATTCCGGTCGTGGTCTTTACCTGATGCGGGTTTATATGGATGATCTAAAATATAATGTTACACCAACCGGCACAGAGACAATTCTAACATTAAATTTATAATTTTAACTTTTTAATATTTGCAGATACTTCATCTGCAGATTTTTTTAAATCCGATAGTTCCTCATCTGTAAGATTCAATTCAAGTATTTGTTCTACTCCATCTGATCCAAGTTTAACAGGAACTCCACAAATAACGCCGTCAATTCCATATTCACCTTCAAGCCATGCTGCACATGGTAAAATTCTTTTCCTGTTTTTTACTATCGCATCAACCATTTCAACAGCAGCAGATGAAGGAGCATAAAAAGCACTGCCAGTCTTTAAATAATTAACAATTTCAATTCCACCTTTCCTTGCTCTTAAAATTAATTCATCTATTTTCTTTTTCGGGAGTAATTCTGAAATTGGAATTCCGTTAACTGTAGAATATCTTGCCAAAGGCACCATTGAATCCCCATGTCCTCCCAGTACCATAGCGTTAACATCAGTTACCGAGACATTTAATGCTTCAGCAATAAATAATCTGAACCTTGCTGAGTCTAAAATTCCTGCCATTCCCACTACCCTGTTTTTTTCAAATCCGCTAACTTTCAAAGCAACATAAGACATAACATCCAGCGGATTGGAAACAACAATAATTTTAGATTGGGGTGATTTCTCGGCAGACTTTTCTGTGACTTCTTTTACAATCTTTGTATTTGCGGCTAACAAATCATCTCTGCTCATACCTGGTTTTCTTGCCAATCCTGCTGTAATTACTATTAAATCCGATCCGGCTGTATCTTGATAATTATTTGTTCCATAAATTTTTGAATCGAAAGATTCAACCGGGCTGCTTTCCCACATATCAAGAGCTTTACCTTGGGGAATGCCTTCCAATATATCAATTAAAATAACCTCTTCGGATAATTGTTTTTCTGCAATTCTCTGCGCGGTAGTAGATCCCACATTGCCTGCGCCGATTACTGTAATTTTTTTCATTTAACTACCATTTGTTATTCAGATTAAGTTTAAGATTGTATTAAACTATTGCAGCAAAACTTCATTTCTTTGGAAATAGCTCAAGACATCTTTATTTTTAATAATACTGAAAATTAATTTAATTCATTTTACTGATAAAAATACTTCAAAAGATATAAAATTTCAGGAGAATATTATGGCAAGAAAAAAAATAGCACTTATTGGCGGCGGCCAGATTGGCGGAGTTCTCGCTCAACTAGCTGCAATGAGACAACTCGGCGATGTTGTTATGTTCGACATTGTAGAAGATTTGCCTCAGGGAAAAACACTTGATATAGCTGAGGCATCAAGAGTAGATGGCTTTGATGCCAATGTAACAGGCACAAACGACTATAAAGATATTAATGGCGCAGACCTTGTAATTATTACAGCCGGACTTCCGAGGAAGCCCGGAATGAGCAGGGATGATCTTTTATCAACTAATGCAAAAATTATGAAATCTGTTGCAGAGGCTGTTAAAGAACACGCTCCAAATTCTACAGTAATAATAATTTCCAATCCTCTCGATGCAATGGTTACTCTCTTTCAAAAGATTACAGGATTCCCACACAACCGTGTACTTGGTCAAGCAGGCGTTCTCGATTCATCAAGATTTTCAACATTTATTGCCTGGGAACTAGGAGTTTCAGTAAAAGATATTAATGCTATGGTTCTTGGCGGTCACGGCGATACAATGGTTCCACTTGTCAGGTATGCAAACGTAAACGGCGTACCTGTAATGGAAATGCTGGAAAGAAAATATAATGGTGCTGCAAAAGCTAAAGAAGTTATGGATGCTATGATTCAGAAAACTAAAATGGCAGGCGGCGAAGTAGTAAAATTATTAAAGACCGGTTCGGCATTTTATTCTCCTGCTTCATCAGCAATTGCAATGGCAGAATCAATTCTTCTTGATGAAAAACGACTTCTCCCTGTTTGTGCTTACTTAAAAGGAGAATTTAATGTTGATGGATACTACGTTGGAGTTCCCGCGGTGTTGGGTGAAAACGGCGTAGAAAGAATTGTTGAACTTTCACTTGATGAAGAAGAACAGGCAGCACTTGATAAATCAGTAAATGCTGTTAAAGGTCTAGTTGAAGATATGTCAAGACTAGGTTTTTAATTTAACAAACAACTCGATTTGCAGCTTTAAAATAAAAAATCCGGCACAAGGCCGGATTTTTTTATACTCACTAAAAATCTTAATTTACTTTTGCCTCAACATTAACATATTTCCTGTCATCTTTCTTTGTCTCAAATTTTACAATCCCTTCTGCAACAGCAAATAGTGTATCATCTTTTCCCTTTTTAACATTAACACCCGGATGGAATTTTGTACCTCTTTGCCTTATAATAATATTTCCCGCCAGTACATGTTCACCACCAAATTTTTTAACGCCTAATCTTTGCGCGTTACTATCTCTACCGTTTCTTGATGATCCCTGACCTTTCTTATGAGCCATTATTAATCTCCTTTTAACCTATCTTAGTAATTTCAATTCTGGTTAACTGCTGCCTGTGTCCATTTGATTTCTGGTAACCTGTTCTTCTTTTCTTTTTAAAGACCGTCACTTTATCATCTTTTAAATGTTCAAGAACTTTAGCAGTAACTTTTGCCCCTTTTACATATGGAGTTCCAACTTTTGTAGATTTATCGTCACCTAAAAGTAAAACACTGTCAAAAGAAATTTCAGCGTCTACTTCACCTTTTAATTTCGGGACGTAATATTTTATATTTTCAGAAACTTTTAATTGCTGCCCCAATATATCAACAACCGCGAACATTTTTACCTCTGTTTTCTAAATTAGTTTACAAAATTAAGTAAATGAATGTTACTTGTCAATTGACTAATGCTATATTTTCTTAATATTTTGGCTTAATTTGAAGCTTTAAAGTAAATGATCGTAAAAAAATCATTTTTTAAGATGAAATGAAAACTCAGTACCCTCGTTAAGCCTGCTTTTCACTTCTATTTTCGAGTTGTGTGCTTCTATGATATGTTTAACTATTGCCAACCCCAGTCCCGTTCCTCCAACTGCACGTGATCTTGCTTTGTCAACTCTATAGAATCTCTCGAATATTCTGTTCAGATCTTCCTCGGGAATTCCAATCCCCGTATCACGAATAATTATTTTGCACAAATTACCTTCATCTATAATCTCTATTTCAAGGCTACCGGTTTCTGTGTATTTAATTGAATTTTGAATGAGATTTACAAATACCTGCCGAAGTTTATCTCTGTCCCCAAAGACTTCTAATTTATCTTTTTCCGGTTTAAATAAAATCGTTATGTTTTTTTTATCTGCCACAGGTATCATTTCTTCAACTTGTTTCTTGATAAATTCAATTATGTTAAAATACCGGAAGCTCAATCTCATTTCCCCTGACTCTATCATGGAAATATCAATTAGGTCATTAAGCAGCGTACTTAAATTTATTGTATGATAATTAGCCTTTTCAAGAAACGACTTGTTTACTTTTTGATCATTAATTGCGCCATCAAGCAAGGTTTCTATATAGCCTTGTATGGTAAAAATGGGAGTGCGCAATTCGTGCGAGACATTAGCAAGAAATTCCTTCCTGACACGTTCCAGCTTTTTCAGATATTCTATATCGCTTTTCATTTTCGAAAACATATCCCGAATCTCTTCCTGCAATCCACTTAAATTATTTTCAAGCAATATTTCTTCGGGTACATTTAACCTGCTATTTCTAATATCCGCAATCACTGATTTAATTTTGGCAATTTCCCTTCTTCGTCTATCCCCAATATAATAGAACAGAAATGAAAAAAGTATAGAAATAGCTATTATAATAAATAGTGCAGATGCAGGGTCATTATCTTTTATATACGTAATAATGACTAAAATTAAATAAACAATAATTATTTCTTTGAAATATACAGAAGAGGATTTTAGGTTGGTTATTATCTTGTTAATCACTTTTAAATTTATATCCAACGCCTTTAATTGTTTCAATCAGATTTGCATAATTTCCAAGCTTTTCTCTTATTTTTCTGATATGCACGTCTACAGTCCTATCAACAACATAAATATCCGGGCCCCATATTTCTCTTAGAAGAGATTCCCTGCTAAAAACTCTTCCCGGATTATTTGCAAAAAAGTATAGAATTTCAAATTCCTTTCGTGGAAATATAGTCTCTTTTTTATTAATGTGAATAATGTATTTCCCCTTGTCGATGAACAGAGGCCCTATTTTAATAGTAGCAGGAAATGCATTTTCTTTTTGCAGCTCAACTTTTCTGAGGTTTGACTTCACACGTGCAACTAATTTTTTAGGAGAAACAGGTTTTTGTATATAGTCACTTGCTCCAAGTTCAAGACCTTTAACTTCATCAATTTCGCCGGACTTTGCGGTTAAAAAGATAATCGGAATATGATTAAATTCTTCTCTTTCACGAATACGTTTGTAAACCTCAAAACCATCAATTTTAGGCATCATAATATCAAGGATAACAAGATCGGGGTTTTCATTAATTTTTTCGAGAGCCTCACTTCCATCAAAAGCAGATATTACATCGAATCCTTCCTGTTCCAGGTTATATTGCAAAAACTCAACTATATCATGTTCATTATCTACTAGTAATATTTTTTCTTTCATATAATCTCAGACTTTTACTTCTGCATTCAGTTTTGATGATTTATACATTGATTCAATAACCTTCATTCTGATTAAAGCTTCTTCTCCGGACGACATTACTGGATGTAATCCTCTAACAGCCCCAATAAAACTCTTTAGCTCATTTAAATAGGATTTTCTAAACAGAACCATTGGGCTCTCCTCTTTTGGAGGATTTAATTCTATTATTTTATCTTCAATATTTTTAAAAATTTTAATTGGGTTTATTGAAGCACTCCCTTTAGAACCAAAAACTGTAAGATAAAATGTATCCTTTTCAAGAGCCAGGGACCAACTGGTCTCCAGATTTATTAAACTTGAATTTTTACACCTGATAAAACTAACCGAAGTATCTTCCACATTTTTTGTTTTAGTATTAAAGCTCTGTGTGCTTACTCTGTCAACTGGAGGATAATTCATAAGCCACATACATAGGTCTAATAACAAAATACCAAGGTCTATGATTACTCCACCTCCCGATTCAGTCTTACGCGTAAACCATTTACCGTCACTACTCTGTCTTCTAATCCAGCCGGCTTTTACATAATTTGGTTCTCCAATCTCGCCAGCGTTGATCAGTGTTTTTAACAACATCGCATCAGGCCTGTAACGCAAGTTTAATCCCACCATTATTTTACAATTGTTTCTCTTTGCTGCTTCCACAATTGGCTTGGCTTCTAAATAGGTTCTTGTAAATGGTTTTTCAACCAGAATATGTTTTTTTGCTTTAATAGCTGCAAGAGCAATTTCTTTGTGAGTACCGGTAGGTGTTGCTATTATTACTGCTTCAACATCACTTTTTGCAAGTAATTCTTTATAATCAGTAAATCTTTCCTTTATTTTAAACTTATCTGCAATTGCACTCAGACGGTTCTTATTTACTTCAGCAACTGCTATAACGTCCACGCTGTTTAATTTAGCAATGTTAGGTAAATGAACTAGCTGAGCTATCCCCCCAAGACCAATTACTGCTACCTTGGTTTTCTCCATCTATATAGTAACCTCGTGGTTGATACTTCTGTTTTCACAAAAGACTTTAACTTTGCCTGCTATTCCTTCGGGATCAATACCCAGCAGTTGGTGAAGTTCAGATTGTGTGCCGTGATCAACAAAGTGATCAGGAAGCCCTATTCTTAAAATATCATTCTTATAATTTTTTTCATTAAAATATTCAAGTACTCCGCTTCCAAATCCTCCAACCAAAGAATTTTCTTCAAGAGTTACAATTTTATTAAACTTTTTAGAAATCTCATCAAGTCTTTTGGTATCCAGTGGCTTGGCAAATCTCATATTTACTAATTCACAATTTATTCCCTGCTCAGCCAGTAAATCAGCAGCTTTATAAGAATAATTAACCATTGAACCGAGAGCAAGTAGTGCAACATCCTCACCATCTTTTAAAACTTCACTTTCACCAATTTCAATTTTATCAAAATGATCTTTCAACTCAACGCCAAGCGATGCCCCTCTCGGGTATCGGATTGCAATTGGACCTTCTTTATATTCAATTGCTGTAAACAACATATCTCTTAATTCAGATTCATCCTTTGGAGCCATTATAACCATTCCAGGAATTAATCTTAAATATGTTAAATCAAAAGCGCCGTGATGTGTTGGACCATCTGCTCCGACTAATCCTGCCCTGTCCAGTACAAATACAACATGAAGATGTTGAAGTGCAACATCGTGAACTATCTGGTCAAATCCTCTTTGAAGAAAGGTAGAATAAATTGCAACAACAGGAATGACTTTTTGTGTTGCGAGTCCTGCAGAAAATGTTACAGCATGTTCCTCGGCAATACCGGCATCAAAATAATTTTCAGGAAATTCTTTTTGAAGAAAATCCATTCCTGTTCCATCCGGCATTGCAGCAGTAATTCCAACAACTCTTTTATTAGTTTTTATAATATCAACAAGCGCCTGCCCGAATATTTTTGTAAACGCCGGTGCAGCATTTGCTTTTTTATATGCTTTGCCGGTTACTTTATCAAACGGAGTTGATGCGTGAAGTTTTTGTACGTGACCTTCAGCCGGTTTGTATCCTTTTCCCTTCTGAGTAATTGCGTGAACCAAAATAGGCCCTTTCAAATCTTTTACCTGTTCAAATATTTTAACAAGCTGATGAACATTATGACCGTTGATTGGACCAAAATACCTGAATCCAAGTGCTTCAAATAGCATTCCCGGCGTAATTACTGCTTTTACACCACTTTCAAGCCTGGCAGCAATTTTCCTAAGCCTGTCTCCAAAATGATCGAGTTTACCAGTCAGATCCCAGATTTGTCCTTTAAATTTATTGTAGTCAGGATGGGCGATCATTTCTGTGAAGTAATTGGAAATTTGCCATACGTTAGGCGCTATGGACATATTATTATCATTTAATACAACAATTAAATCAGACTTAATAATTCCAGAGTTGTTCATGGCTTCATAAGCCATTCCACCGGTCATTGCACCGTCGCCCATTATGGCAACAACTTTTCTTTTTTCTTTATTTATATCACGGGCAACAGCCATTCCAAGAGCACTTGAAATTGAAGTTGATGCGTGCCCGGCGCCAAAGGTATCATATTCACTTTCTGCTCTTTTTAGAAAACCGCTGATTCCGTTCAATTTTCTAATTGACTGAAGCGCAACTTTTCTACCGGTTAGAATTTTATGCGGGTATGCCTGGTGACCAGTGTCCCAGACTACCAAATCATACGGAGTGTTAAAGACCTTATGAATTGCTACTGTCAATTCAACTGCACCTAAACCTCCACCGAAATGCCCGCCAATCTCTGAAATCGTATCAATCATATATTCACGAATATCTTTACAGAGTTGTTTAAGATCGTTCCCTTTCAAAGTTTTAACATCTGCAGGTGTATCTACTTTTGATAAAACTTTGTATTTACTCTGATCAATCATTTTTTTAAGGTCTCCCGCTAATTATTCTTCTATAATTTCATCTTCTGTAAGATCACTAAGTTTCGATTTTAACTCAGTGATTTTTAATTCAGCTTTTTTTAAAGTATTTGTACAATCTTTTGACAATTTAATGCCTTCTTCATAAAGTTCAATGGCTTTTTCAATTCCAATTTCATCATCTTCTAATTGAATAGAAATTTTTTCGAGCCTTTGTAATTTATCTTCAAATGTTTCTGCTTTTGATTTTTTAGGCATTGGTAAAAGTTAATCCTTAATTTTTACATCTACGTTATCATCATAAAATGCTAATGTAGTTTTTTTCTTTTTATCAAGTTTACTTGCGCGAGTTACAAATTCTGAGTCCTGTTTAACCAAAACAAAACCTTTCCGTAACGATTTATTTACATCGTGAGCTTCAATTGATTTTGTCAGAAGAGAAAGTTTTCCGTTTTTGACAAGAATTTTTCTGTCCATATTCTGAAAAAGCCTGTAAGAGATATTATCAACATTCTGAAAATTTTTTCTTACTATATCAATCGGTAATCTAAATCCATATGAATTAAGAATTTCAGAAATCCTGCCTTTTGACCTGCTGCATAGCTCAACAAGATTTTGTGTAGAAGTATAGGAAAATTCGCCTATAAAGGCAAAAAAGTCCTCTTTCCTAGGTGTAGCCAATTCCATTGCAGCAGAAGGAGTTGGAGCCCTTAGATCAGATACAAAATCGGCAATTGTAAAATCAATTTCGTGACCCACACCGCTAATTATTGGTATTTGTGATTCAAAAATTGCTCTTGCAACTATTTCTTCATTAAATGCCCATAGATCTTCAATTGATCCCCCGCCTCTTCCAACAATAATTACATCAATATCTTTTTGTTGATTAAGTGCTCTGATACTTTTTGCAATAGTTTGTGCCGCACCGCTTCCCTGGACCTTTGAAGGAGCAATTACTATTTCAACAAGAGGAAATCTTCTTTCCGCAACACTTATCATATCCCGGAAAGCAGCACCATCAATCGCAGTAATAACACCTATCTTTTTAGGAAACTCAGGTACTTCCTTTTTAAATTTTTCATCAAACAATCCTTCATCGGAAAGTTTTTGCTTTAAAGCTTCAAACGCTGCCTGAAGTTCACCAACCCCAGAAGGTTTCATTGAGCGAACATCAACCTGGTAATTACCGCGTGGTGGATAAACGCTAATTTTACCATTTAGAGTAACTTTCATTCCGTCCTGCGGAGTGAAAAATACGTAACTGTTAAATCCTTTCCACATTGTGCAGGAAATTGAAGCGTTTGCATCCTTTAAACTAAAGTACCAGTGACCAGAAACGTGTGCTTTAAAATTGGATATTTCACCCTGAACAGATATCTGGTCAAATTTTTCTTCGAGCGTCTGCTTTATATCTTTTGTAAGTTCTGATACTGTTAGAATTGGATTCATAATACTAAAATTTTCAGGTGAATAATTATAATCTAAAAATGGAATGAGAAAAAATTAGAATAAAATCCTAATGATACTTCGTGAAAATCCCTGTCATTATGAGACGGCTGCGTATTGAATCTGTATCTGGCATAAATTGTAAATGAATTTAACATATTAAATAATCCCGCAGAAACTTCAAGACTTACACCATTATATCCATTAAAATTTGTAAAACCGTTTAAGCCCGGAGATATATATTTTATTAAAGGGACTTCAATAATCTGTTTATACCCAAACCTGAAAAAATTACTGGCGTCCGCATTAAAAATATGTGAATATTCAATCGAAAAATATCCGAATGGATAATTTATACTATTTGAACGAAATGAAATTAATGGAACTTCTTTTGTTAAGGCAAAAAAATTGTTTCGGTGAGTTCCAACTATTGTAGGTGTAGGTAGAAGAAACTGCATCCCAAAAAATACACCAAGCAATAAGAAATTTGATTCCTTATCGACTTTTATTTCTCTTGGAAAATCAAGATCATATATTTCGCTCCTGTTTTTATATCCTGTAGAATCCTGCACTAAAATATAAAATGGTACTGTTTTTCCCGAAAATTTACGATTATCCAGATCAATCTTTGCTTCATGAGAATCACTTAGACTATCCGAAATTAGGAATTCATATCTATTATCAACATAGAGTTTTGCTTTAACAGGAGCACTTGCAAAAAAAGACAAATTAAAAATAGCTGGGTTTTCAGGAGTGATGTAGGAATCAATTACATATACTTCTATGGAATCTGCATCAACACTATTTGCAAAAACAGAATATGACCCTATAATTGCAAAAAATAAAATAATGAAATATTTTTTCATAATACTATTTCATAGATTTTTGAATATCTGCTATCAGGTCTTCAATATCCTCAATACCAACTGAAAAACGAATCAGGCTGTCAGTCAATCCAAATTTTTCTCTTTCTTCTTTTGGAACAGATGCGTGTGTCATACTTGCAGGGTGTGAAATGAGGCTCTCTACTCCACCGAGACTTTCGCCCAAGGTAAAAACTTTCACATTCTTCAAAATCTTTTTTGCAATCCCAGTTTCACCAACATCAACAGAGATCATTCCACCAAACCCGCGCATTTGATTTTTTGCAAGTTCATGCTGAGGATGATCTGAAAGACCAGGATAATAAATCTTTTTTGCAATTCCTGATTCATTTAAATATTCTGCTAATTCAATAGCATTTTTTTGGTGCCTTTCCATCCTTACAGCAAGAGTCTTGGTTGAACGCAATACAAGCCAGCAGTCAAAAGGTGAAGGAACTCCACCGGTAGCATTTTGAATATATCTTAACCTATTGTGAATTTTTTCATCATTTGTTACAAGTATGCCACCAATAACATCACTATGTCCGTTTAAATATTTTGTAGAGCTATGTAAAACTATATCACAGCCGAGCACAAGCGGATTTTGAAAATATGGACTCATAAAAGTATTATCACACACACCTATAAGATTATTTTTTTTACAAATTTCAGATGCCCCGGCTAGATCAGTTAAATTTAGCATTGGGTTTGTTGGTGTTTCTAAATAAACCATTTTTGTGTTTGGTTTAATTGCTTTCTCAATATTTGAAAGATCACTGGTGTTTACCCATGAGAAATCAATTCCGTAATCCTTCATAATTAATTCAAATAACCTGTATGTTCCACCGTACACATTATTTGAGCAAATAATATGATCGCCTGCTTTTACAAGACTTAATAGTGCATGTGTAGCAGCAAGACCAGAGGCAAATGCAATTCCATATTTCCCTTTTTCCAGACAGGCAATATTTGCCTCCATTGAAGCGCGTGTTAAATTGTGAGTCCTGCCGTACTCGTACCCTTTATGCTTTCCAAGTTCTTCCTGTTTGTAAGTTGAAGTTTGATAAATCGGAGTAATTACTGCCCCAGTAACCGGATCAGGCTGTTGTCCTGCATGAATTGCATCTGTTGAAAATCCCATATAATCCTTTAAATTGTTTTAATTATTAATTTATTTCTCTTTTACTCGTATAAAATGAATAAAATTAAGAACAAAATTATTATTTCCTAATTTAGATCTGAATGTTCAATAATATCATAGCGAGTAATTATATCTTTTATTCTTCCGTATTCCGTAACTAAAACAGCTGGCGAATCACTCAGATATTTTTTGACAGTAGCCAGATCAGTTCTCTCATCCAATGTCGGTAAACCGGGTCCCATAATTTTAGAAACATGTTGATCAAGCATTGAAGGATTTTCAACTAAACTAGACATTAATTTAGCTTCCCTGAGACTTCCAACAGATTCTCCATCGTCAATAACTGGTAGTTGCGAGAACCCTCTAAAATTTAATAGTTCAACAGCAGTTTTAATTTTATCAGTTGATTTTACGGATATCAATTCTTTTGGCTTACCATCTCTCTTTGCTAATGATATGTCATGCAGAGATTTGAATTCCTGTATAAGCATTCTCTTATCCCGTAACCATTCTTCGCTATGCATTTTTGTTAGGTACCTTTCTCCGGTATCGGCAACAATGAAAACAATCACAGCCGATTCGTCAAGTTCTTTTGCCAATTGCAAAGTAGCCCAAACATTTGTACCGGTGCTACCGCCGCAAAAAATACCTTCCTCTTTAGAAAGTTTACGTGCAAAACTAAAAGACTCCTGATCAGAAACATTTATAATCCTGTCAATATACTGGAAGTGTACATTATTTGGCAGACAATCCTGTCCAATTCCTTCTACCAGGTAAGGAACACCCTCAATAGTTTCGCCGGTTTGTTTGTAATGTTGAAAAATTGATCCAAAAGGATCTGCACCAATAACCTGGATATTTTTATTTTGTTCTTTTAAAAATCTACCTGTCCCGCTGATTGTCCCTCCAGTCCCAATTCCCGATACAAAATGAGTAATTTTTCCTTCAGTATCATGCCAAATTTCGGGTCCAGTTGTTTTATAATGGATTTCCGGGTTGGCAGGATTTGAATATTGATACATAAAAATAGAATTCGGAGTTTCCTTTTCAATTTTTTTAGCAACTGTTATATAATAATCAGGATGATCGTGACCAACTGCATTTGAAACGACAATCACATCACCGCCGAGTGCTTTTAAGTAATTAATTTTTTCCGAACTGACTTTGTCCGTTACAACAAAAATTGATTTATAACCCTTTACAGCCGCCGCAAGAGCAAGCCCAATTCCTGTATTTCCGCTGGTAGCTTCTATTATTGTTCCGGCGGGTTTTATGTCTCCGTTTTTTTCAGCGGATTCCAGCATCGCAAGCCCGATCCTGTCCTTTACACTTCCACCTGGATTGGAAGACTCCAGTTTTGCAAAAATCTGTGGTTTTAATCCTTTATTTAACTTATTTAATTTTACTAGCGGGGTATTTCCAACGGCTTCAAGGATGTTTTCTTTAAAGTTCATAATTATTTCCTGAATATTTTTTCAATAAATGTTATCCTCCCCGTTTGTAAAAATTTAATTAATATTAATATATAATAATAACCAAATGAAATGAAGGAATAAAGCTAAAATTAAGGATGATAATTTCAAAAGAAGAAAAGAAGATTAATTTAACATTTTGCCGTAGCATTTAAGAAAATTTTCAGTATTATATAGCGTTGCAATCTCCTGCAATATTAACAATCTGAAATTATTTATGATAGCTAAACTGACATATAAAGATGCAATACCTTCTGATAGCAAAATGCTTTCTGCAACTGTAATTGCATCCAAAAAGACGTGGGGTTATTCGGACGATCTAATTAATTTATGGAAATCAGAATTGCAAATAAGTAAAGAATATATCCGCAGAAATAAAGTAATCAAAGTTTATAATGAGAATAAATATATTGGTTTTTATGGCATAAAATTCAATGAGCCGAATTCACCGGAATTAGATCATTTTTGGCTTACTCCTGAAAATATCAGAAAAGGCTATGGGAAAATTATTTTCAATAATATTTCGAATTATTTAAAAGCTGAAGGATACAATAATTTCTTTCTCGTGGCTGAACCCAATGCTAAAAGATTCTATGAAAAAATGAGTGGTAAAGTAATCAGGCAATCTCAAAGTAAAGCCAGTGGAAGATTCCTAGATATTTATGAATTTGACCTGACTTAAACTTAATTTCAAAACTGTTTTTTAATTCACCAAAAAATTAAGAGTTCTCAATTGGGAAAAAGAGAAAAAATAAACGGAATGCTCTTTACTGCAGCAGTTATAACTTTTAACTTTTTATATATGGGAAAGGCAGTTATTTTATTAAATATTGGTATAATAATTTCTTTATTAGTTTGGTTGAACTATAAGAAGGAATATAACAGAAAATTGATAGCATTTTATATCATAGGAATTGTTTTCCATATAACGCATGTTCTTGAAGAATACAAAGGAGAATTTTATAAAATATTACCTTCATTCTTTAATGCTACGCCATGGACTGCGAATCAATTTTTAATTTTTAATTTTATCTGGCTTGTAATTTTTGTATTGGCAGCTATTGGAGCTTTTAATAAATTTAAATTATCTTATTTAGTGGTTTGGATATTCATAATAGTTGGTTCAATTGGAAATGGAATATTTCATTTAGGTTCAAGTTTAATGCTTGGAGAGTATTTCCCAGGTTCAATTAGTGCATTTTTTCTCTTCATAGCCGGAATCCTAATGGTTCAAAATCTGACAAGCTCGAGCATAAAAATAAATAAACTGAATAAAATAAGGATTATATGATCATTACTCACAATAATAAAAAGCCAACGATTGATAAGTCATCTTACATTGCTCCAAATGCTGTAATATGTGGAGACGTAAAAATTAGTAATGATGTAAGAGTTATGTTCGGAGCGCAGATAATTGCTGAAAATGGGTCAATTGATATCGGGGAAAATTGTATAATACTTGAAAATGCTGTAATCCGCGGAACACAGGATAACCCTGTATCAATTGGCAAAAATTGTTTGATTGGTCCAAATGTACATTTAGCAGGATGCACAATCGAGGAAAATGTTTTCATTGCAACCGGTGCTTCCGTTTTTCATGGAGCTACTTTAAAAAGTGGCTCTGAAGTAAGGATAAATGGAGTAGTTCATCTGAGAACAGTTCTCCCCGAAAATGAAACTGTTCCTATTAACTGGGTCGCCGTGGGAAATCCAGCAAAAATTTTTCCACCTGAAAAACATGAAGAAATCTGGAAGATACAAAAGACGTTACATTTCCGTAAGCACGTTTATGGAATTGATAAAAGCAGTAAAAATGAATCGACAATGCCAGATGTTTGCAATTTTATGAGTAAAAGATTTTCGGAACATTTTAATGATGAGATCATAAAAAAATATGAAGATTAAAGATTTTGACTTAGAAAGATATTTTGCCAGGCACGAATTCACATCAAAATATCTTCTTTCTAGTTCAGATTGTGATGGCTTTTCACTAAAACATATACTTGATATAGCATCCACTAATGACATTGCTATTTGGAATGAATTGAATCTGGGTTATACAGAAAGTGAGGGAAGTTCTTTATTGCGTGAGGCAATTATTAAAAACTATAAAAATGTTTCCACTAATAATGTGTTGGTTGCTTCTCCCGGTGAACTCAATTTTATATTAATGAATGTAATCCTTGAGACAAAAGATCACGTAATTTCAATCTCTCCTGCGTACCAATCCTTATATGAAGTAGTTAATTCAATTGGATGCGAAATTTCCTACTGGCAGCCAAACCCGGATAATTGGAAGTTCAATACAGAGGATTTAAAAAAATTGATCAGGAAAAACACAAAATTGATTATAATAAACTTCCCCCATAATCCGACAGGTAGCTATATAGAATATCCAGAACTAAATGAAATTGTTGATATAGCAAGGGGAAATAATATCTATATATTTTCAGATGAAATGTATAGTAAATTAATGATAAGTAATATGGATGAGCTGCCTCCTGTAAGTGATTTATATGAAAAAGGAATCAGCCTGTGGGGCACCTCAAAATCATTTGGATTGGCCGGATTGCGTACCGGCTGGATTGTCACTCAAGATACAGAGCTATTAAAAAAAATATTGGCCTTTAAAGATTATTTAAGCATCTGTAACAGCGCACCAGCAGAAATTTTGACTTTAATAGCACTAAACAATATTGATAAATTTATTAATCCGAACATAAAAAAGATCAAAAGGAATATTAAATTATTTAATGAATTTGTCTCTCTTCATCCCGGATTATTTAACTTTACTCCTCCAAAAGCTGGTTCTACTGCATTTGTAAAAATAAATATTAAAGGTTCCACTTTGGATTTTAGCAATAAACTTGTTGAAAAAGCCGGAATAATGACTGTCCCTGCGGAAATGTTTAATTTTAATGGAAATTTTATCAGGATTGGTTTTGGTCGCGAAAATCTGCCTGAGACATTAAATGCATTTGAAGATTTTTTGAATGAAAATATTCAGTCTTTTAATTTAAACTAAAAATGAAAAAGCCATTCTGGGAAAAAACATATCTTAACTCTAATGAAACATTTGAAGGTGGCAAACCTGCTGATGAATTAGTCGAACTTCATAAACAACTACCATATAATGCTTCAGTTCTTGATATAGGTTGCGGTGATGGGAGAAATTCAATTTATCTTGCTGGAAAGGGATTTAATATTACAGCCATTGATATATCTGAAAATGGTTTAAGGAAACTTAGACAGACTACAAAAGAAAAAGGACTTAAAATAGAGACTGAAAATATTAATGCAGCAGAATACTGCTTTGAAAAAAAATTCGACTTAATAATTGCTTACGGTGTTTTACATCTTATAAAAAAAGAAGAAAGAAAAATTCTGCTCAAAAGAATAAAGGATAATACTAGGAAGAACGGATTTAATGTTATATTAGTATTTACCGACACCTTACCTGCTCCCCCTGACCTTGCACCGTTTATGATAGGCTTGTTTGAAGAGGGAGAAATATTTAATGAATATTCGGATTGGGAAATGATTGAAAATAAATCATATATTCTAAACGATGTACACCCCGGCGGAATAAAACACAAACACCCAATAAATAAAATAACATGTAAAAAGACCTGCATTTAAATAAAAACAAGGTTTATTTACACAGGAATAAGAAATAATACAAATACATGCAAAGATTAAAAAAATCCAAATACCGCGGCAGAGGAACGAGTATAAATCCTGCTAACAGGTTCGAGAAACTTCACGTAGAAGAGACAGAAGATCTTCATGATGCCCGGAAATACGAAGAAGAACCAGAACAAAAAGTTGAAACTGTTTTCTACAAAGACCATTCAAAATCAGCAATTGCAAAAAACAGCAGCCCCGATATTCCATTTGATTATTCTTTTAATCCATACAGAGGCTGCGAGCACGGATGTGTTTATTGCTACGCTCGACCCACACACGAATATCTCGGTTTTTCTTCCGGAATTGATTTCGAGACAAAAATTATGGTTAAAGATAATGGACCGGAATTACTAAAAAGAGAATTTGAAAAGAAAAGCTACGTACCTAAGTTTATTATATTTTCCGGCGATACTGATTGCTACCAGCCAATAGAAAGAAAATTAAAAATTACACGGGAAGCATTAAAGGTTTGCCTGGAATACAGGAACCCGGTTTCTATTCTCACTAAAAATTCCTTAATACTTAGAGATATTGATATTTTAAGCGAAATGGCAAAACTTGGCATTATAGCAACATCTCTCTCAATTACTACTTTGGATAAACAGCTCGTTTCAAAACTGGAACCACGAACTTCAACTCCCGAAAAGAAATTAGAAGCCATTCAAAAACTTTCCAAAGCAGGAATTCCTGTTGGCGTTAATATCGCTCCCGTAATTCCCGGGTTAAATGATAATGAAATTCCTGAAATATTGAAGAAGGCTTCAAACAATGGTGCAGAATTTGCTTTTTATATTTTACTCAGGCTCCCCTTATCAATTAAAGAACTATTCATTGACTGGCTTGAAAAGGAATTTCCCGACAGAAAAGAAAAGATACTGAATAAGATAAAAGAAATGAGGGACGGTAAATTAAATAATTCGGAATTTGGAAAGAGATTTAAAGGGAATGGTGAACAAGCTAATACTATAAAGGAATTATTTTATATTAATTGTCGTAAATATAACTTAAATGAACGTGATATTAACTTAACCACTTCCCTTTTCAGGCGCCCCCAAAGTAGTCAACTGGAAATGTTTTAATCTTTTTGATTAAGCATCAATATTTGTAATTAGATTTTTCATACATAATTAGTTTTAACATAAATGCAAAACAACAGGTTTATTTTATTTTTTGCAATAGTAACTCTCTCCTTCATGTGCTTCCCACAAACAAGTAATCTGCAAAAACAGATTACTGATTTAATAAATACAAAAGATGCAACAATAGGCATCGGTATTTATAATTTCGATACAAATGAAACTTTAATTATAAATGGTCAACATCATTACCCGATGCAGAGTGTCTTTAAATTTCACCTTGCACTTGCAGTACTGAAAGAAGTGGATGAAGGGAATCTTTCACTAGATCAAAAAATACATATTATTAAAGTTGATTTGCTTCCCGATACATGGAGTCCACTGCGCGATAAATACCTCAACGGAAATATTGATCTACAATTAAGAGATATTTTATATTATACAGTTTCAAGAAGTGATAACAATGGCTGCGATATTTTATTTAAATTGCTGGGTGGACCGGAGACTGTAAATAAGTATATCCACAGCCTTGGAATTAATGATATATCTATAAAAGCAACAGAAGCAGAGATGCACAAAGCCTGGGAGGTACAATACGGAAACTGGACTACTCCACTGGCCGCAGTAAAATTGCTTGCAAAATTTTATAATGGCAAAATTCTCTCTGAAAGTAGTTTTAACTTTTTATGGAAACTGATGTCAGAAAGCACTATTGGCAAAGACAGAATTAAAGACAAACTGCCCGATGGAACAAATGTGGCTCATAAAACAGGGCTTTCCGCTACTGATGAAGAAGGCATAACGGCAGCTACAAATGACATAGGAATTGTCACATTACCAAACGGAAAACATTATGCGATCGCTGTATTTGTTTCAGATTCTAAAGAAAATGAGAAAGTAAATGCCGGAATAATTTCAGGAATTTCAAAAATTGCATGGGATTATTTTAATAAAAATTAACTAAACTCATTAGGAAGTTCAGGAATGAAAAATATTGCCTATCAAAATATTAATTGGAACAAAATTGAAAAGATTGAGCACAAGGGTCAAACCGGAACTTCATTATGGCAGACTGTCCAATTAGGCGGACTGAGAATCAGAATCGTAGAATATTCAAAAGGTTATCTGGCAGATCATTGGTGTCAGAAAGGACATATAGTTCATTGTCTCGAAGGAGAGTTTACAACAGAAATAGAAAAGGGTGAAAAGCATTTTATGAAGCCGGGAATGTCGTTTGTCGTTTCAGATAATCTCAGTTCTCACAGATCCATTACAGAAAACGGGGCGAAACTTTTAATTATAGATGGCAGTTTTTTAAGCTAGGTTAAATCTATTACTGGATATCTTTATCGCTGGAAATAATTACTTGTTCAATAAACGGTTGAAAGTGATTTATAATAAATAGATTTTTAACAGCTAAAATAATACAGGAGCTAAAATGAAAGGGATTGGAAACACACCGCTTATCAAACTTGATCGATTTACTGAGCCTGGTTGGGCAGACATTTATGTAAAATTTGAAGGTGCAAATCCAACCGGAAGTATGAAGGATAGGATGGCACTTTCGATGGTAGAAGGTGCAGAAAAAAGAGGAGACATAAAGCCAGGAGGAACTATCGTCGATTACACAGGCGGAAGTACCGGCAGTTCTCTGGCAATGGTTTGTTCTGCTAAAGGATATAAAGCACATTTCTTTTCTTCAAATGCATTTGCAGCTGAGAAAATTCAGACTATGAGAGCCTTCGATGCAAAAGTCGATATAATAAAAAGTGACAACGGTAAAATAACTGCCAGTCTGATTGACTCTCTGATCGTAAAAGCAAAAGAGGCTAGTAAATTGCCAAATACTTTCTGGACTGATCAATTTAATAATGTTGATAACAGGAACGCCTACCATAAAATGGCAAATGAAATAATTGAAGAGCTCGGAAACAATTTCGACGAATTTATTATGGGAGTCGGAACAGGTGGATGCTTTTCCGGTAACGCAGAAGTATTTAAAGAAAACATCCCTGGAATTCACTGCATAGCTATTGAGCCTTTAAATGTAAGAGCATTATCAGGCGGCGATATATCCGGGACGCATAAATTAGAAGGAATAGGAGCGGGATTTGTCCCCTCTATCTGCAGATTAGATCTTGCCGATGAGATTATTCCTGTTTCTGACGAAGATGCATATCAAACCGCAAGGAAACTGGCAAGGATGGAAGGCATCTGGGGCGGAACAACTTCCGGTGCAAATGTGTGGACTGCTATTCAAAGAGCAAAAGAAATCGGGAAAGGGAAAAAAATTGTGACTGTTATTTGTGACTCCGGTTTGAAATATTTACAGGGAGATTTATATTCTTAATTAAAAAAAATATTATTAAATATTTATTATCCAATTTGGGATCAAAAATCAAATACATATTTACAATCTCAATGGCAGGAATTGCAGCATACATTCTTGCCGATATTTTTCACGAAGTTATCGGACACTGTGGAGGATGTTTAATAGCCGGTCAGCATATTGATTTAATTTCATCAGTTTATTTCATTAGTAGTCCCGGAAGTTTTATAACCGACATTTCAGGTCCGGTAGCAAATTTAATCGCGGGTTTGTTAATTTTTATTTTCCTCAACAGATGGAAAATCAATTCTTCTTATTACCGATTTTTGTTACTGCTATTTATGTCTTATAATTTATTCTGGTTTTCAGGAACAATTCTTCAATCAAGTTTTAGTAAAACGGGAGATTGGACATACTTTATCTCTCAAATGGACCAGGGAACTTTCGGCAATCCAATATTAATTATTGGAGGAATTGCAGCTTATTATTTTTCAATAAAACTCATAAGCGTGCAAATTTCAAAATTCAGTTCAGAATTTCCTGAATTTCCGTTAAAAAGAAGTATTTATTTTCCCTACTTTGCATCTGCGTTAGCAGCCATTATTGCCGGCCTATTTTTTTCTCCCGATAGAATGACTGCAGCAAAAGAAGGCTTGCTTGAAGTTGTTGGATCAATCCCATTATTATTTATGAAATTTGAAAGAAGTCCTGGAAATACAGGACTTAAGTTGGGAAATGTTACTACTATAAATTTGAGTATCTGCATCGTGTTTATTTTATTCTGCTTTACACTCGGCCAGGGAATTTTTCTCAAATAAGCTAAAACAATTTAAAATCCAATGAATGGAAATTTATTTATATTCGCATTAACGGTCTTCACCGGATTTTTTGCAATTATGAATCCAGTTGCAAACACACCCGTGTTTTTGGGGTTGGTTGGGGATCGTGATAAAACTGAACGAAAAAAGTTAGCAAAAACTTCGTGCCTGACTGCATTTTTTATAGTTGTATTTTTTGTTATTCTTGGCAAATATACTTTTGAGTTATTTGGAATAACAATCCCGGCATTTAAAATTACCGGTGGAATACTTTTATTTTTTGTTGGCTTTGAGATGCTTCAATCAAGAAAGTCAAAAATTCACCACCAGGAAAATGTTGAACCAGATGAAGGAATAGCAATATCTCCTCTCGCCATTCCGATCCTGGCTGGGCCGGGAACAATCGTTACAGCGATGAACAATGTTACTAGCGGAAGCTTTGTTCATATCACTATTGTGATTATTATTTTTGCCTTGATGATTTTTTTGACCTATTTAGCATTTATTTTAAGCGATTTTATCGTAAATAAGATCGGGGAAAACCTAATTACTGTAATAGCAAAAATTATGGGTTTAATACTTGCAATAATGGGAACAGGTATGACGGTAGCAGGAATTAAGATCGCATTTGGATTATAACTAAGAAAACAAATACATCCGTTATTTTTTAATATTTTGTTTTTAAAAGAAAACCCTGCTAAATTCAAATATGAGTATTTCCAAGGCAGGTAAATGAAGAATTTTTTAATAATTTTGTAAATATACATTTTAAGGGAGTATTCTTCCTTACTCAAAAATTACTCCCGAACATTAATGATAACGGCCGAGTAATTTTTATTTCCTCAGGTTCGGCAAGATACAATGTACCGGGTTATGCCGTCTATGCTTCGTTAAAAGGAGCAATTTAAGTATTGACAAAATATGTCGCCAAAGAATTCTGAAATCGCGGGATAAGAGCAAACGTTGTCGCTCCGGGAGCGATTGAAACAGATTTTAATAATGCATCTATAAGGAATAACCCTGACAGGAAAAAATACATTGCTTCTATATCTTCGCTCCGCAGAGTCGGACAGGAGGAAGATATTGGGAGTGTAGTTGCATTTCTCTGCACAGAAAACGCGAAATGGATAAGTGGGCAAAGGACCGAGGTTTCAGGTGGAGCGAATTTGTAATAATTTAATCACACTTCCATTACCTTAAAAAATTATCATTAAAATAATCTAGATATATAAAATAAGGTGGAATTGGAAAAAATAATAATCATTCTTTCAAAAGCGGCCATCCTTTAGTTAAAACATGTTTGAACCAATATCCAGCAAGCAATGATGTTAAAATTGCAATCATAACAAGCGTAACAAAAAATGTTTCGTTAATAATTCCCATTTCAAAAGCGACTGTTGCGAGCACAATTCCGGGCCCGCCTCTTGTATTCATAGCTACAGCAAGATTAAAACTTGAAAGCCAATCTTTTTTAAGCAAACGCGCAGCAAGCAATGTCCCGAAAGTTTCAAACAGAGTAGTAAACAATAAAAATCCTAAAAAGAAGATTACATCAAAGTGATGAATAAGATCCAGTTTTAAGCCGACCACAGCAAAATAAATCGGTATAAAAAAAGAAAGAGAAAACTCTTTAATGTTCTCTTTAACTTTTCCGAATTTATCATTCGGCATCATCCCAACTATAATTCCGGCAATGAATGCTCCGAAAACAATATTTACATTTAATATGCTTGCTAAAGCAGCAAAAAAGAAACAGATAAATAAAGTATATCCTGCCTTTGACGATTTAATAAGTAAATTATATCGCAGATTATTACTAAACTTGATAAGCCCGGGCATTATTAACAGTGAGAAGCCAAAGAACGCCACTGTAATAATTACAGTGGTAGTAATACTTGTTGCAGATATTTCACTGGCGCTTACGAGACCGGTTGCAATTGCAAGGGCCACCCAGAGAATAACATCATGAATAGTTGCGGTTGCCAAAACTATTTTTGCAAACCTGGTATTCATTATCTTTAGATCAATAAATATCTTGGAAATAACCGGGATAGATGTGACAGCTACTGCAATAGCTATAATAATTTTAAGTGCAAGCGGATTTCCTTTTACTCCCAAAAGAGGAGAAAAGTCATAAAATTCCGGGGCAATCCAACCTGCAATAAACGGAATCAAGGTAGAACCCAATAAAATTGCAATTATTGTTTTTTTATCTCCCCTGGAAAATGATCTTTCAATTTCAAAACCGGAAACAAACATAAGCAGAATTAATCCGACCCAGTAAATTGTGGAAATTAATTTCCCTTCCGCTTCAAATGCATTAAAAATCCACGTATAAGCATCAGGAAATATATACCCGAGAAGTGACGGGCCTAAAACCAGTCCGCCGACAATTTCGCCAATAACTTTTGGCAGTTTAAATTTTTTAAAAACATAACCGAACCATAGAGCTGAGACGAGAAGTAAAACTATTGCGAAAAAGAACCTGGTAAGTTCCTGGTTACTTAAAGTCATATAACAATGTTATCCTCAAATTAGAATTAAAATATCTGCACACTTAATATAACTTTTTATCATTTATAAATTGCAAAACTTTATTTTATTAAATTTTTGGGAAATCCTTCTTTTCCAGTCACCAAGCTTTATTTGTAATATCTTTAGATTATGTTGAATCTTAAATAAATAATCGTCAATATTTATATCAGATATTTAAAAATTAAATTCAATTGAATATGATAAGATTATTATTAGCGGTCACAATTTCATTTTTCTGCCTGTATTGCTCAAGTCCACAGAGACCCAATATCCAAAAAGAAAAACAGAAAATTTTAGAGCTACACAATCTGCAGAGAGAATATCATTTTGAAAAGAAGCCGGAAAAATTAGTATCACTATTTTCTAAAAATTTTATCTCAATTAATAGTGGTGAAATAACTTCTCCTACATATAAAGAAAGTGTCGAGATGTTCAGAGATTATTTTAACTCTGTGGAATTTTTAAGATGGGATGATATTAAAGAACCTGTAATCAGGTTTTCCGATGATGGAACAATCGCATATTCAATTGTAAATAAGGAAGTAGTTATTAAAATCAGAGATAAGAATACCAGGCCTAAAATTAATACAACAATATTTACCTGGCTGGCAATATATAAAAAATATGGTGAGGATTGGAAGATGGATTGTATAGTTTCAACTAACTAAACCTGAAGGAACTAACTAAAACTAAATCCTCTCAAAAATTCCTCTGTATTCAATCTCTTCTTACCTTCCTGCTGGAGCTCGAGGATTTCTAGAGTTGCCTTTCCGGTTCCGATGAATAATTCTTTTTTGGTTTGTTTAATCTCGGCAGGTTTTAAGTTTTCCGTTTCAGTTATTTTAGTTTTATAAATTTTGATTTGTTTATCATTAAAAAAGAAATATGCCCCGGGGAAAGGTGAAAGTCCCCTGACATGATTATGAATTTCTTCAGCGCTTTTAGCCCAGTCTATTTTACAGACCTCTTTGGTTATTTTCGGTGCAGGTGAAGCGAGTGAATCATCCTGTTTCTGTAATTCAAAATTTCCGGAATCAATCATATCAACAGTTTTTAATACTGTTTCCGCTCCGAGTAAACTCATTTTATCGTGTACACTTCCGAGATCATCATCATCTTCAATTTTCAATTTTTCCTGTATATAAATATTCCCGGTATCGACTTTTTCCTCAAGTTTAAAAGTTGTTACACCTGTTTCCTTTTCTCCATTTATTATTGCCCATTGTATAGGCGCTGCTCCCCTGTATTTTGGTAAAAGTGAGCCGTGGAGATTAAATGAGCCTTTAGAAGGAATTGAAAAAATCTCTTTCGGAAGTATTCTGAAAGCTACAATTGCAAAAAGGTCAGCATTAAAATTTTTAAGCAATTCAACAAAATCGGGATCTTTTAATTTTGCAGGTTGAAGTACCGGGAGGTTATTTTCTAAAGCAATTTTTTTTATTGGAGTAAAACTAACTTTTCTGCCTCTTCCTCTTTCTTTATCCGGTGCAGTTACAACACCTATAACTTCGTGCTTACTCTCAATTAAAACTTTTAAGGATGGAACCGCAAAATCTGGAGTCCCCATAAAAATAATTTTCATAACAGCTGGTAATCCATATTATCTGTCACCGGGTATTCAAATTCTACTTTCCTATGCTTAATATCATTCAGATCCTTTTTTAATTTCTTTTTCATTTCGTCTGATATTTTATCAGTAAATAAAATCCCCTGCAAATGATCAAATTCGTGTTGAACTACTCGGGCTAGTAATTCGTCAGCTTCTAATTTCTGTTCCTTCATATCCGTATCATAATAAACTAATGTAACTTTTTTAGGCCTTTCAACATCCGCACGAACATCAGGGATACTCAGGCAGCCTTCTTCTATTATGACTTTTTCATCATCAAATTTTTCAAATTTTGGATTTATAAAAACCATAGGTTTAGCGTTTTCAAAACCTTCAACACCTGAAAGATCAACTATAAATATTTGTTTATCGGCACCAACCTGGTTTGCTGCAAGACCAATTCCTGAAGCGTTTCTCATCGTATCAAACATATCTTTAATAAGTTTAACGGTCTCCATATCCACATCGGAAACCTGCTCGGTCTTCTTTCTTAAAATTTTGTCGCCATATAAAGTAATTGGTAACAACGGCATTTGAACTCCTTTGTTAAAGTATGTTTTAAAATAATTAAAATAGGATGAATAATAAAGGCAGAGGATTCTGAATTATAACCTTGAAGGTCGCAAGAAGTGACCTTCAAGGTTACCAGTAATATAAGTTTATTATCTGCCTGTCCAGTCTAACAAACAGGCTGTCACGGACCATTCCGTGACAATAATTTTTCTTATTGTGTTATCTTCCAGTCACGGTACGACCGTGACTACCCGGGATTTACTTAACCAACAGTTTTCCATCTTTCATTAACAATTTACCGTCGAGATAAACTGTTGGTTTTTTCATCACACCATCAAGGTGAATCGGTACGTTTACACTTCCACCCATAGAAATATTATTGCCCAATGCTATGTGAACTGTCCCCATAACTTTTTCGTCTTCCAGTAAAATTCCGCTTAATTTTGCGCTGTCGTTCGTTCCAATTCCAAATTCAGCAATATTTCGGGCATCTTTGCCGACAGCATCCAGCATTTTTGTAAGCTTTTTTGCCATTGCACCGCCGGTAATTTTAGTAGCGTAGCCATCTTTCACTTCAATTTTAATTTTGACGTTTTTTACCAATCCCAATCCTGCCATTGAACCATCAACTATAAAAATGCCGTTTGATGTACCTTCAACCGGGGCGAGGAAGGTTTCTCCCGTTGGAAGATTTCCACTTTGTCCTTTCTTGTGAAATAACCCTTCGCTTCCAATCGATTTTCTCCCTTTTATTGAAAACGAAATATCTGTGCCGACAGGAGTAGTAACCCGAATATTTTTCCCTTTCTCTAAAATTCTTTTCAGTTTTCTTGAAAGAGCTGCTATCTTCTTATAATCAGCGTTCATCCCGCGGATCATTGTATCTTTTGTTATACCGGGTAAAGTTGCAACTCTTACACCTTTTTTAGAAGCTGCTCTTCGTGCATCAGTGTGAGTTAATGATTTTGCAGTCGGGCAAAAAACAACATCGAATTTACTCATTAGGTCAACGATTGCTTGAGGTGGTTCTTCCCCGTTTATTTTTCCGGATTTCATTTCAACATAAAGGGATTTATGTCCAAGCTTTTTTGCATTTTCAAATAGTGAAATTCCTATTTCTCTTTTTAATTCATCGGAGATAACAAGGATTGATTCGTTTTTTATTGCTCCCATACAATTTTTAATTGCAGTAATGGAGGCTTTATCAAGTTTTGTTTGTTTCATAGTTTTTGTATCGTAGAGACACGCGATCGCGTATCTCTACGACTTAGTTTTAAATAAATTTTAATTACCTGGTAGAAACGAGGCATCAGCCTCGGAAGGACCGAGTCTTGACGAATGCCTCATCTCTACGTTTAAATTAATTTTATCGTGCCGGCATATCTTTCAATCCCTTTTCAAGTCCATGACCGTTCGGACCCCTTTCAGATTTTCTCAAAAGGTAAGCAAAAATAAGTCCTAAAACCCCAAGTATTGAAAAGATCCACATTCCAAGATGATAGCCAGCAGGATTTTGAGAGCTTGCTCCGCCTATATCATTAGCTGCCCCGATAACAACCGGGAAAAGTGCCATCCCGATCTGCTGTATTAATGTCATTAATGCATATGCCGAACCCAGTCTTCTTTCTTCAACTATATAAGCAACGGCAGGCCACATAACTGCAGGAATTAACGAGAAAGCAACACCCATCATTATTACAGGAAAATAAAGTGAGATTTGAGTGTATCCCATTATCAAATAAACAGGCAGCAACAATATTGAACCAAATGTCATTAGCAGAGCTCTTTTGCCAATGTAATCAACAAGTAATCCAATTAAAGGTGTAGCAATCATTGCTGCAAGTGGTAACCAGGATATAAGTCCGCCCGCAACCTCACGGGTTACGTTGTGACTTTCCATAAAAAATTTAACGGCAAATGCTCTGAAAGGAAAAATTGCAGAATAAAAAGTCACACACAACAATGTTATGTACCAGAAGGATTTATTAAACTTAAAAAAATCTTTTACGTTTAATTTATCAGTTGAACCACCTTCACCAAGTACGAATAATTTTTCTCCTCTATGTTCAAGCATAGCATAAATAATAATTCCTATAATAGCCAAAGTACCAATTAAGGCAGCAATAAAAAGAGGACTTTGGTATCCACCGCTGTATGCGCCAGGAAAAATTGATGGGGAATTATCCACAGCATAAGTCCCGGAGCGTGCAAGGAATAGATTAACACCAAGTGCAAAACTTAGCTGCTTTCCTTTGAACCATTTTGCAATTGCAACCGTAACTGCAACTATTAATGGTTCTGATCCAATTCCCAGCATAAACCTGCCGGCAAGCATAAGATATAAATTGGAAGCAAATGCAGTCAAAAATCCAGATATGGTACAAATTATTGCAAAAACAATAGCTGATTTTTTAGTTCCCCATTTATCGACAAGTATACCGCCAAAAATCAGAACTATTATCGCAGCTATACTGTAGTAAGAATATAACTGGCCTATATCCAAGTCGGAAAAATTAAGCTGTGTTTTTAATTGATCAGCAACTAGTGAGATAGAATCGTAAACATAATAGTTGCCGAACATTGCAATGCTTAAAAAAAGCAGAACCATCCACCTGTAAAAGGCAGATGGTTCTTTTTTTACTATTGAAGTTTTACTGTTTTCGTTCATTAGTCCTTATTTAAAGTATCTTCAATTCCGGGCTGAGGTTTACGTGATACTTTATACATTATCATTCCCATTAATGCAAAGAATATTACGCCAAGTATTTCATAACCGCCGCGTCCAAGAAATCCTTCAAGACCAACTTCCGCACTTATCCCTTTAAGGAATTCGAAGACACTATCATTTACCGAGAGCAGGGCAACAATTACCCCCGCAAGGGCACCTCCTGCAACCAATCCAGTTGCAAACAGACTTCCGGAACCAAGTTCACTGTCTTCAGTACTTTCACCTTTTCTTTTTGCCACTTTATCGGAAACACCTTTTATTGCACCACCAACAAAGATGGGTAATGTTGTTGAAAGTGGGAGGTATGCCCCGACGGCAAAAGAAAGAGCATTCACTCCGCAAAGTTCGACAGTAACGGCAAGACAAACTCCAACCAGTACATACTGCCAGTCAAGATTAAATGATAATAAGCCTTTAATAAGAGTTGCCATTAATGTTCCCTGTGGCGCAGGGAAAGCGTTACTGCCAATTGCGTGCTGCACTCCCTGGGCAGCCATATCTACAGTAGGTTGATCCAATAATTTAATTGTTGCGCCAATTACAATTGATGAAACCACAGCGCCAACAAACAGAGACAACTGCTGGTATTTTGGAGTAGCCCCGACTATATAACCTGTTTTCAAATCCTGCGAAGTAGCACCCGCATTAGCAGCGGCAATACAAATCATTCCGCCTACAACCAGGGCCATTGGTTCAAAAACTTTTCCTGTCCAGCCAACAGCAATAAATACGAGTGCCGTACCCATTAAGGTTGCTATTGTCATTCCTGAAATCGGGTTAGAACTTGAGCCGATTATACCAACAATTCGGCTTGAAACAGTAACGAAGAAAAATCCGAATACAACAACCAGAATTCCAATTAAAATTTTATTTACAATTGTATCGCCCGGAATCATCGGCAATAATGCCATCAGAACTACAAGGGCAACACTCCCAACTATTACAGTCATAAAAGAAAGATCATTTTCAGTACGTGCAACTTTTACAGCTTCTCCCTTATTTCTTAAAGAAGAAAGACTTCCTTTAAATGAAGAAATAATTGTAGGAAAAGTTTTTAATAATGTTATGAACCCGCCAGCAGCAACAGCGCCCGCACCGATCTGCCTTACATAGGCGCTATAAATTGCACTTGGAAAACTTGCAAATGTGTGCAATTGAGGATCCCAGTTTCCGGGTCCTCCTGCAATAGCAATATCTTTTAAATAACCAAGTTTTACAAGCTGAAGTGCAATTACATCAGGCGGAACAAGGCTGGCTAACAATGGAATAATCCCCAGCCAGGCAAGAACACCACCTGCAACCAGTATTCCTGCAATTCTAGGTCCGATTATATAACCTACACCAAGATACTCAGGGGTAATATCGGCATTTATTGTTGCAGAAGGAAAAAACTTACTTGTTTGTGATGAAACCCATGCAGGAGTTTCAGCAATTACGTGAAAAACTCTTTGAAGCAAAGCATAAACCAGCGCAACTGATAATCCCTGGTAGGCTGTTTTTGCAAAATCTCCACCTTTGTCCCCGGCAATAAGAACCTGTGCACAGGCTGTTCCTTCCGGGTATGGTAGTGTTCCATGTTCATTTACAATTAAGGAGCGGCGCAGCGGAATCATCATTAAAGTTCCGAGAATACCGCCAAACATAGCCAGTACTAA
>DATFMR010000140.1:0-5393 GCA_035266865.1 Ignavibacteriaceae bacterium | reverse complement strand
CTTGCCGCTCACGATGCAATGGTTGAATTCAGCGGCGTTCTAAAAACTCTTGCTGCATCACTTATGAAAATTGCAAACGATGTCCGCTGGCTCGGCTCGGGTCCGCGCTGCGGAATTGGTGAAATTTCACTGCCCGAGAACGAACCGGGAAGCTCAATTATGCCCGGTAAGGTAAACCCAACCCAGTCTGAAGCAATGACGATGGTTTGCGCGCAGGTTTTCGGAAACGACGCGACCGTTAATTTTGCCGGTGCAAGCGGCAATTTTGAGCTAAATGTTTTTAAACCGGTGATAATTTTTAACGTTCTGCAATCAATCAGGCTGATCGCAGATTCGTGTGAAAGTTTCACGGATCATTGCGTAGTTGGAATTGAAGCAAACGAAACAAACATCAAAAAAAATCTGAACAACTCTTTGATGCTTGTAACCGCGCTTAATCCGCATATCGGTTATGATAATGCGGCAAAAGTAGCGAAGAAAGCGCATAAAGAACATACAACATTAAAAGAAGCAGCGATTGCCTTAAATCTTTTGACGGCTGAAAAGTTTGATGAAGTTGTTCGTCCCGAAAATATGATTGGGCCTAAGAAATAAATTACTTAGAGTAACGGTGCCCCGGCGGTTATTTTGCTGAAGGGGAGGCAAAGTTATTGCATTACAAATATACTTAGTATTATCAGACCCGGACAGCAAGATATCAGTGTTTCGGTCCGGGTCTGTTTAAAAACTTAACAGAAAATTTCGCTTATTTACTTTTACCACATTTGTTGTTATTTCATCAATATCATTTTCTTAACATCATTAAAACCATTAGCGGTTATCCTGTAAAAATAAATTCCGCTTGATAGTTTACTTGCATCAAATTTAACTTCATAGCGTCCCTGGTTCTTTTCCTCATTTACAAGTGTCATAATTTCGCGTCCTGTTATGTCATATACTTTTATGGCAACAGTGCCGCTTTTAACAATTTGATAACGGATGATTGTTTCCGGGTTAAAGGGGTTTGGATAGTTTTCTATTTTATTTTCTGAAACCGCCATTTCACCCAGCCCTTTTGCCAGCGGTCCATTTGAAAACACCGCATTATAACTATCCGGTGCGTATGTTCCTTCTACAGAGTAATAAGGGCGGACATCATACCATAGCAGCCAGTCGGTAAATCCTGCACTGGCTCCTCTATACTCTCCGTCCACAAAGCTTGTGGTGCCTCTGTTAACAGTAGCGATTAATTGAGGATCGCTTGTTGTTTGTTTCTGGTACTTTACTTTACGCCAAATTTGATATTGTGTGACATACTGGTTTGGGTATTCGTCCCAGTGTATGGTAATAGGGGCTAGGGGATTCGATGCCTCGAACCAAATGCCCATATCTTTAGCCGGCAAGCCCTCAAAATTTGCAGTAATAGTTGTACTGCCATCCGGATAAAAGATCTCTGTAGAGTTAGTGCTGCCAGTGCTCCAATTGGCAAAATAATAACTGATATTATTAATGTTATGATAAAGGGCCGTGGCAGTTATTGCGTTTCCTTCAACAACAGTATCCTGTGCCGCCGGCGAATTATATTGTGTATCATTTATTTTAATAACTCCTCCATTTCCCACGCTTACAAAATTATTCTGGAATATTGGTTTTACATATTTTTTTAAATATGCTATGAATGTCCCATTATTAAGCGAGGTTACTGCTGTAATGTTTGTTGATGAATTGTTAGAAAGTAAAGAGGTGACGCCTCCTATATATTTATCCCATTTGCTTTTAGTTAAAGGCGCTTCGTTATCATTAAAAACCCAGGTTGAGCCATTTACATACTGGTTGTCGTAAGCAAGCAGGTTAATTTGCTGTTGTTCATAAGCCGGAAAATTATACGGACTGGAATGGTTTGTTGCGCCCGTAGCTACTCCCACACCTATATTTCCCCCGCCGGCGCCATCCAGATCATTCTGCGCATAAAAATTTAGTTGGGTTGCGGGTCTGGTATAAGTTATATCAAAACTTAGTGATAAATATGCATAGGAATCGTTTTTTGTTTCACTTTCACTCAAAGCTCCAAGTATTATTGACTTAGTCGAAAGTAAACTTTGCATATGTGTTTTTAAGTTAGCTGATATAAATGAACTATTTCCATTTACATAGGCAATTCCTGCGTCCATATTAGTACCACTAGCGATTGAAGCCCAGTTTCCCGGTGTATTAGTTTCAGATATTGAAGTCAATTTTGTAATTTTAAAGGTATAAGAATTGCTTCCATTTCCATAATTTACTTTTACCTGAGTAATCGTTGCATTTAACGGAATAAATGATAGATTAACTATAAAGTAGGATCGGGAAGTTAATTTAGATGAGTCGGGGTATGTGGGGAATAATCTCCCGATTGCATATGTTGAATTTGTGCTATATGTAGTATCGTTAGATTTACTTACATTTTGCATTATTTGAATATCAGTTGTTGGTATATGCACAGTATCAGTTACAGTCTGGGCATCTAGGCTTGTAAAACTAATAAAAACAAATATTGTAAATAGAAAAAATTTCGATTTCATAGATACCTTCCCTTTTTGATTAAAAATAATTAAGTTAATTAATAAGAATAGCCCCGGACAATAAGAACTCTTATTGTAAAAGGATGCTAACCTTAAGGAGTTATTCTTGATCACAAGGGATAGTGCCGCAAACACTATCCCTGTTTTATTTTAATAGCAAATCCTCTTTTTCATTTTAATTTTCCTCTTAAAACAAAGTTAATATTGTTAATAAAGTCTTTACCGCAAAAGAAAACTTCATTATCAAATATAACGGGGGTATTGTTTATGCTTGTGAAATTGTTATTAAACGTTTGCATATAAACAAGGTCAGTACCGTTGTAATGTGCTAAACCATTAACCATTCTGACAAACAAATCTTTTTCACCTCTGCCATATACCTGATAGCCAAAATTCGGGTCATCGAAAGAAAGTTTTTTTACAAACTTTTTAAGCCCAAGAATTGTTGCCTCATACCTGTAAACATCACGGCCTATTGTAAAATATACCTTGTCTCCAATCATATTAAGATTTGCTGTGTAAATTTTTTCATTGGATTCGGAATATATTTTTGTAAGATTGTCCCCAACTAATTCGTAGAACTCAGATGTATCACTAACCGTATAGCCGGCCTTTATTGCCTGCACATATATTTCATCATTTTCTTTCCTAATCCTTTGAAACTGTGAATAAAAATCTGCCCTGTATAATTCCTGCCATTTTATGCCGTCATAATGTAAAATAAAACCTCTTTGAGTTTCATCAGAACCATTGGTTATTACACCTACTGCATAAATATCAGAGTGGTTAGTTCCCCATATATCTCCAATGTAAACATTCGTTGTATTTATTGGTTTATATTCATAGTCTGCTTTCCACAAAGTTCCATCATAATGCCATATTTGACCATTTTCCCCTCCCATCCAAATATCATCACTATTAAAACCGATTAATGATTTCCCGGTACAACTGATAGATCCTTTAGCTTTTGTCCATTTTAATCCATCATAGTGGAACAATCTGTTATTTGCATCCCCCCCAGGGCCTATAGTCCAAACATTTGTAGGGGAGGAGCCCCATATACTGTTTAGAACATTCATAGGTGAATTCAGAGTATCAACGGTCCAAACATAATCTCTTCTGCCCGGAGTATCCCCGCCCGGACCAGTCGGGCTTGAACAGGAGATGTATGAGCTGCTTGTAAGTAAAAAGGCTGCAAAAATTAAAAAGTTAAATATTGTCTTCAATTTCATAAGGTTTTCGATTGATAAAGATTGGAATTTTTAAGAATGAATTGCAAAACGGACTTTAATAAAGGAGTTGTGCCTAATCTGCTTATTATGTAACGGGGGGGGAGTTCATTTTATTTAATTCTTTATTTATCTTGTTTCAGTAATTAAGAACATCACTTAAAAAGTGAGATTAATTGTGCTAAAAAAATTAGGTTATAATCACGCAACTGTCAACCACCATTTATTTAAAGGTATGGTTCATTGAGTTAACGGTAAAATCACAAAATAAGAAGTGCGATTTTGGCTAAAAATCGGAGATCTTGTTCTTGTCGTAATTTTTGAGGAATTTGCAATTTGAATTGATAACAACCTGATGAAATTAAAAAACTGAAAAAAGATCAAGCCGGAGAGTTGAAAATTATCTTATTCTCCCTTTAAGAAAGGCAAGATTCTAATTAAGGACAAAATGTTCTAACAAATATTGTAAAAGGTTGTGAAATTAATTGAATAACTGGAACGGTATCGCCTCACTATTTATTGCCTGCATTGAACTGATTTTACTAATTAATGTTTTTATTTTTGCCGAAAAAAATAAAATCAACTTTCTGGTAATATCTATAATATTTCTTTTAATGTTTTACCAGGCATTTGAATTTATTATGTGCAATCTCGGGTTAGATTCTTCCTTCAATGCGTTTTGGGCCTTTGCAGATATTTCATTCCTTCCGCCGTTAGGATTGTATTTTGTGCTTACTTTTTATAATTACCGGTCAAAATATTTTGTGTTTATTTTTCTTCCTGCGATAGCTTTTGTTATATATTATTCGACGATAATTGAACAGTTTAATGTTAATGCCTGCACGGTTTTCTATGCAATCTATAAATATCCGCAGGGAGATCTTTACGGGTTATTCTATTACACGCCGGTCCTGGTTACGATGGCGCTTTTAATTCACGGCATACGTAAATCACCCGATGAAAGAGTTGTTCACTTATCCAAAGTGCTGCTAACTGCATATATATTAATTTCAATTCCGGTGGTTACTGCTTTTGTGCTTGCGCTTTCGGACCAAATGCTGCTGGTTCACAGTATTGTCAGTGTGATGTGTAAATTTGCTGTTTTGCTTGCTGTTGCGTTGACATATTTTGCGTTAAATAAAATTGGTGTCAAATGAACGAAGTTATCCTGAATATATACTTAATTATTAATAATGGCTTTGTTGTAGGATTTCGCGCAATGGCCTATGAGCGTGAAGGCGGAGACGATAACAAAATAAAATTTTTAAAAAGCAGGGTGGTTGAAGATTTTAATTCCTCATATAAGTTTGACGCTCCAATGAACGCAAAAAATGAATTTATGAAATATAATAAGTTTGCAAAGCTTGAGAAAAGAGGAATGCATTTCCAGTTATTCGAGGAAATTTTTTCCCATTTTGAGGTTCCCGAACATCCCCTGATTTGCGTTACACCCGTAGTTGATGGAAAAATTTTGAATGCTGATTAGAAGTTTTATAGATTTACGGCCTGAAAAAAGCCTGAGTTTTCCTTCAAAACAATTCTGAAATAAAATGCAAAAAATGGATCTTGATAAATTCTATTCGTCTAAACGGCTTGGTTCATTTGTAGAAGACGGGAAAACATA
>DATFMR010000139.1:0-2780 GCA_035266865.1 Ignavibacteriaceae bacterium | reverse complement strand
CCTAACTACTACTTATACTGCACTTGTTAATTATATAAAATGCACAAAAACAAGAAACATTTGCGTATCTATCACACCAAATAAAAACTCATAATAACTGTATCTTCTTTTCATATAGTTATTTATATAACATTTCTATTTTTTTAACAACGTGATATATGCGCTTATTTTGCGTATATATAAACTATTAATCCAATGGACTTTTGACTGATATACCACGGTTTAAGACGTGGGTATATATCATTGTTGTCCTGACGGATTTGTGGCCTAAAAGTTCCTGAACCGTTCTAATATCATATCCATCCTGCAATAGATGTGTAGCAAATGAATGCCGTAAAGTATGCGGCGATGCACTTTTAGCCACTTTACTCTTTGTTAATGCCTTCTTAAACTCTTTCTGAAATATACTTTGATGCAAATGTACTCTGTATTTAACTTTTTCTTCTTTCACATAAACAAGATTCTTAGCAGGAAAGATATACTGCCAGGCAAGTTCTTTTCCCGCATTTGGATATTTTTTTCTCAATGCATACGGCAGTGGAGCTTCAATATTTTTTGACCTATTATCCAATTTATGCAAATTCTTTACCTTCTCAATTTGTTGTTTTAAATCATTTACCAAAATATTGGGTAATATAGTAACCCTGTCTTTTTCTCCTTTGCCGTCTCGCACATTTATTATTTTATAACTAAAATTCAGGTCCTTTATCCTCAGTCTCAGTCCTTCATTTAATCGCATTCCAGTTCCATATAACAAACAGCCAATTAGATTATTTCTCTCCTTCAATTGATAGAGTATATTCTTTACTTCATTTTTATCCAGTACCACTGGCAAATGTTTGATGCGGGCTGACCGTTTAATTTCTTCAATCCAGCCTACATCTTTTTTTAATACATTTTTATATAAATATAAAATCCCTTGTAATGCTTGGCCTTGTGTAGATGATGCAACATTCTCTTTTACCGCCAGATGGTTTATAAATGATTTTATCTCATCAGCTCCCATTTCCGCCGGATGCTTTTTATTATGGAAATGAATGTATCTTTTTATCCAGCCTAAATATGCTTGCTCTGTTTTTTTGCTGTAATGATTTGTTCTTAATTCGGTTCTTATTTTATTTAATAATTTACTTCCAGGCATGGTCCCCGTAATATTTTATCGGAATGTAAGGAGTTAATTTGTAAACCGCAATACCTATTTATCCAGTGGTACCTCTGGGTTATTTAACGGTAAAGTTATCCACATTTTGGGGGGAATATTCAGGATCAATCCTTTAACCAACTGACGGAATGATGGGGTATCGGGCAGAATTTACAAAAATAATATTCGTTTAAATTCTGCCTGAATTTAAGAGATATAAAATTATCTGGCTTCGTAAATTATCTTACCGTCCAGTATTGTCATTTCAACTTTCACATCTTTTAATTTTACAGGATCGATTGTTAGCAGGTCATCACTTAGAACAATCATATCGGCGAGTTTGCCTTTTTCAATGCTTCCTTTTTTATTTTCCTGGTATTCTGCATAAGCGCTGTTTAAAGTGTAACATTTTATTGCCTGCTCAACCGAAATTTTTTCCTGTGGTTCAATCCCGTTCGGATTTTTTCCGTCGGAAGTTCTTCTCGTTACAGCCATATATAATCCAATCATCGGATTTAATGTAACAACAGGGAAGTCAGTTCCAAATGCAACAATTGCACCTGCTTTCAAAAAGGAATTATAAGCGTGCATATATTTCAATCTTTCTCTACCGATTCTTTTTTCTGCCCAGTTTCCGTCTTCAAGCAAATGCGTCGGCTGCATCGAGGCAATAACACCAAGTTTTGCAAATCTTGCAAAATCATTCGGCTGTAAATGCTGTGAGTGTTCAATATGAAATCGCCTGTCCCAGCCGGGATTTTGCTTTTCAATTTTTTCTACTACATCGAGAGTTGCAGAAACAGCCCTGTCGCCGATTGCGTGTACACAAATCTGAAGTTTATTCATATCTGCATCGAGAGCCCATTTTTCAAAATTTCCATTCTGAAAAATATCGTTCGGTAGGCCGTACGTTGAAGGATCCTGAACGTAATGATCAAAAAACCATGCGGTACTCGAACCGAGTGAACCATCTGCATAAGCTTTTAGAGAACCAATCTGAATAAAATTATCTCCAAAATTATATTGAATTCCTGCTTTTATAAGTTTCTTAAAAGTATTAATCGGCATTCTTGTAGAAACTCTTACTGTAAGTTTGCCTTCTTTTTCAAATCTCTGAAAAGTATTTAATTGTTCCTGGAAAGACTCATCAGTTGTGTACGACATATCGCCAATGGAAGTTACTCCAAATCTTTTTGCTTCATTTAAAGCCGCGGCAAGTGCTTCATTGTATTGCTCATTAGTATAAGGTGGAATAATATTTCTTACCAGGTCCATCGCATTATCTTTTAGAATTCCGGTAGGTTCCCCTGTTTTTGGATCTTTAACTATTAGTCCGCCTTCCGGGCTCGGTGTATCTTTTGTAATTCCAGCCAGCTTTAATGCATAAGAATTTGCCAGTGCCATGTGCCCGTCATACCTGTCAATATATACAGGAGTATTTTTTGTAAAAGGATCAATCCATTCTTTTGTGGGGAGCTCTTTTACATCCCATTTTTCATGATCCCAGTTTCCCTCGGTTATCCACCTGTCTTCTTTTCCTTTTATATAATCTTTAAGTATTTGTATAAATTCAGCGCGGGACTTTGCAGGGTTTAGATCGAGCCCCGTAAGATAAAATCCCCCTGAAATAAAATGCGTA
>DATFMR010000138.1:0-3918 GCA_035266865.1 Ignavibacteriaceae bacterium | reverse complement strand
CACAGGAAAAACTTACAAAATTCCAAATTGATAGTATTGAAAAAATTATTAATACTGAAATGATCGATCAACATATTCCGGGATTAAGTATTGCAATTGGAATTGACACAAATATAGTTTGGAAAAAAGCTTATGGATTTTCTGATGTAGAAAATTCAGTTCAAGTTAATATAAATACAAAATTTAGGACTGCTTCAATAGGCAAACCAATGACAGCCACTGCTGTTATGCAACTAGTGGCTAAAGGAATTATTGATCTTAATGATTCAATCCAGGTTTACTTCCCTGAATATCCAACGAAGAGATGGCCAATAACAATTTATCAACTTCTAACGCACGAAAGCGGTATAAGATCATATAATGATAATGAAGTTGCTAATGTAATTCATTATAAAAATGTTATTGACCCATTGAAAATATTTGAAAATGATAGTTTGAATTTTAAACCCGGTACTAAATTCTCTTACACTTCTTTTAATTATAACTTAGTTGGGGCTATTATACAACTAACAACTAAAACAGATTATTCCAGATATATGATCAAAAATATTTTTAAACCTGCTTTAATGAATAACACAGTAATCGATAATAATTATGAGATCATTAAAAACAGAGCAAGAGGATATTATTATGATGGTGAAAAAAATACTTTATGTAACGCCGATCTGCACGACCCGAGTGATAGAATTCCTGCAGGTGGATTTTTAACAACACCTGAAGACTTAATTAAATTTGCAATTAGCTCATACAGTGGAAAATTAATAACTAAAAAGGCATTTAGTAGAATGATTGAGAATCCCAAATTACCTGATGGATCTTATACTGAATACGGTATGGGTTGGGGTGTATATGAACCAAATGACAAGATAGATGGATTTACCGAAGTGATTCATGGCGGACAAACACCGGGAGTTAGTAATATGCTCTCAATTTTTCTAAGTCCCAAAGAAAATATTTGTGTTGCTATTATGACAAATTTACAAGGAATGGAGCATAGGGGAGCAATTTGTGAACAAATTTTTAAAGTAGTAAAAGATAGATGACGCATTATTTAATTGAAATGATCGGAGAAATTAATGTTTAGCCTGGAAAAAGAAATAAAAAGCTGGAAAAAATCTCTTCGCAAAAACCCTTCTCTTGAAGATGGATATATAGAAGAACTTGAATCTCATCTTCGAGATAAAATTGAAGACTACGTAAATAAAGGAATGAGTGAAGAAGAAGCTTTTGAGAAAGCAAAAAATGAAATTGGTGAAATTGAAAACATCGGCGCTGAATTCTTTAAAACAGATACAAAAAATATAAGCGGAAAACCAACCTGGCAGGAATCGAAATTTATTCCGGTTTTAATGCTTAATTATTTTAAAATAGGTTTCAGAAATTTAAAAAAACAAAAAGGATTCTCCTTAATTAATATTCTTGGATTGGCAGTCGGACTCGCCTGTGTAATACTTATTTCATTATTGCTTCGTTACGAATTAAGTTTTGATCAATTTGTTACTAAAAAAGATAGAATTTACAGGGTTTTGACGGAAGTAAAAAGAGATAACGGCGTTGTAAAAATGGCTGCAGTTATGCTTCCCTTTGCACCGGCAGTAAACGAAGATATTCCCGAAGTTGAAAATGCGGTTAGAATTTCAGAGAGCGGTGTATTATCCAGCTATAAAGGTAAAAACTTTTATGAAAAAATTTTATATGCTGATAAAGACTTTTTTAAAGTATTTTCTTTTCCTTTTATAAATGGAAATTCTGAAAATGCCTTAGAAGAGCCAAACTCGATAGTAATAACAAAAGAAATTGCGGAAAAATATTTTGGGAATTCAAATCCAATCGGGCAATTCCTGAATTTTAATAAGAGCAATCTCTTTAAGATCACAGGTGTAATTAAAAACCTTCCTTCCAATTCGCATTTAAGAGGAAATATATTCGTATCAATAAATTCTTTAAATGATAATAACACTCCGCGATTAAAAGAATGGGGAAGTTTTTCAAATGATTACACCTATGTTCTTTTAAAACCTAACACCGACCCAAGGGTTGTTGAAAGCAAAATTGATGCAATGCTAAAAAACAGGCTGGAGAAGTCCTATTATGAAAGATATAAAATGTCGCTTCAGCCTTTATTAAATATTCACCTAAACAACGACATTATGTATGATAATGCAAAGACAACTCCCAAAGTCTTCCTCTATGTTTTTGGAATTATAGCAGTTTTTATACTAATGATCGCTGTAATTAACTTCATAAATTTAACCACTGCCAGATCCGCGCACAGGAATAAAGAAGTCGGCATAAGAAAAGTAGCAGGGGCAAGCAGACTGCAATTAATGAAACAATTTTTAAGCGAATCTTTTTTAATCACCTTTATTTCCTTTTTAATTGCAATTTTTCTTGTTGAATTAATTTTACCCACAGTTTCTACTCTTCTTAAAATCGATTTAAATTTTTCTTTATTGTTTAATTCTTCATCTATAATTACTTCAATATTAATTTTACTTTTTACAGCCATAGCAGCAGGAGCTTATCCTGCTTTTGTATTATCCGGAATTAAACCTGCGCTTGTTTTAAAGAACGCTATAATAAAAAAGAAAAATGGTTATTCTCTCCGTGCAACACTGGTAGTATCGCAATTTGCAATCGCTGTTTTATTAATTATCACTACAATTACAGTTTATATGCAATTGAATTACATGCTTACAAAGAATCTCGGTTTTCCAATAGACAGGATAGTTGTTCTGAAAATGCAGGACAAAAAGTTAATCGACCATGGAGAGACGTTTAAAAATACACTCCTGAAAAACAATAACATTATTGCTGCTTCCTTTTCGAGTGGTACACCGGGAAGCAATACAACACAGACAAGCAATTTTAACCCAAAGGGCGGTTCAAAAAATGATGAAAGACAATTGCAGTATTTAAGTGTTGATTATGATTTTCTTGATACTTACGGGTTAAAAATAAAGCAGGGTAGATTTTTTTCAAAAAACCTTGGCAGGGATTCTATTGATGCATACATTTTAAATGAAACCGGTGCAAAAAAATTCGGGTGGTCAAATCCAATTGGGAAGGTAATCACGATCGGAGGTAATGACGAAGATGCTGACTGGAAAAATGTTGTAGGTGTATTGCAGGATTTTAATTATTCATCCCTAAAAGAAAACATCCCGCCAATGATTTTACAGTTAAAGAACGGTGGCAACAGGTACTTATCGCTTCAATTAAGTACAAATGATATCTCGGGTACTGTTGATTACATAAAAAAAACATATTCTCAATTTGAACAAACATACCCGTTAAATTTTTTCTTTTTACAGGATGAATTTGAAAAGTATTATAAAGCTGAAAGTACTATCGGGGAATTGCTGGGAGTACTGACCGGAATGGCGATATTAATTAGTTGCGTTGGCATACTCGGACTTGCTGCATATTCAACTGAGCAAAAATCAAAAGAGATAGGGATTAGAAAAGTACTTGGCGCTTCTTCAATAAATATTATAAAAATGCTCTGCATTGAATTTGTAAAGTGGGTAATAATTGCAAATATTATTATCTGGCCAGTAGCATACCTGGTGACAAAAAAATTCCTTGATGAATTTGCTTACAGGATCAATTTTAATTTTCTGATTTTAGCTGCTACATTTTTACTGACATTAATTATAACTATTCTCACGGTTGGTTTCCATGCCTTAAGAGCAGCTACAAATAATCCAGTAAATTCGCTGAAGTATGAATAAATAAATGGATAAAGAAATGTTCAATTTAGAAGATGCTATTAAAAATTGGAAAAAATCTCTTCGTAGTTTTTCATCACTTGAAGATGGGTATATAGAGGAGCTTGAATCTCACCTCCGCGATAGAATTGAAGTTTATATTAGTAGCGGGAAAGAAGAAAAAGAATCTTTTGAAATCGCTCTAAGA
>DATFMR010000137.1:0-66075 GCA_035266865.1 Ignavibacteriaceae bacterium | reverse complement strand
TTTAATTGCAACTGAGTCCATTGCCTGCGCTAGCGGATACAGGAATTCGTGAATGCTTATTGCAACACCGGACTTAAATCTTTTTGTAAAATCATCTCTTTCGAGCATCCTTGCAACAGTGTATTTTGAAGAAAGTTTTATTACATCTTCAAAAGACATTTTGCTGAGCCATTCGGAATTATAGACGATTTTTGTCTTATCTTTGTGCAAAATTTTTGAAGCCTGCTCAAAATAAGATTTTCCGTTTGCGCGGGCTTCTTCCAGTGTAAGGGCAGGGCGGGTAACATTTCTACCGGACGGATCACCGATCATCCCTGTAAAATCACCAATTATTAATATCGCCTGGTGTCCGAGTGATTGAAACTGAGCTAATTTTCTTAAAACTACGGAGTGACCTAAATGCAGATCGGGACGGCTCGGGTCGCACCCTAATTTAATTATAAGCTGTTTATTCTCTTTTGCTGATCGTTCCAGCTTCTGAACTAATTCATCTTCCTGTATAATTTCAGATGCTCCTCTCCTGATAAGGTCCATCTGCTCATTAATTGGCGCGAATTTCAATTCGTTTCTTCCGTTTAATTTCTGAAATGTTAAAACCTAAAATATAATTTCTTTGACTAAAATGGGAATTATTTAAAATTTAGTTTTTTGGGAAAAACAACTCCAAAACCTGCAACCTTCCAACCTGCAACTAATATTTTATTCTTCTTTCCTGGTCTCTTTGAAAATCTCTTTTCTTGATGTCTTCTCTTTTGTCGTAAACTTTCTTTCCTTTTGCCAGAACAAGCTCAACTTTCACTTTCCCGTTGCTGAAATAAACACGGTAGGGAATAAGCGTAAGTCCTTTTTCTTTTACTTTGCCAATCAGCTTTTTAATTTCAGATCGGTTCAGGAGCAGCTTTCTCGTTCTCGTCGGTTCGTGATTGTTGATGTTACCCTGCTTATACGGATTTATATGCATCCCGATGAGCCAGACTTCATTATTCTTTACCTGGGCGTAGCTGTCAACAAGATTCACTTTTCCTTCCCTGCACGACTTTACCTCAGTTCCCTGGAGCACGATACCCGCTTCAATTGACTGCAGAATTGTATATTCGTGCTTAACCTTCCTGCTAATTGCAATATTTTTTTCTTCCTTTTCTGCCATAATCTTCATTAAATGAACTATGAAGTTATTCCTATTGGGCTATAAATGCAAGAAATATATGTTTGCCTTGTTTAAGGTTGAAATGTTAAAATTGAAAATTTTCAGCATTAAATGAACTGATTATTTTATTGTCCTGCTGGTAAATATTCATTAATTTATCGCTGCCGGTCAATCAATTTTTAATACAAGAGGAAGATTTTAATATGGAGCAAAATTATAAAAATCACCGCAGATATGTACCTCTCTTTCACGTGGTTTTATTTGGTATAATAATTCTTTCCTTGTTAGGCTCCCTGGTTAATCTTGTCCAAACATTTAGTTCAGGAAAGGGAATATACAGCGCATCTCTGATATTTGTAATTCTCTTTTGTCTCATATTAATATTCTATTTTATGAGATTGTTTCCATTAAGAGCACAGGACAGGGCAATCAGGGCAGAAGAAAATTTAAGGCATTTTGCACTTACCGGTAAACTGCTCGATAAAAGACTGACAATAGGGCAGATAACAGGGCTTAGATTTGCAGAAGATGAAGAATTTGTTCGACTGGCAAAGGAAGCAGTAGAAAAAAAAATGAGCGGTAACGAAATTAAAAAAGCGATCAAAAACTGGCGCCAGGATCATTTAAGAATGTAATTTATTAATGTCAGAATTAATCAAATTGAAAATAATTTAATGAACGTTGAAAAGATTTTAAAGCAGGTCATAAATCACAAAGGATCTGCTTTTTTTTATACACCCCCGATTTACAGGAACAGCAAATCCTTCTTTTTTAAAAAACCGTTAAAGACTATCAATTCAAATAGTGTAAAATCTTTTGACAAAAAGTTGTCTGAATTTGAAAAATCAATCAGCGGGCGTACTTCCGGTTATTGCCTTATAAATTATGAAGCGGGATACTCTCTGGAGAAAAGGTTGCATAATTTATTAGACAAGGAAGTAGAGTTATTTAAAGGTTTTGTTTTTAAAAACACTGAAATATCCGAATTTAAATCTTCATCGGTTATTTTTGATAAAATTAGATCTGATTTTAATATCTCTAATTTCAGGCTTAATACGACGAAGAGAAAATATAAAAAGGCAATAAAGGAGATAAAAAAACATATCTCTGAAGGCGATACTTATCAGGTAAATTTTACAGTTAAAGGAAAATTTAAACTTGAGGGAGATATTATTTCTTTCTTCAAATCGCTGGTTTTTAATCAATCTGCAAAATACACTGCGTTTATTAGTACAGGAGATAAAATAATAATTTCAATATCACCGGAATTATTTTTTGAACAAAATGAAAGGAAAATTCTTACCCGCCCGATGAAAGGAACAATCAGTCGTGGTATAAATCAAATAAATGATCTGCAAAAAAAGAAAGAACTTCAGAACAGCAAAAAGAACCTGGCTGAAAATGTAATGATTGTAGATCTACTTAGAAATGATTTCGGAAGAATTTGTGAATTTGGCACTGTAAAAACTGAACAATTATTTGATATAGAAAAATATGAAAGTTTGTACCAGATGATTTCTACCGTCAAAGGAAATTTGCGAAAGGAAATTAAGTTGCCCGAAATCATTAAAAACATTTTCCCGTGCGGTTCGATTACCGGTGCGCCGAAGATAAGAACGATGGAAATTATTAATGAATTAGAAACAGGAAAAAGAGGAACATATACCGGCGGAGTAGGAATTGTTACAAAAGATAAAACGGTTTTTAATGTGGCTATAAGGACAATTGAAATTAGTAAATCAGGAAATGGTGAAATCGGGCTTGGGAGTGGAATTGTGTGGGATAGCGACCCGGAAGAAGAATACGAGGAGACAATTTTAAAAAGCCGGTTCCTTACAGAGCCCTTAAAAGAATTTCAATTGTTTGAGACAATGCGGTTTGAAAAAGGGAGAATAAAAAATCTGGATGAACATCTAAACAGGTTAAAAGAATCTGCGGATCATTTCAGATTTAATTTCAATTCAAAATCAGTTTTAAAGAAGATAACAAAACAAATTTCAAAATTGATCCCTGAAGAAAAGAAGAGAATTAAGGTAACTCTAAATAAACAAGGAAAAGCTAATATTGAAATTTTTGAATATCCCGTAATTCCATCAAAGGTTAAAATAGCAGTTTCGAATAAAAGGATATCTTCTACCAATAAATTCCAATATTTTAAGACGACAAACAGACAGCTTTACCGGGCAGAAAGGACTAAATATTCAAAAAAAGGATGCTTTGATGTCATATTTTTGAATGAAAGAGGTGAAATCGCAGAGGGCGGAATTACAAACATCTTTATAAGAAAAGGAAGAAACTGGCTTACTCCGCCAATATTGTCAGGGGTATTAAATGGAATTGAGAGAGAAAGTTTTATTAATGTGCATAAAAATGTGAAAGAAAAGGAAATATATCTTCGCGATCTTAAATCAGCAGATGAGATTATTTTAACTAATTCGTTAAGGGGAAGTATCAGGGTGGACTCAATAATTTCCTAGAGCCCGGAATTTGCTAAATTCTTTATAAATTTTAATTTCAGTAGAATTATTAACTTATGGAATATAAATAACTTATATAAGATTATTTAAATAATATTTTATATTTTAATATTAAATTTTGAAATTTTATTTTTTATAAAATATGGCAAAAAAAGGCGAAAAAACTGCAGACAGGAAGAAAGAGCATATTGAATATTGCCTGACGGATGATGTCTCTTTTAAATCAAAAACTACGGGATTTGAATCCTACGAATTTGAACATTTTGCCATAACTGAAGTAGATATTGATAAAATAAATTTTCGGACTGAATTTTTAAGAAAAAAAATAGATTATCCATTCCTTATTTCCTGCATGACAGGTGGAACTTCAAAAGCAGGCAACATAAATGCAAAGTTGTCCATTGCCGCAAATGATTTGAATATTCCTCTGGGCGTCGGAAGCCAGAGACAGGCACTTGAAAATGACAAATATCTCGACACTTACAAAATCATTAGAAAAAATGCACCGAATATCCCGATACTTGGTAATCTTGGTGCTCCCCAGCTAGTAAAAATAAAACCTGTTGATAAAGTTCAGGCACTGGTCGATATGATAGAAGCTGATGCGATGGTAATTCATTTAAATCCTCTGCAGGAATTATTCCAGGAAAACGGCCAGCCAAATTTTGTCGGACTGCTGCACAGGCTGGAAATGCTGGTAAAAAAAATCAATGTGCCGGTAATTGTAAAAGAAGTTGGTTCAGGAATTTCCCGGAAAGCTGCGCAGAAATTAATTGATGCCGGTGTTGCAGGAATAGATGTGGCGGGAGCAGGCGGTACTAGCTGGGCTGGTGTTGAAATGCTCAGAACTTCTAATGACAAATATCCAGAGTTTTGGGACTGGGGAATTCCAACTGCATATTGTTTAAGGCAAATTGCACAGATAAGAGAATACAGAAACTTTTATCTCATCGGTTCAGGCGGAATAAATTCAGGGATGGATGTTGCAAAAGCTTTTGCGCTGGGAGCAGACCTGGTAGCTTCAGCAAGAATAATTTTGCAAACGCTGGATAAGTCTGATGTTGAAGGTGTCAGGGACCTTGTAATTCACTGGTTTGATGTGGTAAGAAAAGTAATGTTCCTAACCGGTTCATTTAATTTAACTGAACTAAAGAATAAAAATAATTTAATCTATAAGGATGAACTTTATTGATGCCCGGTAATTCAGATAAACATTTTAATTTATACGAAAAAGAAAGAAAAAAAGTTGATAAAAGGCTCGGATCACTTTTAACAAAAAGGAAACCTGCCTCATTATATCAGCCGGGCAGTTATATACTTGAAAGTTCAGGTAAACGACTTCGTCCTTTATTAGTCCTTTTTTCAGGCAGGGCAGTCAGAGGAAAATTAGAAAAAGCATACAATGCAGCAATGGCAGTAGAACTCCTGCACAATTTTACACTTGTGCACGACGATATTATGGATAATGCAGATATGCGGCGAGGGCTTGCTACTTTGCACAAAAAGTATGATACGAATACAGCAATTCTCGCCGGTGACGGTTTATTATCCGTGGCTTATGAATGTCTTATAAAAGATATCTCTAACTCTAATTCTAAAAATATTCTTGCTGCATTTACAAAAGGATTGGTTGAAGTCTGTGAAGGACAAAGCCTGGATAAAGATTATGAACTGAGAGAAATAGTATCACTGAAAGAATATATATTGATGATCCGGAAAAAAACTGCAGCAATGATTGAAATGTGCTGTACAATCGGCGGGTTATTGGGAGGAGGTTCTAAAAAAGAAATACAGGCGCTTTCAAAATTTGGGAAAAATATCGGGATTGCATTCCAAATTCAGGATGATCTTCTTGATATTGTAGGCGATCAAAAGAAGTTTGGAAAACTGGTCGGCGGTGATTTGATTGAAGGGAAAAAGACTTTCCTGTTGGTGAAATCTCTTGAATTAGCAAAAGGGAAAGATAAAGCCAAATTGTTAAAAGTGATAAAAAATAAAGGGATCAGAAAAAATCAGGTAAACGAGTATAAGGAACTTTATAATAAACTTGGTGTTATTGAAGTTGCCCGTGATGAGATTAAAAGATATACAAAAAATGCAATGAACCAGGTTAAAAAATTAAAAAGAAAAAGTGACAGAGAATTATTTAACTGGGTTGCTGATTTTCTATTAAGCCGAAAAAAATAATAAATGATTGAAAACCAGGTAAAAATTATAAATAAAGCAGGTCTTCATACGCGTCCTGCAGCTACGATTGTAAAACTTGCTTCAAAATATAAATGTGATTTTTATATTTCGAAAGATGGAGTTAACATAAACGGGAAAAGTATTATCGGGGTAATGACTCTTGCTGCAGAAATGGGATCTATGATCACACTTTCTTTTAACGGTGAAGATGAAAAAGAAGCCGCAGAGGAAATAACAGAATATTTTAACAGAGGTTTTGACGAACTGTGAAATCTTTAAAACAAATATTTAAAGAATCTGAAAATAAGCTTTCCGGTATTGCAGCCGCCCCGGGACTGGTAATTGCAAAAGCTTACCTGTTTACCAAGGAAAAACTAGAAATAAGTGATGCAACAATTACAGATGTAGAAGAGGCTAAAAAGAATCTCGATGAAGCCTTAAAGAAATCTCAAAAGGAACTGAATAAAATATTTTCCCTTGCAAAAGAAAAAATGGAAGGGAAAAGAGCCTCAATATTTGAAGCCCAATTAATGATTCTTGACGATCCTATTTTAATCGGGAATATTGTTAAGCGAATTGAAAAAGAATTAAAACAACCTGAATACATTGTAAACGATGAAATTACAAAGTACCAGAAAATGATGATGCATGCCCACGAATCTTATATGAATGAAAGAGCACACGATATTGAAGATATTAAAAACAGGATAATCAGGAACCTGCAAAAGAAAAGATGGCAATCACGAATAACCAATGATGTAATAGTTGTAAGCGATTCGCTTACTCCAGCCGATACAATTTTGTTTTCAAGGAGCAATGCTAAAGGATTTATTACCGAGCACGGGGGATTAACATCTCACGCTGCAATTGTATCACGATCACTTAATATTCCTGCTGTAGTTGGAACCCATAATGCTACAAAACTGATTAAAGATGGTGATACTTTAATTATAGATGGATTTCACGGTTATATATTAATCAATCCTAATGAAAGTGAAATAAAATTCTTTAATGAAAAAATTGAAAAATTAATTGTTCTTCAGAAGGGACTTGAAGAATTAAAAGATAAGCCTGCTATAACTGAAGACGGAAGAGAAATTGAATTGCTCGCTAATGTTGATGTCTCGGGTGAAATTGATATTGTGGTAACCAGTGGAGCAAAGGGAATCGGGTTATACAGAACTGAGCAATTGTTGGATGAATTAGGAGAATTTCCAACTGAAGATGAACAGGCACAAATTTATTCAAAATTAGCTTCAAGGATTTATCCAAATCCTTTAACGATCAGAGCTTTTGATATTGGTGGAGACAAATTTAAATTTCTTGATTTTGTAGAACCAAACCCATTTCTCGGCTTAAGAGGGATCAGGCTGCTGCTTGAAAATGAAAAATTATTCACCACGCAAATCAGGGCGGTATTGCGGGCAAGTGTTAATAAGAATATTCAGTTTATGCTTCCAATGATTTCTACAATTTCAGAAATTCGGAAATCAAGAGAACTGATTAAAAAATGTATAAACGAATTAAAGCAGGAAAAAATTAAATTTGATAAAGATTTCCAATTAGGCATTATGGTCGAAGTTCCTTCCGCGGCAGTTATGGCTCAGGACTTTGCAGCCGAAATAGATTTTCTTAGCATCGGGACAAACGATTTAATTCAATACCTGATGGCAGTTGACAGGGGGAATGATCTCGTATCCGATCTTTACCAGGAATTTAATCCATCTGTAATTAGAACATTAAGTCATATTGTAATTGAAGCAAAGAAAAAAGACAAGCAGGTCAGTCTGTGCGGTGAAATGGCGGCAGATACTTTAGCTATTCCATTGCTGGTTGGTCTTGGACTGCATTCACTATCAATTTCTCCTTCTACAATTCCATATGCAAAGAGAATTATCAGGAGTATCTCTTTTAAAAAAGCAAAGGTTCTTGCCGACAAATGTCTTTCTTATTCAACAGAACAGGAAATAGTAGAAGAAATTGAAAAGTTTTTTGAAGAAAATAATATTACAAGAACAAGGAATATCATTTAAAGAATTATGCAAATAAAAGATTTCATCTCAAAGTATGATCCGCAAAATCAATTCGAAGTTTTAATTGAAACTTATAAACAGGTTGAATATGCCTGGAGTAATAAATTTAATCTCAGCAGCATAAATAAAAATGAAATAGATTCCATAATTGTAACAGGGCTGGGCGGCTCAGCAATCAGTGGCGATCTGCTACAAAATTATCTAAGAGAAGAGTTAAAAGTCCCTTACAATGTAAATAGAAATTACTATCTTCCAGCATTTGCTAATGAAAATACTCTCTTGATTGTCTCATCTTATTCCGGGAATACTGAAGAAACAATCGAAGTACTAGGCCAGTCGATAAAAAAGAAATGTAAAATCGTCGCCGTTACTACTGGTGGCAAGGTTGGAGAAATAGCAGAACAGAATAATATTCCAATAGTGAAATTGAAGGAAGGTTTTCAGCCGAGATATTCTCTCGGGTTAAGTTTCTTCTCTTTATTGAAAGTTGTGCAGTCGCTTGGACTAATAGATAATCAGACAGAAATAGTAAATAATATTATTTCTCTCTGGAAAGAAAAAGGAATTGAATTCAGCAGAAACAATAGCCAGGCATATAATTTAGCTGTATCACTTGCAGGTTTTATCCCGGTAATTTATTCCTGCTCAGATTTGACATCTGCAGTTGGTTATCGATTCAAATGCCAGGTAAATGAAAATTCAAAACTTCACGCTTTCCATAATTCAATCCCTGAAATGAATCACAATGAAATTATCGGTTGGGAATCATTTGCCGAATCTCAATTGAATGCCAAAATTGTAAATATAATTGATGAAGAATATCATTCAAAAATTAAAGAAAGATTTAAAATAGCTTCAGAATTAATGAAAAACGACGGGGGGGAGATTATCAGTTTGGAGAGTAAACAACCAGATTTCAAACTGAGATTAATGGAATTAATTTATTTATGTGATTGGATTTCATATTACCTTGGAATTATTAGAGAAAAAGACCCTTCCGAAATTGAAAATATCAATATTTTGAAAAAGCGCCTGTCTTAATTTTATCTGTTTACATTAACTTTTTTCTTAATTAGATTAAAATCAACAAGCTCAATAAAAATTAAAATTATTTTTTGAATCCCACGGTGCCTGATTGATAAACAGTAAAGCAATAAAATATCTGCTGGTATTGGTCATCTGTTTTAGCTCAGTAAGTATGGCTCAATATTATTCGGCTTTTGGTATTAATAAAGTTCAGTATGATGATTTTAATTGGAAAATTATTAAGACCGATCATTTTGATATTTACTATTACAACGAAATGCAGGAAGTCGCCCAGATTGGAGCGCAAATAGCAGAAAGCACTTACGAGGAATATAAGGTCAGGTTTAATACATTGATCAGCAGCAGGATACCGCTGATCTTCTATAACACTTCACTCCAGTTTCAACAGACAAATACAACTCCCGGAATAATTCCCGATGCAGTAGGAGGTTTTTTTGAATTTCTGAAAGGCAGAGTTGTTATTCCATCTACAGGCTCACTTCACGGATTTACTCACGTAATAAGGCATGAACTTGCACACGTTTTTATGACAAATAAAGTTGCCAGGGTTTTGCACGACCACAGAACCACTGATGGCAGCTTCCCACCGCTTTGGTACACAGAAGGATTTGCGGAATTTATTTCCGGCGGTGTGGATGCACAGGCAGAAATGGTAATGCGGGATGCAGTTTTTAATAATTATTTCGTGAATCTTGATGATATCTATAAAATAACTGGTTCTTTCCTGATGTACAAAGAAGGTCAGAATTTTCTTGAATTTGTAAAAGAAAAATTTGGTGAAGAAAAAGTAATGCAGATGATTGACAACATCTGGATGTATGGGAGGTTTTCAAAAGTTGTTGAATTTACACTTGGAAAACCGATTGAGCAAATTGACAAGGAATGGGAATATTATCTTAAACAGAAATATTACCCGATGTTAAAAAATACTACTCCTATAGATATTGTTGCAAGAAAAATAACCAATTTCGGATTTAATTATTCGCCTGTTCCTTATAAGATAGATGGAAAAGAATATCTTTATTTCGTTGCTAACAGAACAGGTTATTCCTCTTTATTCAAGCTGGAATTAGCAGGTAAAAATGAAGAACAAAAAGATCCCGAATTAGTTTTAGAAGGAGAAAAAAAAGAAGAGTTTGAAGCTTTTCATTTGCTTCAATCTACAATTGATATAAGTAAAAGCGGTTTGCTTGCATTCGTTACTAAAGTTGGATACAGGGATGCTGTCCATTTCTATTCTATTGAAAAAGATGAGGTTATTAAAACTTTTCAGACTGATGAACTTGTAAACGTAATATCTCCAAAATTTTCGGATGACGGGAATAGTATTGTTTTCCAGGCAATTGACAAAAAAGGATTTAGTGATATATATGTGCTCGATGTTCAAAATTTTAAATTGAATAGATTAACTAACGATTATTATGACGACAAGGATCCAACATTCGGTATAAATAACAGCCAGGTCATTTTTTCTTCAGATAGAACAGCCGGTGAATACAGCAAAAAGTACAATCTTTTTAGCTATAACAGGCTTACACACAAAATTGATTATTTAACCTATTTAAATTCAGATGTATCAACACCGGTTCTATCAAAAGATAAAACAAAGCTTTTATTTTCGGGTGAAGACGAAAAAATAAAAAATGTCTACTTAATGGAAATTAGTCCAGATGGAAATTACTCAAATAAAATTACCAGGCTTACCAATTTAATTACAGGTGCATATTCTCCAAATTTCATAGATTCAACAAACATTGCATTTGCAGGATTTGAAAATTATTCCTTTAACCTCTACACTATGAATTATAGAAAAACAATTAAGGATAGTACTGCTAAAACGATAGTAATGAATTTTGATAATGCAGATGGTAAATGGGTCCAGGGTATGCTTGCACCGGAATCAGTAAAAGAAAAATTAAAATATGAAAATCAATATACACTCGATTATGCACAAAGCCAGATTACAACAGACCCGCTTTTCGGAACACAGGGTGGTGCAACTTTATCCCTGAGTGATTTATTGGGTAATGATAATTATTTCTTCACACTTTACAATAATGCGCAGGTCCAGAGTGAATTCTTTAACAGCTTCAATGTGATCCTGGAAAGAATAAACCTGCGCAAGCGCACAAATTTTGGCTACGGAGTCTTTCATTTTACAGGCAACAGGTATGATATAAGAGAATCGGATGAATATTATTATGAAAGGAGTTTTGGCGCGTTTTTCGTACTGAATTTTCCACTTTCAAAATTTCAAAGAATTGAGACTTCTGTAACTGTTGCAAATTCAGATAAGCAGCTTGATTTTGGCATATCTGAGCGGAAAGCGCTGCTTGTAAGCAACTCTCTTTCTTATGTGTTCGATAACTCACTCTGGGGACCCACAGGACCGCTGGACGGCACAAGGGCAAGGTTGCTTCTTGCCTACACGGGGGATGTTAAAAAAAGCAACGTAAATTATTATACTATAATTGCAGATTACCGGCATTATTTCAGGTTATCATACAGGTCAGCTTTTGCTATAAGGTCGGCATTGTTTTATAACGATGGTAAAGAAGCACGCAGATTTTTTATGGGTGGGAGCTGGGACTTAAGAGGCTGGCCCAGATTTTCAATCAGAGGCGAAAAAATGTGGCTTTCCTCAGTTGAATACCGATTCCCGCTGATTGATCAAATTAAATTAAGGCTTCCATTTGTGAACCTGGATTTTTATGGCTTTCGCGGTGCACTCTTTTTTGATGCCGGTGGAGCCTGGGATACACAATATAAAGAAACCCTGGGAAGTATTGGTGCGGGAATAAGATTCAATCTTTTTGGTGCAATTGTATTACGTTATGATGTAGGCAAGAAAATTGAGAATAATTTTTCTGATTTCCAGGGTGGATTATTTTATCAATTCTTTTTTGGATGGGATTTTTGAAAAAAATATTTATCTCAATTTTGTTTTTATTATTAATCATAAATGGATGCACGCCGCTTCTGATAAAAGTTAATTCCAGGATTGACAAAAATGGAATTAAAATGTTCGGAAATATAAGCATGCGAAATTTTTACACAAAACAAAATATAAGTGATTCACTTAAGTTTTTATGGGAAGCAGGAACTCATGGAGGATATGCAAATACATCAGTAACTGTTAATGATTCATTAGTCTTTATAAGCGACTTGACAGGGAGAGTTTATGCAATAGGACTTATTTCAGGTAAAGAGATTGGACAGATTAAAGAAAAAGGTACTGTCTTTGGCTCACCAATTATTTATAACTTCTGGCTGATTTACGCACTTGCATCGAACGATGAAAATGAAACATATTTTTATTTATATGATTTTAATGATGGAAAAGTTTTCAGGCAGGATGTTTTAAAGGGTAGAGTTCTGACAGAAATTGTTCAAACAGATGATGGCTACATTATGGTTACTGAGAAAGGTACGGTCTATAAGTATAACATAAGCGGATTGCCTCAGTGGGAGACTAAATTGGAAGCTAATGTTCATTCCTCACCTGCGTTTAGTTCAGGTCTTGCGATTTTTGGAGATGACCAGGGTGAATTGATAGGTGTAAATTCTGAAGATGGTAAAGTAGTCTATAGAAAAAATATTGGAGGACTATTTCTTTCCGGAGCATCAATTAGTGGTCAGGCTGCTTTTATAGGAAATGATAATGGGAAAATTTATTCTTTTGATTTTCAGACAGGGGATATACTCTGGCAATTTGATTCTGGTTACAGGATCGCAATGACTCCCGCTTACGATGATGATAATATTTATTTTGGAAACTTGAATGGTGATTTCTTCTGCTTAAATAAAAGTGATGGTAGTCTTATCTGGAAATATCATTCCCCGGGAGTTTTTAATGTTACACCACTTATAACAAATAATATTGTCCTGGCTCCGGATCTTAAAAATTCTATCAAGTTTTTGGATAAAAACACAGGCGAACTTCATATGAATATGGAAATTGACGGAAGACCAAAACTAACACCCGTTATTTATAATAATAAATTAATAATTGGATTTGACAGAGGCACATTGCAGGCATATGAATTTATCTACTAAAATAATAGGTTTTATTATTATCCTGTTTTTTGCAAATACAATTCCTGCACAGGAATGTAAAAGCAAACTTAATATTAAAACGGACTTATCAACTTCCCTGATTTATTTAAATCATAAACTTGTGGGTCATGGTAATGCATCACTGGAAGTTGAAAAAGGAAAGTATGATATAACAATAATGGGATATAAAAATGAGTGGGGAAGCAATGTAATTAATGACTCTGTAGTAATATCGGATTGCGGAATTACTAAAAAATTAAATTATTCATTGACCAACCAGGTCTATCTTGATTCATCACCCCAGGATGCTCAGGTTTATGCAGCCGATTCATTAATCGGATTTACTCCATTGTTTTTACCTGAGAAATACAAAACTCTAAAGTTAGAAAAAACTGATTATGAAAGCAGGGAAATATCTCTCGCAGATATTACTAAAAATGAACCTGTATCGTTAGAGTTCCTCGGTGAAGAAGATGACGGACATTTTTATAATAAAGCAATTTTTAAATTTTTAATAGGCGGAATTATTGCATTGGGAGCTTCAACTGTCTATTTCAAATTAAAAGCAGACAATGCTTATGATGATTATAAAAGTTCAAATGATCAATCATACCTCGATAAAACACATAAATATGACACCTTAAGCGGAATTAGCTTTGGCATTCTGCAGGTTAATTTTGGAATTCTTATCTATTATTTCCTTACCGAATAAAATCAAATCTAATATATTTTTACTATTTTTGTAAAGGTAGTTTATTAAGGGAAAATTTCAATTATTATCAATAAAAAATTTTTATAAAATAATTTATGCTTACAGTTCTGGAAGCTATAAACCTTAGCTCAGATTTTCTGCAGAAAAAAGAAATTGAATCACCAAGAATTAATGCTGAACATTTGCTGGCTCATACTTTAAATTGCAAACGATTGGAGCTATACCTCGCTTTTGATCGTCCTTTGAAGGAAAATGAAATTAACAAATACCGTGAATTAATCAGGAGAAGAAGCAAAGCGGAACCGCTTCAGTATATTCTGGGAAGTGTTGAATTCTTTGGAATGGATTTTAAAGTTGCTCCGGGAGTTTTAATTCCCAGGCCGGAAACTGAAGTACTTGTAGAAAATATTATTGAAATATTTGATAAAAAACAGGAAATAAAAATTCTTGATATTGGGACCGGAAGCGGCATTATAGCAATCTCCCTGGCTAAGCATTTTTCTAATTCAGTTGTTACTGCAATTGATATCAGTAAAGAGGCACTGGAAATAGCAAAATATAATTCTGAACTTAACCAGACAGGGGATAAAATTTCATTTTATGAAACTGATATTCTATCAGATAATATAAATCTTACAAATGACTATGATCTTGTTGTATCAAATCCTCCATACGTATCGTTAGAGGAATTTTCTGAACTAAGACCGGAATTGAGTATTTACGAACCCAGGTTTTCTTTAACTGATGAAGATGACGGTTTAAAGTTTTATAAAGAAATTAGTAAAAAATCTAAAAATTTATTGAAACAGAATGGTTATCTTTATTTTGAACTAGGATTTGGAAAATCAGAAAAAGTAAAAGGAATTATGGAGAATAATAACTTTTCTGAAATAAAAATTTCTCAAGATTATTCTAACATCGACAGAGTAATTTACGGGATAAATAAATGAGAGCGCTAATACAGAGAGTAACGGAAGCCGGCGTTTATATTAAAGAAGAAAATTACCAGGCTGAGATCGGCAAAGGCATGGTAATATTGCTCGGAATTAAAGCAGGTGATTCAGAAGAAGGACTAAACTTTGTAGCAGATAAATGTTGCAACTTGAGGATATTCAGTGATGTAAATGATAAAATGAATTTATCTGTTAAAGAAATAGATGGAGAAATACTTATTATCTCTCAATTTACTTTATACGGAGAAACTGCAAAAGGAAACCGGCCGGGATTTACTAATGCTGCCAGACCTGAAGAGGCGATTCCATTGTATGACAAATTTATAGATAGGTTGAAGGATATCATTGGGAATGAAAAAGTAAAGACGGGTAAATTTGGAGCGATGATGAGTGTAAAAATTATTAATGATGGCCCCGTAACAATGACAATTGAATCAAAAGATTAAGGGGGAATTTGAATCCTGTTTTAATGATATTCCTTGATGGTGTTGGAATTGGTAAAGAAGATTACCAGTTCAATCCATTCTTTAAATATGGATTTAAAACATTCACTGAAATATTTGGAAAAATACCTTCATCAAAATCTAGGCGGTTTAAAGGTAAAAATGTTTTCCTTTTCCCAACCGATGCCAGGCTTGGTGTAAAAGGTTTCCCCCAAAGTGGTACCGGGCAGACTGCAATATTTACAGGCGTGAATGTATCAAAAATGATAGGAAAACATTTTGGACCATACCCGTATTCCACGACAATACCTATCCTTGAAAAGAAAAATATTCTAAGAGCATACTTAGACAGAAACCAGAAAGTGTGTTTTGCAAATGCTTATCCCCAAATATTTTTTGATTATCAAAAAAAGGGAAGAGGCAGGTTAAGCTGTACTTCACTTTGCTGCAGGTTAAGCGGATTGAGATTAAACCGTTTGACCGATCTTAAAAGAGGAAAAGCGCTAACTGCAGAAATAACTAATGAGCGATGGATTAAGAAATTAAATTATGATCTTCCTGAAATAACACCGGAAAGAGCAGCTAAAAGGTTATTGAATATTGCAAACAAAAATAAATTTACCCTGTATGAGTTTTATCTGACCGACCACATGGGACATGGCAGGGAGGAGAAAGATTTCAATAAGTTGTTGAAAAACCTGGATGATTTTTTATATTCAATAATTACTAAAATGAATATGAATAGTATGACTCTTGTTATATGTTCAGATCATGGGAATTTAGAGGACCTTTCAGTAAAAACTCACACTCTAAATCCCTCTTTAACAATTATTGCAGGTCTTAAAGCAGAAAAATTATCTAAAACCATAAAAATTCTAACAGACATAAAACCAGCAATAATGAAATATTGCAAATGAAAGACTTCCCGGCAATAAAAATTTCAATTTTATTCGTAATTGGAATTTTAAGCAGCAAATTTGTTCAAATTCCATTTTTAGTTCTTATTTCCACACTCCTGATATCTTTGCTCATTTTTTTACTACAAAAAAAATATACATCTGAGATATTTCAATTTATTACCTTCATTTTAATTTCTTTTTGTGTAATTGAAGTCGGAAATGTATACCTAAATATCAGCAAGCCGAATTATAATCTACTTTCTGAAAATATTTACAAAGAAAAGAATGTAAAAATTACAGGAGTGATTACAGGTATAGAATTAAAACAAAAAGATGAGATAGATTATTATATCAGGACTAAAGCATTAAAAATTGATACTCTTATTCTAAAAGATAGTTATCAATTGCTTTGTAAAGTTAAATCAGGTGGATTTAAGGCACTTTACAATAAACTGAAAATTGGGAGTGATGTTGAAGTAACGGGAAATTATTCAAAAGGAAGTGAAGAAAGGAATCCCGGTGAGTTTAATTATAATAAATATCTTAGGGGAAAAGGTATATCAGGAATTGTAACATCTTATAAAACTTCTGATGTAAAAATAACAAGTAATGATTACCATTATTTCCCTGAAATCATTTTCAGTTTAAGAAAATTTATAAATAATAAGGTTGAAGAAAATTATAATGATCAATCTGCTGCTCTTTTAAGAGGGCTACTACTTGCTGACAGGAGCGAAATTTCTTATGCTACAAAAAATGAATTTATTAATTCCGGTGTTATTCACATCCTTGCCGTTTCAGGTCTCCACGTTGGCTACATTGTTCTCATATTTGCATTTCTGTTCGGACGTTTAAATATATACCTGCGTTCTGTTTTAACTATCATTGGATTAACCCTCTTCCTGGTTCTGATTAATGCGCCGGCATCTGCTTTTCGGGCTTCTGTAATGGCGGTTATTTTAATTGTTGCATATTTAACAAACAGATCAACAAACTTGATAAACTCAGTTGCTATTGCCGCACTTGTTTTGCTGCTTATTAATCCAAATCAATTATTTACTCCCGGTTTTCAACTCTCATTTGCTGCCGTCATTTCTATTGCTGTAATTTATCCTATAATAAAAAACTATATACAAAATAAGGAGATAAAAAATAAAGCAGTTAAAAACATATTATTATTTGCAGGAGTTTCTTTAGCAGCACAAATCGGGACTCTTCCTTTTACAATTTATTATTTTGGTAAAATATCAGTAGTAGCATTGCTTACCAACCTATTAGTAATTCCTGTAGTGGGAATTATTTTAGGGGTTGGAATATTGTCTATCCTTTTGGTAATATTTTCTCCTTTTATAGCCTCATTCTTTTGTGTTGTGAATGAATTTGTAATTAAAATAATTTTCTCAATAATTCATTTTGCGGGCAGCAGTGATTTTTCTTTTTTGCGTGTGACTAATTTCTCTATAATTGATATTCTGATTTCTTACCTGTTTCTTTCAATAATATTAATATTTATTGTAAGATTTAAGAAACCAGTCGCAAAGTTAGGTTTATTAATTTTGTGCGTTTGCAATTTCCTGCTTTTTATATCATTTGATAAACGGGAATTAATGCCTGATAACAAACTAAGTCTGATGATGATTGATGTAGGACAGGGAGATGCATTTCTTCTGAAATTTCCCGATGGGAAAACCGCACTGATTGATGCCGGTGAAACAAATTTTTATTTTGATAATGGTGAACGTGTTATTCTTCCATTATTAAATCAACTGGGAATTGATAAAATTGATTACGGTTTTGTTTCCCACGTTGATCTCGATCATTACGGCGGATTTATTTCCTTAATTCATAATAATAAAATTGAGAGAATCTATAAGCCTGAAATTGATTCAACAGAAGAAAAGGACCTGAAATTTGAAAAATATCTTGCTGAAAACAATCTAAGGTCATATTATTATTCAAAGGAAATATTAAAAATAGGGAATGCACGAATTTATATCCTCAATGATCAAGTTCCTGATAATTTCTCTTCTAATAACAAAAGTAGTGTTCTGAAAATTGTTTATGGTGATGCTGAATTCCTGTTTACAGGTGATCTCGAAAAAAGAGGTGAAATTATTTATGTAAGTGAATATGGAAAATTCCTGGACAGCGACGTGTTGAAAGTTGGACATCACGGTAGCAAAACCAGTTCTTCAGATGAATTTCTTAATTTAGTTACGCCCGAAATTAGCCTGATTTCTGACGGCATTAAAAATAAATTCCATCATCCATCACCAGTTGTAGTTGAGAGACTTAGTGAATATGGTTCAGAAATATACAGAACCGATCTGTTAGGGGCTGTTATACTACAAAGTGATGGAAAAATTATTAAAAAGGTAAATTGGCGCAACATGTAATTTTCGGCTTTAAAACAACTTCTGTATATTTAGAAGCTTTAATCTTCAAAAATCTGAAAAGTTATGAAATCAAATAGAAAAACAATTGGAATATTAGGCGGGGGACAATTAGCCAGGATGTCAGCTTACCAGGCTTATAAACTTGGATTTAATATTGCTATACTTGAAAAGAAAGAAAATTCACCTGCCGGAATGATGACAAAAAAGGAATTTGTTGGATGGGTAGATGATAAAAAAACAACCAGAGATTTCACAAAAGCAAGTGATGTTGTAACACTTGAAAATGAATTTGTGGATTATCAAAGACTTGAGTTTATTGAAAGTCTCGGCAAGAAAGTAATTCCTTCACCCAAGACAATTTCATTAATTCAGGATAAATACATTCAAAAGAACACTCTCCAGAGGAATAAAATCCCTGTTGCAGATTTTCTGAAAGTTGATGATAAATCAACTTATGAAAAGATTGCAAAGAAACTCGGCGAAAAATTTATATTGAAATCCAGGAAAATGGGATACGATGGTTACGGTAATTATAGTGTAAAAAAAGAAAAAGATTTTAGTGAAGGAATTAAAAAGCTTACTTCAAGGCACAGTGAACTGATGGCTGAAAAATTTATCGACTTCGATATGGAACTTGCAATAATGGTGGCAAGATCGGAAAAAGAAATAAAATGCTATCCCGTTGTTCAGACAATTCAGAAAAACCATATATGCCATACAGTGATTGCTCCGGCTGATTTAAGAAAAACTGTTTCAAAGAAAGCAGAAGAAATAGCTGTAGAAGCAGTAAAGGCGATTAAAGGATTCGGTATTTTTGGAATTGAAATGTTTATTGTAAATGGAAAAGAAATCCTTGTAAATGAAATGGCGCCTCGTCCACATAATTCAGGGCATTACACAATTGAAGGATGTGTTACGCCGCAGTTTGAAAATCACATTCGAGCTGTTTTGAATCTGCCGCTTGGTTCAACAGATATGGTAAAACCATACGCCGTAATGATAAATCTTTTAGGAAAAAGAGAAGGCGAAGGGATAGTCGAAAATTATGATGAAGTGTTGGCAAATGATAAAATTCATCTACATATTTATGGAAAAGAAAAATCCCGTTTCGGCAGGAAAATGGGACATATAACCGTGCTTGGAGATAATCTTAAAAAAACTTTGAATCTTGCAAAGGTTGCCGAAAAAATAGCTAATATTTAATTGCATTTGAACGGAGATATTATGGCAAATAAACCACTTGTAGGTGTAATTATGGGAAGTGATTCAGATCTTCCTGTAATGAACGAAGCAGTAAAAATATTAAAAGAGTTTAAAGTTCAACACGAAGTAAAAATTGTGTCGGCTCACAGAACTCCAAATCACATGGCTGATTATGGAAGTGAAGCGCACAATAGAGGAATTAAAGTTATAATAGCAGGCGCAGGTGGTGCCGCACATCTTCCCGGAATGACTGCTTCACATACTCCGCTACCTGTAATTGGAGTTCCAGTTAAATCTAAATCACTTGATGGTCTGGATTCTCTGTTATCGATTGTACAAATGCCGGGTGGAGTTCCTGTTGCAACTGTTGGTATTAACCAAGCAAAAAATGCAGGATTACTTGCAGTTGAAATTTTAGCGACTTCAGATATAAAACTTCGCGAAAAATTAATTGAATATAAGAAAAAAATGGAAAAGGAATCGCTGAACAAAAACAAGAAATTAAAATAATTTACGATATATGATGTCTCGGTGTTAGTGGTTCACCAATAAGTTTTTCAGTATCCCAGGTATTTCTTTCAGTTTTATCTTCCGACCTTACTTCACATTTTAAATAATTACAATATTTGCAAAGATGTTCGGTACAGTAATCAAGATGTATTCTAATCTCTGTGTTTGGTATCTGGCTTTCAAGCTGCTCTTCGATAAATTCTTCTTCAGTGTGTGATTCTTTAATTGTAAAGTAATAGGGAAGAGTTAAGTGAAAATCGACAAAGACTTTATCGCCTGATTTCCAGAAGCGCAGCCAGTGAATATCGATCCAGTATTCGCGCCGGATCGAATTCAGAATCTCGACAATTTTATCCAGAATTTCTTTATCTGTTTCATTCATTAATCCGCCAATCGATTCCCGGATTAATTTATAGCCTGTAAATAAAATATTTAAGGCTACTGCAATTGCAAAAAGGGGATCAATAATTTGTAATCCAGTAAGCATAACTATAATTATACCAACAATTACTCCTATACTTGTATATGCATCTGTTAAAACGTGCTTTCCATCAGCGACCAGTGTTATTGAATTTGTCTTTTTTCCCATTCTCATCAGGTAAAAGCCGAGAAACAGGTTTATAATTCCTGCGCCTGAAATAATAAAAACTCCTATATCGAGCTGCTTTAGATTTGATCCTTTTATAATATCAATAATAGCTGTATAAATGATAAAAATGGCAGCAATTACTATTAGTAAACCTTCAACACCGGCTGAAAAAAATTCAATATTTCCGTGTCCGTAAAGGTGTGAATCGTCGGCTGGGCGGGAAGCTAAGATAATGCTGTACAGAGCCATAGACGTCGCAAGCACATGAACAACAGATTCAGCGGCATCTGAAAAAATCGCGGCAGATCCTGTAATAAGGAATGCTCCCATTTTCGAAAGAAACATCCCGATTCCAATTGCTAATGAAATATATGCGGCTCTTTTTTTTAATGAAAGCTCACTAGGCATTTCCCCGGTACTCCTTTTTTCATTGCTGTAAATTAGCGTATTTTTTAATAATAAATAAATGATAAAGAAAATTATGATAAAATGAATATGCCTAAATTCATTGATAGTCAACTGCTATTTAGATAAATTAAAAGACAAAGAAATATGGAGTTTTGTACAATGAAATCTATTGTTTTATTGATTCTCGCAGGATTAATTATTACTGGTTGTGGAAGGAAATCTGAGCAGGAATTTATGACAGCAGCTGAAAAAAGCATAAAAGAAAATAATTACCAGAAAGCAATTAAATCTTATAATGAGTTAATTAATGAATATCCTGACGGCAAAGAAACAGCAACTGCTATGGTAAAACTTGCCGGGATTTATCAGAATAAGCAGGATTCTACTCTTAATCCGGTAAAATGCTATCAAAAGGCTGTTGAAACCTTCAAGACTGTATATGAAAGATTTCCAGAATCAAAAGAAGGACCAACATCTTTATTTATGTCAGGCTTTATTGAAGCTAATGACCTGAATAATTTTGATGCTGCGACCAAGACTTATCAATTGTTTTTGCAAAAATATCCAAATCACGAGTTAGCCAAATCAGCACAGGAAGAATTAAATAATATGGGTATGGCACCGGAAGAGATTTTAAAGAAAAAAGACGCAAAGTCCATTTAATGCCTTTAAATTCAGAGGATTATAAAAAATATTTAAATCCCTCGGTAATCTCCAAACTTAATTCACTTGAATTAAGAGCCCGTCTTGTTGTCGAAGGTTTTATGGTAGGGCTTCACAAAAGTCCCTACCATGGCTTTTCAGTTGAATTCAGCGAGCATCGTCCCTATATGCAGGGTGACAGCTTAAAGGATATTGACTGGAAAGTGTATGGCAAATCAGACAAATACTTCATTAAACAATACGAAGAAGAAACAAATCTTAAAAGTTATATTTTACTCGATACAAGCAAATCTATGAATTATTCTTCAGAAGGAAATGTAACAAAACTTGAATATGCTTCAACACTTGTTGCCGGTTTAAGTTATATGATGATTCGTCAGCAGGACGCAGTAGGACTTTCACTATATTCTGAAAAGATAGACAAATATTTACCTCCGAAAGCTTCAAAGGCATATCTTCACGAATTATTAAAAAACATTTTAGAAGCTAAAGCTTCAAATAAAACGAATACAGCTTCTTCACTGCATTCAATTGCAGAAAAAATTAAGAGAAGGGGACTGGTAATAATTGTTTCTGATTTATTTGATGATGTTGACTCCGTTCTTTCTGCTCTTAAACATTTCAGGTATAAAAAAAATGAAGTGATAGTTTTCCAGGTACTTGACCCGCAGGAAAGAAATTTTGCTTTTGGAACCGATGCAATATTTAAAGATATGGAAACAGATGATGAAATTACAACGCAGCCCTACCAGATTCAAAAAGCGTACAGGGAAGCAATGAGTGAATTTACAGGAAAAATTAAATCGGAATGCCTGAACTCAAATATAGAATATAACCTTATCGAAACTTCCATGCCTTTCGATAAAGCACTATTCAGCTACATTCAGAAAAGAGCAAAGTTGTTCTAATTTTATTTGGATAATTTCTTAATATCCTTCAAATATTTCTCAGCTAATAATTCCGCTTCATTCTTATCCTCTCCTTCAACAATTATCCTTATAATTGGTTCTGTGTTAGATTTTCTGAAATGAACCCAGTGATTTGTAAAATCTAGTCTTAATCCATCAAGAGTATTGCTTTTTTCTTCGCCGTACTGTTTCACCAGCTTTTTTATAATATTATCGGGATTTGCATCTCCTAAATCGATTTTTTTCTTAACAATAAAATAGCAGGGTAATCCATCTTTCAGCTCACTCATTTTACCTTTAAATTCCAAAAGATGCTGAAGTGTAATTGCAACACCAACAAGGGCATCTCTTCCGTAATGTATAGCCGGATAAATAACTCCGCCACTTCCTTCTCCGCCAATAATCGCTTTTTCTTCTTTCATCATTTTTACAACATTTGCTTCGCCCACAGGGGAGCGAAACACTTTTGATTTTGCATCGTGAGCTATATCATCAACTCCGCGGGTTGTTGAAAGATTAACAACAACGTTTCCTTTCCTTTTTGAAAGGATAAATTTAACTGCTTGCGTAATTGTATTTTCTTCCCCGAAGGGTTCACCTTTTTCAGTAATTAAAACAAGCCTGTCAACATCCGGATCAACGACGATTCCAATATCTGCTTTTTCTTTTTTAACTGCCTGCATTGTCTTTTTTAGATTTTCGGGAATCGGTTCAGGCAGGCGGGGGAAAATTCCCGATTTATCACAATTTATTTCAATTACTTTACAGCCAAGTTCTTTCAACATCTGTGGTATTACGTAAACTCCTGCACCGTTTACACAATCAACGAGTACTTTAAACTTTTTTCTTTTAATTTTTGATTTTTCTATGTATTTGAGATTTAAAACGCTCTCTACGTGATTTTTTAATGCACTCTTGTAAATTTTTTTTACACCGATTTTATTCCAGGATTTATAGTTATCTCCATCTTTTTCAATCCTTTTTATTATTTTCTGCAATTTATCATTTTCATCTTGAGTCATAAATTGCCCGGTACTGTTGAGGAGCTTTAATGCGTTCCATTCATTTGGATTATGACTTGCTGAAATAGCAATACCACCCTGGGCTTTAAGAGTTTTTACAGTAAACTGAACAGTTGGAGTCGGTACAATTCCTATTTCAACAACATCAATCCCTTTTGCCATTAATGTGCCGGTAACAATCGATTGAACCATATCGCCGGTTATTCTCGCATCACGTCCGACAACTACTGTCCCTTTGCCAATAAATTCGGCGTAAGCGGAAAGATATTTTACTAAAACATTTGGATCGAGGCCGTCACCAACAATTCCTCTAATTCCCGAAATGCTTGCCATTAATGTGGGCATTAAAACTCCGTATTTTTGATTATTCTATCAAGCCTGTTATATTCATTTGTCAAATATAAAAATATTATGTCTTAATTTTCTTATGCTTAAAAGAAAAATAGAAAAAGCTAATAACCTGTTAATAAAAAAATACGGCATTCCTCAACGCAGCAAAACTCCGCCCGATCCGGTTGATATGATAATTGCGACCATCCTGTCACAAAATACAAATGATAAAAATTCATATAAAGCATTTCAGAATCTAAAAGGGAAATATAAAAGCTGGAACGAAGTAGCAAAACTGACTACTGCACAAATTGAAAAACTGATAAAGACAGCAGGATTAGGAAAACAAAAATCAAAAGCTATTAAAAATTTGTTAATCACATTGCTGAAAGAAAAGGGGAAAATATCTTTAAAGTATCTCAATAAAATGGAGGATGAAGAAATACTTAAAGAACTTACTACTTTCCCTGGTGTTGGGTTAAAAACCGCCAGTTGTGTTTTACTCTTTGCAATGAGAAAAAATTTCTGTCCGGTTGATACTCACGTTCATCGCACAACAAACAGAATAGGAATAGTAATGACTTCCACACCGGATAAATCGTTTAAAATACTTAATGAAAACATGCCTGACGGAATGGCTCACCAGTTTCATACAAACTTAATCCGGTTGGGCAGAGAAATATGCAAACCATCAAAACCATCCTGTAAAATTTGTCCATTATTAAAAATTTGTGAATACCCGGATAAAAATCTTGAAGAGACCACAAATTATAAAATAAATGATTTTTTATTGCTTGATTCGATAAAATAAGTAGGATTCTCCACTTGATTTAAATTCTTATAATTCCTAATATTACGAAGAATCTTCCGAATTAGTCTAAGAAACCAAATGATCAACAAAATTGATGCTCAGATCCTGAATATCTTGCAACAGAATTCGCGTATTTCCAATGCTGAGATTGCAAGGCAGATAAAAATGGCGCCTTCTGCTGTTCTGGAACGCATCAAAAAGCTTGAAAAAAATAAAATAATCAAAAAATACACTGTACAGATTGAAGCTTCGGAAGTTGATAAGGAACTACTGGCTTATGTGCTTGTAAAAGCGAATGGCCCTATTGTGGATAATAAAACTGCAAAAGAATTGGCAAAAGTACCCGAAGTTCAGGAAGTTCATATAGTTGCAGGAGAAGATTGTTTTCTTGTTAAAGTCAGAGCTGAAAATCCTGCAAAACTCACAGAACTTTTAAGAAAAAAAATTGCATCAATTAATTCTATAAGTTCTACAAGTACAACAATTGTACTTGAAACTGTTAAAGAAACAACTGATTTAGTTTTTTAAAAAAATAAATAATTACCGGAGATGATTTATGGAAGGACAACCACTTGGAATTCTTGGTTATGATTATGTCGAATTTTATGTCGGCTCCGCAAAAATGTGGGCATACTGGCACGCAAAAGGTATGGGACTGAAAATTACAGCTTACAGTGGACCGGAAACAGGTATAAAAGATAGAGTATCTTACCTTTTGGAAGGTAAGAGCATCAGGGTTGTAATTACATCTGCAGTCAATCCAAAAGGATTTGATATTTCTTCTTTTGTTCAGAGACATGGCGACGGTGTAAAAAAATGGGCGCTTAAAGTTAAAGATGTTAAACACGCCTATAATACTGCAATTGAAAATGGCGCTATACCGGTTAGCACGTATAAAAAATATTCTAATGAAAACGGGTATGTTGAGGAAGCAGCCGTAAAAGTATATGATGATGCAGAAATAGTTTTTTCAAACAGAAATAATTATAAGGGAGTATTTAAGCCCGGGTTTACGAAACCGATTCAAAATATAAATATTGAAGCTCACGAAACCGGGCTGAAAAAAATTGATCATATAGTTGGAAATGTTCGAATAAATGAAATGGATTACTGGGTAAATTATTTAAATAAGACTCTGAATTTTGAAACATTTCTTGAATTCGGAATGGGCGATATATCTACACAATTTTCATCATTGCTTTCAAAAGTAGTTCGTTCAAAAGAAGCGGATATTAAGAATCCTATTAACGAGCCATATGAAGGTCTTAAGAAATCACAGATTGAAGAATACATTGACGAATATCTCGGGTCAGGAATTCAGCATATCGCAATTTCAACTGATAACATAATAGAGACAATTGCAAATATGAAAAAGAACGGAGTTGAATTTCTAGAACCACCTGATTCATATTATGATATGCTGCGCAGCAAAAATGTAAAGATAAAAGAAAGCATTGATGAATTACAGGAAAACGGGATACTTTGTGATATTGCCGAAAATAAAGGTTACCTGTTGCAGCTATTTACAAAACCAATTGGTGACAGACCTACATTCTTTTATGAAATAATCCAGAGAAGGGAAGGTGCAATTGGATTTGGACAGGGAAATTTCCAGGCTCTTTTTGAATCAATAGAAAAAGATCAGATGAAGAGAGGAAATTTCGATAAAGATCCGGAAGAGTAGAGTAATTATTGCAGTCATTGCGAGCCCCTATAAATTTGGGGCAAAGCAATCTGTTGTTTGGATATTTAATTCATAAAGATTGTTTCGTCGTAGGCTCCTCGCAATGACACATAAAAAAATATGTATTAAAAATATAGGAGGTCATAATGCCGTTTTATGTTCAACTAGGAAAGGTCCCTCCCAAACGACATACTACATTTTACAAACCAGATGGTAAATCACTTTACAGGGAAGAACTTTTCAGTACAAAGGGATTTTCAGGTATTTATTCAAATAAATATCATCTTTATATGCCTCCACAGGTTGAAAATATTGGTGAAATCCATCAGACAGATGATAACAGCTGGTCTGATGCTCCGTTAAAATATTATCACTTTAAAACGGATGCGAAAAAGGCCAAAGGTAATTTTATTAATTCACGCAGGGAATATTTAAGAAATGAACATTGTGTAATTTCAACTGCTCACGTTACTGAAGATACCGATACTTTTTACAGGAATAGTTACAAACATGAAATAGTCTTTGTCCATCACGGTAAAGGTAAATTCTTTTCTGAATATGGTATGAACCCATTTGATCAGTGGGATTATATAGCCGTACCTAAAGGCACCACCTATCAATTGAAGTTTGATGATTTTAAAAATGTGAAATTGTTTATTATTGAATCGGACACGCCTTTTGATATTCCAAAACATTTCAGGAATGAATATGGACAATTAACAGAAGATGCTCCATATTATGAAAGAGATTTCAAACCTCCTCATTTTACAGAACCAATAGATAAACAAGGAAAATTTGAATTAATATTAAAAGTATCAAACAGAACTTTCAAATATGAACTTCCACATCATCCATTTGATGTAATTGGATGGGATGGGTTTTTATACCCATACACATTCAATTTAAAAGAATATGCACCAAAGGTTGGTTTAATTCATTTACCACCGCCTGTACATTTAATGTTTACTACAGAACATTTTGTCGTTTGCAATTTTGTACCTCGCTTGTTCGATTTTCATCCGCAGTCAATTCCGGCTCCTTATTATCATTCAAATGTTGATAGCGACGAAGTTCTTTATTACGTCTACGGTGATTTTATGTCACGAACAGGAGTAGAAGAAGGTTCAGTTACTCTGCATCCGATGGGAATTCCGCACGGACCGCAGCCGGGTAAAACCGAAGCCTCACTGGGTAAAAAAGAAACTGATGAGTATGCTGTAATGATTGATACATTTACGCCTTTGAAAGTGACAAAATATGTAAAAGAAACCCAGGTTGAAGATTATCATCAATCATGGCTGGAAAAATAACTATGATAAAAATTCCCGAACATATTCAGAAACTAAAACCGTACAAAGCGGGAAAACCAATTGACGAACTGGTTCGTGAAAAGGGGATTACAAAAATTGTAAAGCTGGCATCAAATGAAAATCCGCTTGGACCTTCGCCAAAAGCAATGGAGGTAATAAAAGAAAATATAAATGACCTTCATCGTTACACTAATCCATCATCGTACAAATTGGTACACGCCATTGCAGATAAAATAAATAAGAAACCGGAACAAATTGTAACTGCCAGCGGATCTGATGCAATACTTCAATATCTTATTACTGCTTATAGTGATGAGAATGATGAAATGTTAACTTCAGAAGGTACATTTATTGGGTGGTATGTAAATGTAAATAAATACGGCAGAAAATCTGTTCAGGTTCCGCAGAAAAATTATCATTTCGATCTTCAAGCAATAGCGGATAGTATTAACTCTAATACTAAAATTATTTATTTAGCCAATCCAAACAATCCAACCGGAACTATGTTTACAAAAAAAGAATTTGAATCTTTTATGAGTAAAGTTCCAAAGAATGTACTGGTTGTTTTGGATGAAGCATATACGGTTTATGCAAAAGATAATCCTGATTACCCGAACGGATTGGATTACGACCTGGAAAACCTGATTGTTTTAAGAACTCTTTCCAAAGCTTATGGACTTGCAGGAATAAGACTCGGATTTGCCGTTGCGCAGGAATACTTAATAAGAGAAATGTACAAAGTTAAGCTTCCTTTTGAACCAAATGCGCTTGCACAGCAAGCCGCAATTGCTGCAATTAAAGATGATGAGTTCCTGGATAGAACAATGATCCAGAATAAAAAATCGCTTAAAAAATTTAAGAAAAAATTTGATGAATTATTCATTGCTTATGTCCCGACTGCAGCGAATTTTTATATGCTTGTTTTCCCAACAGAGGAATTCGCAACAGAATTTAATGAAGAATGTCTCAACAGGGGATTGATTCTTAGACACGTTAATACATTCGGAATACCGAACGGGATAAGAATAAATTCCGGGACAGACGAAGAAACAGAGTTTGCAATTAATGTAATTAGTGAAGTTTATCCAATTCTTGCGGAAAAGCATAAACTTCACACCACATAAATTATTTTTGAATAAACGGAGATACTGATGAAACTTGTTTCATTTATTAACAATAATGAAGAAAGATTAGGACTTTTTAATGAAAATAAAATATTTGACCTGGAGCTGTCCGGGAAAGAATTAAACCTTTCACTACCATCTAAAATGAGTGATTTTCTAAATGATTTTGAAAACCTGAAGTCAAAAGCCAAAGATGTTGATGATGCAATTAAAAATGGGAAAATTTTAAAAAATTTAGAAAAAGATCAAATTAAAATGCTGGCACCAGTTCCTCATCCAACTTCCTGCAGGGATGGATATGCATTTCGTCAGCACGTTGCAACTGCACGCAGGAATCGCGGCGTTGATATGATTCCTGAGTTTGACCAGTTCCCGATCTTTTATTTGACAAATCATAATGCAATTTTTGGAGAAGGGGATATCATAGTTGAAAAAGATCATCTTGAAAAACTTGATATAGAACTTGAAGCTTCTATTGTAATAGGAAAAAAAGGAAAAAATATTGATGTAAAAGATGCAGATTCACATATTGCCGGGTATATGATAATGAATGATCTTTCCGCCCGCCGCCTGCAGATGGAAGAAATGAAATTGAATCTCGGACCCGCAAAGGGGAAAGATTTTGCAACAGTAATCGGCCCCTGGCTTGTAACAACTGATGAGCTAGAAAAATATAAAATAGAATCTGATTCAGGTAATAAATACGATTTAAGAATGACTGCTCATCATAACGGCAAACAGATATCTGATGGAAATATGAAGGAAATGGACTGGACTTTTGCACAGATAATCGAACGTGCTTCATACGGAGTTGAATTATTGCCGGGTGATGTAATAGGTTCAGGAACAGTTGGAACAGGTTGCTATCTGGAGCTTAATGGAACCTGGGCTTTGGAAGCAAAGGAGCAGGGTAAAGCATTTACTCCAATCTGGTTGAAAGACGGTGATACAGTTGATTTGGAAATCACAGGACTTGGAAAACTTTCAAATAAAATTGTAAAGAATTCAAAAGATTATTCAATATTAGCAAAAAAGAAATAATAATTATGACAAGTTATAATCCGAAAGAATTAGAAGTACCCAAATTACATCAATTATTACTCGGAGGAATAGGTCCAAGACCAATTGCACTGGTTTCTACTATTTCGGAAGATGGGATTCTGAATTTAACTCCATTTTCTTTTTTTAATTGCTTTGGTTCAAATCCTCCGATGGTTGCGTTTTCTCCTTCAAGAAGAGGTAAAGATGGATCTTTCAAAAACACTTATCATAATCTGATGAACAACAAAGAATGTGTTGTTCAATCAGTTACATATTCAATGGTAAATCAAATTAATCTTGCTTCGGCTGAGTTTGCACCTGAAGTTGATGAATTTGTGAAAAGCGGATTGACACCTGTTGATTCCGAAATTGTAAAACCTAAAAGAGTAAAAGAATCTCCATTCCAGATGGAATGTGTTATGAGAGAAATGAGGAGTTTTGGTGAAGGAGGTGCTGCTCCTAATATTGCAATATGTGAAGTACTAAAAATTCACATACCAGATGACATTGTAAAAAATGGAGTAATTCATCCGGATGATATTGACCTGGTTGGAAGAATGTCTGCAAACTATTATTCCCGTGCAAGCGGAGAAGCAATATTTGAACTAAAGCAGCCAAAATATGATTTAGGCATAGGTTATGACCAACTTCCTGATTTCATTAAGAAATCATATATTTATTCTGCAAATAATATTGCAGCACTTGCAACCTGTGAAGCGATTCCGTCTGATGCCGATGTAAATAAATTTATTAAGGAAATACAATATTCAGAGATTGAAAATTATGAATCCGGGGAAGAAGCATTTTACAGGTACCAGCGACATTCAGATTATAAAAGGATGTTAAAAGCTGCAGTAGAAATCCTGGATAAAAAAAATCCAAAAGCAAAGACTTTGCTGGAATTGACAGCAAAATGTGCTCTGGAAAATAATAACGCTGATTTTGCATGGAAGACTGCTTTATACGCCGGTAAAATTAATAATTAAAGATTCATTACATTGAAAAAGCCACTCTGGAAACCCACAAAAGAACGAATCAAAAATTCAAATATGCTGGCATTCTACAATTATGTAGAAAAACTCACCGGCAAAAAAGTCAATAATTTTAATGATGCTTATAAATGGTCGGTAAATAATATCCGAGAATTCTGGAAATCAATGTGGGTTTTATCAGGACTAATACATTCCAATCCTTATAATAAAATCCTTTCTTCTGACAAAATGCCCGGAGCTGAATGGTTTTCCGCTGCAAAATTAAATTTCGCAGAAAATCTGTTGCGGTACAGGGATGACCATATAGCTATTATAAGTTCAAGAGAAGACAGGCAAAATGTTACTCTTACATACAATGAACTTTATGATAAAGTAGCAAAATGTGCCGAAGGTCTTAAGAAACTTGGAATAAGAAAAGGGGACAGGGTAGCAGGGTTTGTTCCAAATTATCCTGAATCGATTATTGCCATGCTTGCAGCTACTAGTATGGGAGCATTATGGTCATCCTGTTCACCGGATTTTGGATTGCAGGGAGTCCTTGACAGGTTTGGGCAAATAAAACCTAAAGTATTGTTTGCTATTGAAAAGTATTCATATAATGGAAAAGAGATAAACTGTAAATCTAAAATAAACCAGATAACTGATAAAATACCTGCTATTAAATCAGTTGTTCTAATAGAAAATTTTTATGATTTTAAGAAAAAATCAAAGAGAAGAATACAATCAAATAAAAATGTTAACTATATATTATTTAAAGATTTAATTGATAACAGCTCAATAAAAATCAGGTTTAAGCAGTTGCCGTTTAATCATCCTGTTTATATAATGTATTCTTCAGGAACAACAGGCGTTCCCAAATGCATTGTTCACGGAGCAGGCGGTACCTTGCTCCAGCATTTTAAGGAGCATTCCCTGCATACTGATTTAAAAAGAAACGACATAATAACATATTATACAACCTGCGGCTGGATGATGTGGAATTGGCTTGTAAGTACATTGCAAATAGGGACGACTATATATTTGTATGATGGTAGTCCCGTATATCCGGAATTGAATGTTTTGTGGAAAAAAATTGAAAGGGAAAGAATAACAATTTTTGGCACAAGTCCTAAATATTTAACTATTTGTCAAAAAGCAAAAATAGAACCCTGCAAAAGTGATTTAACCTCCTTGAAAACAATTTTATCCACCGGCTCCCCTTTATCACCGGATAATTTCAACTGGGTATATAAAAATGTTAAAATGGATGTTTTGCTCTCTTCTATTTCCGGAGGAACTGATATAATTTCATGTTTTATGCTTGGAAATCCGACGCTACCTGTTTATTCCGAAGAAATTCAGTGCAGGGGACTTGGAATGAAAGTAGAATCTTATGATTCAAAAGGTAATGAGCATATTGATAAAAAAGGAGAACTTGTTTGTTCCAAGCCATTTCCTTCAATGCCGGTATATTTTTGGAACGACAAAAGCGGGAAAAAATATAAGTCAGCATATTTTGAAAGATACCCGGGAACCTGGCATCATGGGGATTTTATTAAAATTACAAAAAACGGGGGAGTTATTGTTTATGGTAGATCTGATGCAACATTAAATCCGGGAGGAGTAAGAATCGGCACAGCAGAAATTTATCGAATAGTCGAAGGAATGAAGGAGATTTCCGACAGTCTGGTTGTAGGACAAAAATTTAGAAATGACGTAAGGATAATTCTGTTTGTTGTTCCAAGAAAAAATATTACATTAAATAAAGAACTTATAAATGATATAAAATTAAATATAAAAAATCTTGCTACGCCAAGACATGTGCCGGCAAAAATATTTCAGATAAATGAAATTCCCAGGACAATAAGCGGAAAAAAAGTGGAACTAACTGTAACCAGAATTTTAAATGGTGATAAAATCGAAAACAAAGATGCGCTTGTAAATCCAGAATCATTAAAAGAATTTTATGATTTATTGCCGGGATTATCAATCTAATTATTAAATTTGACTACAAGTATAAAAGGAAAATAGGTAGGTGATGTATGGGAATAAAAAGTGATCAAATCGGAGATGTAGTAGTTGAAAGGATTAAGCTTAAAAGAGCAACTTTCAACGAAGTAGAAGAGCTAAAGGAAGACCTGAATAATAATTTTGAAAAAGATAATATAAAGGTTGTTATAGATTTAAGCGAATGTAAATATATGGATTCTACTTTCCTTGGAGCTTTAGTAAATAATCTAAAAAGATATTCGCAAAAAGGTGGAGATATAAAAATTGCAGGCGCTCATTCAGATGCTGAAGTATTACTTAATATTACTGGCATGGACAGGATATTTTCACTTTACGCATCGGTTGAAGAAGCACTAGAGAGTTTCAAGTAATATCTGTGAGCTTTTATAAAATGATCTTTTCAGTTATTAAGGGGGTTCCACTTTATTTAATATTCTTTTTTTTATCCTCTTTGATTAATGCTCAAAGCAGTTCCGGTATAATAAAGGGCAGGGTTTTAGAAAAAGCTACTGGCAAGCCACTTGAGTATGTAAATGTTTATATATCAGGTACTACACTGGGAACTGCAACCAATAAAGATGGAGATTTCATTATTTCAAACCTTCCTTCAGGAACTCACGATGTTGTTGCATCAATAATTGGTTACAGACCAAATACAGTTACAATTCATTTATCGGAAGGTCAATCTAAGAAGATAGTATTTAATCTCGAGGAGGTAAGTTATGAATTAGAATCTGTTTTGGTTTCTGAGGAAACACCGGATGAATGGAAAGATAACCTGCAAATATTTAAAGAAAGATTTTTTGGGAAAAGTGACTTTGAAATAAATTGTACTCTGGAAAACCCTCAATATCTTAATTTTGAATGGATAAAAAAAACTGAATTAAAAGCATATTCCGAAGTTCCTTTAATAGTATCAAACCACACATTGGGATATGAAATTAGCTTTATACTTGTTGATTTTACATGGGATACGGAAACTCGACATCTTAAATTAGTTGTATTGCCAAGTTTTAAAGAATTAAAAGATTCTACGGGAACATTAAAAAACAACTGGGCATATAACAGGAAAAAAGCTTACGAAGGTTCCATGGATTGTTTTTTGCGATCAATTGTAAATAACAACTATAAAGAGAATGGCTTTCAGATATATATGGACAACACTGTAAACATTGAAAAAAACAATCTGCACCATCCCGAGAAACCACTTATTAAAATGGACGGGCCAAACTATATATTATCTTTCAGAGATTTTTTAAAAATAGCTTACTTGTTTAATAATCCTAGTCACCCGGAAGTTTCGTGGATAAAATTATCCTATATGCAGGCTACTTTGGATGGAAATGGATATCCGAAAGAAAGGTTACCCTTCCAGGTTTATGGGTCTTGGGCAGAAAAGGGAGTCTCAACTATGCTGCCAAAGTATTATTCACCGGATGAAAGATTCTAAATTAGAAAAGTTGAACTCGAGGTTCGGCCTTCAAATCAAATAATACAAATCCAAAATGATTTATTTCTTAGACAATTTTGTTTTAAAGTATTTTAATTCTTTTAAATTTTGTAAATCTTTTACTCTTTCTGCTGAGTAACCCAATTGCGTAAAGTTTATTATTCCATTGGGGGAATGACAACTTTTGCAATCTAGTCCCTCTTTCTGGATTCCGTGGTTTACCATAAGTGTCCCATATTGTCTCATCCAGTGTTCTTCTACATTTCTTAAATTTCCGTTATCGTCCAATGGATAAATATCCGACCATTCATCAACACCGAAATAATGCATAAAATCATCCATCATATATTCTTTGAAGGGCAACTGATACATTCTTTTAACTATCGGGTTTTGAATTGCAATTTTAACAGCTTCCTTTGGATCCCCTTTTTCATAATAAGTTGGATAATCAAAAGGTAGAATCATTGCTCCAAATGGTCCCTGGTTAGTCATATCTTCGTACATTTTAGCATTAAATAATTTGAATGGATAAATTTTGCTGTCACCCATATTCTCAATTTTAAATAGAAAATTCTTAATTACATTTTTTCTTTTTTCAACCATTTCTGGCGTCAATTGTGACAGGGTATTGGTAAAATCTTTCATATATGCTTCAGCCTGTTCATCACTCATATTAAAATCTTTTATAAGATTTTCTTTTACTTCTTTCAATGCAACAGGATTATCTATTTTTACCATTTGATTCATTAATGGATTGTACTTTTCTGTTTTGTTTGGATTGTTACCCAAAGCATTTGCTAGAAATGTTCCGTTTCCATTAAACCATAAATAGGTAAACCCAATTCCTGTTTTACCTGAACGAAGTATATCTGTAGGAATATACATTCCTTCTTCTTTATTCCAGGTAGGTTTTGTCCAATCTCTTAAAACAACATTTGTTTCCTGTAAATCTTTAATATGGCAGGTTTCACAGGCAATTCTTGAAACGTGACCATTCAGGATTATTCGTGTTAATTCATTTTTTGTATGTGGAGCTGAAGTGTGACAATTTTCACAGGCAACCACTTTATCCGGAAGATCATTAGCTACGAGATCAGTCGCTTTTGTACCGCGTGGAATTTTATGTCCTTCAGGTACGTGGCAATCAATACATTTAATTCCTGCTTTGTAGTGCACATCATCATGGGTACTGAATGGATTACCTCTTTTACTTCCTTCATGTACTATTCGTTTATTTTTGTAACCAAGATTTTTCGCAGAAACATTATGCTCATAAACATCACCACCCATATTATGTTGATGACAGTTCAAACAATTTTCATTTGTTGGTTTAGTAACAGTCATTGCTGCTCGCATTGTTCTGTCCTGGTTCCATCTGGTTCCAACTTTATCTTTGATTACGTATTTGTAATTCATATCATATGACTGTGAGTGACAAATTAGACAGTCAATTCCATCTTCTGCTGATTTGGGAACATCTCCGATTGGCATCATATCTTCTGTTGCCGGATGATAATTACCACCAATATGACACGCCCCACATCCCTCACTTCGCATTTCAACTTCGCCGTCTTTACCTTCAGGGTAAGTTTTAATTAATGTTGCCCAGCCTGTCCAGGAAAAACTTCCGGGAATTCCGCATGCCCTGTCAATTTTCCCAACCGGAATTGGACGTCCTTCTTCATTTACTTTCTTTCCGTTATAGCCATAAGTAGAAAATCCTGCAGCCATTCTCTGGAATTTGAAATGAACAGTGTTAAGTACGTCTTTCATAGTATTTACAGTTTCAACTGTTCCATCCGGTTTATGAACTGCCATAGTTTCGTGACATTCCAGGCAGGTTTCCGGACCTTTATATTGAGTTATGCCCGCATCATTAAAATACTTGATATGTTTATAATTGGTTTGTTGCTGAAAAGAGGGAGTATTTATCAGCATTTCAATTTTAACTTTCCTGGAAAATACATTCTGTTCATTCTTAGTTACTTCTTCTGCTCTTTTTAACCTGTCCTGGTATGTAAGTTCTTTTGCAAGCTTGTCAAAATCCTGTTGAGTAATTTCTTTGCTGGACTCGAAAGTTAAAGTTGCATTCTTAACACCGGTATACCATTCAAAAAAAGGATTATAAATAAACGCCATAAAAATCCAACCGAAAAATATTACACTGACTATAATTGTAATTAATTTTCCTGTTTTGCTCTTTAAGAATTTAAGAGATAATTTCTTCATCATTTGCCCCCGGTTCTAAATTTATTTTAGGATGACTTTCGTGCCACCCGGTTATCATTGCTTTAAAATTGCTGATTAAAGTTGTTCCTGTTGTTGCTAAATAAATGTGCCCGATCATAAAAATTGAAAGAATAAAACCTGCTGCAGTATGTAAAATTGAAGTAAATAAAAAACCCGGAATATTAAAAAATTGTTCGATTATTATTTCAGGAAAAAGCATTGCCCAGCCTGAAAGAATGACCATCGGAAGAAGTACATACATAATTTTTGCATACGTAATCTGCTGAAGGGGATTAAACTTATTTCCTTTTTCTGTTTCAAATGGGTGATCTGAATTTTTGAATATACCTTTTATATAAAATTCAGCCTGAAGTTTTAGCTTTGATACAATACCCTTAAATACAGGGATGTACTGTCTAATATTCCCCGAAATAATATTCATTATAAAAAAGAACAGGTAGTTAATTGTTAATATTATGCCGGAAATGTTGTGCAGTTGTATGGCATGATCGAATCTTATCAGCGGATTCTCTCTAGTTGAATACTGCAGGTTTAACCCGGTAATTATTAAACTCATAAATAAGACAGCATTAGCCCAGTGCCATATTCTAAGCCAAAGCGGATAAAAATATTCTTTGTTAATTTTCATTTTTATTCTCATTAATCCGGGATTTATACCTGAAATATCCATGTAGTCCCAGAAAAATTATTGTTATACCGAAAATTATAAAACTGAATAAATTCAGGTAATAATTCCTGGTTGCGCCTATTACATAAGAATTATTCAGAATTGTTGCATTGATAAACCCCTGTTCGTTTCTTTTTTGTACCGATTGAAATTTATATAAAGACTGAAGCAGTATCGAATTTTCCGAATGACAATTAACACAGTTCTTAACGGCTTTTTCTTTTGGAAGAATTTCGTGCGGCACTCCGGCAGTATTTTCGGGGGCGTGACAATCAATGCATCTTACATTAGCCCAGTGGAGCTCAAGATGAGGCAGCCATTTGTGTGATTCATTTAATGACGGGATAACATCTTTTGTTAATGCAGCAATTTTAGATGAACTATTATGGCAGTCGAGGCAAATTCTATTGTCATATAAAACTATCTTTTCAATTTGAGTATTTACCCTTGCATTAACTTTAAATGAATGCGGCTCGTGGCAGTTAAAACATGTAAACTGATTTCCAAGTTTCAGGTAGTGTATGCTTTTTTTGAAATCCTTTTCGATATTCTTGAAACTGTATTTTGATAATTCTTTTTTATCAGTGTGACAATCAAGACAATAGAGACTTTCTTCTTTAAGTTTATTTGAATGGGGAAAGACAGTAAAATCTTTTGAATGGCATTCTACACAGGCAAGGATTTTATGGTTTGAAGTATAAAAATTGTCCGGATTAACTGAAAGGTTAACCAGAAGTCCGCTTTCTTTATCCCTGAAACCTAATGTTGACCATGAATGGCACTTTAAACAGTTTTTATTTTCTTCTTTATTATTAGTTGTAGCTGCACTTATAATATTTTGCGTAAGCAGGAAAAATATTCCCGCGTAAATGAGCCTTTTCATATTTGTTTATATTTAGCGAAATCATTTTAATAAATTTAATTTTAATACAACCTTGCTATTGCACCTTTAATTTGATCACATTCCTGGTAGTCTTTGTAAACCGTACAATCTCTGCATTCAATCTTTTTGCAAATATTTTTTTTGTGAGAAAACGTCCAGCAAGGTTTATCGTGTGCTGTAAAAGATGGACATTTTGATTTTTCTTCATCGGAGCAATTCACTATTTGCCAGCATGGGATTAAAGAATAAATCATTTTTATTCCTGCTATACTAATTTTATTTTCATTTATTGCTCTGCGGATGCAAAGGACTCTATCAAGATCTGATTGTGAATAAAGCCTGTGACCTGATTCTTTTTTAAAGGGTAAAACCAATCCTTCCCGTTCATACATTCTTAGCGTATGAATTGAGATTCCCAATATTTTTGCGGCAGTGCTTATTGTATATAAGGGTAAATTTATATTGTCTAATTCTTCCACAGTTTCAATCCTTTCAAAGTTCACATTTATAAATATCAATTTTGCTGCCAATTTTTATTGTGAATTTATTATCAATAAACATTGTTTTTGTTTTTATTTTTTTTCGTTTTATAGAAATAATAGTTTTTCTTCCCGCATTTAGGAAGTTAAATATTTAAACTCATCGGTCATAAATTACTGACTCTGTGGTCATAAATATTGTAACTTGAATACTTTCTAACTTCCATTTTCCTCATGAGTTAATTATATTTAAATCTAATCTTGAACAAAAAAGTAGGTTTTTGAATAATATGGCGGATAAATATGATATTGCAGTGCTTGGCGGCGGACCTGGCGGTTATGTTGCAGCTATCAGGGCTGCTCAATTAGGATTTAAAACAGCAGTAATTGATAAAGATAAATTAGGCGGAATTTGTCTTAACTGGGGATGTATTCCAACCAAATCACTTTTAAAGAATGCAGAAATTTATGATAATGTAAAAAATCACGGGGAAGAATTTGGAATTACTGCCAAGGAATTAAAATTTGATTTTTCAAAAATTATAAAAAGAAGCCGCGACATTTCCGATAAAATAACTAAGAATGTGGAAATGCTGGTTAAGAAAAATAAAATTGACAGAATAAATGGTTTTGGAAAACTTGTATCCAAAAATCAAATTGATATTATTGATGAAAAAGGGAAATCAACTCAATCCATAAATGCTGCTAGAATAATTATTGCAACCGGCGCAAGACCGAGAGCAGTATCATCAATTCCAATTGATAAAAAAAATATTATTACCAGTACTGAAGCAATGAATTTGCCTGATCAACCAAAAGAGTTAATTGTAATTGGAGCCGGTGCTATTGGAATTGAATTCGCTTACTTCTATAGCGTGCTCGGAACAAAAGTTACTGTAATTGAAATGCTCGATTCAATTCTTCCAATTGAAGATAAGGAAGTTTCGGATACACTCGCCAGAAGTTTCAGGAAAAGAAAAATTGATATCTTCACGAAAACTTCCGTTGAAAAAGCTGAAGTGAAAGGAAAGAAAGTAGAAGTTACTATAAATACAAATGGTGAAAAGAAAAAACTTACGGCTGATAAAGTTTTAAGTGCAATTGGTGTAACAGGAAATGTGGAAGGGTTTGGACTGGAACAATTAGGCGTTGAATTATTTAAGAATCATATAAAAGTAAATAAGTCAACTTATGAAACCAATGTAAAAGGAATTTATGGTATCGGTGATGTTATAGGACCACCCTGGCTGGCACATGTTGCTTCAGCAGAGGGAATTCACTGTGTTGAAAAAATTAAAGGATTAAATCCTCCGGATATAAATTATGAAACTATTCCAGGCTGTACATATTGTCAGCCGCAGGTTGCAAGCGTTGGATTAACAGAAGCAAAAGCAAAAGAAGCAGGATATGAAATAAAGATTGGAAAATTTCCATTTATGGCTAGCGGTAAAGCCTTTGCCGTTGGGGAAAGAGAAGGATTTGTTAAGTTTATTACTGATGCGAAATACGGAGAGATTCTTGGAGTCCACATAATAGGTTCTGAAGCAACAGAATTAATTGCCGAGGCTACATTAGCAAAATCTCTTGAAGCAACTGCTGAATCAGTTATTAAAACTATTCACGCTCATCCGACTCTTTCAGAGTCTGTTATGGAAGCTGCTGCCGCTGTTTACGGTGAATCGATTCATATATAATATTTAAAAATCGGACTGTCATTCCCGTGAAAACGGGAATCTTATACAAATAGAATAGTATGGACAATAACAGAAAATTAAATTATTGCGACCTTGATTTTATTGACTATAACGTAGCCTGGGATCTGCAAAAAAAAATATTGAATTTAAGAGTTGATAATAAAATTAATGATATTCTTTTTTTATTAGAGCATCCTCATACATATACACTTGGCAAGGTAGCAGATAAGAAAAATCTTATAGGTTCAAAGGAATATTTAGAAAAAAAGAAAATATCTGTTTATGATATTGACCGTGGCGGTGATATAACTTATCACGGACCCGGGCAAATAGTCGGATATCCGATTATTGATTTGAAAAAATGGAAGATGGATACGCATAAATATCTTCGTGCACTTGAAGAAGTGATAATTAAAACCTGTGCCGAATATGGAGTGAAAGGAATTCGTGATCCAAAATATACAGGCGTATGGATTGAAAATAGGAAAATTGCAGCTATTGGAATTAAAGTTTCGAAATGGGTCACGATGCATGGTTTTGCATTTAATATAAATACTGACCTGGATTTTTTCACAGGTATAATTCCGTGTGGAATTACTGACAAAGCGGTAACTTCATTAAGCAAGGAAACAAATAAAAAAATAAGCGTAAATGAAGTAAAAGAAAAATTAGTCAATAACTTTAAAGAAATATTTGAATACCATGAAGCAACAGCACTTTCAAAAGATGAACTACTGGCTGTTAATTTATAATAATGATAACAGAGGAATTTAAGAATGGCAAAAAATTCACCGGCTAAAAAAGGAAAAGCCAAAAATCAAACTTCGTCAATGCCTGATAAAGGAAAATTGAGTAAAAACCAACTTATTAAAGTTTTGAAACAAATGTTGATCTCAAGATCAATTGATAATAAGGCTATGAATCTGCTGCGCCAGGGAAGATCATTTTTCCACATAGCCGGCTCAGGACACGAAGCAATTCAAACAGTTGTTGGAAATGCTCTAGATCCTAAGGTCGATTGGTTTTATCCATATTACCGTGATCTTGCAGTCGCTCTTGCTGCTGGAGTGAAACCACGAGAATTTTTCCTTCAGGTTTATAGAAAACTTGAAGATCCTTCCAGCGGAGGTAGACAGTTACCCTGTCACTGGGGACATCCAAATATTAATATCCCGTCACAGTCCAGCCCCACAGGAACCCAGTTTCTGCAGGCTGTTGGAACTGCACTTGCAATGAAACGCTCAGGCAAGAAAGGTGTTGCTTATGTAAGCAGCGGCGAAGGAACAACAAGCCAGGGAGAATTCCATGAAGCGGTAAACTGGGCGAGTCGTGAAAAACTTCCTGTACTATTTGTAATTGAAAATAATAAATATGCTATTTCAGTACCGGTTCATCTGCAGAGTGGTGGAAAAGGAAATTCAATTTCTGAGATGATGGCGGGATTTGATAATCTTCACCGTGCTAAAATTGATGGTACTGATTACTTTGAATCATACGATGAAATACAAAAAGCATTAGATCATATTAAAAGCGGAAAGGGACCTGCACTAATTGAAGCAGAAGTTGTAAGACTTTTATCTCACTCTTCATCTGACGATCAGAAAAAATACCGTGATCCGAAAGAACTTGAAGCAGACCTGAAAAATTGCCCGATTGAAAAACTTGCGAATAAATTAATTAAGCAGGGAGATATAACAAAAGCTGATTATGAAAATATGAAAGCTGAAGCCGTGGAAGAAGTCAGTAATGCAGCAGATGATGCAGAAAATGCAACTGATCCGGAAGCAAAAGATGCTGCAACACATGTATTTGATGATTCGGGTTTTAAAGAAAGTTTAGATTACGAATCAAACGAGCCATCAGGAAAACCAGTTGTAATGGTTGATGCAATAAATCACGCACTGATGGAAGAGTTAGAACGTAACGATAAAATTTATGTTTTTGGTGAAGATATTGCAGACAAAAAAGGTGGAGTTTTTACCGCGACAAAAGGTCTCTCTACAAAATTTGGTGATGACAGAGTGTTTAATTCACCGCTTGCTGAAGCAAGCATTATGGGTGTTGCAGTGGGAATGGCGCTTGAAGGTTTGAAACCTGTTGTTGAAATTCAATTTGGTGATTACATCTGGCCTGCTTTTATGCAAATGAAAAGTGAAGTCGCTACAATGCGATACCGTTCAAATAATACCTGGACTGCGCCTGTTGTCACAAGAGTTGCAGTCGGTGGTTACATTCACGGTGGACTTTATCACAGTCAGAATATTGAATCAATTTTTGCGCACGTTCCGGGAATTTATATTGCTTATCCTTCAAATGCAGCAGATGCAAAAGGATTGCTAAAGACTGCGTGCAGGCTTCAGGATCCTGTGCTTTTCTGTGAACATAAGGGACTTTACAGGCAAAGTTTTGCAATGGCTCCTGAGCCGGACGAAAATTATCTTCTGCCTTATGGGAAAGCAAAAGTTGTAAAAGAAGGCAATGATCTTACCGTTGTATCCTACGGGCTATCAATGTGGGATGCAGTAATGGCTGCTAAAAAGCTCGAAGAAGATGGTCATTCAATTGAAGTAATTGATATCAGGACAATTGTACCGCTTGATATGGAAACGATTTCCAATTCCGTTAAGAAAACAAACAAAGTGCTTGTACTTCATGAAGACACTTTGACGGGAGGTTTTGGCGGAGAAATAGCTGCAAGAATTTCTGATGAATGTTTCCAGTATCTGGACGGACCGATTAAAAGAATTGCAGGACTTGATTCTCACATCCCGTATTCACCGATATTGGAAAATGAAGTATTACCCTCCAGGGCGAAAGTGCTGGAAGGAATTAAAGAATTATTAGAATTTTAATTTTATAAAACTGAAAACCAGGGAGTTGCGAAGATGGATGTAGTAATGCCGAAAATGGGTGAAAGCGTTAGCGAAGGAACCATAATAAAATGGCATAAGAAAAAAGGGGACTCTGTTAAAAGAGATGAAATTATTTTTGAAATCAGTACTGATAAAGTTGATACAGAAATACCTGCATCAAAAGACGGAGTTTTAACAGATATCAAAGTGAACGAAGGTGAAACCGTAGAAGTCGGAACCGTAGTTGCGGTAATTGATGAAGAAGGTTCATCTGATTCAGGTTCAAAGCAAAAAACTGATGATACTGAAAAACAGTCCGAAGAAAAAGAAAAAAATGTTGAAAAAGAAAAAGATAAAGTTGAGAAAGATGACAAAACTGATGAGCCGAAGACTTCTGCGGGTGGTGATACAATAGAAGTAAAGATGCCTAAGATGGGTGAATCAGTGATGGAAGGAACTGTTATTAAATGGTACAAGAAAGTTGGTGACCCTATTAAGAAGGATGAAACACTTTTTGAAATCAGCACTGATAAAGTTGATACTGAAGTACCTGCACCACAGGCGGGAACAGTAGCTGAAATTATGGTTGCAGAGCAAGAAACTGTTGAAGTTGGAACTACTGTTGCAAAATTATCTGTCAGCGGGTCGGTTCAAAAGTCACAACCTAAAAAAGAAACTGAACCGGTAAAAGAAGAAAAACCTGCTGCTCCAAAAGAAGAGCCTGAAGATATGCACGATAATTTTAATCGTACGTCAGAAAAGGAAGAAGCACAGGAACAGAAAATTGAGAAAGGAGAATCTTCAAGATTCTATTCTCCGCTTGTGATGAATATTGCTCAAAAAGAAAAGGTCAGTTTTGATGAGCTTGAAAATATAAAAGGGACTGGTCTGAATGGCAGAGTAACTAAAAATGATATTTTGAGTTACATTTCAAACAAGGGTAAATCTCCGGCAGCGCAACCAAAACAAACCGAATCTGTTAAAGCTGCGCAGACAACTGAATCACAATCATCTTCTAAAATGGAAGCGGTTTATTCTTCCGGCGATGTTACAAAAATTCCAATGGATAATATTCGTCAGAAAATTATGCAGCATATGGTTGCAAGCCGGGATACTTCTGTACACGTAACTGCAATGATTGAAGTTGATATGACGAAAGTTCACAACTTTATCCAGGCAAAAAAAGAAGAATATCAGCGAACAGAAAATGTTAAACTTACTTATATGGCATTTATTGCAAATGCTGTGGTTAAAGGATTGAAAGAATACCCATTAATGAATTCTACTATTGAAGAGACGACAATATACCAGAAGAAATATATTAACCTAGGAATTGCAGTTGCTATGGAACCAAACGGATTGATAGTCCCGAATGTAAAAGGTGCTGAACAAAGAAATATTATCGGGCTTGCAAAATCCATAAATGATTTAGCATTAAGAGCAAGAACTAAAAAACTTTCTCCTGATGATATAAGCAGCGGTACTTTTACAATTACAAATTATGGTGTATTTGGAACAGTCTGGGGAACACCAATTATCAATCAGCCGGAAGTAGCAATACTTGGTGTTGGAACTGTCACTAAAAAGCCCGTAGTAATCCAGGTTGACGGTGCAGACACAATTGCTATTCGCCCAACTATGGCATTAACCCTGGCACACGATCACAGGTTAATAGATGGAATGCTTGGCGGAAAATTCCTTAAATTTGTAAAAGAGACTTTAGAAAATTTTGATAGTTCAACTATTTAATTATTGAATATAAGAACTGTCATTTCGAATGAGTCTTCGACTGAGAAATCTTAAAATTTATTTTAAAAGATTTCTCCCTCTGGTCGAAATGACAGAAAAAACAAAAAATTATGGCAGTATTAAATACACATCAGAGAAATGTAAAAGAGGCTTTTGAAAAAGTTAATGTTCCATTAGGTAAACGACCGGAATGGTTAAAAGTAAAATTACCTACAGGCGACAACTACTCAAATTTAAAACACCTGGTAAAAGATCAGCATTTAAATACAGTTTGCGAAGAAGCACGATGCCCCAATATTGCTGAATGCTGGAATGCAAAAAGTGCAACTTTTATGATTCTTGGCGATACATGTACAAGAAGCTGTGGCTTCTGTAATATAAAAGTTGGAATGCCTACGGAACTTGATCTGGATGAACCGAGAAGAGTAGTTGCTTCTATTAAAGAACTTGGATTGCGTCACGCAGTAATTACTTCTGTAAATCGTGATGAACTTGAAGACGGCGGATCAAATATATTTGCAGAACTAATCAGACTTGCAAGAATTGAAGTCCCGGATACTACTATCGAAATTCTTATTCCAGATTTTCGCGGATTTGTTCCTGCATTTGAAAAAATTATGCTAAATCCACCGGATATATTAAATCATAATCTTGAAACAGTACCAAGACTTTATCACGTAGTTAGACCTCAGGCTAAATATTACAGAAGCCTCAAACTGATAAGTTGGTTTAAAGAAAGATATGTCAGAACAAAAAGTGGAATTATGGTAGGCATAGGTGAAAAACCGGAAGAAGTACTGGAATTAATGAAAGATCTCGTAGCACACGGATGTGATATTTTAACAATCGGTCAGTATTTACAGCCGACAAAAAGTCATTTACCGGTTGACAGGTTTGTAACACCGCAAGAATTTGCAATGTACAGGGAAGAAGGATTGAAAATGGGCTTCAAGATAGTTGAATCATCCCCATTGGTTCGAAGTTCATACCACGCTGATAAACACGCCAGGGCTCTGTTTTAAATATTCTAACCTTCAAGATCACTTTAAAGACCTTGAAGGTTGCTTAACTATAAATAGGGCAACCTCGAAGGTTTAATCAGTAACCTCCGAGGTTTTTTCACAGCTTTCCAAGCAAAATTTTTATGATTCGGATTTGGTTAATCTACACCAAATCATTAAATTTGAAGACTAAATTTTAAAAATTAAGGGAAAAAATGAGCGAAGTAAAAGGAAAAATCATACAGGTAATTGGTCCCGTTGTAGATATTGAATTTGATGAGGGACACCTTCCAAAAATATATAACGCAATTAGTATTCCAAGAACAAACACAGAAGGTGAAAAAGAAGAACTTATTGCTGAAGTTCAGCAGCACCTTGGAGAAGACAGGGTACGTACAGTTTCTATGGATTCTACAGATGGTTTGGTTCGTGGAATGGATGCAATTGATACAGGTAAACCGATTTCTGTTCCGGTTGGACCTTCTACGCTCGGCAGATTAATAAATGTAATAGGTAAAGGAATTGATGGTTTAGCACCAATTAAATCCGATCTTGAATATCCCATACACAGACCTGCTCCAAAATTCCAGAACCTTTCAACAAAATCAGAAATGTTTGAAACAGGTATTAAGGTTATCGATCTTATAGAGCCATACTCAAAAGGTGGAAAGACCGGGTTGTTCGGCGGAGCCGGTGTGGGCAAAACAGTTATTATCCAGGAATTAATTCACAATATTGCACAGGAACATGGCGGATATTCTGTATTTGCGGGAGTTGGTGAACGTACCCGTGAAGGAAATGACCTCTGGCTTGAAATGAAAGAATCTGGAGTGCTTGATAAAACGGCTCTTGTTTTCGGACAGATGAATGAACCTCCGGGAGCACGTTTAAGAGTTGCTTTAACCGGGCTTACTGTTGCTGAATATTTCAGGGAAGAAGAGGGAAGAGACGTACTTTTATTTATAGATAACATTTTCCGTTTTACACAGGCAGGTTCTGAAGTTTCTGCTCTTTTGGGTCGTATGCCTTCTGCGGTTGGTTACCAGCCAAACCTTGCCTCTGAAATGGGAGCTTTGCAGGAGAGAATTACTTCTACAGATAAAGGATCAATTACTTCAATCCAGGCTATTTATGTACCTGCGGATGACTTAACAGATCCGGCGCCTGCTGCTGCATTTGCTCACCTTGATGCAACTACAACTTTAAGTCGTAGAATTTCCGAGCTTGGTATTTATCCTGCGGTTGATCCTCTTGATTCAACATCAAGAATTATGGATCCGGGTATTATTGGACAGGAACATTATGATGTTGCAAGAAACTGTAAAGAAATACTTCAGCAGTACAAAGACCTTCAGGACATTATTAATATTCTTGGAATGGATGAACTTTCTGACGAGGATAAAACAGTCGTTAGAAGAGCAAGAAGAATTGAAAGATTCTTCAGTCAGCCTTTCCACGTTGCTGAACAGTTTACTGGATTCCCCGGTAAATATGTAAAGATTGAAGATACAATCCGGGGATTTAAAGGTATTATTAATGGTGAATATGATGATCTTCCTGAAGCAGCGTTTATGTACGTTGGAACAATAGAAGAAGCCGTTGAAAAAGCAAAGAAAATGAAGTAGTTATATGGCTGAATTAAACTTAAATATAGTAACTCCTTCAAAGACAATTTTTTCGGGTGAGATAAAATCTATCACCGTTCCCGGAACTGTGGGTGGATTTCAAATCTTGAAAAACCACGCACCTATAATAAGCACGCTTGAAATTGGTGTTATTAAAATTGAAATGCTGAACGGTAATATTGAATTTTATGCAACCGGTGGCGGTACAATAGAAGTAAAAGACAATAATATTGAACTATTGGCAGACTCGATTGAAAAAAGTGATGAAATTGATATTGAAAGGGCAAAAGCAGCAAAAGCAAGGGCTGAAAAAAGACTTGCTGAAAAAACTAACGACAAAACTATTGATGTAATGAGAGCAGAAGAAGCACTTGCAAGAGCCGCAAACAGGCTCGCTATTTATGAAAAGTATTTGCAGGGAACATCTGCAAAACCGTAATAGAAATGAAACCGCATCCTGAGCCTGTCGAAGGATGGCGATGGATGCTGAAGAGTGTCACTAAAAAAGGGATGAATTATTTTCATCCTTTTTTTGCTTTAAAACTATTAGGTTCGGTTATTACTCCGCTGCTTTTGAATTTTCACGCAACAAGATGAAACCTACCCACGCAAACCATAAAATCATACTTAAACCAAAAATCATTACAGCCGCTTCATTGAGAATCGGAACAATAGATATTACTCCAGCTATACCGATTACCAAACCAAAATAATTCAGGGATTTATTAAGTCTATTTGTCTGCGAAGCTGCCCAGCTTAGCAGAAGAATCCATAAGCCGCCTATAAGTTCATTTCCACTGACTATTCCGTTCTCTACAGACTTAAGTGCAACCCAAACTGTCTGAGCTTGAGCAGGTTCTTTGCCATAAAGATTAGCCATTTCGCCGAAATTGTGAAGCATAAGGTTTCCGCTGGCAATGATAAGGCCTGCCCATATAAGCCCTAAAACTGTTGCAACCTGCATCAACGCAGGCGAGCCGCCTTTCAACCAATCGTACAATGCCAACGAAACAATTATCAGACAAAATCCGGCTATCCAATAAGCAATGAGAATCCAGATGAACATCAGGCTCTTATAATCTATGAGCAAAGCCAGGTACTTGCCAGGCTCGGCGTCGAGTATGGGTGACAGTATAGTGAGATAAAGCCCAATACCCATAAGGTAGGCCGCTGAGTGAATTATTGCGGCAATACCGCCAGACTTTTGCAAACTTTTCATAAAATATTTCCTTTTTGAACTTCACTTTAGAAAATCAATTCGGCTGTTTTACCATTCTTATGGGTTACAATATTTTTTAAATATTTTCCTTGCCAAATTAATAATATGACTTGTTTTCCATTGATTTATATAATTCTCGTCAGGAATTTTATAATCGTTGTGTACATTGGAATTTGTTTCGTCTTTAAATGGTTTAACAAATACACACAGTTCTTCTATTAGATCTTTATCCTCGTGAAATGATATAGAATTGTTTTTTGCATTTTCAATTAGCTCATCGAAATCACGATAACCATTTCTATTTTTGTTATACACAAATATTGTGATTAGATTCATTATATTTATTATCTACCAATTTGGGAAAGACAATTTCTAAGACTCGGGTGAAAATAACTTCTAAGATTTTACGACTCAATAGCATAGTTGATAGAAACAATCTTCCTCTATAAGATTCATTTATTTCCTTCCGGATATAATCAAGGAAAGGGTCGTTGAATTGATAAGGGAGAAAATCATCTCCAGTTGGTTCGTACTCCACGTCATTAAAAATTAATTTCTTACTTTTTTTCTCAATTTTAATTCCCGAAATTTTTAACATCGATAATACAGTGGGGTACCAATGTTTAATATGTCCCCTTAATAATTCCATTTATCATCTTTGGTCTCAATTATCTTTGAATCGAATACAACACTTTCTAATAATTGAAGATATTTATAGTTAGGAACCGTCTGCATAAAGTTTGCGAAATCATAGTTTTCTTCACTCATAAAAGTGTATAATGTTTTTGTAGTGGCAAATTTGCCATAAATTTTATTATTGTATACAATATCATATTCTTTTAATAGCTTTTTGAAATCTTTCGCTGAATATTGGCAAATAAAAAGTCTTTCGACATATACCCATATTTTTTTTGGAATATTTATAGCCATTTTATTTACTCATTAAATGGTACAGCTAATACTGTACATCATATAGCTAATTTTCAGATAGATATGCACGTGCTTGTATACTTGCCTGTCGGCAGAGTCAGGAATACGTTCCTACTATTTACACTAAGTTTCAACAGGAATAAAACAGATTAGCCGACGGTGTGAGTTTATCCCCGTTTTAATTGTAACAACTTCCGAATACATTTGACTAAAATCAAGAAAAATTAAATAAATTTAAATTGGAGGTTGGAAATGGGGGAGTGGATGTGGGATTGTTTGGGGCTTAGCTTTTAGAATTCCGGATTTTGCATTTACGGATTTCTGATTAATAATTAGCTTCAATAATGGTTAAAAAATGGCAAAAAAAGAGATAATTTAGTATGGACATAAAGGAAGAATATGTTATATTATAAAAGCTTTTCCGCTAAAGTTCATCATTTTAACTAAAAATAGCGAGTAAATAAATGGATCAAAATATTAAGCTGGAAATAAAGCTTCCGAAAGTTCCGGATATTGAGTTGGTCGCATTGGAGGGTCTCCAATTAATGTGCGGACACCTCGGCATTTCGGATGACAAGTCTGGTGAAGCCAGGATACTGGTCACAGAAGCTATTATAAACGGTCTCGAACATTCGGGTGAAGAAAATCCTTATGTGAACGTCGAATTTTCAATGACAAAAGAAAAACTTACTATACTTGTTACGGATTATGGAAAGGGTTTTGAACCGGATAAAGTGGTAGAGCCGGAAATAGATAAAAAAGTACACGGCGAAAGTAAACGGGGATGGGGATTAAAGTTAATGAAATCAATGTCTGACGATTTTATAATTGAAACAGGCCCAACAGGTACAAAAATTACTATCATTAAAAATTTAGTGTAAGAGGATTATCAAAATGGTAACAGAATTTAAACTAAGTTCAGAAAATAAAGAGAACTGTATTATTATTAACACCGAGGGATATATAAATAATATCGGCGGTCAAAAAATTGTTGACGAGTTTAACAAATACAAGAATAACGGAATCAACAATTATGTAATCAATTTGCAGGAATCTAAAATTGTTAATTCAATTGGTATCTCTTTCCTGATTGAATTAATAGAAAAGTTGAATGAAACTAATGGTAAATTAATATTTACAAACCTGGACCCTACTATTGAAAAAACATTTACAATAATGGGGCTTTTTCAGTTTGCCCATAAAGCAAATAACGTTGAAGAGGCTTTAAAATTGTTTTAGTAAACCGGCCAAGTTGAGATAGTAATCACATCAAATAAAAATGAGGATCCGTTAATGAGTAAAGTCTTATCTGAAGATTTAGTTTCAAAGCTATCTCTTCAGGTTGATTCATTCCAGGATGGATTTAAAATACTTGCCAAATCTTCTTCAATAGAAGAACTGGGATTAAACTTTAATCATATATTAAGAGGTTCATTACTTATTACGGATGTGAATCTTTTTCATAAGCGGAATAAAGAATTAGAATGGATAACAATTTTTTCAAAAGATAATCGTTACAGTAAACTGCTAGATGATCTAACAATCTCAAGTTCTTATTCAATAAGTTTTCCGGATGAGAAACCATATAAAGTAATTTGCACAATCCCTCTTATTGATAAATCCTTTTTCGGAATAATACTGGGTAACAAACTGGACGGAGCTGAATATTCTGATATTGAAAAAATCTTTCTTCAGATATTTTTACAGATTCTCGATAACGCCTACCAGGCATATATAAACTATAAAAAAGAAAAACAATTGATATTTGCCCTTAAACACAGAGTTGTCCAACTCAATAATTTGATCGGAACGGGTATAGAGATATCTAACTTACACAAAATTGGCTATCAACTTGAACTTGCTCTGGAACGCGCAGTTTCCTTGACTAATTCCTCAAAAGGTGCATTGAAAACTATTAAGAATGGGAAGGTTGTTTCTACAATCGTTTTACCTATGAATTATGATCTTGATGAAATATTTAGTGCTAAATATAAAATAGAAGCGGAAGTAGAATTCCAGGGATTAACGTATTCTTTTTGTCTTGCTAATAAAGAAACAAGAAAAGGAATTGAGGATTTTGATGATACTGATTACATACTTCTTTCGGCAATTGCCATGCAGGTAACTGGAGCACTTGAAAACGAACATCTGCATAAAGAAGCGCTGCTAAAAGAAAAAATTAAGAAAGAATTAAGTGTTGCTTCAACAATTCAACAGAAAATTATTCCTGCTAAGCTGCCTGAAATTCCAGGATACGATATCTCGGGAATAAATATTCCCTCAGCTGAAGTCGGCGGTGATTATTATGATTGTATGAAATTAAACGATGGCAGATTTGCTCTTATAATTGCTGATGTGGCGGGCAAAGGTGTTCCTTCGGCTCTGCTTGTAAGTACATTAAATGCTTCATTATTTTCTTATCTCGATTTACAAATTCCTCTTTCCGAAATGGCAGTGAAAATAAATTCAATAATATTTAATGCGTCTCCACCAGATAAATTTATTACTTTTTTTATAGCCGTGCTAAATCCGGAAAACGGTGAACTTGATATTATAAATGCAGGTCATAATCCTATACTCCTTTTGAAAAAGGATAAATCACTCAAAAAAATAGATGCCGGCGGTGTGGCATTTGGCATGTTTGATATGGGGCTTCCTTTCCTGGGAGAACAAATGGTTCTTGAAAAAGGGGAAAGGTTAATGCTATACACAGATGGAATTCCCGAAGCAATGAACGAAAAAGAAGAAGAATATTCCGATAAAAAAATGGAGGATTTCTTCTGTGAAAATTATCCTGATAATGCATCCGATTTTATTAATGACATCGTAGCTGATGTTAGAAAACATACCGCGGGTACTCCACAGAGCGATGACATTACGGCACTTTACCTTATTAGGAAATAATTATAACTAGACTGATTGTGTTCTGCTTTACTTAAGGGAATAATCATTGATTGTCATTCTGAATTTATTTCAGAATCCAACAAGTAATTTGATCCTGAACCAAGTTCAGGATGACGTTTGTAAAATCAGGACACTATAATGTTAATCTTTAGATTTTTTTTATTTAAGAGGCTAAAATGAACAAAACTTCATTAAAAGTTTTTTTCTTATTAATAGTTTTTACTTTTTGCAACACATTCCTGCTATCCCAGCAAAAATCAAAAACTGAAGCTAATGCTGACCTGGTGGAATACACCACTAAAGAAGGACTTCCCTCTACCAATTATTCAAACATTGCGCAGACAAAGGATGGGTATATCTGGATAAGTGGTGTTGAAGGCACTTACAGATTTGATGGTTATGACTTTGAAGAAGTTGGTGCAGATATCGGCTTGCCTAAAATGCAGGACTTTTATTATGACTCGACTCAAAATGTAATGTACTTCGCTTCTCCAAAGAAATTTATCACTTTCAACGGGAAAGAATTTAAAGTATATGCCGAAAAAGAAGGATATAAATTAAATGGTCTGCCGGGACAGGTTATTTCTTTCATTAATGCTGACAGTAAAGGAAGAATATGGATTGGCTCAGAGACTCCTTTTGTTGATAAAAAATTCAATGGCGGGCTTACCAAATTTGAAAATGGAACATTTACTGTTTATGATTCAACTAATTACCCACTTGATAACGCTACCAATTTTATAGAATCTCCTTACGGTGATTTAATTTTTAATTCGGGCGGACATAATACGCAAACACGGGAAGGCTCATACATTGCATTATTTAAAAACGATGTTTTTACAAAAATCGATGAATCAAAAGGGATACATCTTCAGGGTGCTAATATGTTCGGTAAAGATTTTGTGACTTCTGTCGATGAGGATGGTAATTTATGGATTGCCTGCTTCGGTGGTAACTTATTAACGGGCACTTCAAAAGCAGGCGTACTGATGTATGATGGAAAAAACTTCCACGAATATACTGACTTTTTAAAATATCTTAAAAATAATGAGTTCCCACTAGAAGTTTATTATAATAAAAAAATGAATAAATTATTTTTAACAACTTTTAATAATGAAGGGGGGGCATTAAATAGTAAGAATAATGCTGTTTTTGAATTTCAAAACGGTAAATGGGTGCCTTCGGAAATATTAAAAAGTATAGGAACTATCAAAAACTTGAAAACTGGAAGTCCAATCACTGACTTTAAGTATGCCAGTATTGCTATGATGAAAGGGACCAAATATTTCCCTGAATTATTAGTGCTTAGTGGTACTGCGCAGGCACAAAGTTCAAAATATCCTGATCAGATTTTCTCTTTAAATGATGGGAAATTACAAAAATTTGATGCTTTCAACGCCGGATTCTATCAGTCATTAGATGATGGAGCGTTATTGGGGTCTCAAAAAGGATTTGCAATATATTATCCTAATAAATCAAAAATGCTTACGGTTAAAGACGGCTTACTCCAAATTCAAAGTAATATCCCTAATTTTTATACTGATAGAAATGGAGTAGTCTGGCTTTCATATTCATATAGTGATTTGCCTGCATATGCAAAGACTACCGCCAGTGGTATAAATGTATGGGATGGAAAAAATTTAAGATCACTTACAGAAAAAGATGGACTTGCTGGTAATATAACCTTTAATGTATTTCAGGATAGTAAAAAGCGAATCTGGATTTCAACATCTAAAGGCGCTACGATGGTAAGGGAAATTACAAACAGCGACGGTGAATTCCTTTTTAAATTAAATAATATTAAAACTACAGGGGGAAATCCTTACAACGTCTCCAATGTTCTGGAAACTAAAAATGGTGAGATATATGCCTGGGAAGGATATGTACGCCCGGCAGATAATGATGTTGTAAAGGCTGATTATTTTCTTGGCAAATATAATGGCGAAAATTTTGAGGTAATTAAATCTCCGTTTAGTGAATCGGATAATAGTAAAAAATATAAACTTTATGATTTTAAAGTAGACAATAAGGGAAGGCTCTGGTTTATCGGAATATTTGCAAATAACAAGAAAGATATAACTTCCGCTAAATCGAATGTAATGATTTATGATGGTAAATCGTGGAGTGAACCGCCTAAAGAGTGGGAAATTCCCGGAGATCAACTTCATTATGTTGGAAAATTGGATAATGGAATGTACTTCCTTACTGTTGGCGGTTTTTATGTATTTAATGGGAACGAATTTGTTAATCTTAGTGACAGCGTAAATGAAAATGCAGATTTCAGAATACTAAAAGGTGCTAGTGTTGCCGGAACAAAAACAGATATCCAGGCAGGCGACAGATTGTATATTAGATTAAGAAACAGAGGGCTTGTAATTTATGACGGAACGAATCTGAAATTTTTTACGAAAAAAGATGGTCTTCCTTCTACAAATTTGTCTAACCCTATTTCTGATGATTATAGGGGGATTGTCTACTTCTCAAGCCCTGTTGGCGCATTAATGATAAAAGGGGATAAATTTCAATCCTACTATGATGATGAAAGTATTGTTACCGGCGGGCCATATATTTCTGCAATGGATGGCAGCGGAAATATGGTGGAATATTATAACGGGGTTGGACTATATATAAATAAAACAGAAACGAGAAGTTATCCTTTAAAAATTTCCTCCGTTACTGTTGCCGGTCAACCAAGCTTTTACCAGTTTCCTGATAAATTATCTTATTCTCAGAATTCATTTATCTTTAATTATGCTGCTTTCAATTTTAAAGATCCTGATCTAACTACCTATGAACATTTCCTGGAAGGATATGACAAAGACTGGTCTCGTCCAAGTGATCTTGCTTTTGCCGAATATCAAAATATTCCGGCAGGGGACTACACTTTTAGAGTACGCGGAGTAACATCAAACGGAGTTAAAACTAATGAAGCATCATATTCATTTATTGTAAGTCCTCCTTTCTGGAGAACCTGGTGGGCATATACACTTTATGTAATTTTTATTGCTCTTGGGCTAGTTGGAATAAGAAAATATGAAAAAGGTAAAATTGTTAAACAGGAACAGGAAAAATTAAAAGAAGAAAGAGCAGCAGCGGCTTTAAAGGAAGCCAATTTAAGAGCGCAGATAGCCGAAGCAGATAATAAAAGAAAATCACTGGAATTGGAAGAAGCCAGAAATCTACAATTATCAATGCTTCCAAAAGAACTTCCAAAACTTCCGCACATTGATATTGCAGTTTATATGCAAACAGCCACAGAAGTTGGCGGTGATTATTACGATTTCCACGTCCATCCTGATGGTACATTAACAGTTATTTTGGGTGATGCGACCGGTCATGGAATGATGTCAGGAATGATGGTTTCAATTATGAAATCGTTGTTTATGTCAGACAGAACTAATAAAGAACTAAAACCATTTTTCGAAAATTCAAGTATGTCTATCAAAGATATGCAGCTTGGCAGGTTGATGATGGCTCTTACCTGCGTACAGATTAGCGTGGACAGGGCAATAACTGCTAATGCAGGGATGCCTCCATTATATATTTATAGAAGCGGTCAACAAAAAATTGAAGAGATAAATATTAATAATATGCCACTCGGAGCAATAAAAACTATAAATTACGATGTGTCAGAAATAAAAGTTGATAAAGGTGATACTCTTTTAATGATGAGTGACGGTTTTGCAGAATTAAAAAATAAAAATGAAGAAATCTACGGTTACAGGAGAGCAAGAAATAATTTTGAAAAAGTAGCGAACAAAAATCCTGATGAGATTATTTCATATCTAAGAGATAAAGGAAAAGAATGGACTGACAACGCCGACCCGGATGATGATGTAACATTTGTGGTTATTAAAATGAAATAGATTAACAAGAGTGAAGGGAAGATTAACTTAATTATTTATATATCCGTCGCTTAGGATTATCTCTTTTAGGGCAGAGCTTTTTTCAATTTGTCCTTCCAGTTTTTCAAAATGATTGAGCAAATAATTCACTCTTTCATTTTCATCCTGTAAAGTGAGCAGCTTTTGTTGTTGGGAAATTGAGAGTCCGGATTTTTCAGCAATTTTAAAAGACTTGTTAGCATTCTTTAAATAATTATTCCAGAAAGCATCCTCTAGTTTGAAATTAACCTTTCCAACTATTTCCTTAAATTTATCTTTTAATTCTTCAACGGCAGAATCATTAATGATGGATTCTGTAATATCGCCATAGTTTTCAACTAGTGCTTCATAATAGCCATCAGGGTTAAGATGATATTCCAATATTACAATTCTGTTTGTTCCGTGAACGATAATATCCGACTCACCGCTTTCATATTCTTTCAGAATTTCTGAGACCTTTACGTATGTGCCGACTTTAGAAATATCTGTTCCAATTTGTGCGGCAATTCCAAAACCTTCTCCATTGGATCGGCAGCGGCGCAGCATTCTCTTATACCTTTCTTCAAAAATATGAAGTGGGTATTTGGATTCGGGAAATACAACAAGTGATAACGGAAATAATGGAATTATTGAATTATTCATTTTATAACAAGTAAAAAAATAGGCTGCCGGTTATTTCAGTGAATTCAGAATAAATAACGGACAGCCTAATATTGATCTTATCTATTTATTATTTTGCTTTAGAAAAGCGATTTGCTACTTCTTCCCAGTTAACTACATTGAACCAATTTTCAATGTAATCAGGTCTTTTATTCTGATATTTCAAATAATAAGCATGTTCCCAGACATCAAGTCCTAAAATTGGTGTACCTTTTGTTTCTGCAAGATCCATTAAAGGATTATCCTGATTTGGTGTTGAGCAGACAGCTAATTTGCCATCTTTAACAATTAACCATGCCCAGCCTGATCCAAATCTTGTTGCAGCAGCATTGCTGAATTGATTTTTAAATTCATCAAAAGATCCGAATGCAGAATCAATTGCGCTTGCAAGATCACCGGTTGGTTTTCCACCACCACCACTTTTCATTACTGTCCAAAAGAGTGAATGATTAAAGTGTCCGCCGCCATTATTTCTTACAGCAGTTGAATGCTTTGAAACATTGCTCATAAGTTCTTCTAATGATTTTCCTTCAAGGTCAGTTCCTTCAACAGCCGCATTTAATTTACTAACATATCCGGCGTGGTGTTTGCCGTGATGTATTTCCATTGTTTGTTTATCAATGTATGGTTCTAAAGCATCGTGCGCATAAGGTAGCGCAGGTAGTTCAAATTTTGCCATTTTTCATATCCTCCTGATATAAGTCTATTTTTAATACGTTTTTTTACGATAGTCCCTGTTGAAAAACAGGGGATTAAACTCCAAATGATTCTCCGCAGCCGCAGGTTTTAGTTGCATTAGGATTATTGAAAACAAAACCTTTTCCATTTAATCCATCGGTATAATCGAGAACTGTACCAGATAAATAAAAGAGGCTTTTACCATCGATGAACAATTTTATTCCTTCCTGTTCAATTGTAGTGTCACCTTCTTTTGCTGTTTCATCGAATCCCAGTGAATAAGTTAGTCCTGAACATCCTCCGCCTTTTACACCTACGCGAAGTCCGAAATTTTCAGGAACTTTATTCTCACCCATAATTTTTCGAATCTCTTTTATTGCTTTTTCAGTTACTTGAACTTCCGATTCTGTTTGAACGTCTGCCATATATGCTTTCCTTAATTATTAATAATTAAAGTTTTATTATATAAAATAATTAAATATCCCGGTGACTGCCAGCCCAGGCTACCGGGGGCTGGCAATGCGGCGCGGGATTGAACTAATGTCTATAAAGGATCACCCGGTTCTTTAGTAACAAATTCCGGGTAATTTATTTTCCATGTGTTTCTGCTAACAGGAATAAATAATTTTTGTGTTTCAAAATAATCAGCTAATCTTTTTGCAAGCTTTTCAGCTTCCGGATAGCTAATATCTATATCTTTCTTTTCAAAAAATTTCTGAATACCAAACTGAAAATCTCTGAAGAAAAAATTTGAATTATGAAAAACCGGAAATTTTGCCTTCAGAAAATTCAGGAATATTGTTTCGTCTTTTTTTAATTGGTCAAAATATGTGTCAAGAGTTTTGCTCATAATATCGTGCCCCCTATAATTATAAAATATGACTGATTTTTGTGTCCTGAAAAAGTTTATCAATTTGCATCTGCACTTTTGCTAAAGGATCTCTTATCTGGCAGCAGTCCCAGCGATTGCAGTCATCATATGTGCCGTCATTTTTCATACATTGTGTTATTCTGTAATGCGGCTCCACTGCAAGTATTATATCCAATAATGCAATTTCCTCCGGATTTTTTGCTAACGAATAACCGCCCTTAACGCCCTGGAACGATTCAATTAATTTTTCCTTAGAAAGTTTCTGCAGGACTTTTGCAATAAATTCATAAGAAATATCAAACTTATGTGAAATTTCTCTGGCAGTAGAGGCATTTTCGCCTCTTTTCAGTGCCATATATTTTACTGCTATAAAAGCGTATTCTGTTTTCTTGGATAACTTTAGCATTAATACCGGACTAATATTGTCGTATATCAAACATATAAATTATTGCTGGAAAATCCAAATCTTGTATTGATGAAAAATTCAATAATTGTAGAACAAGTTTCCCGGGATAAATTGTTTTGATTTAAGCAAATATTCCTATATTATTATAATATACCTTCAGAAAAGAATTTAATCAGCTATGAAAAAATATCCCTTTGGTCCTTTTCTAATTTTGTCACTGTTATTAGGATCCAGTTTCATTAACGGCCAGGTAAATGACTCACTGATACAAAAAGATTCTACAGCAATTACGTGGACAGAACTTGATACAACAAGCACGTTTACACTCAATTTAAACTGGAAGTATCAGTCAGGCGATGATACAACCTGGGCTGAAAAAAATTATAATGATACGAGCTGGATGGAAATTAATACACAGTTATACATGGACAGCTTAAAAGAAGGAACCTGGCAAGGATACGGATGGTTCAGAAAAGAATTTAAAATAGATTCCACACTATTTAATAAAACAGTAGCATTTACAGTCGACCAAAAGGGGGCATCTGAAATATATCTTAATGGAATGTTAATTAAAAAATACGGGACATTTAGTAAAGATCCTGAAAAAGAAGAATTATATAATCCTCAGAAAATACCTTTTGTTGTAGTATTGGATGCCAGCCCTGTTCAGATTCTTGCTTTTAGATATTCAAATCATCAGGCAAAAGAATTTGCAGAAAGATATAAGGGACCTGCTCAAAATGCTGGATTTACAATAAGAATTGGAGAGCCTGATAAACTAATAGAGCAATCTGTTTCTAGTGAATTTCTCAGTTCTCTGATATTAGTAATACTTGCGGGGATTCTTATAGCATTTTCAGTTTTACATATGCTTATATATTTCTTTTATTCCAGGGGAAAGGAAAATTTATTTTACGCTTTATTTGCCGGCTCAATGGCAATGTTTTTTGCAGTTGCATTATTTTCAAATCATACTCATTCAGTTAGTGATTTCACTTATATCCTGGAATCTTCAATAATTATTTTTATAGCAATAATGTTTGCGTCATATAATTTCTTTCTTTATGCAATCTTTTATGACAAGATGCCAAAAAAATCCTGGATTATTGTAATAGTTGGTGCATTGCTTAGTATTATGCTTCTATTTTTCTATTCAGCTGACTGGATGTTTAATTATGTATTCGGACCATTCCTTTTATTATTAACAGTTGAAGGAGTGCGTGTAATTATTCTTGCTATAAAAAGAAAAAAGAGAAACTCAGTAATTATAGGAATCGGGGTTTTGGTATTTTTTCTTTTTATAATATACATACCAATAAGCAACATATTTTCTCTGCGTTTACCCGGTTGGTTTAATTTAGTTTTCGTTTACAGCGGCTTTTTAAGTCTGCCGATTTCGATGTCTATATATCTTGCCCGTGATAGCGCAAAAACAAAAACTGATCTTGAAAACAGGATTATTGAAGTACAGGAACTTTCAGATAAAGCTATTGAACAGGAAAGAAGAGAAGCAGAACTGCGTATTGAAAGAGAAAAAGAAAAAGTTGAAAATGAAAGAAAGACTAAAGAACTTGAAGAAGCCAGGCAGATGCAGCTTTCTATGCTGCCCAAGGAAATACCACATTTCACCAACCTGGAAATTGCTACGTATACTAAACCCGCGACAGAGGTTGGAGGTGACTATTATGATTTTATGAAATCAGAAGATGGCACGCTGACTTTGATTGTTGGAGATGCAACCGGGCATGGTTTGAAAGCAGGGACAATGGTAACTGCTACAAAAAGTCTTTTTAACTCATTAGCAAGCAGGAAGAATATCGTAGAAATACTTAAAGAGTTTAATAACAGTTTGTATAAAATGAAGTTATATAATCTTGCAATGTGTTTATCCATATTAAAGATTAAAGATAACAAGCTTGAAATTGCTTCGGCAGGAATGCCTCCGGCTCTTATTTACCGAAAAGCAACCGGGAAAGTTGATGAAATCCTTTTGAAAGGTATGTCGCTCGGTTCAATAAAAGCATTTCCATATTATAAGGAATCATACGAACTGAATCACGGAGATTTAATATTGCTAATGAGCGATGGCTTTCCCGAGAGATTTACGGCAGAAAGGGAAATGATAGATTATGAAAAGGGAAATGAAATACTTGCAAAAATAGGTACAAGATCTCCAAATGAAATAATTGATCACTTTGTTAAATATGGAGATGAATGGGCAAAAGGACATCCGCAGGAAGATGATGTTACTTTTGTTGCAGTGAAAATAAAATAGTTTATCTGCTTACCCTAAAATCCAAAGAAGCTCAAAGAATTTTTTGCTAAATCCACTATCGGTGTGAAGTAAATACCGAATAAAATAACAGGTACAACTAAAATGCCGAGCAGTGCAAGATTAGGGGTTGAAGCTGAGAACTTCTCAATTTCTTTTTCTGACTTATCAAGATACATATTCTTTAGTACTCTGATGTAATAATAAAGCGAAACTACTGTGTTAAGAAGCGCAATGATTGCCACAGCGATCATTTTTGCGTCAACCAATGCAATGAAGATATATAGTTTCCCAATGAAGCCTGCTGTAGGGGGGAGACCGGTTAAAGAGACTAAAAATATAGCCAGTGAAATTCCAAGCAGAGGAGTAGCTGTACCAAGTCCTTTGTAATCATCAATTTCTTCACTTCCAATTTTATTTGCAATTAACATTACAACGAAAAATGCTCCAAGATTCATTATAGCATAAATGGCGAAGTAAATAAGTATAGCCATAATTCCCTGGTTTGACATTACAACCAGACCGAGCATTAAATAACCTGCGTGCGCAATGCTGGAATAGGCAAGTAGCCTTTTCATATTACTTTGCCACAGAGCTGCAAAGTTTCCGAGTGTCATTGTAATAATTGAAATTAAAATGAAGAAACTTTTCCAGTCAATTAAAGATAATAGCTGCCAGTAACCATCTGCATCAACAGATTTTACGAATGTTACTTTTATAAACCTGATTAAAAGAGCAAAACCTGCTGCTTTACTGGCTACAGATAAATATGCTGTGATTGTAACAGGAGCGCCTTCGTAAACGTCCGGAGTCCAGAAATGAAATGGCGCAACAGATATTTTGAAGCCAATTCCTGCGAAGATCAGAATTCCTGCAAGTAATAATGTTGATTGATTTACAACCGGGGTTTGCAGTAGAGTATTTATTTCATAAAGATTAGTAGTTCCCGTTAATCCAAATACAAGAGAAATTCCGAACAACATTATCCCGGATGAAACGCCGCCGTAAATAACATACTTTAATGATGCTTCGCTGTTGCGCAATGAATTTTTTGTGAATCCTGCTAAAACGTATGAAGATAAAGAAAGCAATTCAACAGAGACATAAATTAGAATAAGATCTGCTGATGAAACCATGAAGAACATACCGAGAATCATTCCGAAAATAAGCGCGTAATATTCACCCATTCTGTTACTTGCTTCATCAAGCTCTTTGTTTGAAATTGAAAATAATATTATAAGCACAGATGAAAAGACAACTATTATTTTGAAAAATGCTCCAAATGGATCAACAACCATTAAACCTTTGTAGTCACTGGAGGCAAAAGCAAAATTGTTTAATGAAAATTGCCCGATGACAAAATATCCCGTAATAAATAGTCCGATTATAGAAATTAAAGGAAGGACTTTATTCTTATCCTTGAATATTAAATTAAAAGTAACAACGCAAACCAGGATAATTGTAATTGCTATTTCCGGCTTAATAAATGCCAGGCTGTCTGTTATTGAATTTAAATTCATCTGTAAATCAGTGTTTCAGTTTAGTTATCAAAAATTAAAACCCACCAATAGAACCATAGATCATATGTGCATCAGCCATAAATTTTACCATTGTGTTAACTGATGTATTCATTATATCTAACATTGCTGATGGATAAACCCCAAGGAAAATTATTATTATTGAAAGGGGAATTAGCATTGCATATTCTCTAAATGAAAGATCCTTCAAATCTTTCCATTTGTCTTTTACTTGTCCCATATAAACTCTCTGGAAAGTCCAGAGCATATAACCAGCACCCAAAAGAATACCAAGTGTAGAAATTATTGTTATTACCCTAATTGATTCTACTCCGAAAGCTCCGAGGAAAACAAACGCTTCTGAAATAAATCCGCTTAGTCCCGGTAAACCAATGGCTGCGAAGAAAGCAAGAGTTACAAATCCTGTATAGATAGGCATCTGGTTTGCAAGTCCGCCAAAAGCATCGATTTCTCTTGTATGAGCGCGGTCATAGATCACGCCCACAATAATAAAGAGCATTGATGTGATTGTACCGTGATTAAACATCTGCAATACCGCACCGGAAATTCCGGCGGTAGTAAGTGAAGCCATTCCGAGCATCACAAAACCCATATGCGAAACTGATGAGTAGGCTATCAGCTTCTTGAAGTCCCGCTGCGCCATAGCGCAGAGTGCCCCATAAATAATATTTATCATTCCAAACAACCCGATATACCAGGCAAGCTGTTGGGTTATTTCTGGGAAAACAGGGAAGCTAATTCTTAAAATTCCATAGGTACCCATTTTCAGGAGCACGCCGGCAAGAATAACGCTTATTGCTGTTGGTGCTTCAACGTGAGCATCCGGCAGCCAGGTGTGGAAAGGGAACATAGGAATTTTAATCGCAAATCCCACAAATAAAGCTATGTAAGCTATGAATCTTAAATTGTTTGGGTTCAATGGTGAAAGTATTCCCGTAGCTGTATAGTTTGCGTGATTCATTAACGATAACATATTAAATGTAAATACTTTAGTACCATCTACTAAAGTTTCAGTCGAGCTAAAGTATAAACCGATCATAACTAAAAGAATAAAGATACTTCCGAATAAAGTATAAAGGAAAAACTTAATTGATGCATATTCTCTTCTTGGACCGCCCCAGATACCAATCAGGAAGTACATCGGGAGCAGCATCAATTCCCAAAAAATGTAGAAAAGGAAAAAATCGAGCGCAACAAAAACTCCCATCATTCCTGTATCAAGGAGCAGGAATAGAGCAAAGTAACCTTTAATTGATTTAGGAATATTCCAGGAAGCAAGGGTAGCGATAAAAGTAACGATCGCTGTTAAAAGAACCATCGGCGTGCTGAGACCGTCAATTCCTAGAAAATAATCAATTTTAACTTTACCGATCCACGATAAACCGGAAATATCAATCCATCTGAATTTCTCAATAAACTGGAATGAATTCGGATCGTTAATTCCGCCGGCAGCATAATTGAAATTAGCCATTAAAATTCCTGCAAGCAGAACCTGAACACCTGTGATAATCAGCGTAAGTACTTTTATTGGCTTTGCCTGCTCTTTGGGAAGAAACATTATTATTATCATCCCAACGACCGGGAGGAAAGTTATTAACGATAAAATAGGAAAGTTTTGCATTTGTTTATTTACCTGATTTTTTCAAAAACTAAAATGTCTTAAATACAAATAATAGAATTACTAAAGAAAATATTACAAGAACTATATAAGTCTGGACTTTACCTGTCTGGAATCTTCTGAGAATCAAACCGATGAATCCGCTTAAATATGCCATAAAGTTTACAAGTCCATCAACAACTATACTATCAAATCTGCCGCTGAATCTTGAAACTCCTCTTGTAGCAGTTGCGGAAAAATTAACAAATCCATCAACTACTTTTGCATCGAACCAGGCGAGGAATCTACTGAGTCCCATAGTGCCTGCTATGAAAGTTTTATCATATAGCTCATCAAAATACCACTTGTTGAATGACAGCTTGTAAAGCGGTTGAATTTTCGCAACAAGTTTGTCCGGATCGAGTTTTTTCCATTGATAAAACATAAACGCTACAAGAATTCCGCCTCCCGCAAGAATTAGTGAAAGAATCATCGCAGGATAATGTGCGTGATGCATTGCTTCAGTATATTCTTCTGAAAATATGATTCCTGGCTTTACAACTTCTACATCTTTTGTCTCTTCAATTTTATCAGGGATATCGGATTTCATAAATGAATAACGTGCATTTTCCGGAACAGAAATTTCAGGAACTTTTACCCATTTCGATAAAAACCAGCCCTGGTTTGGATTAACAGGATTTGGTGTATACCAGAAGAAAATTGATAATGCTGAAAGAATTACAAGCGGCATTGCCATTACAAATTTTGATTCGTGTGCATGGTCATATGTATGTTGATCTCTCGGCTTTCCGTGGAATGTTAAAATTACCAGCCTGAACATATAGAATGCTGTAAGAGCGGCAACAAGGAATCCAACAACAGCAAACAGCCAGTGTCCGGTCGCATACCCGAATGCATATGTTCCGGCAAGAATTCCGTCTTTACTCAGGAATCCGGATGTTAAAGGAACACCAGAAATTGCAAGTGATGCAATTAAGAATGTCGCATATGTAACGGGCATTTTCTTTCTCAATCCGCCCATCTTTGTTATGTCCTGTTCGTGATGCATTGCATGAATAACAGAACCGCTTCCAAGGAATAAACAAGCTTTAAAGAATGCGTGTGTAATTAAATGGAAAAATGCAAATTGATATGCACCTACTCCGAGAGCGAGGATCATATAACCAAGCTGACTTATTGTAGAATAAGCAAGTACTTTTTTAATATCGTTTTGCGTTAATGCAATAGTTGCTGGAATAAATGCTGATAGTGCGCCGACAATTGCTATTACAAAAAGTGCATCTCCGGTAAGCATTGTAAACATTCTTGTAACAAAAAATACACCCGCTGCAACCATTGTAGCTGCGTGTATTAAAGCACTTACTGGTGTTGGACCTTCCATTGCATCCGGCAGCCAAACGTGAAGAGGGAATTGAGCTGATTTTCCGATTGCCCCACAGAATAATAATAACCCTGTAATTGTTAACCAGAATTCACTGTTAAAAGGAAGAACTCCCTGTGAAATCTGGAAG
>DATFMR010000136.1:0-24470 GCA_035266865.1 Ignavibacteriaceae bacterium | reverse complement strand
TAAGTACTCTCAATTATTAAATGATTTTTAAGATTTATCAAACAACTTATTATAGACCCGGATAGTCTCTTCCGCGCAGCGTTTCCATGAAAATCTATTTATATTTTCTATTCCATTATGAATCAAACTACTTCTTAAGTTATCATTATTTACAACTTGCTCCATAGCATTAGAGATCTGATTTATATTATTTGGATTTACAAATAAAGCTCCTTTACCTGCTATCTCGGGCATTGAAGAAGTCTCAGAAGTAATGACTGGTATTGAAAGATGTTGAGCATCTAATATAGGAAAACCAAAACCTTCATAATGACTTACATACATTAAACAATTCGAATTTAATAGTAATGTATTTTTAATTAAATCATCAACATAGCCAGCTAATATGACGTAATTTTCAAGGTTAGACTTTTTAATAGCCTTTTGAATGGCCGAGTATGCATTATCTCTTTTTCCTACAATTAAAAATTTCATATTTTTATTTTTTTCATAAAAGAGTTTAAAAGCAGAGATTTGATTTATTATATTTTTATGTCTTAAAAGAGTGCCTATAAAAATAAAATATCTATTTTTTTTAATCCCATAGTTTACTAAAATATTATTTTCTATGTTTTCATCTGTTTGATACTTGGTTGGTGGGCCATTTAAAACCAATTGGCTATCTTTATGATAAGTACTCTTAATATCCATCTTGGTATTCTTGGATACAGAAATTATTGCATCGGAATTCCTTATAGTATTTTCTATTATTTTATTTTTGAAATAATTATTAAAAAAGCCATATTTATTATACTTTGTTTCCACAAGATCATGTACTGTTACAATTGAAGTCACATTTTGCGGGATAAACCAAGGACAGGGAAAGTGGACTATATCTATCTTATATTTATTTAGAATTTTTTTAAAATTTAGACTTTGCCAAAAATAATAATTTAGTCTTAATAGTGCTCTGGAATCATCCCGAACAGGGATCACAATCTCGTGAAAATTTTCTTTAATAATGTTAAACAGATAGCGATTTTGTGGAAATGTAATTATATAGTATTCATTTTGGGTGTCTATTTTTTGTAGATTTGATACTAAATTTCGTAAGTATTCAGCAACACCAACTATTTTTTTTGTCGATAATATTGTAGGAATTGCTATATTCATTTATTTTTGTTCCCAAAACAGCATAATTTTACGGTTATAGCTAGGATTTTTAATTCATTTACCTAACCTAAAGAGATTCCCTTATTAAAATTGGATACCTAAAGAAATTTCTGACAGCAAAATATTAATATTTTATTAATCATATATAATAATACAAATGATTTAAGAAAATATTGTTATAATTTTTTACAATTATCTATATAAATAATGCTCTGTTATACAAAATGCATTTGATCTCAAAAAAACTTAATTTTTAATTCAGACTTATTATTCATATTTAGATAGACAAAATTCTTAAGAATTTTATTAATTATTGTAGGTATTAGATTTAGTGAAAAAATGTTTCTTTTTTATTCTTTATGTTATTTTAATCTCAGTAACTGCTTTGCCCCAGACTAGGATTAGCAGCTATTCCCAAAATACAAATTCAATTAAGATTGATATAGAGCTAAGCTCCTTAAATTATAATGTATTAACCAACTCTTCAAACGATAAAATAATTTCCTTTATAAATTATTCAAATGAGTCCCGACCCGGTGATTTTGCTCTGCCTTCCAGGGAGTTGATAATTGCATTACCCTCATACACCCGTGTTAATGTTAATGTAACACCTCTCGAGAGCTTTAAAATAAAAGGAATCCCTGAAAGAAATCCTGAAGCATATCTAAAGAATGATTCGACTATTGGCTATAATAACAATTTTAATCTTCCTAAAAATAGTGCTATAAAACCGCTATTTGAAATCAGGGGTTATTTGTGGATCAAAAATTATTATTGTGTTGATATAAGGTTGAATCAGTATAGATTTAATAATTCCGATATAATTGAAGAGTTGCAAAAAGCTGGAATTAGTATCGCTTTGCTCAATCCCAATAGCACTAAAATATTAAAAAGTCAGTCAGTAAAAGGATTGTCAAAGGAGGATCTATCCAAAGTAATTATTAACTTCAAGGATGCTGTACAACTTGACAGATCATTTTATGAATCTCAAAAATTGAACACAAATGATAGCTGGATAGATTTTAATTCTGAATACTTGAAAATTGGAACGGACAATGATGGTATCTATAGGATAACAAAATCCGACCTGGATAATTTGGGTATCCAAACTTCAACAATTGTACCTTCCACTTTTAGATTGATTAGTGAAGGGGTTGAAATTCCGGTTTATGTGTTTGGAGAAAATGACGGGCAATTTGACTCCGGTGATTATGTTGAATTTGTCGGCAAAAGAAATTGGGGAGATAATTACAGGGAAACAAGCGGACCCGGGGAACATTACAATGAATATCTTAACCGATATTCAGACACAACAATTTACTGGTTAACCTGGGGTGGAATAAATGGAGAAAGGGTTGATACGACCTCATTAGTAACCGGACTTTCACCTGATACATTAGATTTTCATTATGAAGTTGCCCACTATGAAAAAAATCAGTTTTTGGATTATTCAATTAATAGTATTGTTGACAGACAGGATCCGGAATGGCTTGCTAACGAAACCTGGGTTTGGGCACAGCAGGGGGTTGGTACTGTTAACCGGGGTTTTACAATTCAGGATCCTTATCCAGGGAAAATCGCTAGGGCATTTTACAAAGTTCAGGATTATGCGAGTAACATTTCTACCGGTGCTCACAGGATAGGTTTGAGCATAAATAGTGATCCAACTGTTTATGATTCTTCTTTATTTAATAAATATGATCAAAGAGTTGTAAAAGCCGAGTTCTCCTCAAATTTACTCGTAAATGGAAATAACATCCTAAAAACAATTTCTTTTCCAACAAATGCTACACTAAATTCAGTTGAATACGATTGGTATGAAGTAGAATATCCAAGATATAATAAAACGACGAATGATTCTCTTTATATGAATGTTCTTAATGATGTATCTAAAAACTGGACGACTGTAAAAGTCACTAATGCCGTTTCAGCGGATTTTGTAATCTATAGAGCGAGTCCTTATTTAAAGAAAATATTGAATTATAATAAATCAGGAACTACTCTTTATTTTAGAGATTCTGTGAGTGTCGGTAATAAGTATATTGCTACAAGTGCAGCTCGTGTTTTAACACCTACATATTATTATAAAAAAACCTTTACGGATCTATCTTCTCCTTCAAATCAGGCTGATTATATTTTAATCACAGCTCCTGAATTTCTAAACAAGGCTAATGAATATGTTCAATTTATTAGTCAGAATTATAATGTAACAACTAAGGTTATAAAAGTTGGAGATATTTATGATCAATATAGCTTTGGATTTTTTGCACCAGAACCAATCAGAACTTTTCTTCAGGCGGCAAATTTAAATTGGCAGGCACCTAAGCCTTCATATTTGTTTATTGTTGGTGATGCAAATTACGATTATTACGGAAATACACATAAGTATTTCGGCAGTCCTATCGCGCCAAACTATGTCCCTTCGTACGGAGACCCTGTATCAGATTCCTGGTTTGTTATCTGGGATTCAACAAGTTTTATACCTCAAATGAAAGTAGGAAGAATCCCGTCTAATTCAATCACAGATTTTGATTGGTATTTTGATAAACATAAAAAATATTTAAGTGATCCATATGATTTATTTAATAAAACATATATGCTGATTTCAAGTGGTGATCCTGCCGTCCCTTCTGAATTACAATTATTAAAAAACACAAATAACTATGTTGCCGATAATATAATTGAACCAGCGCCTACTGGCGGACTGGTTAACCATCTGTATAAAACAACAAATCCAACAACAAATTTTGGACCCTATACGGAAGAGCAAATAAAACAATTTATTGATACCGGCGGTTTGTTTATTTCCTATATAGGCCACAGCGGCACTCAAATATGGGATAATGGAATTAATAGCATTGAACAATTAAAAAATAACAATAATAAAAGCCCGCTTATTAGTGATTGGGGCTGTTCAACTGGAAAATTTGCTGAACCTGATATTAAGGCTTTCTCCGAATTATTTATAAATAACCCTGATGGTCAGGCAATAGGTTATACTGGAAATTCTTCTCTCGGTTTTACATCTACTGCAACAAGTTTTCCAAAACTTTTTTATTCGGAAATTTTACAAAATAATGCTTCCAGCATAGGAGAAGCTCATAATTTGGCAAAAATGCAATTACTTAGTACATATGGATATTCCGAAGTTTACAAGGTTTTTGATCTGTGTAATGTTTTGTTGGGTGATCCGATTGTAAAACTAAATGCACCAGTAAAACCTAATCTTGTTATTAATAATTCGGATTTAATTATTTCTTTGGAAAATATTGATGATTCAAAAGATTCTGTTATGATTAAGTTCAATTATTATAATTACGGCAGAGTTGATACAAACGACTTTGTTATAAGAGTTATCGATCAACTAGATAATGATGAAATAATAAATAAAACTTTTTCTAAATCCTTGCCTACATTTAAAGATAGTATTTTATTCTATTTGCCAACAAAAAATTTAGCAGGTAATCATAAAATAAGTGTTGAGTTGGATGATGGGGCACAGATTGATGAATTATCTGAAAGTGATAACTCAATTCAATATAATCTTTTTGTACAAAGTTCTTCAGTAAGGGTATTGGTTGAAACAGAAAGCAATCTGAGATCAAATGGTAGCTTTATATTAATAAACCCTGTTAAATCTCCACCTGTGGATTCAATATTAATAGAATATGCTGATAATCCTGATTTTAATAATCCGTTGTTTTTCACAAAAAAACTTGATACTCTAATTACACCTATTTCCTTCGCTAATCTTATAAACGGCAAAAGATATTGGTTTAAAATAAAACTAAATTCTGTTACCCAAAAATATGGTGGTGTAGTAAGTTTTATTTATGATAGTCAGAATTATTCTAATTATTTTGTTAATGATTCGTTATCCTTCTCATCAATAGATGGGGAGAATTTGGACATACGGGATAGTCTCCATTTGCTGAAAACAATTAAAGATTTAAAGGTACAAACAGCAGGTTATTATGATGGTACTTATGCGCTGGTTTTTGTAAACGGTGTGGATTATGTAAATAGTTCAAATGTCGGGGGGCATCATCTCCTTGTTTTTGACGAAAAGACACTTGCCTTTGAATATGAAGTACTATTGAATTATTATGCAAACACTCAAGTTTTTGAAGCCAATTATATTGCAGCAATTGATAGTATTCCAAATAATAAAATCATTGTTATTGCTACTAATGATGATGCAGCGGGCGGTGTAAATACAAACGTAAAAAATAAATTAAAATCAATTGGCTCTACAAAGATTGATAGTGTTACATTCAGAAGTACCTGGGCAATAATTACAAAGAAAAATTACACACCGGGACATGTTTTGGAGGGTCTGACAAAGCCATTTGGCGGACCTGTTGTATTGGATACCCTAATTACGTTGCAACAGTCTTCAGGGAGTGCAATAACCGAAAATATAGGTCCGGCGGGAAAATGGAATGATATGAATATTAATTCGCAGATTCCTGCAAATTCTTCTATTACTGCAGATGTAATTGGCATAAAAACAAACGGTGTAATTGATACTTTGTTTACCACTAATCTCGGTAATAATTTAATTTCACTTTCCCAGGTTAATGCTCATATTTATCCTTTTATAAAACTTAAATTTTATTTTAATTCAGAGGATACTACTGCATTACCTTCCATCAATTCTGTTGAAGTAAATTATGATGGAGTCCCTGAACTTGGGATAAACTATCAACTGGTTACAACTGATAAAGATTCTGTAATTGAGGGGAAGAGCTTAAAATTAAACTATTCGTTTTTAAATGTCGGAGAAACAGCAGCTGATAGTTTTTATGTTAAAGTTGATGTTGTAAACCAGGATAACTCAAAATCTGAAATTTCAAATGTATTAATCCCAAACGTAGAGCCTGGCGAACGGAAGGACTTTAGCCTGAACTATACTACAAACCCAAATACGGGATCAAAATCATTTCTTATAAGTATAGATCCTAACAATAAAATTACAGAAATATTTAAAGATAATAATTTCTACAATGTCCCGTTTTTTGTTAAGGACGATACAAACAAACCTGCTCTTAACATTACGTTTAATGGTAGAGAAATAGTTGATAACGATTATGTCTCTTCAAAACCGGAAATTAAAATTGAACTAAATGATCCATCATTTATTGCAATCACAGATACTTCGGCTATAACAATTAAATTAAACAACGATCCGATTTACTATGCACAAAACCAATCTGTGCTTACTTACAAATTTAATTCTGCTAATCCTAAAATGGTTGTTAATTACAAACCTCAGCTTGAAGACGGAAATTATTCATTATCTATTACAGGAAGAAACAATGCTGGCAACCAGGCAAATAATTTGACAAAAGATTTTTCCGTATCAAGTGAACCTAAAATTATTGAATTATATAATTATCCCAATCCTTTTAGTAGCGATACCTATTTTACTTTTAAATTGACTCAGATACCTGATGAATTAAAAATAAAAATATTTACAGTTGCGGGCAGATTGATCAAATATTTTAATCTAAATCCTGCTAAACTGAATTATGACTTTAATAGAATTCACTGGGATGGAAGAGACCAGGATGGCGATTTAATAGCAAATGGGGTATATCTGTACAAAGCTATTATGACAATTGGTGGTAAAACCCAAACTCTTACACAAAAATTGGCAGTAATGCGTTAAATCTGGTTAATAATTGTTAACTTTATTAACAATCTAGATGTTTGCCTTTTAGTTTATAATTGCCCCTTGAATTATCCTTAATATTTATGGATTTATATGAAAAGAATTATTGTCTTTATTGCTGTGCTTTATTTTTCATTTAATGCTTTAGCTCAATTTCAGGGATCCGACAATAGGAATTACCCATTACCGGGATATGGTAATCTTTCCGGCGGATTGGGAATGAACTGGATAGATGGTAAACTTTTTTATTCTCTGCATATTAATCCTGAAATATCTTTTAATAATTTTGGAGTCGGTTTAGACCTTCATTTTGATATAGATCAGCAGGGGAATTTAAGAAAGGAGAATTATAATGAATTCTCGGATTATCTTAGTATCATTAGATACTTAAGGTACGGCTTAAAGAATGATCCTGTATATTTAAAAGCTGGGGCTTTGGATTATTATACACTTGGGCACGGAACCATAGTTGAATATTATAATAACAGCCCATCTTATGATTCCCGGAAAATAGGAGCGGTTGCTGACATAGACTTCGGGAAATTTGGATTTGAATCCATGTACAGTAACCTTTTTCAAAAAGGAATTATTGGGATTCGTGGTTATTTGAGGCCGTTTCAATTTACTCCGCAGGCTGAAATTCCAATTATAGGAGGGATGGAAGTAGGGGCCAGTTATGTTAATGATTTTAATGATAAAGCAGGAATTATTAATGCTACGTACAGTCATCCCGATAAAAAATATATTCCGGTTGTAAATAATGGATCTCTATCTGCATTTGGAGTAGACATAGCTTTCCCGTTAGTAAATACACAGATGCTTGGTGTAAAACTTTATGCAGATTATAATAAGTTCATAAATTTTGGGAGTGGAATTGCTACTGGATTATTGTTTGATATAAATGCATTAGGTACAGTGCGTGGTTTTACTAAACTGGAAAGAAGATTTAATAATGATCATTATATTCCATCATATTTTAATAATCTTTACGAAATTGAGAGATTCAGGGCTGATACAGCAAAGGGTACATTTTCGAGTAAAATTTCTTTGCTTGAAAATGCTGTAAATCAAAGCGATGGTTATTTTGGTCAACTTGGTCTAAGTATCGTTAATATATTTTACATCATTGGTAGTTATGAAAGACTGGACACAAAACCTAAGAGTGGAGTTCTGCATTTACAAACAGAAGTCAATCCTGAAGGTGCGCCATTTTTATTACGTGCCGGCTTTGATAAAATAAACATTGGGTCTGAAAGTGCAATTTTCAAACTTGATGATAATTCATATCTTTTTACTGAGATAGGATACAAACCAACTTCGTACCTGGTTATATCAATTGTTTATAACTGGACATTTCTGCCTGTAAGAGATGCAGATGAAAATATTATTGACTATTCAGCTCAGAAAAGGGTTGAACCCAGAATTTCACTTATTTATCCGATACAATTTTAAATTTTATATAATCAAATATTTCAAATTATAGAGATTCGTATATTTTCATCGTATTAAAAATAATTTGACCGTTAATCATTAAAAGATGTTTTAATAAATTCTTTCAATTCACCTACAGTGTTGAAAACATAATCGCTCTCCATTTCAAGTACTTTATCTTTTGAATAACTATCCCACAGAACTGAGGCAATTTTAACTCCGGCAGAGTGTGCTGCTTTAATATCGGAAGGAGAATCACCGATCATCAAAACAGAATTTTTGTCAAGCTTAAATTTGTCAATAAACATTAAAATTCCTTCCGGTGAAGGTTTGTGGTCTTTTACGTCATCGCCGGTTACTATCATATCAAAGTTATCATATATTTTAAGCTTCTTTAAAGTTATTGTGGCAGCGTCTCTTCCTTTACCAGTAAAAATTGATAAAGGAATTCTTTTAGATTTTAGAAATGTTAAAATTTCCATAATTCCCGGGTAAAGATCGGCCATAGTATGATTCTGTGAATAATAATTATAATAATCTTCTCTTGCTTGTGGAAAATCCGACCCTGTGAATTCTTCCAGGATTACATCTTCAGTTGGACCAAAAAGGGAAATGATTTCATTATTTGTCATGGTCTTATTCAAATACTTGTTCATAACATGGTTGAACGATGCAAATATCAATTCATTTGTAGATGTCAAAGTCCCATCAATATCGAAAATTATTCCACTGAAAGTTTTCATTTTATTAAATCATTATTTTAATTCAAAACAGGTTATTTTCCCATCCATATTTGAAACAACAAATCTGTTTTCATTTAAATGTTGAATAGAATTTAAACGACAGTTTCCCATAAAGAAAAGAGGCTCCCACTTATATTTATTATTAATCAGGTATACTGTCCCTTTTTCTGAACCGAATAATATATTCCCTTTCCACTCGATAGGTTGGTTAGGATTAAGATCAAACCCGTAATCCATTTTAATTTCTTTATATTTTTTTCCGTTAGAAGTATTAATAAAATATAGATTGTTTGAAATACTTTTTATAATCAAATATTTATTATCATTAGTAATTCCAATCGATTCCCAGCTTGAAAAATCATCCTTCCGCCACTTAGTTATGCCTAGCAGCAAATCAATTTTATTAACAAATTTATCTGGAGTTGAGATATAAATATATTTACCGTCCGAAACAGGAGGACAAACAACCGGGGTGGTAAAGAAATTATTATCTTCTTTCCATTTCCAGTAAAGTGTGCCTGTTCTATCATCAGCTGAATATAAAAAGCCGTCCTGTGATCCCCAAAATAACCTGTGGCCGATGTCCAGTGGCAGTGTCCTTATTAATCCCTGCGCAGAATTATTTTCCCAAATCATTTCAAATGTAAAAATATCATAACAATAAAGATTGCCGTTTGAAGTTCCCACAACTACAGCTGTAGTTTGCCGCCCGTTATATTCAATATTAATTTTTATTAATTGAGATGTTAAGGGTTCTGCAATTCCAATAATCTGAACTACTTTACCCGAATTCTTGTCTAAGGAGATGAGATCACCCTGCAATGTTGCCAAAACAAGGAGATTATTTCCTATAATCGGTCGACTAACAATATTTTCATTGCTATTGTATTTCCATTTCATTGTACCGTCGGATCTGAAACAATATACATTCCCATTTTTGGATACTGAATAAATACAGCCATCATCAGTTAATAGATCAGTTGATGATGTCTCCTTTAGATCTATTTGCCATAAAACTGAATCTTTCGCACCAGGAGCAGACTTATCATTTTTTGATTCATATTCAAAAAAATCATTATCCTTTACTTTTACGAGTTCAGGTTTTGTTTTTTTTAGTCCCCCCCATAATTTTGTATTATCTGTTCCTGCCTGGAAAAATAATAGCGAATCTGATTTGTTCTCAATTATATTATAATAAAAATCTTTTGAATTCCCTGCATTTACCCCGGTAATTGAATAAAATCCTTTTGAATTGGAAATTGTTTTCTCATTATCAACAGAATTAAATAAAACAACAAAATTATAATCGATTAAAAAATTTGTCAGCTGAAACCAATTATCAAGTTTAAGATCGAAAGGGAAATAGCTGTAAATAAAAATTTCATTTGATATACTGCTTACACCAGTATTCCCAGAAGCCCAATCCAATTCCTCAGGTGAAAAATGTCCTCCGCCTTCTCTCCAGATAATTGAACTATTAACGCCAAGTTGTTGAGTATTATTATAATTGAAATAAAAGTGACCATTGGTAAATGTTGATAAAAATTTCACTCCCGCGGTTTCGCTCCATCCCAAATCCGTTTTACCTGGAATTACGTAGAAGGAAATTCTTAATTTATTTAATAATTCCTTGGCTGTTTCAATTTCTGAATTAAGGCCATGCATTGTTATATTACCTGAAACAATAACATATTCCAGTTCATTATTTTGATTAATGCTGTTAATAATTTTGGAAAGAGTGGTATCTGAGCCTGATTTACCAATTTGCGGATTAATTATCCAGGCGTATTTATAATCCTGCGAACTTGCCTTTGCAGCAAATAATAAAAAACAGATAATCAAAAAGGAAAATTTTTTCATAACTCTATTAATTTGAATAGCCAAAGTTATACAATCTTTACAAATTATTAAATTTTTAGTGATTATATTTACAAACCAAATGCAAGTTAATGAAAATTTATAAATTCTCTTGCAACAGATGAAATCATTAAATTGAAATAATATTAAAATGTCAGCAAAAATTTGTTTAAAAAAGAACGAAGAAAAAAGAATAAAATCCGGCCATCTCTGGGTTTTCAGCAATGAAATCAGCAAAATAGAGGGGGAATGCTATAACGGTGATCTTGTTGAATTATTAGATTCAAAAGAGGAGTTGCTCGGAACCGGTTTTTATAACAAAAATTCTCTTATTTCTGTCAGGCTTTTATCAAGCAGCAGTATTACTGATCTTTCAAAAGATTTAGGATTAAAATTTGCCAACGCTTATAAATTAAGAAAGACTATTTACCCTGAACGGGAATCATTCAGGATGGTTTTTAGTGAAAGTGATTTTCTTCCGGGATTAATTATCGATAAATACAACAATACTTTTGTGCTACAGGTATACTCCGCCGGGATGGAAAAAAGTATCGATTTAATTGTCAAAATTTTAAAAGAAAAATTTAACGCAGAAAATATTTTTTCAAAAAATGAATCTTACTTGAGAAAACTTGAAGGCCTGCCGGAAGAGGATGCGATTTATCTTGGAGAAATGAAACCTGAAATTATGAATGATGGCTCTTTGAATTATAAAATCAATTTTGAAAAAGGACAAAAAACCGGTTTTTATTTTGATCAGAACGACAACAGGTTTTTCATTGAAAAATTGTGTAAAGGTAAATCCGTTGCCGATCTTTTTTGTAATTCAGGTGGGTTTGGTTTGCACGCTGCAAAAGCTGGTGCGTCTTCAGTATTATTTGCAGATAGCTCTGCTTCGGAAATAGAAAATGTTAAAATGAACATAGAATTAAATAAATTAAAATTTCCGGTTGATTTTGAAGTTTCAGATATTTTTGATTTTCTAGAAAAGTCTGTTAGTGGAAAAAGGAAATACGATATTGTATTTATCGATCCCCCTGCTTTTGCAAAAAATAAAAAAAATCTTACCAAGGCAAAAAAAGGTTATGAAAAACTTAACAGGCTGGCAATGCAGATTGTAAATGATGGTGGCTTCCTTGCGACATCATCCTGTTCTCATCATTTGTCCGAAAGTGAATTTATTCAGATAGTCAATTCTGCAGCTACAAAGCTAGACAAAAAAATACAACTTGTTCATTTCAACGGAGCCTCCCTCGATCATCCTGAATTACCCTCTATGCCTGAAACAAAGTACCTGAAATTTGCGGTAGTTAAAATATTATAAAATTTAAATTCTATCCGGTTTAACACATTTGCATAAATTAACTAGCTGAAACTTAATTTTGTTAATTTTTGTTAAATTTATGAAACATTTTTAAGTTTCGGGATGTCTAATCAATTTACTTTTCTTTAGATTATAAAATAACAAAAAAGGTGAGGTTCAATCGTGGATATTACGGAATTGAATGAGAAAATTAAGCAGGAAAGTGCTTTTATTGACTTATTGCTGGGTGAAATCGGCAAAGTTATCATAGGTCAAAAGGCGATGGTTGAAAAACTAATTGTCGGGTTACTGGGAAACGGTCACATTCTTCTTGAGGGTGTTCCCGGGCTGGCAAAAACTCTGGCAATAAAAACTCTCTCCTCGGCTATGAAAGCCAAATATCAAAGAATTCAATTTACACCTGATCTCCTTCCCGCGGATCTAATCGGAACAATGATCTACAATCAAAAAGATGGAAATTTTTTAATAAAGAAGGGACCGATTTTTGCCAATTTTATTCTGGCGGATGAAATTAACCGTGCCCCTGCTAAAGTCCAGAGTGCTTTGCTTGAAGCTATGCAGGAAAGACAAATCACAATTGGCGAAGAAACTTTTTTCCTCGAAGAACCATTTCTCGTTTTGGCAACACAAAACCCGATTGAACAGGAGGGTACATATCCATTGCCTGAAGCACAGGTGGACAGGTTTATGCTTAAGGTGAAAATAACTTATCCTTCTAAAGAAGAAGAAATGAGCATAATGCGCCAAAACGTAAATGAAACTGCTACCAAAGTAAATCCGGTTATTTCTCCAAAAGACATTTTAAATGCACGAAAATTAATTCACGATGTTTATGTTGATGAAAAAATTGAAAAATATATACTAGATATTGTCTTTGCTACAAGGAATCCAAAAGAATATGGATTGGATGCGCTTTCAAATCTTATAAGTTATGGAGCTTCCCCGAGAGCAACAATAAATCTTGCCCTTGGTGCGAAAGCAATGGCGTTTATAAAGAGAAGAGGATATGTGATTCCGGAAGACGTAAGAGGAATTTGCCTGGATGTTTTAAGGCACAGAATTGCAGTTACATATGAAGCAGAGGCAGAAGAAATTACAACTGAATATGTAATTCAGGAAATTCTAAATAAGATTGAAGTCCCGTAAATTTGGAGATGCAATTTTCACTGGTCCCTGAGCTTGTCGAAGGGACAGATATTATAGCTATAAAGTTTCAAAAACAAATAACCAAATGGACACAAAAGAACTCCTAAAGCAGGTTAGACAAATCGAAATAAAAACCAAGGGATTAGTAAACCAGGTTTTTTCGGGAGAATACCACTCTGTCTTTAAAGGAAGGGGAATGGAATTCTCAGAAGTTCGCGAATACCAGTTCGGCGATGATATCCGCAATATCGATTGGAATGTTACTGCAAGATTCGGACATCCATTTATTAAAATCTTTGAAGAAGAGAGAGAACTTACTGTAATTCTTATGGCGGATCTCAGCGGCTCTCTTATTTTTGGTTCCGTTGATAAAACAAAGCAGCAGATTGCTGCTGAACTTAGCGCAATACTTGCATTTTCAGCATTAAAAAATAATGATAAAGTCGGTTTGCTTTTATTTACAGATAAAATTGAAAAATTCGTTCCACCAAGAAAAGGGAAAAAACACGTTTTAAGAATTATCCGTGAGGTACTTTCTTTTCAGCCGGAAGGGAAAACCACAAATATCAAAGAAGCGTTAGAATATTTGAACCACGCTATTAAAAAAAGAAGCATTGTTTTTCTTCTATCCGATTTTATGGATGAAGGTTACGAAAAAATACTCAGGGTTGTTGGAAAGAAGCATGATTTTATAGGGATTGTAATGAACGACCAGCGAGAAAATGAAATTCCCCAAATGGGATTAGTGAAATTTACAGATGCTGAAACAGGTGAAGAAAGATGGATTGACACAAATGATTCACGGATAAGAAATCACTTTAAAGAAATGCGTGCAAAAATTGATGCGAAAAGAAAATCACTTTTTTTATCAAGCAGACTCGATAGTATAGAAATTCAAACGGGACAAAATTACGTTAAACCTCTTGTCCAGTTTTTCAGATTACGTGGCAGAAGATGGTAAAAAAAATATTATTAATTTTTATCCTTTTATTTTCCTGTAACAGCTTTGCACAGGATATTTCGGCGAAAGCATCAACAGATTCAACTGAATACCTTGTTGGTGACTTTATTCATTTTAAAATATTTGCAAAATACGATAAAAGTATCAAGATAATTCCTCCGGCTATTCCCGACAGTCTTAATCAAATAGAAATTATTAAAACCGAGGACCCGGTTTATAAAAACATAGCCGGACAAAAATATGCCGGGTTTAATTTTGTCCTCGCTGCGTATGATTCTGCGGACGTTATAATCCCGCCGATAAATATTTATTACAGGGTTGGGAAAGATACTTTAAAAAACTCCGGTATTGAATTAAAGGATGAAACACTAAAATCTCTTCAAACCAACTCTGTTAGCTTCAGGATTAATTTAGTTAAGGTTGATTTGCAAAAAGACATCAAAGATGTTAAAGATCCCCAGAAAATCCCGTTTAACTGGACAACTTTAATTATCTGGATTTTGGCAGGACTGGTAATAATTGGAATTCTAATTTACTTGTACATTAAATACCGACAGAAAAAATCCGGAAAACCTGTAGCTAAAAAAGTAATTAAACTTCCGCCGCACGTCGCAGCTTTAAATTCCTTGAAGGAATTGGAAGAAAAGAAACTCTGGCAAAATGGAAAAATAAAAGAATATCATTCTGAAATAACCGGAATAATACGGAAATATTTTTCTGAAAGATTTGGATTACCGGCTCTTGAATTAACAACATCAGAAACTTTGGTGCTTCTCCGAAATAAAAAAGAAGCAGAGGTAATTCTGTCATCAACCCAGAGTTTTCTTGAGAATGCTGACCTTGTAAAGTTTGCCAAATTTTCTCCTTTGCAATCCGTTAATGAAGAAATGATGAAACAAGCATACCAGATCGTGGAAACAACAGCAATCAAAAATGAACCGAAAGTAAACACGGAGGAGAAAGATGTTTAAAGACATAACTTTCGCATATCCGTGGATTTTATATTTCCTGGTTTTAATTCCTTTACTTCCGGTATGGTATTGGTTTAAGGGAAGGAAGAGGCAGCCGTCAATAAAATATTCTTCCTTAAATATATTTAAAGATATTCCTGCTTCGTGGAAGGAAAGATTTCGACATCTGCCTATGATTCTCAGGACTCTGGCGTTATTATGCCTTGTAGTTGCGCTGGCACGTCCGCAAACTTTTAATTCTGGTCAGAATATTTATACTGAAGGAATAGATATTGCGATGGTGCTCGATATTTCATCAAGTATGCTCGCAGAAGATTTGAAGCCCAACAGGATAGATGCTGCAAAAAATGTAATAGATAATTTTATTAAGTCGAGGACATCTGACAGGATAGGACTTGTGATATTTTCACGGCAGGCTTTTACTCAATGTCCGTTAACGATTGATTACAATGTTTTAACAAATCTTTTATCGCAGGTTAAAACAGGAATGATAGATGATGGCACTGCGATCGGGAATGCAATTGCTGACGGAGTAAACAGACTGAAAGACAGCAAGGCAAAAAGTAAAATAATTATTCTACTAACTGATGGTGTAAACAATGCGGGTGAAATTGATCCATTGACTGCTGCACAGATTGCCAAAACATTTGATATAAGAATTTATACAGTAGGAGTTGGTTCAAAAGGAGAGGCACCATACCCTGTGCAAACACCTTTTGGCACCCGTTACCAGATGATGAAAGCAGATATTGATGAAACTATGCTGCAAAAAATTGCTGATATGACAGACGGAGCATATTTCAGGGCAACAGATAACAGGACATTAAAGGATATTTATAACAAAATAGATAAGCTTGAAAAAACAAAGGTTGAAATTACTTCCTATCGCGAAGCTAAAGAATTATTCTATTACTGGTTAGGTGCTGGAATGATTTTAATATTTCTCGAAGTTGGTTTGACAAGTACAATTTTCAGAAGAATACCTTAATTAATAATTAAATAAAATTATGTTTCGATTTGCGCATCCGGAATACCTGCACGCTTTATACATTATCCCGATAATGATAGTGGTGTTCTGGCTGCTAAGCAGGAAAAGAAAAAAAATATTAGAAAGTTTTGCAGACAAAAAACTTCACTCTATAATTTTACCTTCTTTTAGCGGGTTTAAAGACTGGATTAAATTCGGAATTTTATCATTTGCTATTTTACTATTAATTGTTGCAGCTGCTAATCCGCAGATAGGAACTAAAATTGAAGAAGTAAAACAGGCTGGAATAGATGTTTACATTTGTCTTGATGTTTCGTTAAGTATGCAGGCGCAGGACATAAAACCGAGTAGGCTGGAAAAAGCCAAATACGAAATTTCAAACCTGATAAAAAAACTTAGAGGGGACAGAATCGGCTTGATCGTATATGCAGGTGCAGCTTATGTTCAATTTCCTCTTACAACAGATTATTCAGCGGCTAATTTGTTTTTGAATGCCGTTGATGTTACATCTGTTCCTCAGCCGGGAACAGCAATTGCATCGGCTTTAAATCTTGCTGTAAAATCATTTGAAACAAAAATGAATACAGAAAAGGTTATAGTTGTAATTACAGATGGTGAAGATCACGAAGGAGATATTAACCAGGCGGTAAATGATGCTGTTGCAAAAGGGATAAAAATTTATACAATTGGACTTGGATCACCGGATGGTGTCCCGATTCCCGTTTACAACGATGCTGGTCAGCAAGCCGGGTTCAAACAGGATAACCAGGGAAATACGGTTCTAACAAAACTTGATGAAAAGACCCTTAAAGATATTGCAAATACAGGTGGCGGAAAGTATTTCAGAGGTGCTAATAACCAGGATGAACTGGACTTAATTTACAAGGAGCTGTCATCTTTGCAAAAAACCGAGTATGGAGTAAAAAAAGTAACTGATTACGAAGACAGGTTTTATTATTTTCTAATTCCTGCAATTTTGTTTCTTTTAGTCGAATTTTTTATGTCGGAACGAAAATCGCCTTTGTTTAGTAAATTAAATAAGAAATTAGGAATAGATAAATAGTTAGTGATATGAAAAAAAGATTATTCATTTATATCGGCTTAATAATTTGCTTCTCGGGATTGAACCTTTTTGCTCAGAGTACCCGCGATCTTGTTAATAAAGGTGTTGATCTTTATAAGAAAGGAAAAATGACAGATGCAGAAGTAAATTTTAAGAAGGGAGTCGAGAAAGATCCAAAGAATTTTGTAACGAATTTTAATTTAGGTGATGCCTATTACAAACAGAAAAGATTTGATGAAGCGATAAAATCTTACAAGTCTGCTTTAACTGAAAGTAAAACAGATGATCAAAAATCAAGAATTTACCACAATATCGGCAATTCATATTTGCAGGATAAAAAAATAAAAGAAAGTATTGATGCATATAAAAAAGCATTAAAATTAAATCCGAATGACCAGGAAACAAAATATAATCTGTCTTATGCTTTAAACCAGATGAAACAGCCACAGGATAAGAACAAAGATAATAAGGACAAAAACGATAAAGACAAAGATAAAAAAGACAATAAAGATCAACAGAACAAACAGGATCAGAACAAGGATAAAAATAAGGATAACAAAAATCAGCAGGATCATGATAAAAAGGATCAAAAGAAACAGGATCAGAAAAATCAAAAACAACAACCAAAAGATCAAAAGAACAAAATATCCAAAGCTGATGCTCAAAGAATCCTGGAAGCATTGAAGAACAATGAAAAAGATCTTCAGAAAAAACTGAGAAAAAAGAAAGGTAAAGCCACCAAAACAGAAAAAGACTGGTGAGATAAAAAATTAAATTATAAATGATTAAAACTGTGAAAACATTATTTATCTCTTTTATAATTTTTGCCGGAATTTCTTTCCCGCAATCATTTACTGCTACAGTAAATAACTCAACTGTTGGACTAAATGACCAATTCCAGGTTTCATTTACGTTTGAAGGGAAAGATGTAAATGGCGTTAAAAATTTTCAACCTCCAGCATTTACAAATTTCCTCGTTTTATCTGGACCAAATCAATCCACAAGTATGCAGATTATTAACGGCGCTGTTTCCGGTTCGCTTACCTTTTCATACATACTTCAGCCAAGATCTATGGGAAACTATTCAATTGGACCTGCTTCTGTAGATTATGATGGAAAATCTTATAAATCTGACGCATTAAATATTACTGTGGTTAAAGGAACACCAAAAACCCAGGCGCAAAATGATAATACAATCTCAACAAAGGAAATAGCTGAAAATCTTTTTATCCTCGCAACAATTGATAAAAAAAATGTTTACCCCGGTGAGCAGGTAACGGTAACTTACAAGCTTTATACCAGATTGAATATAGCTGCCCAGATGTCAATTTCAAAATTACCGCAATACCAGGGATTCTGGTCGGAGGAAATTGAAACATCTGCGAACATTAATTTTACTACAGAAATGTATAAGGGTAAGCAATTCAGGGTTGGTATTTTAAAAAAAGCTGCTCTCTTCCCGACTCAAACTGGTGAATTAACTGTAACTCCGTTTGAACTAAATGTACCGGTTCAGATTATGAAGAAGAAAAAGTCAAATAATTTTTTTGATGATTTTTTTAATGATCCGTTTGACAGGGGACAAACTTATAATTTCGATGCTAAATCAAATTCAGTTAAAGTTAATGTAAAATCACTTCCCTCAGGGAATGTACCAAAATCATTTAGCGGAGCGGTAGGTGAATTTAATTTTAGTGCGAATATTGATAAATCAGAAGCAAAAACAAATGAACCTATCACTTTAAAATTAAATGTCAGCGGTTCCGGCAATATTAAATTGGTCAATATGCCGGAAATCAATTTGCCGAACGGATTTGAAAAATATGAACCCAAGACAACCGAGAACATTAACCGGACAGGCACAATTTCGGGGAGCAAAACAGCGGAATATGTAATTATACCAAGAACACCCGGTAAAAAAGAAATTCCGCCGATAGACTTTACATATTTTGATCTGAAGGAAAAAAGGTATGAAACATTCAGTTCAAAAGCTTTTAATATTGATGTAAAACCGGGAGCAAATTACGTTGAAGGCAATAATGCATCCGGAGTTTCAAAAAAGGGCATTAAACTTATCGGGCAGGATATTCGTTATTTGAAAACATCTTTTGATGATATTCAAAAACAGTCAGGAATAATCATTTACCAAACAGGTTTCTGGGTTGCTGCCGGAGTTCCTTTGTTCCTGTTGTTTGGATTGGTTTATTGGAGGAAGCGCGAAGATAAACTTGCCGGAAATATTCAATTGTTGAGATATCAAAAAGCTGAAAAAGTTGCGAAGAACAGGTTGAAGTCTGCAAGAAAATTAATGGGATCAAATAATCATAATGATTTTTATGCCGAAATTTCAGCCGCTTTGTTCGGCTACCTGGAAGATAAATTTCATATTCCCAAATCTGAATTTTCACTAGATCGGGCTGTGCTGGAATTAGAAAAGAAAAATGCACCTGTTGAACTAGCAGAAGAACTCAAACGCAGCGTTGAAAATTGTGAATATGTACGTTTTGCTCCCAGAGCCAGTGAATCAGCTGCGATGCATGAAATTTACGATGATACTTCAAAAGTAATTATTGAGATAGAGAAACTAATTGCTTCAAAGAAATAGATATACTTTGTAAATGAAAATAAATTTTAAAAAAATATTCTTTTTAATCTTTCTGTTGATTCTTTCTTCAGTAAGTTTATTTGCTTCAAATGTAGATGAACTAATGAAACTGGGTAATGAACATTACCAGAAGAAAGATTATCAAAAAGCAATTGATTCATATCAGCAATTAGTGGATGAAGGTTACAAAGGGGCTTCACTATTTTACAATCTGGGAAACGCCTATTTTAAAAATGATAAACTCGGTTATGCGATTTTAAATTATGAAAAAGCACTTAAATTCTCTCCCGGTGATGAAGATATTCAGCACAATTTGGCAATTGCTAATTCAAAAGCTATTGATAAAATAGACACGCTTCCAAAATTTTTCCTATTCCAATGGTGGGAAAGTCTTCTGGCAATTTTTACAATAACCGGCTGGACATATTTATCGTACTTTTTATTTTTACTTATTTTAATTGCTGCCGGTATTTATTTCCTTGTGCGTCGTCCCGGAATTCAAAGAATGTCATTTTTCGGTGGATTAATTATTCTTTTATTTTTCATTTTATCAGTGACTATTCTGGTGGTGAAATTAAACCGGGAAGAAAGTATTAAGCGGGGAATTATCGTTTCTTCCGCAATTTCAGTCAAAGTATCACCCGATCAAAATAGTAATGATGCTTTTGTGATTCATGAGGGATTAAAAGTTCAATTAGAGGATAAAGTTGATAACTGGGTAAAAATAAAATTGCACGATGGAAAGGTTGGATGGTTACCTGAAAGTGATGTAGGTGAAATTTAAGTTTATTGAATATATTGTGACTTTTTAATTGGCAAAATAATAAATAAATTAAATTAATAATTCAAAATAAAGGAATAATGATGAAGAAAATTAGTCTTGTAATATTTGTGCTGATTTTGGGATTAAGTTTTGCCAGCACATCTTACTCCCAGGAAAAAGAGAAAAAAACTGATAATGAAACTACCAAAGTAGATTCTAAAAAGAATGACCCTGGCTTCAACAAAGTTGTAAGTGTTAAAGAAGGAACACCGGTTAATTCTGTTTGCCCGGTATCAGGTGAAAATCTTGAAGACGACATGCAGCTATTTAAATATAAAGGTGAAATTATAGCAGTATGCTGTAAAAAATGTCTGAAAAAAGTAAAAGCTGATCCTGAAAAATACATTAAGAGATTGAAAAGGGACAAAAAGGATAAATAGATCATTTATGTGATTATTTAAAAACTCCCGGTCTTTTAATTAAAATCGGGAGTTTTTGTTTTAACATTCTTTATTAAATCCTTGAGTTGAAACTCGTGGCGGATAGGATGCATAACAGCGTGTTCGAGCATTGCATCAATGCAGTAATCAACTCCCCATCGGGAAGTGTAGGTCCCATACTCAAATTTATCTATCGGGACATCCGCTAGGGGTGTGCGCCATTTTTCCATTAGATATGTTAAATATTCATCTGCTTCATTTTCTATCACATCCGGTTTTGGAATCGGTTTTATTTCCGGGTCGGGGAGTTCTAATTTTTCGCACATCCACGTCATATATCCCCGCGCTGCACGAAAAATGTGATAAAGAAGTGTTTCCAGTGATTTGTAATCCGGGTTATCAGTCTTTGGCAAAGCCAGGTTTATCTTTTTTGCCTCTTTCCAGGTTTGCAACAGAGACTTCATATGCTTCTCATGCATTATTACCATCGAACGTGCGCCGTTGTATTTGTAAGGTATTATGTTTTCGGGCTTCATTGAGTTTCCAAAATATTATAAAAAATCTAGTTTAATTAATTACCAAACCAGCCGAAGTACACGGTAGTCAAATACAGGCTTCCTGTTTTTGTTTGGCATTTTGCTGTTTTCTTAAAAATTAAAAGACTTGTTTAATTTTATCTCCTTATCATAATGCGATACAAATTCTAATATATTAAAACCTAAATTTGTTAATCTGAAATGCTCACCTAATAGCAAACCGCTTCCATCAGCATTAAGAGCTGGTATTATCAACACTTTGTTTACAAGTTTCTCTACTTCAATATCTATTATCTCTTGGTAGACTAAACCACTCTGTTTGATTATCTCATTTTTCCAATCAGATACTCGTTTTCTGGGATTAACATTATCCTTCCAATCTAATTTCATATTTGTATTATATGCCGCAATTAATATTAGTAATTCTGCAGAACTTAGGCTCTTTACAATTCTAATGTATTGTTGAGGCAAAATTTCATCCCGTGCAGAATATTTTTCTGTGGCTGATACTAAAATAATCTTCTTTATAAAAGCAAATCGTTCTTCGTCTGCAATATCTTCATCAAGGAAATTAAGTAATTCTAACAAACTTATTTTGTGCTGTTCAGTGAATTGGTAATCATCTTTTATGTTACCTTTTGATTTTAATTTTTCCCACTCATCTATAAAAGAATTTAAGCGATTACCGGCGAGCAATTTTTGGAAAATATTGCTTACCGAAAGTATTATTTCTTTTTTATCTGAAACTGCAACTCCCGTTAGACCTTGCAATAAATTTTCCAGCGTCTTTTTTACAATACTACTCGTAGGTTCTTCATATTTTTGAATTTCGCTCATAAAAATGATAATTATAATTTATTGGAATTACTCCCCAATCCATTTCAAATTCCTAATAAATAATAAGATAATCAAGCAAATACTTTTATATTTCTCTAATCCCATTCCAATTGATTACCTGAGTAATCATGGCTATTTTTAGATATGGATTCAAAACGATATAACAACATTAAACTTGCCACGGGCATTTCGGAGGGAATTTTAACGTTTATTTTAATCCTTGCCTTTGTCTGGGCGGGATGGAGCCTTAGATTGGAAAACTACCTTTCGGGCGGCTATTCAAACAATTATCTAATATTTATTCTATTTGTCCTTATTACAGGATTCGGACTCGGTATTCTCTTTTTCCCCTTAAATTATTACAAGGATTTTTACCTCGAACATAAATATGATCTTTCAAACCAAACATTCTGGAAATGGATACTGGAAGACCTGAAAGCGCTCGGTGTTTCTTTGGTGATCGGTATACCGCTGCTGCTTGCATTTTATTACGTGATGAACCGTTTCGGAAATCTGTGGTGGCTGCCGTTTGCAATATTGCTTTTCCTGGTTTCTGTAATTCTTGCGCGCATTGTTCCCGTTTTTATTTTGCCTCTTTTTTATAAAGTAACTCCCATTGAAAACGAAGAGCTGAAAAAAAGGATAACCAAACTTGCCGAAGATGCCGGGATAAAGGTGGAAAACGTTTACAAGTTCGATATGAGCAAGAACACGAAAAAAGCAAATGCCGCATTCACGGGCATTGGGAAATCAAAAAGAATATTACTTGGCGACACGCTGCTCGAAAAATATTCGGATGACGAAATTGAAACCGTTATAGCGCACGAGCTCGGCCATTATAAAAGAAAACACATTATCAAAAATATTATCATTGGCACGGTCTCGAGTTTTCTTACATTGTTCCTGATATCATTTTTTTATCAGTTCTCATTAAAATGGTTCGGCTTTGCAGCGATCGCAAAAATTGCCGCGCTCCCGCTTTTATCTTTATGGGCGATGATTATCGGGTTGATACAAACTCCGCTTTCGAATTTACTTTCGAGAAAATTTGAATACGAAGCCGACGAATACGCAATTAGCTCTACCGGTAAAGCGGATGCATTCAAAGCAACGCTTGAAAAATTAACAGAACAAAATCTGGGGGACAAGGAACCGCATCCTTTAGTGGAGTGGTATTTTTACAGCCACCCGTCAATTAAGAACAGGCTCAGCGCAATTGATAATTTTATTGCCGGGAATAATGGTAACCTGGATAAGCAGGTGGTGTATTGATTTCATTTTAGTCAATGGGAACGAATTGTCATTTCGATTCCCGGCTTTAGCCGGGTGAGAAATCTTATCCAATATATGGAAAGATTTCTCACTCTAAGACTCGTTCGAAATGACAGTTCCACATCAACCTGTGTGGCAGATTAGGGAAGACAATTAATGATTTTTGAGCGTATGGTATAACAAAAAAGTGAAGGAATTTATTTGATAAATTTTTTAAGATTAGTTTTAATTGCTTTCTACGTAACTTTTATTTCATTCTTAGCATTGATTGCAGTATTATTGGATAGAAGTTTTACTTTATATTATTCATTTAACAGTCCATTCAGCAAGGGGATTTTAAAAATTGCCGGGATTAAAGTCAGAACAACCGGCCTGGATAACATTGAAAAGGATAAGACATATATTTATGTCTCCAACCACGCCAGCCAGTTTGATATATCAGTTTTACAGGCGACAGTTCCGGGCAATATGAGCATGTACTTTAAGAAAGAGCTCTCAAGGATCCCAATATTTGGGTGGCAGTTGTGGGCGGGCCCGTATATAATGATAGACAGGAAAAATCCTGACAGCGCACGCAGGAGCCTGGAAAAAGCCAGGACTCTGTTATCTGAAAAAAATATTTCGGTTTTGCTTTTTGCCGAAGGGACAAGGAGTGAAACAGGAGAAATTCAGAAATTTAAAAGAGGAGCATTTAACCTTGCAGGGAA
>DATFMR010000135.1:0-2872 GCA_035266865.1 Ignavibacteriaceae bacterium | reverse complement strand
TGAAAATATTTTATATAATGAAATAAGTTTCTTTTCATCTTTCTCTTTAAGTTTTTCAAAATCGCTTAAATTAAAATGGATTCCTTCAATACTGAAATCTTCTTTATTTAAGAAGTTCTTAATTATTTCATAAAAGAAATCAGTATTAGAACTTACTTTCTGATTATTATTCCATTTTTCATATTCTTTTTTCAGTTCACTTTTGTAAAAAAGTTTTTCAAACTGTTCCGCCCTGAAAATAAACCATTCATTAGCGTTAGTAACAATTATATTTTTTATTTCATCATTTTTGCAATCAATTCTTTCGCGAAAATAATAAAGGATAACCTCGTGTAAACTTTTCCTGTTCAGGTCGGTTGCAGAAATCATATCTGTTTTATTAGCAGGACTCTTGGTCTCAATTATTACTCCCACTTTGCTTTTGGAAGTTTTATCTAAATGCACGGCTAAATCAGTCCGCCCCTTTGTGTTTACTTCTTTCCCCCCATAAAAAGTATTTTTAAGAAAATCCCTTACATAGTTTTTATTGTGCTCTTCGCTTTCTTCTTTATTTATTTTCGATAGCAGATGAGTCAGTTTATTTTTAAATAAATCAAAGTCTTCCCTGAATGGTTTTACTTTCAGATATGATTTATTAATAGATTTTTTAAGTGGAATGCTTATAAATTGGACCATATAAGGTTTTACTTCCCTGATTTGGAATAGATATAATGCTTAAATTACCAATTTAACAACAAACAGGAAAGAAATTTTTATTTCCGGAACCAAATCCTTTAAAACAATAAAGCCTTCAGCATTTTTAATACCGAAGGCTTAATTATAATTTTATATCTGTCTGAAATAATTTTGAAAATTTGTAATAGTGTCACGGTGCGACCGTGACACCCGCGGAAAGGAATTTTTATCCCCTGGAATCAAATTCTTTTTCTATTAGTGTCACGGTGCGACCGTGACACCCGTGGGAATAATGCCCCACATTTCATCACTTAAAGTCTAACTCAAGACAAATATAACCATACTGGGTTATAATTATGATATATAACCACAGAGGGTTATAAATATCAAAATGCTTTAACTGTCAACTCTCACTCCCCTTCCACAACCTTTATTTCTTCCCGCCACGGCGGGCAAGCTTCAGTAAGATCGAAAAGCTGGTAAACAATTTCGTTTATTTGTTTTTATTGATTTTAACAACGATGTTCATTTTATTACTCCCTCAAAAAATAATATCAACAAAAATTCTTATTCACAATTCAACACATCTACAGGGTTTCGATTTGCCGCTTTTAAAGTTTTTGTCAGCATTGTGAAAATTGAGATTGTACAAATTATAAATACTGCCATTATTAAATAGCCATAATTTATTTCAGTTCTATATGCAAATTCTGATAACCATTTATTCATTAAATAATATGATATGGGAAAAGCCAATATGCCCGAAATAATTATGGGTAAAATTATGTCCACTAATAATAGTCTGACAATTTGAAAAGAAGATGCACCAAGTGTTTTTCTGATCCCTATTTCTTTAGTCCTTAATTCGGTAATAAATGAGATGAGGCCCAGCAATCCCAGGCAGGCTATAAAAATTGTAAAGAATGAAAACATTAGAAATATTTTCTGAAGATTGAATTCCGATTTATATTCTGCGTTAACTAAATCATTAAAATATTCATATTCAAAAGGGACACCGGGTTGAAGAATATTCATTTGCTTTTTCAATTGAGCAAACGTAGTTGGCAATAGAGTATTAGATTTTATCTTTATGGATATATTATAAACAGGCATATTATGGTCAATTACTAAATAGCATGGGCTGACCTTATCATATAATGAGCTCATATTAAAATCTTTTACAACACCAATAACACGTCGTACACTTTTCCCGTATGGGGATAAATGGATGATACTTTTCCCTATGGGATTTTCCCAGCCCAGATCATGTACTGCTTTCTCATTAAGAATTATCGCACCATTCTCATCTGACGGGAATTTTTCTGAGAATCCTCTGCCTTTAATTATTTTTAACCCGTAAAGATTAATAAAATTATAATCTATAACATTATAACTAATATAAAAATTTGCATTATCCGGTTGGTCAGGTAACTTAAGGGGACCACTACCACTAACTTCATTAGGCAAACCATCTGAGGCTGAGACTGAAACAATTCCAGGATCTTGCAATAATTGATTTTTTAAAGCATCAATTTTATCGTTTGAAACCCGATTAGACAAACCAATAGTGATAATATTATTCCGTTCATAGCCAAGGTCTTTATTCAAGACATAATTTAATTGTTCACTTAATATAATTGAACAAAATATAAAAACTGCTGAGAATACAAATTGGACAACAACCAGGATATTCCTTAACCTTGATTTTTTAATTATAATATTTTGACCGCCAAAGAACGAAGCCGGGCGATATGAAGAAAATGTTATCGCGGGAAATAATCCTGAAAATACACCAATAATAACAACAACAAGAAATAAGAATAAGAAAAAAGAGAAATTACTAAACAAGTTAAATTCAATATTCCTATCAACAAAGTTGCTAAAATAAGGTAAAAGTATCTCAGTGATAATCATAGTAATTATGAAAGCACAGAATGTAATTATAACTGATTCAACCATAAACTGGCGGATCAGTTGCTGTTTTTGCGCACCTATTACTTTACGTATGCCAATTTCCTTTTTTCTCTGGAATAAGCGTGTTGTTGATAGGTTGATATAATTTATGCAGGCGATTAAAAGTATGATTAAGGCCACTCCTGAATACAGGTAAATTGTTGCAATGTTACCGTTTTTCTTTAACTCTGTTTGCAGATGTGAATACAAATGAATATCGCTAAGAGGCTGAATATAAAACTTT
>DATFMR010000134.1:0-2284 GCA_035266865.1 Ignavibacteriaceae bacterium | reverse complement strand
CATCCCAATAATAATAAGAGCAAATATCATAATAGGTTAAGCGTTTTTAATAAATATTGATAGAATTACGTTCGCTGCCGCTTGAGATTTATCTGAAGCCTCTTCCAGAATACTAAGAATGTCTTTTCTTCTTATAACATTCAAAGGATCTTTTTCTTCAATGAATAATTCTTTCATAGCCTGATGATAAACTTTGTCTGCCTCTGTTTCAAGTACTGCAACTGCTTTACATTCGTTCGTATGTTTTACCCTAAGGTCGTTCAGAGCAATTCCTAGTTCTTTTATCTGCTGAAGGACTATTGCGGCAAGATCATCCGCATACTTAATTTTTTCCGTAACATTAAAAAGATCAATTCTAATTGAAGCAGCTAGAAGCATATCGCCTATGTCGTCAAGTTTTTGGGTAAGGATAAGAATGTCTTCACGATCAAACGGTGTAATAAATGTTTTATTTAATCTTTTTATTACTTTTGCAGAAACTTCATCACACCTGCGTTCGAGCGTCCTTAATTTAAGCAGCAGGTCTTTATCCGGTTTATCAGCAGAAAAAAGCTGATGAGTAAGGGCGGCCATATCCTGAATGTGAGTGATCATCTCCTTAAAATCGTCGAAATATTTGTCTTCTTTGGGTAATAATTTTTTAAACATTTGTTTCCCGCTGATTTTAGATATGTAAGTTTAATAAATGCATTACCAAAATAGCAATTTATTTCATAGAATTTAAAAAATTGTTTCTTATTTTCCGGGGTTTTCTTTCCTGTCGAAAAAATCACCAAATGGGAAAATCCTGAAGGGTTTTGGGATATATCCTTTTGGCAAATATTCATCCGGAATAGCAGTTTGATTACCATCACGAACTGCTGAATAGTGAGGTGACATTATTTCAACTCCGGCCTCGTTAAATTTATCCTGAATATTCTGATGAAGATCGGAGTAAATATTTGCCATTGCTCCTGGCTTATCTGTAATAGCGTTTAATTCATAACTTACATAAGAATCGTCAAGACTGGTTTGCAATACAAATGGCTCGGGTTTCTCCAGAATGTTCTCAGTTGTTTTGGCTGCTGCTTTTAAAAGTTCATGTATCTTTTTCCACTGCACATCGTAACCGATAGTAACCGTCGTGTGCAAAATTAACCCTTTATCTTTTGCAGAAGAACTAAAATTAATTATGTGACTTCCTAGTACCATAGCATTGGGAATTGAAACATCTACATTTTTAATTGTTCTGATTCTCGTAACGAGTAATGTCTTTTCAATAACATCGCCCAGTGTATCAGCAATTTTCACACGATCCCCAATTTTGAATGGTCGCATGTATGTGATTACAACTCCGGAGACCATATTTGCAATTGCAGAAGATGAACCGAGTGAAAAGAGGATTCCAAGAAATACCGAAACACCCTGGAAAGCCGGGGAATCAGAACCGGGCAGATATGGAAAAATTATAATTGCAGAAAATGCCAAAAATAAAAACCTGACAATTTTGTAAGTAGGATCGGACCATTCAGGTGGAAATCTCTGGAAACTAATTGTCCCTCGTTCAAGTTCATTGAAAATAAATTTAATCAATTTAAGAATATACCTTGTCACAAAAACTATAACTATAATCGTAAACAGGCTCGGTAAATATTTTATAAATGAATTTACAACACTGAAAAGCGGATCGATTATGTAATTTATTAAAGTAGCTGCCCAGTTATTTGAAAACTCAAAAAAGCTAAACAGAAGTGTGAAAAAGAAATAAGCAATAATAATGGTTAATACGAATTTTAAAATTCTCAATCCAAATCGTACCTGTTCCAAAATTCTTTCTTCCGAAATAACTTCCAGGTTTTTAATCCTGACGGATTTTATCAGCGAGCCTTTCCAGCTGCTGCTTTTATTACTGATTGCTTTTAAAGAAGCGTAGACGGATTTAAGAATTACATATGTTGAAATGATCAATGCAATTGATAATATAGAACCTCGAAGGAGAGGCCTTATGTTTATATTTTTTGTCCATGGGAATAAACCAAAAACATAAACTATTAAAGCATAGAATAAAAGAAGTGAAATAAATAGCCGTATTCCCTTCAGCAGGATTATAAAAAAAGAGGAAATATTTTCTGCACTGATAATCTCTAAATCTCTGAATTTTATTGATCGGAATAATTTACCTTCCAGGCTTTCAATAAATGCATAAGCGCGCGGGAATATTTTTGTAAGCAGCCACAGAATTAAACCCAGTAAAATCAAAAGTCCTAAAGTAATCGCCCCATTAATAATTAATGATTTGTTGCTA
>DATFMR010000133.1:0-2286 GCA_035266865.1 Ignavibacteriaceae bacterium | reverse complement strand
CATCCCAATAATAATAAGAGCAAATATCATAATAGGTTAAGCGTTTTTAATAAATATTGATAGAATTACGTTCGCTGCCGCTTGAGATTTATCTGAAGCCTCTTCCAGAATACTAAGAATGTCTTTTCTTCTTATAACATTTAGCGGATCTTTTTCTTCAATAAATAATTCTTTCATTGCCTGGTGATAAACTTTGTCTGCCTCTGTTTCAAGTACCGCAACTGCTTTACATTCGTTAGTATGTTTTACTCTAAGGTCGTTCAGAGCAATTCCTAGCTCTTTTATCTGCTGAAGGACAATTGCGGCAAGATCATCCGCATACTTAATTTTTTCTGTAACATTAAAAAGATCAATTCTAATTGAAGCAGCAAGAAGCATATCGCCTATGTCGTCTAGTTTTTGAGTAAGTACAAGAATGTCTTCACGATCGAATGGAGTAATAAATGTTTTGTTTAATCTTTTTATAACTTTTGCAGAAACTTCATCACACCTGTGTTCGAGCGTCCTTAATTTAAGCAGCAGGTCTTTATCCGGTTTATCAGCAGAAAAAAGCTGATGAGTGAGGGATGCCATTTCCTGAATATGAGTTATCATCTCCTTAAAATCGTCGAAATATTTGTCTTCTTTGGGTAATAATTTTTTAAACATTGGTCTTTGCCGCCTTTATGATAAATATCTTATTATTCTAATATATAAAAATTAATAATTATACCTTAATAAATATCCTGAGTATTTTATTCTTTTCCCGGTTCATCTTTTTTACCCAGTAAATCGCCAAACGGAAATATTCTGAAGGGCTTTGGGGTATATCCTTTCGGTAAATATTCATCCGGAATAGCTGTTTGATTACCATCACGAACAGCTGAATAGTGAGGTGACATTATTTCAACTCCGGCCTCATTAAATTTATCCTGAATATTCTGATGAAGATCAGAGTAAATTTTTGCCATTACGCCGGGCTTATCAGTAATAGCGTTTAATTCATAACTTACATAGGAATCATCAAGACTTGTTTGCAATACAAACGGCTCGGGTTTCTCCAGAATGTATTCAGTTGATTTGGCTGCTGATTTTAAAAGTTCGTGTATCTTCTTCCACGGTACATCGTAACCGATAGTAACTGTCGTGTGCAAAATTAATCCCTTATCTTTTGCAGAGGAACTGAAATTAATTATATGACTTCCAAGTACCATAGCATTGGGAATTGAAACATCTACATTTTTAATTGTTCTTATTCTTGTAACGAGTAATGTTTTTTCAATAACATCGCCCATTGTATCCGCAATTTTCACACGATCACCAATTTTGAACGGCCGCATGTAAGTTATTACAACTCCGGAGACCATATTTGCAATAGCAGAAGATGAACCAAGTGAAAAGAGAATTCCGAGAAATACCGATACGCCCTGGAAAGCAGGCGAATCAGAGCCGGGCAGGTATGGAAAAATTATAATTGCGGCAAATGCCAGAAATAAAAACCTTACTATTTTGTAAGTCGGATCAGCCCACTCAGGCGGAAATCTCTGGAAACTTATTGTTCCGCGTTCAAGTTCATTGAAAATAAATTTTATGAATTTAAGGATATACCTTGTCACAAAAACAATAACTATAATTGTGAACAGACTGGGTAAATATTTTATAAATGAATTTACAACACTGAAAAGCGGATCGATTATGTAATTTATTAAAGTAGCTGCCCAGTTATTTGAAAACTCAAAAAAGCTAAACAGAAGTGTGAAAAAGAAATAGGCAATAATAATGGTTAATACGAATTTTAAAATTCGCAATCCAAATCGTACCTGTTCCAAAATTCTTTCTTCCGAAATAACTTCCAGGTTTTTAATCCTGACGGATTTTATCAGCGAGCCTTTCCAGCTGCTGCTTTTATTACTGATTGCTTTTAAAGAAGCATAAACGGATTTAAGAATCACATACGTTGAAATAATCAATGCAATAGATAATATGGAACCTCTGAGGAGAGGTCTTATGTTTATATCTTTTGTCCATGGGAATAAACCAAAAACATAAACTATTAAAGCATAGAATAAAAGAAGTGAAATAAATAGCCGTATTCCCTTCAGCAGGATTATAAAAAAAGATGAAATATTTTCCGCGCTGATAATCTCTAAATCTCTGAATTTTATAGATCGGAATAATTTACCTTCCAGGCTTTCAATAAATGCATAAGCGCGCGGGAATATTTTTGTAAGCAGCCACAGAATTAAACCCAGTAAAATCAAAAGTCCTAAAGTAATCGCCCCATTAATAATTAATGATTTGTTGCTA
>DATFMR010000132.1:0-5130 GCA_035266865.1 Ignavibacteriaceae bacterium | reverse complement strand
GTAAAATAACTGTTTATGCATGCGAGAACTACATTTGTAAAATGCCGGTGACTGAGTTAAAAAATTTAGATGATTTATTAAAATAAGCTTCCTATCGGCAAACTCTACCCCCATCCCCCTTCTCTTACAAAGAGAAGGGGGGAATAAAAGGGGGATGAGTTGTTTATAAATAATAGTTATTGGAAAAACATTTATTTAAAGTATGGCATAATAAATTCATGAGTACAAAAAAGAAAAAAATAAAAATTACAGTTAAGAAAAAGAAGAAAAGAGTTCCGCTTCCTAAAAAACCTCCCAAAGTTATAGAAGACAAAAAAGCATATAACAGGAAGAAGGAAAAAGATAAAGCGAGGAAAAAAGGGAAGGAATAAATAAATGCCGAAAGTCTCTGTAATAATTTCGTTTTACAACAGGATTGACTACCTGCGTTTTGTTCTTGCCGGATTTGAAAGGCAGACCTTTCGTGATTATGAAATAATTATTGCAGATGATGGATCAAAAAATGAGGTTGTAAAAGAGATTGAAAATATTTCCACAAAAATATCATTCCCGCTTGTTCATCTATGGCATGAAGATAAAGGATTTAGAAAAAATAAAATTCTTAACCGTGCAATCACGTCAGCCTCTTCCGACTACTTAATTTTTATTGACGGTGATTGCGTTCCGCATCGTGAATTTGTTAACCAGCATTTTAATTATAGGAAAAATGGAATTTGTCTCACAGGAAGAAGAGTGAATCTTTCTGAAAAGTTCACAGATAAATTAAGTGAAGAGAAAATAAGATACGGATATCTCGAAAACTCACTTCATATAATGATAGAGGATGGGTTATTCGGAAAATCCGATTATGTAGAGCGCGGGTTTTATGTTGAGAATAAATTCCTGAGAAAGTTTTTGAATAAGAAAAAGCGCGGATTGCTCGGCTGTAATTTCTCGTTATTTAAAAAAGATATGCTGGCTATAAATGGATTTGATGAAAGATACGAACTGCCTTCAATCGGCGAAGACAGCGACGTTCAATTCCGCCTGGAATTAAATGGAGTGGAAATAAAATCACTAAATAATATTGCAGTTCAATATCATTTATTTCATAAACTTCAGGATCGCCCTCAAAAAAACCTTGATTTATTCGCAAAAATAAAAGAATCCGGTCTTGCTTTTACCCCCTTTGGCATAAAACAATAATATTTATTTTACTTTTCTTGCATTATTCTAACCCTCACCTTATATTTAAAGTCATATTTTTGAATATACCTAAATAATTAAGGTAAATAATGCTGGATGACTTAGATAATAAGATTCTTAATGTCCTTCAAAAGAACGCCAGGACTAAAAGGAATGAAATAGCAGAAATAGTAGGACTATCACTTCCATCAGTTAGTGAACGAATGCACAAGCTCGAAGAAAAAGGATATATACAGGGATACTTTACAAAACTAAACCGCAAAGCTTTCGGGTACGACATTCTTGCATATGTTTTTGTAACAATGGAATCATCAAAACATTACAAATCATTAATCAGTAAGGCTGAAAAAAATACACAAATAATTGAATGTCATTCTGTGCTTGGTGAGGGTTCGCATCTTTTAAAAATTATTGCCAAGGATACTGAATCCCTGGAAAAATTATTAGGAGAAATTCAATCGTGGACGGGAGTAATTTCCACAAAGACCACTTATATATTGTCCGCAATAAAAGAGACAACTGAAATAGAAATTTAATTATTCATTAACAATTATTTTAAAGGAGAATATATGGCAAAAACAAAAACTGCTTCCCATGTTGACAACGTCCTGAAGTTTATAAAAACTAACGGAATAAAATTTATCGATCTTAAGTTCATGGATTTCCCCGGTCAGTGGCAGCATTTTACAGTTCCGGTAACACAATTCAGTGCTGATTCATTTGAAGATGGTTACGGATTTGACGGATCATCCATTCGTGGCTGGAAAGCGATAAATGAAAGCGATATGCTTATCATTCCAGATCCTGAAACAATGTTTCTTGATATATTTGTACAGGAGCCTACTCTTAGTTTAATCTGTGATGTTTACGAACCTGCTACAAAAGAAAAATATTCCCGCTGTCCAAGAAGCATAGCCCAGAAAGCTTTGGCATATCTTAGCTCAACGGGAATTGCAGATACAGCTTATTTTGGTCCGGAAGCAGAATTTTTTGTTTTCGATGATGTACGATTCGATTCTAAACCGAACGGAAGTTTTTACATGGTTGATTCTGTCGAAGGAAGATGGAACAGCGGTCGTGAAGAATCACCAAACCTTGGTTATAAACCAAGATACAAAGAAGGATATTTCCCTGTAGCTCCGACTGATTCATTAATGGACCTTAGAAATGAAATGGTTGTGAATTTAATGAATGCCGGAATTGATGTTGAAGCTCAACATCACGAAGTTGCCAGCGGTGGACAATGTGAAATTGATTTGCGTTTTCAACCAATGTTAAAATCAGCTGACCAGTTATTAATGTTTAAATACATTGTTAAAAACACTGCAAAGAAAAACAATAAATCTGCTACATATATGCCGAAGCCGGTATTTGGAGATAACGGAAGCGGAATGCACGTTCATACGAGTTTATGGAAAAAAGGGAAACCACTTTTTGCAGGAAACGGATATGCAGGTCTGAGTGAAATGGGACTTTATTTTATAGGCGGACTTTTAAAACATGCAGCTTCCCTTTTGGCATTTACAAATCCAACTACAAATTCATACAAAAGACTTGTTCCCGGTTTTGAAGCTCCGGTAAATCTTGCATATTCACAGAGAAACAGAAGCGCTTCAATCAGGATCCCGATGTATTCTTCCAGCCCAAAATCCAAGAGAGTTGAATTCCGCTGTCCTGATCCTTCATGTAATCCTTACCTGGCTTTTTCCGCAATGATGATGGCTGGACTGGACGGAATCATTAACAGAATCGATCCGGGCGAACCGCTTGATAAAGATATTTATGATATGTCGCCTGAAGAATTAAAAGATGTTCCTTCAACACCGGGAAGTTTGAATGAAGCATTAAAAGCTCTTGCAAACGATCACGAATATTTGATGAAAGGTGATGTGTTTACCGAGGATGTAATCGATACGTGGATAAAATACAAAACCGAAAAGGAAATTAAACCGATGGCGCTTCAGCCACATCCTTATGAGTTCAATTTGTATTATGATGTTTAGATAAAGATAATCCCGGTGGGTCAAAGGCGGGCTTGTCCCGCCTTTTTTTATTGGTAAAAACCTCGGAGGTTATATTAGATAGGATTTACTTCCTTGAAGAATTTCTACTTAATTAGCTGGAACCTCCGAGGTTTGACCAAAAACATTACTCCAACCATTCCTTCCAAATATTGGCAATGGTTTTGTGTCACGGTACGACTCCCACAAAAACGGGACAAGCAGTGACACCCCGGAAAATGGCTGATAATATTTTTCAGAAAGAAATTCCAACACTCAATCCACCGAATAATTGAAATACAGAACCATCTGGATTATAAAGCGGAGTGACGGAGATTTTTAATAGGAACCAATCAAATTTTTTCTTGAACCCAGCATTTGATGTAATTAAGACTCCGCTTGATTTGGATGCAAATATTTTGTCAGTTCTGTGACCTAGTGGAAAATTATAAGAGACTATTCCAATTCCTAATTCCCAGGGCTGTTCAAAGTTATAGTTGATTAATAATGGAATGTAGGAGCCTTTAAAAATATCGTTGCCCCAGCCTACACGGATACTTAAATTATCAGAAATATATCTCTCATAATTTAGAGATAGAAATAAGCCATTGCCACCAATTTCAAAAAAAAATAAGTTATTTCTTTCTATTTTTTTTGACTGCATAGTAGAATCATCAATTGTATTGTAATTTTCCGGAAAGACCAAAATTGAAAAGGAGCAAAAATAAATTATTAGGCTAATGTATATGAGTTTATTCATTGTGCAACCATTAATTGGGCGATTAAAAAAAAACTTGGCGATTTTTTATTTTATCCACTCTTTCCAAACTTACAAGGCTGCCACGGTCGCACCGTGGCACCCCAGAGAGTAGTCAGTATATTACAAAACTAATACCAACATCTATATTAGGTGTGAATTTAACAGATAAAGAATTATCACCCGTATTATTGCTAAATCGTAATGCTGGACCAGCTCTTAAAAATGTATGGAAACTTTTCCCGTTAAAAGAAATCCAACCAATGTTTAGTGACATATAGTAATTATCCTTTTTAGGAGAATTAAGAAAGTGACTTTTTGTTCCTAAAAGGCTCAAGACAAAATTAGAATTATCTTTATGCCAATTCATTCCGAATCCATAACGATTCTCAGCATCCGAGGCACTTACAAAATTTGCTAAGTTATAACCATAAAAAAATTCAACGGAAAAATTTTTTAATATTAGTGTTCTTATTCCAATCCTGCCACCATTCACTAAAGCAGCCCCTATATGTATATCAAAACGTGGAAGTTTATAAAAATCATTGTGAATCAAAGTTGAGTCAGTGTTATTCTGTTTTATGTTTTGGGAATAAGGTTGCTGGGGATACGAGGTTGTACAAATCAGTAACATTATAAGAAGTGAAAGTATGTGATGTTTTCTCATATGGCTTTATTATTTCTAAAAGATAATTTATAAATAAAATCTATTTGAAATTATACTATAAAGAGTAGCTTTTAATAGTACTTCAAATTATTGGGCAAACCGTCTAATGTCAATATAGGAATCCTATATTTTTACTTATTAGATCAGTTTACCAGCTTTTTAATAATAGTTTCCATTCTTACAGAAAATATTATTAATTCAATTGTGGATTTTAATCTTAATTTTTGAATTATATGATTTTTATGTTGTTCTACAGTACCTACCGAAATGTTTAATTCAATTGCCATCTCTTTGTTCTGCCTTCCCCGGGCAATTAACAGTAATATTTCTTTTTCTCTTGTACTTAACCATCTCATCAATAATATCCATTCTTGTAAAATTTTTTCAGAAGTTTCTTTTAACTGCCAGCTTAGAGTTTCTTCCGTTATTTGGGGGATAAGTTTATCATTTGCATCGTTACGTGCCCAGGCATATCTTTTGGGAAGCAGGGATGTTATTTTACTATCATAAAACGTACAACC
>DATFMR010000131.1:0-13930 GCA_035266865.1 Ignavibacteriaceae bacterium | reverse complement strand
TACAAAGATAGATTTATAACCTTTTACAGCAGCGGCAAGAGCTAATCCTATTCCTGTATTTCCGCTGGTTGCTTCAATAATTGTCCCGCCGGGTTTTATTTGTCCATCTCTTTCGGCGGCTTCGAGCATTGAAAGTCCAATTCGGTCCTTTACACTACCACCCGGATTTGCTGATTCGAGTTTCGCGAAAATCTGAGGCTTAAGTCCCTTGTTTAATTTATTTAATTTTATGAGAGGAGTGTTACCTATCGCGTCCAAAATGCTTTCTTTATAAATCATAAAAATGTCCTGAGTATTTTATCCTGTAAATATTTGCCTCCCCCGTGAATTAAAATTTGATCTAAATTAAACTACAATAATAACCAAATGGATTGAATGATTAAAGCTAAAATTAGGGGGATATCTCAAATATTGGCGGATCCTGTAGTTAGGTATACTTTTAATATTCGGGATTATATTCTGCAAAATCAATCCAGGCAATAGCCAGTTGAAAAAATTATCAGCTAATCTGAAGAAATTTTGAGCTAACCACTTCCCTGTTCAGGCGCTTTTCAGATAATCAGTTGGAAATGTTTTGAAATAAAGTATTTCAACATTGTTTTTAAAATGATATTCCACAATATTGTAATAAAGATTTTATTCCACACCAATAAGACTATTCAGATATGACTGCTAATTTATTACTCTTCGCTTTAACAGTTTTCACAGGTTTTTTCGCGATAATGAATCCTATTGCAAATACGCCGGTATTTTTGGGACTGGTTGGGGACCGGGATAAGACTGACAGAAAAAAGATCGCGAAGACTGCCTGCATCACCGCTTTTTTAATAGTGGTATTCTTTGTAATCCTCGGCAATTACACTTTTAAGTTATTCGGGATTACAATTCCGGCATTTAAAATTACAGGCGGATTGCTATTATTTTACGTCGGGTTTGAAATGCTCCAGTCAAAGAAATCAAAGATACACCACCAGGAAAACATTGAGCCGGATGATGGCGTGGCTATCTCCCCCCTTGCCATTCCTATACTTGCCGGTCCCGGAACAATAGTAACAGCGATGAATAACGTTACTAACGGTAACTTCGTCCATATTGGGATTGTCGTTGTAATTTTTGCGTTCATGATTATTCTAACATACCTGGCCTTCACTTTGAGCGACCTGATAGTTAAAAGGGTCGGGGAAAATTTAATAACTGTGATCGGAAAAATTATGGGTTTGATACTGGCAATCATGGGAACACAGATGGCGATTGAGGGAATTAAGCTTACATTTGGACTATAACCAAGGAAACATAAACTAGCAATAATTATTATCGGATGATTTATATAGAATCCTTTAATATTTTGATTTGCAAATTTTTCTCAACCATGCTATAACAAACAGACAAAATGGATATTATTTAGAATAAAATTTTACTTAACAAATATTATTTCAAAAATATATGATTTATAGAGAAGCAAAGCTCGAAGATATAAAACAAATACAGGTTGTCCGGAATTCTGTAAAAGAAAATACTTTATCCGATCCGGGAATTGTAACGGACAAAGATTGTGAAGAATTTTTAACAAAAAGAGGCAAAGGTTGGGTTTGCGAAATTAAAAATCGCGTTGTAGGCTTTGCAATTGCTGATCTAAAAGAAAATAACATCTGGGCATTATTCTTACTGCCGGAATTTGAGAAACAGGGTATCGGAAGAAAGCTTCACGATATAATGCTTAACTGGTATTTTACCAAGACAAACGATAAAGCCTGGCTGGGAACTTCACCGGGGACAAGAGCGGAAACCTTTTACAGGAAATCCGGCTGGATAGAAGTCGGGACACATGGCAAAGGGGAAATAAAATTTGAAATGACCTATAACGATTGGGAAAAAAGAAAACGTAAACAAACTCAAACCGGAGAAAATTAAAACAGGACATAGTATGACTGCTAAAATTGCACTGGTTACCGGCGGCAGCCGCGGACTAGGAAAAGATATGGCTTTGTCACTGGCCAGGAAAGGGATCGATGTTATTATTACTTACCATTCTAAAAAAACAGAAGCAGAAGAAGTCGCCAAAGAGATAAAAGAAATGGGAAGAAAATCTGATATACTACAATTTGATATATCTGATTTTAAATCAATTGATAACTTTATCGGAAGATTTCTACTCTCCATTAGAAACAACTGGAATACGGATAAATTTGATTTTATCATAAACAATGCTGGCATCGGAGCCACCGTTCCTATTCCCCAGGTAACGGAAGAATTCTTTGACAACTTTATGAATATCCATTTTAAAGGGGTGTATTTTTTAACACAAAAATTACTCTCTTCAATGAATGATAACGGGGGAGTTATTTTTATTTCCTCCGGGTCAACAAGATTCAATGTTCCGGGATATTCTGTTTACGCTTCACTTAAAGGCGCAATCGAAGTATTGACAAGATATGTCGCCAAAGAATTCGGCAGCCGGGGTATCCGCTCTAATGTTATTGCACCTGGACCAGTAGAAACAGACTTTAACAACGCGGCAATCCGAAACAGCCCCGAGAGGAAAAAATTCCTGGCATCTTTATCCCCTATCGGACGCGTCGGTCAGGCGGACGACATCGGAAGCGTAGTGGCATTTTTGTGTACAGATGAAGCAAAATGGATAAACGGGCAGAGAATCGAAGTCTCGGGCGGCGTTAACCTTTAGCGCAAAAGTACCACCTGGAAGCAATTTGGGCCAGTTGTATTTTAAGCCGCAATTTAATAATTGCCAAGTTTTTTGTGGCTTTTTAAAGATAATTTCAGCAATATATACCCAGTAAAATTTTGGGGAGTGATTGCGATGAAAAAATTAACCTCAGCATGCAAGCAAAGGTGGATCACATTTGTTTTTTCAGTGCTTCTGGCTCTTCCTTTCGGCCTTGTCGGTTCTATTATTTTAACCCCCCTTTACTGGTGGATTGAAAAATTAGTACCGGTAAAACTTGTCGGTCACGGCGGTCCCGAAACCTGGGTAACATTAACAGTTACTTTTCTTACCGCGTCCCTGCTGTATATCTTCTGCAATAAATTATTTAATAGAATCCCGGATGAAGAAAATACCCTACCAGCAGATAGACTGGTCGAAAATTCCAAAAGTTGAACATAAAGGAGAGACCGGGACATCCTTCTGGCAAACCTTACAACTTGACGGCCTGAGAGTCCGGATTGTAGAATACTCAAAAGGTTATCTGGCAGACCACTGGTGCAAAAAGGGACATATTGTACACTGCCTCGAAGGCGAATTCACCACCGAAATGGAAAACGGCGAAAAGTTTTTTATTAAACCGGGAATGTCTTACGTAGTATCTGATGATATGAGTTCCCACCGGTCAATTTCCCCAAACGGCGTTAGGTTGCTAATTGTTGACGGGGAGTTTTTGGGTTAAATATTTCATAAATTGAAAAAATAATTAACCGCAACCGGCACACCCAAATAAAATTAAAGTAAACTAATGGATATTATCTATAAGAATAATGTAACACCTTCTGTGGATAAAATAATTGAGCTTTATAAAAGTTCAGGCCTTCCACGTCCGGTTAATAATAAAGAACGAATTAAAAAAATGTACGATAATTCAAACCTTGTCGTTACTGCCTGGGATGGCGATTTGCTTGTTGGTATTTCCAGGTCCCTGACAGATTTTTGCTGGAGCTGCTACCTGGCCGATCTTGCTGTGATGCACGAATACCAGGGGAAAGGAATAGGCAAAAAACTGGTTGACCTTACCAAAGATGAAATTGGTGAACAAACGATGCTGCTGCTGCTCTCTGTGCCGACAGCAATGGAATACTATCCTAAAATCGGATTGAATAAAGTTGAGAATGGTTTTATTATTGACAGAACCAAATAAGAAAACAAGCCGGATTTATTTATTATACTTTCCATCCTCATTAAACTCAGTAATTCGCCTTCCATGACTTCAACATTCTGAAATTTATAAGTGTTATATTTGTGGGATAATTTTGCAGATGGCGGCAATAGTTGCGTAAATAAGCGATTCGAGCTGCAATATATACCGGGAGAGAGCACTAAATTTTCACCATTTTATCAGGCCCTAAATTCAAAAAGAAAATATGATATTAATCGACAAACCATACGTTTCGGATTTCCTGAGACAAACAATAAAAGAAAATAACTTAGAGATAATCTCTACTCCGGCGGCGAGGGAGCTCATAGCCGATGATTCACTCAACTGGATAACAGAAGAGAAAGCAAAAAGCATTTACGAAAAAAATCCGGCTACAAGGGTATATACAAATTCAGAAAATTCGATTAGCTGGATAGAAAGAAATTTTAATTCTTCAAACCTGCCCGAGCAAATAGATATTTTTAAAGACAAAATTAAATTCAGGGAATTGATAAAAGATTCCTACCCGGATTACTTTTTCAAGGGAGTGAAGTTTGAAGATTTAGCCGGCCTTGATTTAAAAAAGATAAAATTCCCGGTAATAGTAAAACCCGCTGTCGGATTTTTCAGCATTGGTGTTCATAAGGTTGACAATCCAGGCGAATGGAACGGCGTTTTAACTAAAATTGAAGATGAGATTAAAAGATTAAACGGTCTGTACCCGAAAGAAGTGATAGATATTTCGGACTTTATTTTAGAGGAATGTATAGAAGGTGAAGAATACGCAATAGACTGCTATTTCAATAAAAACGGCGACCCTGTAATTCTTAATATTTTTCATCACATTTTTTCGTCAGATAGCGATGTAAGTGACAGGGTTTACTCGACTTCCGAAGAAATTATAAACAGGCATAAAAACGGGATTAGAGAATTTCTATCGGAAATCGGGCTAAAGACTAACCTGAAAAATTTTCCGGCACACATAGAAGTTAGAATCGATAAAAAAGGAAAACTAATCCCGATAGAAGTAAATCCCCTTCGCTTCGGAGGGTGGTGCACAACGGGTGATTTTTCCTGGTACGCATACGGATTCAATTCATACGAGTATTTTCTGGATAACAAAAAACCGGATTGGAATGAGATTTTCAGAACCCGGAAGGATAAAAAATACAGCCTGATAGTGCTTGATAATATTTCGGGAATTAAGGAAAGCGAAATTGAATATTTCGATTATGACCAGCTGCTTAAAGATTTTGAAAAGCCACTGAACATCAGGAAAGTTGATATTAATAAATATCACATTTTCGGGTTCCTGTTTATCGAGACCACGGCTGGTAAAGATGAGGGGTTAAATCGAATCCTTACATCCACTTTAATAGAATATATTAAGATTAATGATAATCAGCATGCTAAAGTCTAATAAAACACCGACCGGTTAGAAACTGATTATTAAATTTGTAAATCCTCTCAAAAATTCTTCAGTACTCGTTATCTTTTTCCTTCCATCTGAAATCATAAGATCCCTGTTTATAATCTCATTTTAATAGCGTCAAGAAATTATACAGCATTTTTAAAAATATTATGCCTTATATTGTAATTAATTTTAGTTAATCCCTTTAAATAATATTTTTATGAATAATCCTGTAGAAGTAAAAGAATTTGATAAATCGGTTAAGAATAAGTTTAATGTTTACAACAGCTTGTTCTTGAACCTTCCCTTTAGAAAGATCAGCAACATTGGTATGCTGATTCCTTTATTGCACCACGTGTCTAAATCCGGGCTGGAATCAGGAAGTGATCCGCAGGAGATTCTCGATTCGTTTTTCAGATTAAATACAGGAATAACGTCCGAAGAAGAAAAAATTGATTTTATGTTCAGGGTAATTCAATATGTTGAAAGGCAAATTGTACTTTTTGACAGCGTGGAAGACGCAGCATTTCCCGGTATCCGTAAACTCGGGAAAGATTTGTCTCTAAAAGATTTTATTAACCTGCTGGAAAGCAAGGGAAACAGTGAAAATATTGCGGATAAACTTTCAACTTTTAGCGCACGAATAGTTTTAACTGCACATCCGACGCAATTCTATCCCCCTTCGGTCCTTGATATCATCAGCACGTTAAGGGTATTGATAACTGAAAACAATATAAATGAAATTGATCTCACACTGCAGCAACTGGGATTAACCTCGCTTATTAATTCAAAAAAGCCTACTCCATTCGACGAAGCAAAAAACATTATTTATTTTTTAAGAAATGTCTACTATAAGTCCATTGGAGATTTATATTCTTATATAAAAGGAAATATAAAGGATGGTGATTTTGAAAACCCGGATATAATCAAGCTCGGTTTCTGGCCGGGCGGCGACAGGGACGGCAATCCGTTTGTGACGTCCGATGTAACTATGAATGTCGCCGATGAGCTGCGAATGACGCTTATGAAATGCTATTACCGGGATATCAAAATAATTGAGCAAAAATTAACTTTCAGAAATGTGGGTGAAATAATAGCGAATCTCAGGGCAAAGCTTTACAAGGCAATGTTCGATCCAGCAATTGTAATTGGATACGAAGATATTATTACCCCGCTTTACAACGTAAGAGAGACACTTATAACTAAATGTAACAGCCTGTACCTGGAATTGCTGGATACCCTCATAGATAAAGTAAAAATTTTCAGAACTCATTTTGCCGTTCTGGATATAAGACAGAATCACATTGTACATAAAAATACCGTGGAGGGAATTCTTAAAAAAGAAAATCTTATTTCAGAAAACATTGATGAGCTTAAAAAGGATGAATTGATTTCCATACTTATAAATAAAGAATTATCAATCGACCCGGATCAATTTGAAGATGTGCTTATAAAGGATACGATTAAAACAATCATGCAGCTTAAACTTATTCAAAATAAAAATGGTGAAGCCGGCTGCAACAGGTATATAATAAGCAATTCTGAAGATATTTTCTCTGTCTTATTTGTATATGGACTATTCCGGTGGTGCGGCTGGAAAAATGATGAAATAACTTTTGATATTATCCCGCTATTTGAATCGATGGAAGGGATGAGAAATTCAGAGTTAATTATGCGGGAATTGTTTGATATACCAGAATACAGGAAACATTTAAGCCTGCGCGCCGATAAACAGACCATAATGCTGGGTTTTTCTGACGGTACAAAGGATGGCGGATACCTTCAGGCCAACTGGTCAATTTTTAAGACTAAAGAAAGTCTGACTTCAGTTTGTGATCAAAATAACATTAAGGCAATATTTTTTGATGGACGGGGCGGACCCCCTGCCCGCGGAGGCGGTAAAACCCACAAATTTTACGCTGCACAAAGTGAAAACATTGCCAATAATGAAATTCAGCTGACAATACAGGGACAGACTATTACAAGTAAATATGGAACCAAAGAACATTTTATTCATAATTGTGAGCAATTAATAACCGCAGGCTTATCTAATTCTTTTTTTGCCAAAGACTATAAAATATCTGATGAATTCAGAAATATTCTTGAAGAATTAGCAAGATTGAGTTTTGGTAAATATACCGATCTAAAAAATCACGAAAAATTTATCCCTTATCTGGAAAAGAAAAGTACATTAAAATATTATGGACAAACCAATATTGGCAGCAGGCCTGCAAAAAGAGGAAAAAGCAATAAACTGGAGCTAAAAGATTTAAGAGCGATCTCTTTTGTTGGCTCATGGAGCCAATTGAGACAAAATGTTCCTGGCTACTTTGGAATTGGAACGGCCGTAAGTACTTTAGTAAAAGATGGAAAACTTAATACGCTGAGGAGATTATTTAACGAGGTTCCATATTTTAAAGCATTAATACTAAATAGTATGATGTCCTTATCTAAGTGCTACTTTTAATTAACAAACTACTTTGTGCATGATGAGGAATTTAAAGATTTCTGGAGTATTTTATTTGAAGAATATAAATTATCCAAAGAAATGCTGCTGAAAATAACTGAATATAACATGCTCATGGATGAATCTCCGGTTTCAAGAAATTCAATCGAGATAAGGGAACGAATTATATTGCCACTGCTGGTTATTCAGCAATATGCGCTTCAAAAGATTGAGAATAATTCGGTTAAAAAAACCACGTATGAAAAAATCGTTAAAAGATCTTTATACGGAAATATTAATGCGAGCAGGAATTCAGCCTGATGGCGGGTGTTTCCACAAAAATTTAATCTGCCTAAAAACTCATCTAAAGATTTAGAATATACGAATAAAATTTTCTCCTCGTTATTATGCCCGTAGACACTGTTCTGGCTATGACTGATGCTTTACCGGAATTATTTAATAAAGAGATGATGGAATTCAGTTATGAATAATTTAGAAACCAGTTCCTACAATTTACAAAACTTCCGGTTGACGAAATTTCACACAATTTAATTACTGCCGCCAAATTGTGGTCGTCTGGATATAAACAAAATGATGACATTACACTAATTGCATTCAGACTTAGTAAGTGATTTAAGTCAGGCCTTCCTGGAATTTCTCAGTGGATATACCCATCGTCCTTTAACTGAATAGATTTATCCTTAATTTTTTCCGGTTATCAATAAAGAATAATCGATTGAATAGAAATCGGTATTTTTTAATCTGAGTTCTAGATATATATTTTAATTAAAATCAACTTTTATGGGGAATGTAAATGATAATTAAAAGAATATTTTCATTTTACTTATTTTTACTTTTTTTCATTCCTTCTTACTCATTCCCTCAAAATGCTGCCAGCATATCGCAGGATTTAATTCTTTTAAGGCCAACCGGAGAAATAATTAATAATTTCAGGGAAATGGTTATAATCCCGGATACTTCTCTTATTTACCGGAAAACAAGAAAAATAATAGATGATAGTTTTATTAAAGAAATGGTGAAATTATACGGGTTAGCACAAATTTATCTTGAAAACCTGGATGGGGAATTTAACAGTGAACCTCTTTATCTGGCTGTAACAAAAAATGAAGGCGGGTTTGCTAAAAAAGGATTTGTACTCTTCAAAGATGGAAAACATTTAGAAAAACCTGAGGCACACTATGTGGATATTGTTGAGTCAAGGATTACCAGCAATGTAGATCGCTTAATGTCTTTCACACAATTATATCCACACGAATTAGGACACGTATTATATCATATGCTGAGCGATAATTCTGATTCCGGGCGCACCTCACCAAATATTAATATGCACTACTTCAGCCTGCAGACGGACTATTCAACGGCTTTCGACGAAGGGTTTGCGGAGCAATTTGAGAACCTTTCACGGTTTAACGAACAAAATAAGAAAATTAAAGAAGGTATATTCAGAGACATAAAGCAGATTGAAAAATATACCGCAAGAAATATTAATTCTTTTAAAAAAGATTTAATCTGGCCACTGCGCATAGGCTTCTATAAAATAACAATGCCGGTCTGGTACCAGAAATACGAAAATCTTAAACGATACAAACATTCACTGGATAATTCCGCGGCTTATAAAAATTCAACTATTGAATTACCTGATGAAGAAGACATGATTACATTCAGAAATTCCGGCTTGGAACCGGATACTAATAAGAGAAAAAACTCCGTGCAATTAATGTCTACTGAAGGATTTATCTGTTCATTCTTCACACATCTGAATCAAAGCAGCCTGCCGGGCAATTACAGGGCGCCTGCCTTTTATGCAAACTTCCTCTCCTATCCTTTGAAAAATAATTTTAATCCTGCTGATACTTTCACCCCGCTTCAAAATCAGATAATTAAATATTTTTACATTTTAAATAAATACGTAAAAGTAAATCACTCTGACCGGGCACAGTTAATAGATTTTATTGACGGGTACATAAAAGAATTCCCGGACGAAGCTGATAATGTACTGAATATTTACAAGGGTTTAACCGGGATGTCTTATAGAAATTCATTGCCTCCACGCCTCTGGATGCTGGCTAAAAATCACTCCCACAGAATTCTTGTAATGGATGCGGTCGGTAATTCGGCAATACCATTTTATACCTTTGATTTAAATGCCGCTGAACCTGAAGATTTAATTACAATAAAGGGGATCGATAGACAGCAAGCTAAAAGTATAATCGATTACAGGAATAAGAACGGTTATTTTCAGGATTACACCGACGTAAATAATATCCCAGGTATTAGCCCCGCGGCGGCTGAGATACTAATAGCCTCAAAATTTGATCAGCTCTACTTTAATAAAAATAAAAGTTTCAATTTTAGTCTGAACAAAATTATTAACGGTTCACTTTATTACCTGGGTAAAAATGCCCTTTTCTATTTTTTAATATTTTCATTTATAATTTATCCGGTTTTAATTCGTAATTCCGGTTTGAACAAATTGAAAGTTGGGCTCACGTACCTGTCCTATCTTTTAATATGGCTGGTGTTTTTACTGGCGGGACTGTTCTCCATGCTGTTAAACGGTAGCCCGTCAATATTTTTTCTGATTATATTATTATTAACGATCTTAATTTTGTATCTAATATTCGGGAAAGAAAAGAGCAGGTTTTACAGGCACCTGATAATTATTTTTTTAATGGGTACAATAATGTTTTATTCAATTATTTAGGAATGATCATTTTATAATTATGTGGAAATTCAGGCACATTTATATGATATTATTTGATACGTTCATCTAATAATTAAGCCTTATAAAAAAGGAACTAATATGATTAAACTATTCTCTGCTTTTGTAATTACCATTTTATTCTTATCCTGTAGTTCCATTAAGAAATTTGATGAAACAGTAGAAAAACAAAAGATTATGAAATTGCATAATTTTCAGCAGGAATATCATCTAAAAAATATGCCTGAGAAATTTGTATCACTGTTCTCAAAATCTTTTGTTTCCGTAAATAAAGGGAAAATTAGTTCACCAAGCTATAGTGAAAGCCTAAAGAGGTTTAAAAATTATTTCAATTCAGTTGAATTTGTAAAGTGGGATGACATTAAACCACCTGTAATAAGATTCTCGGACGACGGGTCAATGGCTTATTCAATTGTAAATAAAGAAGTAATTTTAAGAGATAAAAATAATAAGGAGAGAAATACTGAAGAAAAGACTATATTTTCGTGGGTTACTATCTACAAGAAATATGGAAATGATTGGAAAATAGATTGTGTAGCTTCAACGAATGAACCAGAGGAAATTACTCAAAATTAAATCCTATCAAAAATTCTTCTGTGCTCATTCTCTTCTTCCCTTCCTGCTGAAGTTCCGAAACTTCGAGAGTCCCTTTGCCTGTTCCGATAAATAATTCTCTTTTGGTTTGTTTTATTTCGGCGGGTTTTAATTTTGCAAAATCAGAAATTTTTGATTCTGGGAAACACAAAATGATGTAATGTTTTCAACCAATGAAATCAGGGGATATGGGTTTTGGTCACCTACAGCTATTAGTGGAAGTACAGAAGTACAACTCTATTACCTAGCATCAGGAAATGACTTGCTGGACAAAATAAATTCAGACTCCACAATCGGCAAGAACATCCGGGAACAATTTTTGAAAGATGAGAAAATTGGCAACCCAGGACATAAAACCAATTTAAAGATTAACAAATTCATTGAAAGAAAAGGAATTCATTTTTAGTTAAAAATAAACCCTATCAAAAATGCTTCCATAATAGATCTGTTGAATTTAAAAAATAAAGCTATTAAATTTAATGATTCAAAAGCTTTTTGGACACTAGTATAGCTTTTTCTTCCAACAGCAATCAAATTGTAGATTATGACAAAAATATTATTGAAAGTCAGTTTTAGAATTATCTATATCCCAATCATCGTTTTGGGTTTTCAATTATCAATATGTTCACAAACAGAAAATGATAATTTTAAGAAGGAAATGGAAGCCTTTAAGTTAGCCAGTAGCCTAAGCAGAAATATTAATTCGTCACGAGATTATATTACAAATCTAAATGAATTACTTTCACATCCGGAATATTTCAAATACACCAACTACTCTGATATAATTGCCTGGTGGTATAACAATACAGGACGTTACAAAAAAGGGATTGAGATAGGTGACCAGCTTTTTCCTGATAAAACTAGATTTTACAATTTTAGCCCGGAAAACTATAAAATCAAAAACGCTGTAGAATTCATTATAGAAAAATCTACATCCAACCAGGTAATTATGATCAATGAAGAGCACCGTATGTCCCGTCACAGGGCTTTACCTGGTCAATTATTACAAGCATTATATAATAACGGGTTCCGTTACTTAGCTGTTGAGACTTTAATGGATGACAGCACGTTGGAACTAACAGGACAGCCTGTACTGAATAGCGGTGCATATTCTAAAGACCCAATTTTTGCAGAATTCCTTAGAACCGCAGCTAAAATTGGTTATACAATGATCCCCTATGATGTTGGTGATCCTCCTGATGATTACGGTCAAATGAACGAAATTCAGCGCATAGTATGGCGTGAAAAAACTCAGGCAGAAAACATTATTAACCGCATCTTAGATAAAGATTCTAAAGCCAAGATACTTGTTTATGGGGGAAGGGGTCATATTGCTGAATATTATGAAGTTAAAGACAGCTTAGAAATTGGATTTATGGCTGGTTTTTTTAAACATTTATCCGGCATTGATCCATTGACTATCGATCAATTAGAAAATGAAGAACATTTTGATTCAACCCTTGAATCACTGGCTTTTAGTTGGGTAAGGAAAAGTAAAAATATTAAACAAAATTTTTTCAATGTTTTAGTGGATAAAAAAACAGATAGTATTTTTACAAGGCAATATTATGATATTAGCATTGTACCTTCCCTTGATAATTATTATGAAGGCAGACCCGATTGGTTAATAAATATGCCTGGAAGAAAAAAGCTATATATTAATGTCGAACAATTTCAACCTGCTGATTCCTCATATTTTCTTGTTCAGGCAATTTATGAGTCAGAAGATTCTGTACGGGCTATACCTGCTGACCAATTTGCCTATCAACAAGGACAAAATAATGTTTTATTACTCTTAAAACCGAATATTTATAATATCAGAATTTTGAACAACAAGGGATATGTTTTAAAAGAATGGAGAGAGGAATTAAACTAATTATCTACTAATTAGTTCAACGAGAAAATCATTAAGCTTATTTTTAATTAAGCTAAAGACAAAACTCCTTAAAACTAAATCCTCTCAAGAATTCTTCTGTCGTCATTCTCTTCTTCCCTTCCTGCTGAAGTTCCAGAACTTCGAGAGTCCCTTTGCCTGTTCCGATAAATAATTCTCTTTTGGTTTGTTTTATTTCAGCGGGTTTCAATTTTTCAGAATCAGAATTTTTAGTTTTATAAATTTTTATCTGCTTTTCGTTGTGGGAAAAATAAGCGCCGGGAAATGGAGAAAGTCCCCTTATAAGATTATGAATTTCTTCCGCACTTTTGTTCCAGTCAATCTTTCCCGTTTCCCTGGTTATCTTCGGCGCAGGTGAAGCCAGTGAATCGTCCTGCTTCTGCAATTCGAAATTTCCCGAATTAATTATATCCACTGTTTTTAAAACAACCTCCGCACCAAGCATGCTCATTTTATCATGCACAGAGCCAAGGTCGTCTTCGTCATCAATTCTTAATTTTTCCTGCAGGTAGATATTTCCGGTATCGACTTTTTCTTCGAGTTTAAAAGTCGTTACTCCTGTTTCTTTTTCACCATTAATTATCGCCCACTGAATCGGCGCCGCACCGCGGTATTTAGGCAGCAGAGAACCGTGCAGATTAAATGATCCTTTCGGCGGAATAGTGAATACTGATGCCGGAAGAATTCTGAATGCAACAACCACAAAAAGATCAGCGTTAAAATCTTTAAGCTGGTTTGCAAATTCCGGGTTCTTTAATTTTTCGGGTTGAAGCACGGGAAGATTATTCTGCAGTGCGAATTCTTTTACTGGTGTGAAACTCACTTTCCTGCCCCGTCCTCTTTCTTTGTCCGGCGCGGTTACTACAGCAGCTATTTCGTATTTACTTTCGAGCAGAAGTTTTAAGGATGGAACCGCGAAGTCCGGCGTCCCCATAAAAACAATTTTCATAACAACTGGTAATCCACGTGGTCAGTA
>DATFMR010000130.1:0-9375 GCA_035266865.1 Ignavibacteriaceae bacterium | reverse complement strand
GTACAATAAACAGTTCTCAATGATGGCATATCCAAACAGGTCACACGGTATTTATGAAGGATCAGGAACAAGAATGCATTTGTTTACATTACTTACAAATTATTTATATACAAACCTGCCTGCAGGTGCAAACTAAGATTAATCTCTTTCACTCTCTTCCTTTTATTGGAAGAGAGTGAAAATATTTTTTAAGATTTCAATTATTTGCTTCTCCAATTCCGTAGAAATGACTTAATTCCATTGGTTTTTAAAATTGCTTAAAAAGCCATATTAAAAATTATCAATCAGGGTTTTTTCTTAACCAATATTGACAACTACATCACTTGTGGCTAATCAGCAGGAACAAGTAACAAAAATTCCTTTGCACTAATACCCGAATTCCTTACACCCATTCTGTTTTTTAATATATTATCAGCAGGCTGATATCAGCGTTACTATTCCTCTGAAAATGATTTAATTTAATGCACATACAATTTGACAACACACCAAAAGCAAAACAACATTCCTAAATAACCAGTCAATAATTGTCCAATTTTGATTTTAACAGACTATAGAAAATGTATTTATATGGTTTATTAGTTCACTAAGCGATAAATATGACCGTTTGTAGTATTTAGCATTACTGAAAATGCAAAGTAGTATTAAATTTAGACCAAAATTTCAGGGATAATAATCGGATTATATTAAATCGTATGGAAATTATACAACGATTTTAATAATCAGATTTATTTCTAAAAAAAAATTAGACTACCATTCATTTATTAAGTGTACACGAGTCTAATGTAGTATAAAATATAATCAGCTAAAATCACCTATAAATATTTTATACTGATTTTATATTTTCAATCAATTTAATTATTAGGATAAACTATATGGCAGATAAAATTTCTTCAAAAAGAAATAATTTGCCGAATATAAATGAATCGATACTTAAGCAAGGTGTTAAGCTTTTAGCTTCTGATTATGCTAATAGCATTGATATTATTGCAGCGATTGATATTAATCAGCAATTTGTATTTGCTAATAATTCACTGCTGAATGCCTTTCAGTATACTATAGAAGAGGTCAGACAAAGAAAATTTTCGGATCTTTTTCAAAGTATTAAAACTGATGTTGATATTAATAAAATATTAAGCCAGGCTGATAAATCTTTATGGAGCGGAGAAGTTATATGTTTTAAAAAGGACGAGAATACCTTTAATTCAAGATTGAAAATTATTTCCGTCCAGAATAACAATGGCTCTCTTTGTGGTTATGCATTAATAGCAAAAAACTTTGAGATAATTAAGCCCAACTATGAAAAATTGTTTGAATTCTTGCTAGGGCTTGAAAAATCTTATCACTATTTCCCGGACATAATCATAATTTTTGATGAAAATGGAGACATAAGTAAATTTAAATATTTTACTATCGGAAGCGATTATTTTGTGTTAAGAACCGAAATTTGCTCCAAACTAGAAGAGGTTTTTCCCCAGAATATAGTAGAAGAAATTTATTTGGTTGTCGATAAAATCAAAGCCAGCCCCAAAACTATCTATTATGAATTTTCTATTTCAATAAATAGAAATGAAAAGATATTTGCAGCCAGAATTACAAACATCAGTAAAAATCAATACAGCATTAATTTAAGAGATATTACAACAATGAAATTAGCAACAAGAGAACTTAAAAAAACAAAGGAAGAATTAAGCAGAGTTGAAAAACTTGCTGCAATTGGAAAAATGTCAACTTTTCTTTCGCATGAAATTAAAAATCCTGTTTCCTCACTTAAATACTATATAAATGTATTGTTAAAAAATCAGGAAATGCCAGAAGATACAAAACCTATTCTTAATCTTCTTCACGATTCACTTGGAAACCTAAGCAAATTATTAAATAACGTTTTATTGTTTTCCAGCAATATCAAGCTTATAAAAATAGATATAAACATTTATGATTTAGTAGAGAAAGTGTGTGAATTATTAAATCACAAAATAAGCAAAAAGAATATTCAATTTAAAAATAACCTGGGTATAGCAGTTATAAGGGGGGATTATGTAAGTCTGCAATCTGTATTTTTTAATCTTATTGAAAATGCTGTCGATGCAGTTTCAGAAGGTGGTGTAATAGAAATCAATGATTCTGTTAAAGATGGGAATTATTTGATTCGAATAACAGATAATGGAGAGGGAATTGTGGAAACAGCCAAAATATTTGAGGCTTTTCATTCAGGGAAAAAAGGTGGGACAGGTTTGGGGCTTGCTATTGCTAAAAAGATAATGGACCTGCACGAAGGAAATATTAATCTTTTAGAAACTAAACCAGGGAAAACAACTTTTGAATTGCAATTTCCATCTTAGGGCGTAAGAAAAAATGGAAAAAATCTTAATAATAGACGATGATAAAGCGTACGCAGAAACTTTGAAAATAGTTCTTTCAGAATCATTTTCAGATGTAGATTATGTAACTCTAGGAAGTGAAGGGTTGAACTATGTTCTAAGTGAAAACCCTGATGTTGTAATTACCGATCTTAAGATGCCCGAAATTGATGGATTAGAAGTACTTCGCCGTATTAAAGAAATTGATGAATCTATTGCAGTATTAATAATAACAGCATTCGAAAACACAAATACTATTGTTGAAGCGATGCAGCTTGGAGCATATGATTATATCGATAAATCTTTTGATCTGAACCGTATTCAATATGTTGTTAAAAAGGCAATTGAAAGCAAAAAGAATATTGATCAACTTGTAATAAAGTTTACTGATAAAGAGGGAGAATCAAAATTAAAGCATTATATGATTGGTGATTCCCCGCAAATGAAAGAAATTTTTAAGAAGATTGGAAAGGTTTCTGGATCAAGAGTGAATGTTTTAGTTCAAGGGGAGAGTGGAACAGGTAAAGAGTTAGTTACAAGGCTAATCCATAATGAGGGAATTACACGTAACGATCCATTTATTGCTGTTAACTGTTCTGCATTGTCAGAGTCATTACTTGAAAGTGAACTTTTCGGTCACGTACAAGGAGCTTTTACTGGAGCGATAAAAAATAAAAAAGGAAAATTTGAGCTTGCGGGAAAAGGAACAATCTTTCTTGATGAAATTTCCGAAATATCACCCAACCTGCAGGCGAAACTCTTAAGAGTTATACAGGAAAGAGAATTCGAAAGAGTTGGTGGTGAAGCAATAATCAAAATGGAAGCCAGGATAGTTGCAGCTACAAATAAAGATTTGCTGAAATTAGTTGAGAAGGGCGATTTCAGAAAAGATCTTTATTACAGGCTAAATATTTTTGCAATTAACATTCCCCCGCTCCGCGAAAGGAAAGAAGAAATCCCAAAATTTATTGTACATTTTCTAAAAAAAATAAATCTGGAATTACATAAAAATGTTGATACTATTCCTTATGACGTGGTTGAATTGCTTAAAGAGCAAGATTGGGTCGGAAATGTAAGAGAGCTGGAAAATACATTGATGAATGCTGTTTTATTAGCAAAAAGTAATGTCCTTGAAAAAGAACATTTTAGCTTTTTAAAAGTCAACTCTCCTGAAGAATCCTCCACTAAACTTAAAACAATTGCAGAAGTAGAAAAGGTGCATATCGAAGAAGTACTTGAAGAACTAAACTGGAATAAATCCAGGGCTAGTAGGGTTTTAGGAATAACAAAGACTACTCTATACAATAAGATTGCTTTATATAAACTTACCCCCAAAAACAAAAAAGTCTAATATTTATACAGGCGTTTAATAAATGTTCTATTTCGACACATTGAATTGCCAATAAACCTTCATTTCAGCCTAAATTTTAATGGTATGCCATTTGCATAAGTTAAGCATATAGAAAAATTATTTATGAATGATTCAATAATACCTATGAAAAATATTTCAAGCCTAATTACTTTCAAATTAGGGGGTGAAACTTTTTGCTCTGATATGCAAAACATATCACAAATTATTGATCCTGCTGAACTTGATCATGTACCAGATTCAAATGATTTATATGTCAGCCTTGGAAATATAAAAATTCCAATTATTGATCTTCATAAAATTGCAGGCTTCAAGCAGATAAATATTTCAAAAGATAACCGGATAATCGTAATTGAGATAGACCATAATCTATTCGGAATCTGGGTTGAAAAAGTGGATAATATTTATACCCTTGATCATGAATCTGAATTGGAGCCAGAATTTAATGGATTTGAAAAAACATCTTATTTGAAAGGAATTTTAAGGTTTAAGAAACAAAAGATGTTTTTACTCGATTTACGAAGACTAAGCTTAATGGATAAAAACCCCACTTAAAAATATTTTGGTTTTTAATACTGAGCGATAAAACCAGGTAATTAATGAAAAGTCTTTGTAGCGTTAAATTTTGATCGTTTTATAAATCAAATATAAAGAGCAGTAAATGTGACTATCCGGGCGAAGCTGTGTCTTTAGTTAAAATGTTAAAATAAAAATAAAGGAAATAAAATGGTTGTCCCTTTTCTAGATCTCAAAACTCAATATAAATCAATTAAAAGCGAAATTGATTCTGCAATTCAGAATGTTCTTGATAGTACTTCCTTTGTTCTGGGGAAATCAGTTAATGATTTTGAAAAAGAATTTGCAAAACAGCATAATCTAAAATATTGCGTTGCTCTAAATTCAGGTACGGCGGGAAATCATATAGCTTTATGGTCACTTGGTATTGAGCCGGGTGATGAAGTCATTATTCCAGCCAATACCTTTATTGCCACAGCATGGGGTGCAACACTATGTGGTGCTAAACCTGTTTTTGTAGATTGTGAACCCGAAGGTTACAACATAGATCCCGCTAAAGTAGAAGCAGCAATAACTAAAAAAACAAAAGCAATTGTAGCCGTTCATCTTTATGGACAACCTGCTAATATGAAAGTACTGAGTGAGATAGCCCAAAAGCATAACATTTATCTTGTTGAAGATGCGGCTCAGGCTCACATTGCTGAATTTGAAAATAAAAAAGTTGGCAACTTTGGTATTATTACTTCATTTAGCTTTTATCCTGGAAAAAACCTTGGTGCATATGGAGAAGGTGGGGCAATAATTACTAACGATGAACAATTAGCAATTAAAGCAAGAATGCTTAGGGATCATGGTACACTTGAGAAATATCAACATAAAATTTTTGGGCACAATTATAGAATGGAAGGATTACAGGGTGCAATTCTATCTGTAAAATTAAAATATTTGTCTGATTGGACCGCCAAGAGAAGAGAGGTTGCCAAAAAATATAATGAATACTTGAAAGGCATTGAATTCCTTGATTTACCTGCTGAAAAACCGAATTTAAAACATGTTTATCATTTGTACGTTATCCAGCTTTTGAAAGGGAAAGGCTCTAATGCAAAGGATGTGAGAAATAATTTGGCACTTAAATTAAAAGAAAAAGATATTGCTACAGGTTTACACTATCCTATTCCGTTGCACTTGCAGGAATGTTTTAACCACTTGGGATATAAGAAAGGGGATTTCCCGGTAAGTGAAAATTTATCCGATGCATGTTTATCATTACCGATCTATCCAGAGATTTCTGATGATCAGATAGAATACGTTTCTTCTAACATATTGAAATTTTTTAACAATGGTAATATTTAAAAAATTAAAATTAAAAATAATTAATCTATAATGGTCAAATTTTATTCAACTCAAAATATCTCAAGATTCAAATTCCTATTTGTAATGTCAGATTTGGTTATTTACTTAGGCATCATGCTCATCATCTCATTAATTACAGGAGCAAATGTTTTTGTAAAGGATGTACATTGGGAATTATCAGGTGTGAATTTAATTTGGTCTTTAATATTTTTATTACCGGCTTTTTATTTTATATTAAGCATAAACAATCTTTACGAAATTAATATAATTTTAACCCGTTCTGCACACGCAATGGCGGTAATAAAATCCTTATTCTACTTTCTTCCATTAATTATTCTTTTAAACGTGATGTTTTTACATCTTAATTTTTTAAGTCTGGCATTATTGGTTTTATCCTTTATTCTTGCCTTCATAGCGGTATTCTATGTGTTCAGGGTTGAAATGTTGAGAAGATTTTACCTCATGTTAAAGAAAACCGGATTTAAAAAGAATGTGCTGATTGTTGGCGATGGTAGCTCAGGAAAAATATTAGCCACTAAATTAGCATTTGAAAATACTTTTGGAATAAAAATTATCGGATTTATTGATGATAATAAAAATCTGGGTGAAGAGATAATAAAGGGGAAAAAAGTTCTTGGAAATGTTAGCGAATTAAATAAAGTTGTAAAAGATTACCAGGTTGATGAAATCATTATTGCTGATGATACAAGCGAATATGAACAGCTCCTCAATTTGTTGGATGTATGTAAAAAAACAAAAGCACGCGTAAAATTCACATCTAATCTTTTTAAGATAATACCAGAAAAAATATTTACTGAAAAGTACGCTGACATTCCTGTTGTTAATGTTTCTCCAAGTGCTGATAGATCATTAATGATTAAAACTAAATATATATTTGATAGGGTAGTCTCCTTTATTGGATTAATTATAATATCACCGGGACTGATTTTGATAGCTATACTTGTGAAACTTTCTTCCCGTGGACCTGTATTATACAAACAGGTAAGAATTGGTAAAGATGGCAAACCGTTTATGTTTTTTAAATTCAGAACAATGAAATCGATTGAAAATGATAATGATGCCGAAAGAAAAGAAATGATGATAAATTTTATGAAAGGAATAGAAAGCAATGGAGATAACAATAAGGTGATAAATTCTGATAGAGTTACAGGTATTGGAAAAATTTTAAGAAAATCATCACTTGATGAATTACCTCAGTTATTTAATGTACTTAAAGGTGATATGAGCCTTGTAGGGCCAAGACCATGTTTGCCATATGAATATGAGTATCTGGATTGTTGGCAAAAAAGAAGATTTAGAGTTTTACCGGGGTGCACAGGTATGTGGCAGGTGGCCGGTAGAAGTAAGGTTACATTCAATGATTCAATTGTAATGGACTTGTATTATATAAACAACTTGTCACCGTGGTTAGATCTACAATTACTAATTAAAACAATCCCTGTTATGTTATTTGGAAGAGGCGGGGATTAATTGAATAAACCAGAAAAAATTATTAACTTGAATAAATAAGAGGGTGTAATGAAAATAGGAATCATCGGGCTGGGGTATTGGGGACCTAATTTAGTTAGAAATTTTCTTTCCAATAAAAATATTTCCAAAGTAGTAGCTTGTGATATAAAAGAAGAACGTTTAAATCATATAAAATCAAAATTCCCTGGTATAAATGTAACTAAAAATTATAAAGACCTGATTGAAGGTGATTTTGATGGAATTGTCATAGCACTGCCGGTAGATTTGCATTATAAATTTGCCAAAGAAGCATTATTAGCAGGTAAACATATTTGGGTTGAAAAACCTTTTACAAGCAAGGTTTCTGAGGCTGAAGATTTAATTAAAATAGCTGAAGAAAAAAAACTTAAAATATTTGTTGATCACACATTCCTTTATACGGGTGCAGTGAAGAAAATAAAAGAGCTTGTAACCAGCGGGGAATTAGGCGACATAATTTATTTTGATTCTATTAGAATAAATTTAGGATTATTCCAGCACGACATTAATGTTATCTGGGATCTTGCACCACACGACCTTTCAATTATGAAATATCTAATCCCTAACAAACAAGTAAGTGGTGTTACTGCCTGCGGTATTTCTAATTATTATGAACTTGAAAACCTGGCACATGTTTCTCTTCATTTTGAAAATAGCTCATGTTTTGCTCACTTCCATGTTAACTGGACTTCCCCGGTGAAAATAAGAAGAATGATTATTGCCGGTAAAAAGAAAATGTTGGTTTATGATGATATGGAAAATACTGAAAAGATAAAAATCTTTGATTGTGGTGTGGATGTATCATCTGCTGAAAGTTTGCATGACATACTGGTTAATTACAGAACCGGCGATATGTACTCTCCTAAAGTTGAACAAATTGAAGCATTAAGTTCTGCAGTAAGCGAATTTGTCAATTGTATCATTAATGATAGGCTGCCGCTAACTAATGCTTATGATGGATTAGAAATAGTGAAAATGCTTGAAGCCTCAGATGCTTCAATTAAGAATAATGGTGTTCTAGTTAACTTAAATAAACAAAAACCCCTGCAATTACAGCACAAAATTAAAGTTGCAGAATGGGCATAATAATAACAAATCAGAAAAAATATTGATCTTGCGGAGGGAAAAGTGGAACATCAGATCATCAATAATGTAAAACTTGGTAAGGATGTAAAAATATTCAATTTTGTAAATCTTTATGGATGCTCGATAGATGATTTTTCAAAAATCGGTTCATTTGTCGAAATTCAGAAAAATGTAACAGTAGGCAAAAATTGTAAAATTTCATCACATACCTTTATTTGTGAAGGAGTGCATATTGAGGACGGAGTTTTTGTAGGGCATAATGTAACATTTATTAATGATAAATATCCCCGTTCTGTTAATAGTACAGGAGAATTGCAAACTGAGGAAGATTGGAAAGTTGTTGAGACCTTTATAAAAAAAGGTGCCTCTATTGGTTCATCTTCAACTATTTTATGCGGAGTTACTATTGGTGAAAATGCTATAATAGGCGCAGGTGCAGTTGTAACGAAAGACGTTCCCCCAAACACAATAGTTGCTGGAGTGCCGGCACATTTTATAAAAGAAATACCTGTTGTGTAATTTAAAAAATCATTAATTTAAGTCTAATATTTGTATTACATTACAATATAAAAACATTAAAGAAATTTAGTGCTTTTAACGAAGCCCATTTGAGGAGGTTAAGATGAAGAGATTTTTAGGGGGGATATTTTTATTATGCGTTATATTCCATTTTACTAGTGAAGCACAAACTCTTCATCCAGGAGACGGATTAAAGCTGATATTTTATAACATTTCGGATCAAATCTCGGGAGAATATTATATTCAGGAAGATGGAACTATTGCACTTCCTTTTTTGGGAATAATCAAAGTAGCAGATAGAAATGTTGACAGCCTTAAACAAGAAATTTATAGTAAATATAGTAACATTTATAGAAATCCTGAATTAACGATCCTACCCTTAATTAGAGTCAATATTTTTGGTGAAGTAAACAGTCCTGGTTATTATTATGCTACAGGTACTGATAAATTGACGGATTTAATAGCAAAAGCAGGTGGTACAACACCTGAAGCTGATATTGGAGATATAACAATAACAAGGGATGGTAGAGAAGTTGAAGTCGATGGTGAAAAAATTATTGAAAAAGGTAACAAGCTTAATGATATTGGATTACAGTCCGGTGATCAAATTTATGTATCCAGGAAATGGTTTAGTGGACCAACTCAGGCTATAGTTATAGCCGGGTT
>DATFMR010000129.1:0-5541 GCA_035266865.1 Ignavibacteriaceae bacterium | reverse complement strand
TTCCCTGTCAACGTGCCAGGCACTAATTTTTGTAAGCAGAGGGTATTTTTTAATTTCAATTCGCCAGCCGTTATCATCAGTTAAATGCCAGTGAAAATAATTAAGTTTATATGCTGCAAGCAGATCAATATATTTTTTTACAAACTCTTTAGGGAAAAAATGACGGGATACATCAAGATGCATTCCCCTGTATTTAAATTCAGGTTTATCCGTTATTTCTACACCTGGGATTTTCCAGTCTTTGTCCTTAATTATTTTATTACTTAAAATCTCCGCAGGAAGAAGTTGAAGTAAAGTCTGAACACCGTAAAATAATCCGGTTTCCGTGTTTGCAGAAATTTTAATTCCCTTTTTATCGACGTGCAGGCGGTATCCTTCTTTTTCAAGACCATTATCATTAATAATTTCAAATGAAATTGAATTATTAATCCGCTGTTTTTTTAATGATTGAATTTTTAATTCAAACCCGGTAGAATTTTTAATTGCGTCATTTAAAAATTCTGCAAGTTTTTTTAGTTCAGTAGAATTGCTCGAAATTAGAATTGTAGTCTTATTATTTAATGAAAAATTTTCCTGCAGCAGTTCTGTTTTTAAAGGTTTCGGAATAATATTCAGATTGTTTTGAGGGAAGACAAATGGAGTGATGAGAAAAACTAGAAGGACTAATAATGCAAATAATTTTTTAGCCATAATATTTTCAATAGAGATGAACTTCCGCCTAAAAATTTTTATTACCCGGATAAAATTTGCTTTGTTTTATCTATTGCACTTTTAAGTAGTTTTATTCTCTCCAGTGCACTTTTTAAATCATTATGTTTTCCAGATATTTCAATTCCATATGCTTCATCTCCGATCTTTTTAGCACCTACAGAATAGCTTGCACCTTTAATAGTATGTGCTTCACTTGTTACTCTGGCAGAGTCACCTTCTTCAATAAAGCTTTCCAATTTTTTAAATCTATCATCTATATCAATAATAAATGTTTCCAAAAGATCTTTTTTAAATGCTTCATCACCTGCGCTCATTTTTTCAAGGTGTTCAAAATCGAAAAAAGAATTTTCTTCTTTTGGTGATTCTTTTTTGGCTTCATTTTTTTCAGTTCTATTAACATTCAACCAATTATCCATTTTTAGGATTAATTTTTCAGCATTGATGGGTTTCGAAAGATAATCATTCATTCCAACTTCCAGGCATTTATTTTTATCGCCCATTAGTGCATGTGCTGTAATTGCAATTATAGGAATATCTTTTTGAGGACTTTGAGAATTCCTGATTCTTCTTGTAGCGGTAAATCCATCCACTTCCGGCATTTGGACATCCATTAATATTAGATCGTATTGATTTTCAGCTACAGCTTTTACTGCAAGATCTCCATTTACAACCGGATCAGCATTATAACCTGCATCACTTAAAATTCTCAAAGCAACTTTCTGATTTATAAAATTATCTTCTGCAAGTAAAATTCTAAAATTACTTCTTTCATTTTTTGTCAATTTCCTATCGCTCTGATCTTTGTTACCTTCCATAGGTTTTATTCCAATTTTTCCACCAGTTGGTATATCCGGTTCGATAACTTTTTGTTTATTCCCTTTGTCCAGGAGAATAGTAAAATAGAATTTACTTCCTTCCCCTTTTCTACTTTCTACTCCAATTTTCCCGCTCATCATATTTACAAATTCTTTGCAAATTGCTAAACCAAGCCCGGTGCCACCAAATTTCCTGGTATATGATCCATCGACCTGAGAAAATGGTTTAAAGAGTTCATTTATTCTCTCAGTAGGAATCCCAATCCCGGTATCGCTGATTGAGATATAAATTTCATATAAGTCTGAATCTTTTTCTTTTGAAGACACTTTTACAGAAACGTTTCCTCTTTCAGTAAATTTGACTGCATTATTAATGAGATTTATAAGTATTTGCCTTATTCTCTTTGGATCCCCTTTCAAAAAAAGAAGAGTATTATCATCAATGATTTTATTAACCTTCAGTTTTTTTTCATTAATTTTTGTTGAAAGAATCGAAATTGATTCATCAATTATTTCTTCCAAATTAAAATCGATTTTATCCAGTGTCATTTTACCGGATTCAATTTTTGATAGATCCAGTATATCATTAATAATATCAAGAAGAGACTCAGCGGATGTTTTAGCATTTATAACAAATTGTTTCATTTCTTCAATATCGTTATAGGCACCTCTTTCAACCAATGATAAAAATCCAATTATTCCGTTCATGGGAGTACGAATTTCGTGGCTCATATTTGCAAGGAACTGGCTTTTAACCATACTTGTTTGGACTGCCTGCTTAGCAAGATTGTCTGATCTTATTTTTTCTCTCCTGAGTTCCTCTTCAATTTTTTTTCTTTTTTCATCAGCTAATACCTGCTCTGTAATATCCTGTATGGTTCCTTCAAAATAAATCTTTCCCCCGTCTTCATCTGAATAAAGCTTGTCGTTCAATCTAACAATAACATCCGAACCGTCTTTTTTCTTAAGTGCAATCTTCCTGTTTTTAATCTCTTTATTCTTTTTCAGCTCCTCGATAATTTTTTTTCTTTCCCCCGCATATTTATATATATCGAATTCAATATTTACTTTTGATAATTCTTCTTTTGAATTGTAACCTAAAATATTTAATAAAGCAGGATTCACAGTTAAAAATTTGCCTTCCAGGCTTGTCTGGAAAACACCTTCTGCCGAATTATTAAATATGGACCTGTATTTTCTTTCAGAGAGTTTAACTCTGTGGGAATTTTCAGCTAACTGCATTCTTAATTTAAAATTTACTGCGCTACCAATGACTGAAATAATGCTGAGGAAGAGTATAAATATGACAGACTCATACATATTGGGTAGAAAATAAATGTGCTTGTCATTTAACAAAATTGCTGTAGCAAAAACCAAGTTGTAATAAATTGCAACTATAATCTGGTTTTTCACGTCCCAGCTCAAGAACAATGCCGAGGTAAAGATCATGAGACCAACAATTTGTGCGTTCACTATAAGAGTACCCGGCATTAGCATAATCATATAGCCAGACGAAATGATTATTGTAAGCAGCAAGACATGTACAAACCAAATTGGGTGTCCTCTCCCAATTTTTTTATTCATTAATACCAGGACAATAAATGCTATTAAAGTGGAAAGGAGCCTTGTGACATAAACATTAACAGAATAAATTGAGAAATATCTTATTTCAAATATCATAGCAAAGAGCCCGGCAACAGCAATAAGCAGGGCCATTACTTTAAGCGGTGTTACCAGCAGCTCTTTATTTTGAGTTACGAGGTGTTGATATTCTTTTCCCTGAAGAGGTAAATGCTCATTATAAATAAAATCAACAATTGTTTTGCTGTTTTTATTTGACATGCATACGTCCTATATTTATGACAATTCAATCTAATAAATTTTAAGATTAATCAGTAACTATTGATAATAACTTTTTTACTTAAGCAGGAATGAACAAATGATCGATTTTTTATATTCTATCGACCTGTCAATTCTCTATTTCTTTAATCACACTCTGGCGTGGGGGTTTCTTGATAAATTTTTTTCAACAATTACAGACAAACATTCGTGGTATATTGCTTATATAATTTTAATTGGAATACTTTTAACTAAAGGTGGAAAGAAAGGTAGGTTGGCTGTCCTCGGGATAATAATCTTAATAGCAATTTCTGACCAAACAGGAAACCTGATAAAAAATTCATTGCAAAGGATCAGGCCGTGCAATGCGCTGGACGACGTTAGAAAAATAATTGGATGCGCCGGCGGATTTTCTTTTCCATCCAATCATGCAGTAAATAATTTTGCTGCTGCAACTTTTTTTTATAAGCTTTACCCAAATTTAAAAATCCCTCTTTTTGTAGCAGCTTTTCTTGTAGCATTATCAAGAATTTACCTGGGGGTTCATTACCCTTCAGATATGATAGGCGGAATTATAATTGGCTTTTCAATTGGGTATATTTTTGCGCTGGGATTTTTAAAATTACTGGAATATATAAACACTATAGGAAGTAAAACTAAAAAGGTGAAAAATGCTGACTAAGGACAAATTAAAAATAAGACAGGCTAACAATGAGGATACTGCTTTAATATTATCACTGATTAAAGAGATAGCTGAATATGAAAAATTAGGACACGAAGTTTCAGCGACAGAAAAAGACATAAAAAATAATTTATTTGGTGAAAAAAGATATGCCGAAGTCCTTATTGCTGAATATGATGAAGAACCTGCAGGACAAGCACTGTTTTTTCATAATTTTTCCACTTTTGTCGGAAGACCGGGAATTTACCTGGAGGATCTTTTTGTCCGGCCGAAATTCAGAGGTAAAGGAATCGGTAAATCATTATTATTGGAATTAATTAAACTTGCCGAGGAAAGAAAGTGTGGCAGAGTTGAATGGTGTGTCCTGGATTGGAATGAACCAGCAATCAAATTCTATAAAAAACTTGGTGCTGTTTCCATGGATGGATGGTCAATTTTCAGAGTGACAGAAGATAAATTTTCAAAAATACTAATAAATTCCACTAAGTAGCCATAATTTCGACTTTTATGGTTTTCTGTTCTATAATAATTGATTAAATATTTTTATCTTATATGCACAATTTTTCCATATTTTAGGTTCATAAATTAAAATTAGAATATTCATAAGTTTATAAATAAAGGTTAATATGACAGAAAGTAAAAGAGTTGTAGTTACCGGAATGGGAGCTTTAACTCCAATTGGTCTTTCAGCAGATGAATTCTGGCAGAGTTTATTAGCAGGAAAAAGCGGTTCAGCTTTAATTACTAATTTTGATGCCTCAAAACTTGAAACAAAATTTGCCTGTGAATTAAAGGGATTTGATCCGGCTAATTATCTTGATAAAAAGACCGCCAGAAGGTTGGACCCATATGCGCAATATGCATTGTCCTCGGCTATGATGGCAATTAAAGATAGTGAGATAAAAACTGATACCTTATCGGATGAAGAAAGAGGTAGAATAGGTGTAATTTATGGCAGCGGTATTGGTGGAATACAAACTTTTTATAACCAGGCATTAATAAATGATAAAGAAGGTCCTTCAAGAATTTCACCATTCTTTATTCCAATGATGATTCCGGATATTGCTTCAGGTTATATTTCAATTCAGTATGGATTCAGGGGACCAAATTACTGTATAGTTTCAGCTTGTGCTACTGCAAATAATAATATGATCGATGGGTATATGTTGATTAAAAACGGGATCTCCGACATTATAATTACAGGAGGCAGCGAGGCAGCAGTAAATGAAATCGGGATAGGCGGATTTAATTCTGCAAGAGCATTATCAACCAGAAATGACAGTCCTGAAACCGCCAGTCGCCCATTTGATGCAACCCGGGACGGCTTTGTAATGGGAGAAGGTAGTGGTACACTTGTCCTGGAAGAGTATGAGCATGCAATGAACCGCGGGGCTAAAATTTATGCAGAAATAATCGGTTTTGGACTTTCTGCAGATGCTCATCATATAACAGCCCCTCATCCTGAAGGAAAAGGCGCTATTTTGTCAATGGAAA
>DATFMR010000128.1:0-4077 GCA_035266865.1 Ignavibacteriaceae bacterium | reverse complement strand
ATTTATTGATGATTTTATTGACAGGAAATATGGCAATAAAGAAGTTACTTATCTTCATCCTGTTCTGGAACCGATTCTTAAGGAAACTTACGGCATTATAGTTTACCAGGAACAGGTAATTCAGATTGCAAACCGTGCTGGAGGTATGAGCCTTGCTGAAGCGGATATTCTTCGCCGAGCAATGGGTAAAAAAGACCTGCAGGCAATGAAGGAACAGAAGGAAAAATTTGTTGCTGGTGCCATTCAGAATAATATTCCTAAAAAAGCTGCGCAGGAAATTTTTGATGCAATTGATAAGTTTGCCAACTACGGGTTTAATAAAAGTCACGCTGTCGCTTACAGTTTTGTTGCCTACCAAACGGCATATTTGAAAGCACATTATACCGCGGAATTTCTCGCAGCCAACCTTACAAATGAATTTGGTAATTCAGATAAAGTGAGAAATTTTCTTGAAGATTGTCGAAAACTTCACATAGATGTACTTCCACCTGATGTAAATTATCCCTCGGTTTATTTTGATGTTGATGATGGTAAAATCAGGTTCGGTATGTCGGCAATTAAAAACGTAGGTATATCAGCAGTTGAAGAGATTATTAAAGTAAAAGAAAAAATCGGAAGGGACTTTACCAGTATTTTTGATTTTTGTGCAAATATTGATACAAGAATAGTAAACAAAAGATCTCTTGAGGGATTAGTTTTAGCTGGTGCCTTCGATTCCATATATAATGGAAGAGCTGTGCTTTTTGCTGCAGTTGAAGAGGCTCTTGATTTTGGATATAAGGCGCAAAATTCAAAGTTGACTTCAGAGAATAGTTTATTCGGCGATATGGAAGAAGTAAAAGTGGCGGAACCGAAGTTACCTAAAATTGAATTATGGAGTCAAAAAGAAAGATTAGCCCGAGAAAGAGAAGTATTGGGGTTTTATGTTACCGGCCATCCATTATATAAATATGAACTGGAATATAATTCCTTTACAACCATTAAATTGGGTGAAACAGAAACATTGGAAAACCTTGATAGTGTCCGAGCATGTGGTGTTGTTACTTCATTAAAAACTAAGATCGATAAATCTGGCCGCACTATGGCATTCTTTACCATTGATGATTTTTACGGGTCTTGTGAATGTTTAATGTTTGCAAAAGTCTATGAAAAATTTGGTCAATTCGTTCAGGAAGAAGACTGCATATTTATTGCCGGCAAACCCGAAAGCAGCGGAGACGCAATTAAAATTCATATAGATGAAGTAGTATCCTTAAATGATGCCAAGGAAAAATTTACGCACAGTGTAAAAATCAAAATTGATAAGAATAAAAATACTACAGATAAAATAAATGAATTAAAAAATGTACTTGGAAATTTTAAAGGCAAGACACCTTTATATTTGCATGTTTTTGAAAATGGATCAAAACCTAGAATATTTTTTCTTAAAGACTACAAAGTAAGTCTGGGCGAAGATTTTATAAGTTCAGTATCAAAGATATTTGGAGAAAATTCTGTTGAATTATCACAAAAGTAATATATTATATTAAAATAATTCGCAATACGTTATATCATAACATTACATAATATATTTTTGTTGAATAACTTACATCAATTTTGTATTATTCAAACTTAATTTTATTCCATCTCGAAAACTATAAGAGCAAAGTGAAATGAAAAATGATGACAATAAGAATTATTGGGCACTTATATTAGGCGCATCATCCGGGTTTGGGGAGGCAGCGGCAATTAAATTGGCTGAGGATGGATTTAATATAATTGGGATTCACCTTGACAGGCAGGCTACAATGCCTCATGTTGATGAGATAAAAAAGAAGATCATTTCTTTTGGATCTGAACAATTATTTTTTAATACAAATGCTGCCGATGACAAAAAGCGAGAAGAAATAGCAGCTGAGTTAAAAGAAAAGTTTAATGGAAAGGCTTCTATTAAAGTTATAATGCATTCTCTTGCTTTTGGAAGTTTAAAACCATTTGTAACTAACAACAATGACCAAACCATTACAAAAGCTCAGATGGAAATGACATTGGATGTAATGGCTCATTCGCTTGTTTATTGGACACAAGAGATTGTTAAAAATAATTTACTCGCCCATAAGTCAAGAATTTTTGCTATGACAAGTTCCGGGGGGCATACTGTAATACCTACTTACGGTGCTGTTTCTGCTGCCAAAGCCGCATTAGAATCTCATGTAAGGCAACTTGCAGAAGAACTTGGTTATCTGGAAGTGGGTGTAAGTGCAATAATGGCAGGTGTTACTGACACACCTGCTTTAAGAAAGATTCCCGGGAATATTCCAATGATGGATGTTGCCAGGAGAAAAAACCCTCGTTCTAGGCTCACAAATACGGTAGATGTTGCTAAAATTATTTCTATCCTTTGTAAGGATGGAGGTGAGTGGATTTCTGGAGGAGTAATTCATGCTGACGGAGGGGAGGACATAGTTAGTTTTGTTGGTCAGGGTAAACAAACAGAAAATTATTAATTAACTACTAAAAATAAGGTATATAATGAAACCAATAAATTTATCAGACGATAATTTTGAAACTGAAGTATTAAAATCACAACAGCCGGTATTAATTGACTTTTGGGCAGAATGGTGTGGACCCTGTAGGATGATTGCTCCAATAGTTGAAGAATTGGCTAGTCAATATGATGGAAAAGTTAAAATTGGTAAATTGGATGTTGATAATAATCAGCAAACAGCAATGAAATATGGTGTTAGAAGTATTCCAACCTTACTGGTTTTTAAAAACGGTGAAGTTAAAGAAACTATAATCGGCGCTGTCCCAAAACAGCAGATTGAACAAAAGCTAAATGCCGTTTTATAATTCTATTTGAAATAAATTTAATATCAATACTATTGTCTGACTCAATTGATGAAGGCAATAGTATTTTTTTTACACTAATTAAATTATATAAACATATAAATGAAAAAAGTTTTAATCAGTGATCCGGTTGATCAGCAATGTTCAATTGTGTTAAAAGACGCAGGAATTGAATTTGACTTTAAGACCGGGTTATCACCTGAAGAACTTTCAGGTATTATTAAAGATTACAGTGGACTTATAGTCAGGAGTGAAACAAAAGTTACACCTGAATTAATTGATAAAATGGAAAAAATGGAGGTGATTGGGAGAGCAGGAACCGGGGTTGATAATATTAACCTGGAAGCTGCAACACGCAAGGGAATTATTGTAATGAATACTCCCGGCGGAAATACAATTTCAACTGCTGAGCATACAATGGCATTGATACTGTCGATGTTCAGAAATATCCCCCAGGCAAATCAATCATTGAGAGAAGGTAAATGGGAACGTAAAAAATATAAAGGCACCGAATTATTTGGTAAAACTATTGGATTAATAGGGCTCGGCAAGGTTGGAAGAGAGGTTGCCCGTAGAGCTAAAAGTTTCGATGTTGAAATTATTGGTTATGATCCCATCCTTTCAAAAGATGTTGCCGATAAATTAGGAATAAAATTATCAAGTCTTGATGGAATATTTAAAGAAAGCGATCTGATAACTGTTCACGTTCCTCTGTCTGATGAAACAAAATATATAATAAATTCTGAATCGCTGAAAAAATGTAAAGATGGTATTAAAATAATTAATTGTGCGCGCGGTGGAATTATCAATGAAATAGAATTGTTGGCTGCTCTCAATTCAGGAAAAGTATCATCAGCCGCCTTTGATGTTTATGAGACTGAACCACCCGACGCTAGTAATGAATTATTGAATCACCCAAAAGTTGTGTGCACACCGCACCTTGGCGCATCAACTGAAGAAGCACAAATAAAAGTTGCTGCACAAATTGCTGAACAGGTAGTTGAATTGTTTTCCGGAAAAACGCCTGCCGGAATTATCAATGCTTCTGCTATTGCTGCCGGAAGTAATAAAGAAATAAGCGAATATGTAAAGTTAGGTGAAATTTTAGGAAGCCTTAGTGCACAAATGTTATCGGGGCAGTTAAAGCAAGTTAACTTAAATTATTCTGGTGAAATTCTTCACACTTCAATGAATTTATTGTCCACTTCTGTAATGAAAGGATTTTTATCAAAGACATTAACTGAAAAT
>DATFMR010000127.1:0-43949 GCA_035266865.1 Ignavibacteriaceae bacterium | reverse complement strand
TTTTAATATATCGTAAAGTCTTGAATAAAATTCTGCATCCGGGTTTGCCCATTTAATAAATTCCATTTGAGTGTAAAGATCATCCTGGTTGTAAAGAAGCTGGCAAAGAGAATCCTTTCTATCACGTCCTGCTCTTCCAATTTCCTGGTAATATGATTCAATTGAAGAAGGAACTTCAGCGTGGATTATAAATCGAATATCCGGTTTATCTATTCCCATTCCAAAAGCATTTGTCGCGAGAATTAATTTTTCTTCTCCGCTCATAAAACTTCGTTGTATCTTTTTTCGCTGTTGTGCTGAAAGTTTTCCGTGATACACTCCATGACTATAGCCTTTATCACCGAGTTTTTCAGAAAATTTATTGAGTATTTGAATTAATGAAAAATATATTATTCCTGAACCGGAATATTTATCGAGCACTTTGACTATTGCTTCAAATTTTTCTTTATCATCAAAAATATCGACTGCTTCAAGTCTCAGGTTCGGACGTTCAATTCCGTAATGAAATGTTTTTACATCAGCGGGATTAAGATGCAGTTTTGTAATTATATCTTTTTGTACTTCTGTAGTTGCAGTAGCGGTTAATGCAATCGTTAAAGGATTTCCAATCAATTCTCTGAATTCTCCAAGTCGGGAATAATCGGGACGAAAATCGTGTCCCCATTCAGAAACACAATGTGCTTCATCAACCGCGAAAAGAGAAATTTTTGCTGTTTTTATTTTTTCAACAAATGCTGGTTTCCTGAATCTTTCAGGAGTTACATAAAGAAGTCTGTATTTCCCATTTACAAATGCTTCCAGTCTGCTCTCACGGTCTCTTTTTGAAACCGTTGAGTTTATAAAATTAGCATCGATACTTTTTTTTCTAAGTGCGTCAACCTGGTCCTGCATAAGAGCAATTAACGGACTTATAACAATTGTTCCCCCTTCAAATATTTGAGAGGGAATTTGGTAGCAGACTGATTTTCCACCTCCGGTTGGCATTAAGAGGAGACAATCTTTCTCTTCGTTTAGTAATCGTTCTATTACTTCAAGCTGACTGTGATGGAAATTGTTGTATCCAAAATATTTTTTTAAAGTGGCTTTCGCCTGAGCAACTTTATTATTCATACTAAAAGTTAACTTAATTTATTTTATCAAATTAAAAACTAAATCATTGGTATTTTTAATTAACCAGTTAATTACTAATTAATAAAGATAGGAAAAAGCGGGCTGGAAAATTATTCAGTTCGAAATGACCCTTGGAATTCTTTGAGGCAACCGTGTAAGCAATTCATAATTTAATTGATTACTTAACTCACTGAATGATGCGACTGAAATTGAAAGGTCTCCCTGGTGGCCGATCAAAACAACTTCGTCTCCTTTTTTTATATCAGGAATATCAGTAACATCAACCGTCATTAAATTCATATTAACTATCCCAACAACACCAACTCTTTTACCGTGAATCAAAACTCTCCCCATATTGCTCAATGATCTGCTAAAACCATGTGCATAACCAACAGGGATTGTAGCAATTTTTAATTTTTTGTGAGCAAGATATGTTGTTCCGTAGCCAATAAACTCACCTGTTTTCACTTCTTTTGTGCTCATCACGCGGCTCTTCCAGGTGATTACTCTTTGCAACGGATCAGTTTTATCTTCTTTATTGCTGAGGTAATTTATTAAAGTCTCATCACTGGGCCAGAAACCATACTGCAATATTCCAATTCGAGCCATATCCATTCTTGTATTTGGATAGCGCATTGCCGCAGCGGAACAGGCAGTGTGGCAGGTTTTAGGAACAACACCATTTTCAAGCAGCCACTTATTAGTTTTCGTATAAAGTTTAATTTGTTCTTTAACTCTCAAATAATTAGCGATACTTTCAGCTCCTGCATAATGTGTACATAGTCCTTCAATCGAAATAAAATCAAAATTACTTTTGATATTATCTAATTCAGATTCAAGCTGCTGTTGATTAAATCCGGTTCTGTTCATACCTGTTTCAATTTCCAGGTGAATTTTTGCTTTCTTTTTTATTCTTTTCGAAGCTTTAATAGTTGCTTCCAATCTGCTTGAATCAAAAACAAAAAACTCAATATCATTTTCAATTGCCCAACCAATTTCATCATTATCAATCATTCCCATTATCATCACGGTGGGGCCGTTACTCGCAATTTCTTTAACTCTCAATGCTTCGTCAGCGCTGTAAACTGAAAAATGTTCTTGCCCGCATTTTTCGGCTATAGGTACAAATGCTTCAATGCTATGTCCGTACGCATTCCCTTTTATTACAGAAGAAATAGTTAATTTTTTGCCGAGCGTTTTCCTGATAAATTTCAAATTACTTTCAAGTGCCGACCTGCTTATTTCTATAATTGATGTATTGAACATTTTTAATTTAAAATATTTTTAATAATTGAATAAAAAACTCTCGTGCCGGATTCGATTATCTCATCAGGGAAATCATAATCAGGGTTGTGTAGTGCCGGCTGTTTCTTCCCAGAACCAAGTCCAAATAAAGCGCCTTTAAAATGATTTGTAAAATGCCCAAAATCTTCGGACCACCTGAAAGGAATTTTATTAATGTGAATATTTAGTTTATTCTCCTTTGCAGAATTTTTAACAATCTCAACACAACTACTGTCATTTACTGTAGCAGGAAATTCTTCTGTAAATGATATTTTATTTCCTAAGTTGTATTTTTTTGAAATCATTTTTACTTTTTTAATCGCTACATCAGTTAAGGCTTTCATATCATCATTTTTAAAAGAGCGCAGGGTGAACATAACTTCAGCGTAACCTGCAGATGTTCCAAATGCCCTTTCACCAACTTTAACGTGGATTGTAGTGATTAAAGAAAAATCTTTTAATTTTTTTAAGGTTTTGGGAATTGCGAGAAGTTTTTGAATAATCTCAGCAACAGCCGGCGCAGGATTTCTTCCTTTCCCCGGTTCAGCGGCGTGTGAAGTTTTTCCTTTTAGTTTTATTATCATTCCTTTTGAAGCTGCGGCAAACTCGTTTTTGCGAACAATTATTTTTTTCTTTTTAAAACCTGGCAAATTATGTAGTGCAAAAATATAGTCAGGCTTTATTGAGCCGAACTTTTTATCTTTTAAAATTCTTTCCGCGCCTTCACCGGTCTCTTCTGCAGGCTGGTATAATAATATTACTTTTCCTTTTTTAATTTTATTTTTAGAGAGCAGGGGAATAAGTGCAGAGACAATTGTCATATGACCATCGTGTCCGCACTTGTGAGAAACGTTTTCTTTTGTTGAACGATGTTTGAATTTGTTTGTCTCTGATATCGGAAGAGCATCAAGTTCGCACCTGATCATTATGACAGGACCTTCGTTTTTCCCCTCAAAAATTACAGCAATTCCATTTCCGCCAATATTCTGAACTATTTTTGAAGGGTTGAATTTTTTAGCAAAAGTTATAATCCTCTTTGCTGTTTGCTTTTCTTTACCCGCAGTTTCCGGGTACCTGTGTATTTCCTTCCTAAGCTTTACCAGGTTAGTAATAGGAATTTTGAAGGAATTATTTAGCATTTAATATTATTTTTACTCTAAGTGGTTATTAATCTATATCTCCCAGAACAAATCTACCATGAACCTTTAAGAAAGCAAAAAGATTCTTTTTCTCTTTTCCTTTCTTGTTATAAATAACCTCTATTGCATACCAGGTTCCTTCAGATTCTGTTTCCGTAAGAAATTTTCCAAATTTAAAATCTTCACTTTGATTTACAGTTTCATTAATCCTGTAACAGGCTTCATTCACCATTCTTCTTTCAAGAACATTTTTATAATTACAAGTGTCTTTCCATTTTCTAGATTTATCATTTCCTGTGTAAACAATATATGGAGCGGCTTTGTAAAATGCACCGAGTTCAGTTGTCAATGGATCAGAAAAATCAACTGACCTGCAAATTTCCGCCAATTGTTTGAATGTACTTTTTACTGAATCTTCTGCAGAAGATGATTGAGTGAACGAAATATTTGTAAACAAAACCAAGAATGACAAAATGATTTTTTTCATTTGACACCTCTAATATTAAAAAACGCAATCTTTCCTGAAGATATAAATTCTGTATCCTATTTAATTTACTTCTTTCGCGGTATTTAAAATTTCCTTTTTAGGCGAAATAAATGACAATAATATAAAAGTCAATGCGGATGCAGTTATTCCAAATATATTAGGATCCAGTCCAAATGGTAAATTAGTGTTTATTATGATCAACGTAATTGTGGTTCCACCTCCGATTAGCATTGCCCACATTGCCGCCAATGAACTACTACGCTTCCAGAAAAATGCCCCGATTACAGGAACAAAAAGTCCCGAAACCATAAAGGCATATGAATAAAGCATTAACTGGAGAACATTCTGCATGCTGCTCGCAAGCCAGAGTGAAAATGCTCCTAGTATAAGCGTGAGCCACTGAGAAAGTTTTAAAAATTTCTTTTCATTAGAACTGAATGAGAAAAATCTGTCAAGAATATCCGTTGCAACATTTCCGGAAGCAGCCATAAGACAGCTATCTGCAGTTGACATAATTGCGGAAAAATATGCCGACATCATTAATCCCATTAATCCGACAGGCATTACTGTTCTTAATAATAATGGCAGTCCTTTTTCCGGATCGAGACCAGCCATGGTCGGGAATCCAAGATAGGCAAACATTCCCTGGTCGGCAGCAACTCTTCCGAAAAGTCCAAGAAGAACTCCCATCATTGCCATTATAGGCCATTCAAAAAGTCCGGCGATAAACCATGCTTTTTTTGCGGTTTTTTCATCACGGCAGGAATATATTCTCTGGTAAAGTGTCATTCCCACAAACCATATTGGGATGATAGTAACTCCCCAGTTAACTAAAGTTTGCCAGCTTACATTTGTAAAACTTAAAAGATCATTTGACACTTCCTGCTGTAGAGCACTCCAACCGCCTATCGCAGAATAACCAAGTGGAATTCCTATAAAAATTAATCCTGCCATCAATACAATCCACTGTACTGTATCAGTATAAATAACAGCTTTAATTCCGCCGAGCGAAGTATAAACAATAACGATAGCACCCATAATTAAAAGTGCTGTTTCCATGTCCAGGTCAACAAAAGAGGCGGATGCTAATTTTGCTCCTGCTAAAATCTGTGAACTAGTAAAACCTATATACCCGATCGCTGAAATAATTCCGGCAATAAGAGCTACTTTATTGTTGTAAAAGGATTCAAATATTTGAGGGAAGGTATAGAGGGTTTTAAAATTTTTCATTCTGCTGACACGCGGGATTAAAAAGACTGCGCTCATCCATGCACCTATTAAACCTGTGAAAAGCATCCACGAACCGGACAAACCCATTACAAATCCTAGCCCGCCAAGCCCGATTGAAAAACCGCCGCCTACATCAGTTGCTACTACCGACATTCCAACATGCAGGCTGCCCATAGTTCTGCCACCGACGAAATAGTCTTCGGCATCTTTATTCTTTTTAAGAAAAAAGAAACCGATTCCGAGCATTACAGCCATGTAAATGAAAAATTCTAAGAGATCAATAAAATGCATAATAATTTTTTAATTATGAATAATTTAAATTATTTCTTTTGACATATAGCGTGAGTTCATCAATCTTGCTATTGAAGTATAATTCGGCATAAAATGAATCTGACCACCGACCTTATATTTTCCTTTATCGCTTCCAAGATCATAAACTGTCATATCGGATGTAGTTCCAACAAGCTGGAGCTTTTCATCCTTCGGACGAAGATCGTTTACATCAACATCCAGTTGTCCAAAATCTACAATACTTCTATATGTTTCTTTAACGCCTGCATCAAATTCCAAACTGGAAGTATGTCCAACATTTCCTGCGCCGATAACTCCATCGGGCTGAATTTCTTTTTTATTCAGTTCAAGAATCTCTGCATGGAATTCAATTGTAGAAGTAGAAAGGTTTCTAAACTTTTTATTATTCAAGGGTGAAACTCCGAGTAAAGCTGCTTCACCAATTCTAAAATGATTAACTCCCTTTGGTACTTTCCCTTTTGTAATAAGAGGTAGAGTAATTGAACTTCCACCGGAAATTAATTCAAGTTTTTTGTTAAATCTTGCTTCAATTAAGTGAGTATATAAACTAAGTTGGATTAATTTATCATATGTTGGTTCAACGCCGTACATACAACCGAGATTTGTACCCAGCCCGATTGTTTCAACATTTTTGAGTTTGAATATTTTTTCATAAAAATTTAGTATATCATTCCTTACAACACCTTCCCGCAATTCACCCATTTCAATCATTACGATTACCCGGTGTTTCTTTCCCTGTTTCCCTGCTTCTTTGTCGAGTGCTTCAATTGTATTAAATGAAGTATTTAAAGAAATATCGGCATACTTGATTACATTTTTAACCTGGTTAAGTGCCGGAGGCTTTATGTACATCGTCACAATATCGGGCTTTATCTCTTTAATTATTCTGAGATTTGTAATTCTTGAATCGCCTACAGAGTGAACTTGTTTTATGCATTTATCGGGAAGAATTCTTTCAAGTGCGCCTTTATGTCCGCACAGCATTTTTGAAACAAGCGTCCATTTAATATTATTTTCTGAAAGGTAGGTGTTTAGTTTCCGGATATTTTCAAGAATCCTTTCAGTATTAATAGTTAGAGTTGCCATTAATTATTTCCCCTTATTATAACGCATCTCTGCGTACTTGGTTGTAAAACCGATTCTTTCGTATAATCTTTTTGCAGGGTTTTCATATTCAACATGAAGTTTTACATTACCTTCAGCTTCTTTAATTCCTCTCTCTGCAATTTGTCGTCCTATCCCTTTATTCCTGAAGTTACTGTTGACAGCTATATAAACCAAAATATTTTCAGGAATAAATTCAGACATACCGGTTTTGTTCATTATTAATTCACCGCAAAGTTCACCGTCCCAGTAAGCGACTAAAAGAAAACCACCGAGTCCACCGTTTTTACCGAAGGCAAAATCGATACATTTTGAAATTGCAGATTTTGAATCACCAAACTGGTCTAAATGCACAAATAGAAAATCTATAAATTTTTCTCTCGATATTTCTTTTCCAAGTTCAGCTTCATTTTCTATTTTTTTAATCTCTAACATTTTTTCTCCCTTTCCTTTATAAATTAAAAATTATGCATAGTCACTGGTTATCAATATTATTAAATTTCTAAAAAATTACATTGGCTATAAAAGAGTGACAAAAAGTCAAAGCCGGGCAATTTTTGATGAGATTCTGATTTATTTTCTTCTAACCTGTTAGGGGGCATTACAGTTTTCAGAAGATTTTTCCGTAAAAGTGACTATCTGCATAAAATAAGAAAATATGTGAAAATCGCAAGTTTTTGAAGTGTATTTGTGGTTTTATTGACCTAACAGTCAATAAAATCTTAAAAATATAGTTTTCCTAAAATAGAAATGGAAATTTAGCCAGGAATTTTCTTCAAAAAGCAAAAAAGGCTCTTTTTTTTGAACTTTTGTACTTTGAATATGTTTTATATTATATACTACCTGAATTATTTATTTAAACTTTAGATTGATTTAATAAAAATCCTTATTTAAGGAGATTTTCGTATGGCTAAAAATGGACAAGCAATGAAAAAACCGGAAAATCATATTCTCGTAATTTTTGGAGCACTTGGTGATCTCACAAAAAGAAAATTAATGCCAGCAATCTTTCAGCTTAAATTACACAATATGCTCCCTGAAAAATTTGCAATTATTGGAACAGGAAGAAAGGAAACTTCGGATTCCGATTTTAGAAATAAAATGAAAGACGCGCTGAATGAATTTTCTGAAGCTAAAAATCCTGATAAATCAAAAGTAGATGAATTTTTAAATTCACTTTACTTTGCAGTAATGGATTTTACTGACGATAGCAGCTACCCGACTTTAAAAAATAAACTTGAAGAATTGTCTCAGAAAATTGGTACTGGTGGTAATGTGATCTTCTACCTTGCAACTCCGCCCAGCCTTTACGGAATAATTCCTGTTGATCTTGCAAAACATGGAATGAGCGATCAGTCTGGGGATAAAGGCTGGAAAAAAATAATTATTGAAAAGCCTTTCGGATATGATCTTAAAACAGCAAAGGAACTGAACAATAAATTATTAAACCATTATGAAGAAGATCAGATCTATAGAATTGATCATTACCTTGGAAAAGAAACAGTTCAAAATATTATGGTAACAAGATTTTCAAACGGAATTTTTGAACCGCTCTGGAACAGGAATTATATTCATCACGTTGAAATTACTTCTGCAGAAAATATCGGTGTTGAAAACCGCGGCGGATATTATGACGATTCCGGTGCTTTGCGGGATATGGTTCAAAATCATCTGTTGCAGTTAACCGGGGTAATTGCTATGGAACCACCGGCTTCATTTGATTCTAATGCAATCAGGAATGAAACTTTAAAAATTTTTCAGGCACTTCGGATTTTTACACCGGATGAAGTTTCTAAGAATGTTATTCGCGGACAATATGGATCTGCAAAAGTAAAAGGTGAGCAGGTTGCCGGATACAGGGAGGAAAAAGGGGTAAAAAAAGATTCAAGAACAGAAACATTTGTTGCAATTAAAATGTATATCGATAATTGGAGATGGGGAGGAGTTCCTTTTTATATAAGAACAGGAAAAAGGCTTCCTACTAGGGTTACTGAAGTTGTTATTCATTTTAAACCTACTCCTCACCAGATTTTTAGTAGCGGAAAAACTGTTAACGATTCTTGTAATCAACTTATTATAAGAATTCAACCCGATGAAGGATTGTTATTTAAGATTGGAATGAAAACTCCTGGAGCGGGTTATAAAGTTCAAACTGTGAATATGGATTTCCATTATTCTGATTTAAAGAATGAAAGTCTCCCTTCAGCTTACCAGAGATTAATACACGATTGTATGATTGGAGATCCTACTTTATTTGCAAGGGCTGATGCTGTTGAAGCCTGCTGGACATTTGTGCAGCCCATTATTGATGCCTGGAAGGAAAATAAAAAAATAAAGGTTTATGGATACCCTGCTGGTACATGGGGTCCGGAACACGCTGATAATTTAATAGAAGAGCCTGGCGTTACATGGAGATATCCCTGTAAAAATCTCGCTGACGATGGACTCTATTGTGAATTATAAATTGTTTTAATGGAACCTAAAATAAAAAAAGATAAAACCCCTTTTGAAGTAGCTGAAAATATAGCAAATGCTATAAAGAAAATTGTTGATGAAAATTCAGCCAAAAACAAAAAAACAAATATTGCAATTTCCGGCGGAAGCACTCCTAAAATATTATTTAAAATTTTAAGTGAAGAATATACTGAAAAGATGAAGTGGGACAGACTAAATATTTATTGGGTAGACGAAAGATGTGTTCCACCTACAAGTGAGGATAGCAATTACGGAATGACGAAAAAATATTTGCTGGATAAAATAGAAATTCCGGATGAAAATATTCACAGGATAGTCGGAGAAAATACTCCGGACAAAGAAGCTGCAAGGTACGAACGTGAAATTGATGAAAATGTTTTAATTGGTGAAAAAGGAGTGCCTGTTTTTGATCTCATTCTGCTCGGTATTGGAACTGACGGACATACTGCCTCAATTTTTCCCGGTTATTTAAAATTATTTAATGAAGAAAAATTGTGCGCAGTTACTGAGCACCCTGATTCAGTGCAAAAAAGAATTACCATTACAGGGAAAATAATCAACAACAGCAAAAAAGTAATTTTTATGATTACAGGAAAGGATAAATCTGAAGTAGTCAAAAAAATTATTAACAAAGAGGATGATTATAAAAATTATCCGGCAGCGTTTGTAGACCTAGAAAGCGGAAATTATGAGTGGTACCTTGATTCGGCAGCAGCAAAAAACTTATAAGAATTATTGAAAATTACGGAGAGAAAAATGAAGAATGAAAAATTTAATACAAAGATTGGAAATTTTGAAAATAAAATTAAAAACACATTTGAAAATATTGTTAAAGAAAAAGTACCGGAGAGGATCTGGAGGAAAGATTTTACCGTCTGGAATGATAAACCTGATGAAATAATAAATCGGCTTGGCTGGCTGCATAGTACAGAAGAAACCAGGATGGCATTGAATGAAATAAATGAATTTGTTGAAAGCGTAAAAAATGATGGATTTACGGATGCAATTGTTTTGGGAATGGGAGGTTCCAGTATGGCACCGGAAGTTTTTAGTCTGATGTTCGGATCAAAGCCCGGTTTTCTAAATCTGCATGTACTGGATAGTACAGATCCCGGAGCTGTAATTTCGTTCGATAAAACGCTCGACCCCGCAAAGACTTTATTTATTGTTTCAACGAAATCAGGCAGTACCGTAGAAACATTTTCTTATATGAAGCACTTTTATAATTCTGTTTTAAAAAAAGTTGGTAAAGAAAAAGCAGGGAATCATTTTGCTGCAATAACAGATCCCAAAAGCGGGTTGGTAGATAATGCAGAAAAACTGAAATTCAGAAAAATTTTCAGAAACGATCCTAACATTGGGGGAAGATATTCGGCACTTTCATTTTTTGGAATGGTACCCGCTGCTCTCGCAGGAGTTGACCTGGAAAAAATATTAAATCGTGCCGATGAACTTGTTAAGGAAACAAGTAAAGAAAATAATTACGAAGACACAGCTACATATATCGGTGTGTTGTTGGGCGAACTATCAAATGAAGGAATTGATAAAGTTACATTTGTTACCCCGGGAAAAATTTCTTATTTCGGTGCCTGGGTTGAGCAGCTAATTGCAGAAAGTACAGGGAAAGATGGTAAAGGAATTTTGCCTGTAGATGGTGAAAGAGTTTTGTCGCCGGAGTTTTATTCAAAAGACAGGTTATTTATTTATATCCATTTAAAGGAAGATAATTCGGAAAAAGAAAAGGTCGACGAATTTGTTAAAGCAGGATTTCCTGTAGTTGAAATTACTTGGAATGATTTATATGATCTTGGCAGCGAATATTTCAGGTGGGAATTTGCTATTGCAGTTGCCGGAAAGATAATGGGAATTCAACCATTTGATCAACCTAATGTTGAGGCGGCAAAAGTTCTCGCAAAAAAAATGGTAAAAGAATACCAGGAAAAAGGAAAACTTCCTGAATTGAAAGCAGCAATTGAAGAAGATGGTATTACTGCTTTTGGAAAAATTAAAACAGACAATTTGAAGAATGTTATTACAGAATTTTTAAGTGAGATGAATCCCGGTGAGAATAATATTAATGGAAGAAGTTACGTTTCAATTCAGGCATATGTTAAACCTGATGAAAAGACCACAAATGCATTGCAGGATTTTAGAACAGCTATTCAGAAAAAATATAAAATGGCTACAACTGTAGGGTATGGTCCAAGATTTCTGCATTCCACTGGGCAGCTACACAAGGGGGATGCCGGACACGGGTTATTTATTCAGTTTGTTTCAAAAATGCCGGAAGATTTACCAATCCCTGATAATGCCGGAGAAGATAGTTCATTAATTTCATTCGGAACATTAAAAAATGCTCAGGCACTAGGAGACAGGCAGGCATTGCTGGACAACAAACGAAGAGTCCTCAGGTTTAATCTTGGCGAAGATATCGATAAAAATCTGGAAATTTTGAGAAAAACTCTCCTATGATAAAAGCATTTATCTTCGATCTTGATGGAACTCTTGTGCAAACAGAAATAATGAAAGCGCATTCCTATGCCCTTGCTGCAATGGAATTGAAACCTGGTAAGATAAAGAAACATAAGATAATAGAAGAATATAAAAAACTGGTCGGTCGTTCTCGCCAAGAAGTTGCAAAATCTTTGCTTAATAAATTTTATCTTAATAATGAAGCAGTAAAAAGGCTGGATGAATTTAAGACAGGGGAAGCCTGGGAGGTTTTTGTAAAGATAAGGCTGAATTACTATTTTGAATTTTTAAACAATCCAAGGATATTAAGCACAGTTATTTGTCCGCACACTACAGCATTATTGAAAAAAGTAAAATCTCAAAATTATAAAACCGCGCTGGCTACAACTTCGCATAATGACGAAGCCTCAAAAGTACTGGATATTCTTGAGTTAACAGATCTGTTCGATTTTATTGCTACCCGGGATCTGATTGAAAAAAGTAAGCCTGATCCGGAAATATATGATCTGGTTTTATCAAAATTAAATATCTTTCCAGAAGAGTGTATTGCTATTGAAGATTCTGTTACAGGCATAAAATCTGCAATAGCTGCAAAAATTAATTGCATTGCTGTCCCGAATGCTTATACAAGCAACTCCGTGAATAATTCAAATCTGATTAGTGAGAAATGGATTATAAATCGTCCTGAATTGCTAAGTAATCTGGTTAATGATATTCTCACTTCTCTCAAATAAGTCTAGAACCTTTTTTTTAATTATGATCAGAGGAAATTAAGTTAAAATTCAATATTTTGATTTAGCAAAATCAAATTATTAATGTGGCTTAAATGAATAACAATTTGCGAAAAATAGGTATCATACTTATTGTTGTTGTAGTTGTTCCCGCTTTGCTATTTGTGTCCTTCGAATTAACCTCCTTAAATAGCAATGAAAAGGTCATTGAAAAAATTTATGAAAGCCAGCTTGATGCTATTCTGTTCTCGGTAAATCAGTACTCGCAAGATTTTATGGATAGTTGGGCTAGTAAAATTGAATCAATTATTAATGGTGAGAATAAGGCTGAAAATGTAGGTGTATTTTTGCAAAATGATAGAGCCATTGAAGCAATTTATGTAATTGATTCAAATACTCTAAAATTCACAGATTTATATCGTCAAAATAATTTAACAAAGGACTTTACTTTTCTAGATACTTTGCTGAGTACACATTCAGATCTTATAACCAGATTATTTAATTATAAAGAATCCGGTTATAGAAAAATAGAGCCCGTTTTTGCTGATTCAAGTGTAGCAATATTATTTTTTGCTTTCCAGTCCATTAATCTTACGAATAGATTGTGTGTTGTTGCAATAAATCCCGGTGTATTTATACAAAAAAAATTAGGACCAAGAATAAAAATTATTTCCGGAGATGAATTTCTTATATCTGTTGTTTCTTCCACTGCAAGTTTTACTTTTGATGATATTCAATCCAATATCAGTAATCAGATGCATGTAAAAAAAGCACTCTGGCTGCTTCCGGGATATGAACTGGGGATCTCTTTAAGAGGCGAAACTATTGATTCGTTGGTAAAACAGAGAGCTTTTATAAACCTTCTTTTAATAATAATTCTGGTTCTTGTTTTATTTGTCGGAGTCTATATAGTATTCAGGAATGTGAAAAAGGAAATTGAAATAGCACGTATTAAATCAGATTTTGTCGCAAATGTTTCTCACGAACTGAGAACACCTCTTTCAATGATAAGCATGTTTTCTGAAACTCTCGAAATGGGAAGAGTTTCTTCAGAAGAAAAAAGACAGGAATACTATAAAATTATCAGCCAGGAAACTTCAAGATTGGGTAGAATAGTCAATTCAATACTTAATTTTTCTAAAATTGAGGCGGGCAAAAGAGAGTACCATTTTGTAGATTCATTTTTAAATGATATTGTTGAAAATGTCTATTCATCCTACAAAACTCATCTTGAACAAAATGAATTTAAAACTGAATTTGTTAAAGATGAAATAATCCCTGTTCAAAAATTAGATGAGGAAGCTGTTTCTGAAGCAGTAATGAATCTGCTAGACAACGCAATTAAGTACAGCAGCGATAAAAAGTATATCATACTTAGAACCGGGTTGGAAAAAAATCACTCTTTTCTTGAAGTGAAAGATTCAGGAATAGGAATTTCGAAAGAAAACCAGGATAAAATTTTCGATAAATTTTTTCGCATAGGCACAGGCTCAGTTCATAATGTCAAGGGTACCGGCTTGGGACTAAGTATTGTAAAACATATAGTGGAATCTCACAATGGAAAAGTTGAAATTGAAAGTACTCCGGATAAAGGGAGTTCTTTCAGACTGAAATTTCCTTTAAATAAAATTGAAGGATGACTATGACTAAAATACTCGTTGCGGAAGATGAATTAAATATGCGCAAAGGTCTCAAGGACAACCTTGAGTTCGAAGGTTTCGAGGTTGATTGTGCATGTGATGGAGAAGAAGCAATAGAATTTTTAAAAAATAATAATTATAATCTGATAATTCTGGATGTAATGATGCCAAAGGTTTCTGGTTTTGACGTTTGCAAAAGTGCCAGGAAAATGGAGATCGAAACACCGGTTATCTTTTTAACTGCAAAAGGTGAAGAAATTGACAAAGTGCTCGGACTAGAACTGGGAGCAGATGATTATGTAACCAAACCTTTCAGTCTCAGGGAACTTCTTGCAAGAATAAAAGCTATACTCAGACGAAGCGAGAGTAAAAATTCGGATTCAGGCTCAGTTCATAAGATTGGTAAACTACAGGTCAATTTCTCTGCCTATTCAGCTACCTTAAAAGGGAAGAATATTGGAATGTCTCACAAAGAATTTGAAATTCTGAATTATCTCTGGAAAAACAGGAATTCTACAGTCAGCAGAGATGATTTGTTGAATGAAATATGGGGTTATGAAGAATCTCCAACAACGCGAACGGTCGATAATTTTATTCTTAAACTAAGGCAAAAGATTGAAGAAGATCCCAATCATCCGAAAAATATTTTAACGGTTCACGGCGTGGGTTATAAATTGATTGATTAAAACCTGTGAATTATTCTGAAAATATAGTTGTTCATGACATTTTTTTACAATCTTATTACAAGTTAGTGACACTGATTACATCTCTCTGAAGTACGTTTGAACTGTGAGTTAATTAAAGTTCAAAAACAACAGGAGGTGTAGGATGAAACGAATATCTTTAACAATCGTGGTTTTAGCAGCAATTGTCCTTTCAGTAAAACCGTTGAGTGCTCAAAAGGATGTGGATAGTAAAAACACTGCAGCTGTAGCTAATCTTGTAAACGGCATTAATTCAGAGAACAAAGGATTACAAAGAAGCAGTATTTACCTTGCCGGAAGAGACAGGGTAACAGGATCTGTTGATGCGTTAATAGAAAAATTAAATAATGAAGAAGATCCTTCAACAAGACTTCTGATAGCCGTTTCACTATACGAAATAAGAGATCCCCTGGGTCTTGATGCCATAAAAGAATTATCGGTTAAAGACAAAAGTGAAAAGGTCAGAAGCATTAGCAGTCTTATGTACAGTGAATACGCAAAGAGTACTGATGTAAAATTTGTAACAGTAAATAACAATAGTTCCGGGAAATAATTGTTATATGAATTAATCAATATCTATGTACATTATTTTTAAACATATTCTGGCATTTTTATTTATTCTTTTCTTTTTGATAGCTGGATGTAGATCACAGAAAATTGAATTCAATAACAGAAATAATAAAAATACTATTGACTTAAAAGGTAAGTGGAAGTTTTCTATTGGAGATGATATCTCCTGGATTAATAAAAATTATGATGATAATAACTGGGAAGAGATCAAAGTTCCATCAAGATGGGAGGATCAGGGGTTCAACGGGTACGATGGATATGCCTGGTATCGAGTGCATTTTGAATATAACAGGGCAATGAAAGATAAATTTCTTTACTTGAATCTTGGAAGAGTTGATGATGTTGATCAGACTTTCTTAAATGGCCATTTGATCGGGCTTATGGGTTCTTTTCCCCCAAATTTTCAAACTGCTTATTATGTATCCAGGAGGTATTATCTTCCTTCAGAATTTTTGAATTCGATCGGTGATAATGTGATTGCTGTTAGAATATTTGATTATCAATTATCAGGTGGAATACTTGAAGGAGATCCCGGATTAGAATATGTCGAAAAGGATAATTCTCTTAGCCTGATACTTTCAGGGATTTGGAAATTTAGTACAGGTGATAATTCAAACTATGCAAAAGCTGATTTTGATGATAGTAAATGGAATGAGATAACTGTTCCTTCATTTTGGGAATTACAGGGATATCAGGATTATGACGGTTATGGCTGGTATAGAAAAAAGTTTACAATACCTGAAAATCTGGCTCAAAAAGATTTGATGTTGTATCTCGGTAAGATAGATGATATTGATCAGGCATATATAAACGGGATTCTTATAGGTAGTACTGGAGATTTCAGTAAGCACCCGGTGGAATTTAACAGGTATAATGAATATTTAAGAGTCAGGGCTTATGATATTCCCTCTGGTGTCCTGAAAAAATCGGGAGAGAATACAATTGCGGTAAGAGTATATGACGGATTCAGAGATGGGGGAATATATGAAGGGCCAGTCGGAATTATTGAGAAAGATAAATACACTTCTTTCTGGCGCTATCGTAATTCAGATAAATAAAGTTATAATCCGAGCTTGAGGCTATTAGTTAATGGGGAAAGCAATGGTTCCCGCAAGGTACTCAACTCCCGGGTTAGGCGGACCCAGACTTGCGTTGGAAATATGCCCAAAACTTGCTCCGATTCTTGCACTGTTTTTAAACCTGTAGGCAATTTCAATTTGTGATCGGAATTCAAGTGGAAAGTAGAGATCTTTCCCAGTTCCTTTGAAGTAAATGCCTGGCGCAAAACTTGGAGTAATTACAAAATGCTCACCGATAAAAAAATTTACTAAACCTCCTGCAAAAAAATAACTGCTGCCATCGCTGGTAACCATTGCTCCGGCAAAAGGTCGGACTTTCCACCAGCCTTTATCGTGCCTGTATTCAACTCTGAATTCAAAAGCAGTGTTAACTTTTTTATTAAAATCGAAACTTGATCCAGAAACCGCGATTAATTTTGGATCATTAATCTGTGCAAAAGAATTCGTACAAAGAAGAATTATTAATAAAAACAGATTTGAAATTCTGTGCAAAATTTATCCCGGATTTTGATTTTTGATCTGTCCAATATAATTAAAATATTTATTTTTACCGACACTTAAAAAAATAGTTGATTCAAAAAATTTTTATTAAAATTGGAAAAGACTAAATTGTAGAATAAAAAAATGGATATAGAAATATGACACCAAGAAAGACCGGATTCAAATCAAAACTGGATATAGCAAAAAACTGGCTGCCAAGATATACGGGCACAAGCCTCGATGAATTCGGCGGTTATCTTTTACTTACGAATTTCCAAAATTATGTTGACAGGTTTGCCGAAAAATTTAATTGTGAAATAAAAGGAATCGGAAAGCCGATGCAGACAGCAACGAACAGCAGCGGACTTTCAATTATTAATTTTGGAATCGGTTCAGCAAACGCAGCTACGATTATGGATTTGCTGGTCGCAAAAAAGCCCAAAGGTGTTTTGTTTCTTGGTAAATGCGGCGGGCTTAAAAGGTCTACTGAAATAGGGCATTTTATTCTTCCAACTGCGGCAATAAGGGGTGAGGGAACTTCGGATGATTATTTGCCGGAAAAAGTTCCTGCTTTGCCATCATTTAAATTGCACAAGTTCGTTTCAGAAAAAATTGTTAAAAGAAAACTTGAATACAGGACAGGAGTAATTTATACGACCAACAGGCGGGTGTGGGAATGGGACGAAAGATTTAAAAAATATTTGAAAAAATTATACACTATTGGAATAGACATGGAAACCGCTACAATATTTATTGTAGGACTTGTGAATGAAATTCCACGTGGTGCTTTATTGCTGGTTTCTGATATGCCTTTAATTCCAGAAGGTGTTAAGACAGAAGAATCGGATAAGCTTGTTACAAATAAGTTTTCGGAGATTCATCTTGATCTTGGAATTGAAGCGATGACCGAAATAGGGAAGAAGGGTGAGCATATAAAACATTTTAAATATTAACAAAGCCTTCATTTTACAGAAGGCTTTGCCGTATTTTTTTTAATTTTATTTAGATTTCTTCTTCCTGATAATTATTTCTTTTGTATTCTCATCGTCGTCACCATCTTTTTTTATTTTCACTTTTATATCGTTTTTCTCTAAGTATTCCTCTGCTTCCTTACCTTTATAAGTCTTTGTGGTTTCCTGTCCGTCCTTATCGGTGCTGGTAACAGTTATTTTCTTTATCCCGTCTTCTTCAGAAATCTTTATCATTTTTTTTATCCCGTCATCATCTTTATTAAAAAAGATAAATGAATCATCAGAATCGTCATCAACATTCCAAATTGAAATATCCATACCCTTTTCATCATCGTCGCCATCATCTTTCTTGAAGAAAAAGAAATTGTCTTTTTTATCTCCCGGTTTTATCCATTTAAAATTCCCATTGTATTTACTGTGTTTTTTAAAATACTCATCTGCTTCATCACCCGAAAATGTTTCTGTAGTTTCATTACCGTCTTTTTCTGTTTTTGTAATTATAATGGTGTTTTCACCTTTATCATATCTAATTTTCATTTTTACATTATCATTTGTCGTGTCCTTATCCAAATCAAAACCAAAAAATATGTTCTTATCCGGATCGGTAGTATCATTATCAAGTTTCCTTACCCAGAATTTTGCTAAGCCCTTATTTCTCTCAATTATTTTTACGATTTCTTCAGCTTCTTTCCCCTCGAAAGTAACTTCGCCGTTATCAGTTTTAACAGTAACCTTTTGTGCCCTACCTTTAATATCATTTATCTTTTCATTTAAATCAGATTGCGCATTGAGCAAAATGTTCATGACAAAAAAGATTATTGCCGATAAAAACAGGATAGCTTTAGTTTTTGGCTGGAATGACATAATATCTCCTTAAAATTTGAATTATTAATTTCATAGGAAATCTAAATAAGTTCTTTTATAAATTATGTTAATGAAAAGTTAAGAAGTGTTAAAAAATGTTAAAATACAGAATAATTCTTTTAATTAGACTAAATTTAATATTATGAAAAAGAGCAGGATTAAAATAATTATTATCATTATGGCAGTTACTGTCCTTGGGCTAATTGCAGTTCAGTTGTATTGGGTATCGAATGCATTTAAAGTTGAACAGCAGAGATTTGAAAGTAACGTTATTGATGCTCTTAGTTCAACAGTTAAGAAAGTTGACAAATTAGAAACTGCTTCTATTGTAATCAACAATATATCTGTAAGCGGGGATAAAAACGGAGTGGCTATTTATAATGAGGACACTCTTAAAAACAACATTTATTACATAAAAAAATCTGACTCGTCAGGTAGCACCATCAGCGGATTCAAATATAATGTCGATCTTAAAAAATTGCCTGTTCAAATAGACACAACAAAAACTTATTACAATTATTTTACCTGGAAAGACGATACGGTTAAAAAGAAGAATGAAATCTGGAAGTTCAAAGAAAAAGTTGATTCAGTAATGGTTATAAAAAAGAAAAGTGTAAGTGATATTTTTAACCAGCTTTTAACTGTGGAACCACGAAAACCTGTAACTGAAAGAGTAAGGAAAGAATCGATTAATGAAATTCTTTTACAGGAATTAGATAATAAGGGAATCAATACTGAATTTGAGTGGGGAATAAAAGAGGAAAGCAGGGATTCCGTTTATTATTGCAAAAATGAAAATAAAGAGGAACTTCTAAATTCGGAATTTCGTGCAAAACTTTTCCCGGATGATCTGTTTGGTACAGGGAAATTTCTACTGGTTTATTTCCCAAACCAGAGCACGTATATATTAAGAAATATTTCACTAATGCTGGGAATTTCTGCACTTATAATTATTGCAATAATTTATTTATTTTATAAAACAATAAGCCTTCTTATCAGGCAGAAAAAAATAACTGAAATTAAAAATGATCTGATTAATAATATTACACACGAATTTAAAACTCCAATTTCTTCAATTTCACTTGCTTGTGAATCGCTTTCAGAAAACCAGATCATAAATGATAAAAATTCTATTGTGAGATATGCTAAAATGATATCAGATGAAAACAATAGACTAAAAGGGATGGTTGAAAATCTTTTAAATACTGCCTCGCTTGAAAAAGATGATTATCATATTGAATATACCGAATTTAATATCCACTTAGTAATTGAAGAATTAATTGAAAATTATAAACAAGTTGTTGAAAATAGAAACGGAAAAATTTTAACTGACCTTAAAGCCGAAGATCATCTTTTAAATGGGGATAAATTTCACATTACAGGTGTTCTAAATAATCTTATAGATAATGCGGTAAAATTTACAAATGAAAATCCTGAAATTTTAATTGAAACAATTAATGAAAATAACTTTATAACAATTTCAATCTCAGACAATGGAATAGGAATTGCAAAAGATAAACAGGACCTGATATTTGAAACATTTTACAGGGTATCAACCGGTAATGTACACGATGTAAAAGGATATGGCATAGGGTTGAGCTACGTCAAAAAAATGATCCGGGCTCATAATGGAAAAATTCTGGTAAATAGTAAACCCGGCAAAGGTTCTCATTTTAGCATTTATCTGCCATTAAATAAAAAATGAACAAGACTAAAATTTTACTCGTTGAAGATGATTTAAACCTGGGTACGATCCTAAGGGAATACCTTGTAATAAAAGGGTTTGCAGTAGATCATGCAAAAAATGGAATTAGTGCGTTTGATCTTTATAAAGAAAACAAATATGACCTGTGTATTCTTGATATAATGCTGCCGGGGATAGATGGTTTTACGCTCGCCAGAAAAATCAGGAAAAACGATACAAACACTCCAATAATATTTTTGACTGCTAAATCGATGCAGGATGACAGGAATGAGGGACTTAGAATTGGTGGAGATGACTACATTACCAAACCCTTCAGCAGCGAGGAATTATTACTCCGGATAAATAATATTTTTAAAAGAGTTAATTCTACAACAGGTAAAAAACAATCCGAAAATCTATCAGAAATTAAAATCGGCAAATTTAGATTTGATTATAACAAGAGACTTTTAACAATTAAAGATAAAGAACAAAAGCTCACCACACGGGAAGCCGATTTATTGAAATTATTATCCTTGAATAAAAATGAAGTTGTTTTGCGCACAGTTGCTCTGAAAGAAATATGGGAAGATGATAATTATTTTACCGCAAGGAGTATGGACGTTTACATAGTGAAACTTAGAAATTATCTGAAGAGCGATAACTCAGTAGAAATTGTAAACATTCACGGTACAGGATTCAAATTATTCGCGTGAAAGAAATTAAAAATTTCTCAACTTGTAACCCACAAAAAAAATTGTAATATTAGAGTAGTACAACATATGGAAATTAATGAAGACCAAATCTGCCCGCAAAAAAACACAACCCAAAACAAATAAAATATTTATCCTCGACACCAACGTAATTCTTCACGATGCAACGTGTATCCATCAATTCCAGGAACACGATATAATTATTCCTTTGACTGTAATTGAAGAACTGGATTCTTTTAAAAGAGGAAGCCAGGTGATAAATTTGAATGCACGGGAATTTGCCCGAACACTTGATGCAATGACAGGTGATGCATTATTCAACGGTGGAATTTCTATGGGCAAGGGAAGAGGAAAATTAAGAATTGCAATTTCGCGTGGGTTGAATAGTGAAATAAGAGAAATATTTAAAGAGGATAATCCGGATCACAGGATACTTGGTGTTGCTTTCGAGTGGAACAAAAAGCCGGAAGGCAAATCAACAGTAGTACTTGTTACCAAGGATGTAAATCTTAGAATGAAAGCTAAAGCTCTTGGAATTCTTGCGGAGGATTATTCAACTGATAAAATTGTAAGCATTGATGAGTTGTACAGCGGTAAAGAAATTGTCGAAAATTTTGATGATGAATCAATTGTAAAATTATTTCAATCGCCATATGAAATTCCGGCAAAACAATTGTTAAAGAAAATTGATGGGGAAGTAATTCCTAACAAGTATTACATTTTCAGAAATTCAAACCGCTCTGTACTTGCAAATCTTGGAAGTGAAAAAGAAACATTTAAAAAAATTGATAAAGTTGCCACTTACGGAATTAAGCCGCGTAACGCTGAACAGACTTTTGCACTAGATGCATTAACGAATAATGATATTCAACTTGTTTCATTGATTGGAAAAGCCGGAACAGGAAAAACGTTGCTTGCACTTGCTGCAGCTCTTCAGGTTAGAAAACATTACAGGCAGATATTTATCGCAAGACCGATTGTTCCTTTGAGCAATAAAGATATTGGCTATTTGCCGGGCGATATTCAAAGTAAAATTGAACCATATATGCAGCCTTTGTGGGATAATCTTCGCGTGATACAGGATCAGTTCCAGGAAGGCGATAAGCAAAGCACGGCAATTACTACGATGATAAAAGAAGATAAACTTGTTATTGAACCTCTTTCTTTTATTCGTGGAAGAAGTCTTCAAAGAATATTTTTTATAGTCGATGAAGCACAAAATTTAACTCCGCACGAAATTAAAACAATAATTACGAGAGCCGGGGAAGGTTCAAAAGTCGTATTTACAGGGGATATTTATCAAATAGATCATCCTTATCTCGATTCACAATCGAACGGACTTTCTTATCTTATTGACAGGTTCAAGGGACAAAAATTATATTCACACGTTACACTTGAAAAAGGCGAAAGATCGGAATTAGCTGAATTGGCAAGCAATCTGTTGTAATTTTTATTCTGTATTATCTGAATAAATTAAAAATATTTTTTAACTTTGGACTTACCTAAGTAATCTATTAATATGCAAACATTTACTTATCCTGTAATATTCAGGCTAATTTACAAATACGGTAATATCCCGGTAACCATCATACTGTCGTTGTATGCAATATCACTTGGAGTGAACCTGGACAAAGGACTGGTTTATATTATTCCATTCGTGGTTACATTTCTTGTCATTTACTTTCTTAACCGTCATTATCTTTTGCTTTATAAAATACTTCCATATAAAATTGAAGCAGATGATGAAAAAATGGTTTGCAGCGAATTTATATTCTACAAAAAAAACGTTACTATCTATTTTAATGATATTACATCGCTTGAAGGCGGAATTTACAGCGGGAAGTTAAATGGAATTATGCGAATTAAAGATGGAGCAAATAACAGGATTGTCGGGTTTTATGATAAAATGATAGATGCACGCAAACTCGAAACCCATATTCTAAGTAAAGTTAAAAAACAAATTTATGATGATGTTGTTAATCGCTTAGGGCTGAATAAAACAAAACCGGACGAAAAGAAAAAATCTAAAAAGTAGTCTGCCATTTCCATTTTTTGACTAATTTCTTTTATTCTCTTTCCTTATTTTAAATCTTATCAATAATAAATTTAATTATGAAGATAGCAGTTTTATTATCCGGTGGAGTTGATAGCTCTGTTGCATTGCGCTTATTAAAAGAAGAAGGACACGATCTAACAGCATTTTATTTAAAGATCTGGCTGCAGGATGAATTTTCTTTTTTAGGTGATTGCCCATGGGAGGAAGACCTTGAATTTGCACGTGGTGTTTGTAAACAGGCTGACGTTCCACTTGAAATTTTGCCTTTACAGGATGAATACTGGGAACATGTTGTTTCGTATACTATTTCTGAAATAAAAGAAGGACGCACTCCAAATCCGGATATTTTTTGTAATAAACTGATAAAGTTCGGGCAATTTTACGATAAAATTGATGACTCTTTTGAAAAAGTAGCCAGCGGTCATTATGCATCCGTAGAAAAAGGAAATGGAGTTTATAAATTAAAAAGATCACCAGATCCTGTTAAAGACCAGACTTATTTTTTAGCTTACCTTACCCGGCATCAACTTTCACGGGCTTTATTTCCTCTCGGCAAGTATGAAAAAAAAGAAGTAAGAAAATTCGCAGAAGAATTTGATCTTCCTAATCAGAATAGAAAAGACAGCCAGGGAATTTGTTTCCTTGGTCAGATTAAATTTAATGAGTTTGTTAAACATCATCTTGGGGAAATAAAAGGTGACATAATTGAAATTGAATCTGGTGAAAAGAAAGGCGAACATAACGGGTATTATTTTTATACAATAGGACAGAGATCAGGTTTGGGGTTGTCTCACGGTCCATGGTACGTGGTTAAAAAAGATGTTGAAAAAAATATAGTTTATATATCAAAAGAAAATCTGCCTGATAGAAGTCGCGATACTTTTGAAGTTGGAAAATTCAACTGGATAAATAACACGCAACCGGATAAGAAAGAATTACTTGTAAAGATTCGGCATGGTGTAAACTTTTTTAATTGTGAGCTTAACTTTTTAAGCGATGACAAAGCTGAAGTAAAATTATCAAAGCCTGACCAGGGAATTGCTCCGGGACAATTTGCAGTATTTTATGATAACCTTGAATGTCTCGGCGGCGGTGTGATATTATAATTATTTGTGCTGGAGACACGCGATCGCGTGTCTCTACTAACTGTCAATATTCCTCAGAAATTTATAGTATAAATCATCAAATATCTTTAATATTAATAATTCAATTAACCATCTCCATTAAAAATCTGTGAGTTTATCATGAAATCTTTTCTAAAATTTTCATTTCTTACAATTTTAATAATATTATTTGAAATTGGTTTTGTTTTTGCGCAATCAAATTCTACTACAAATGATATTGAGAAAAAATTTGATTCATATTTAAAAGCCTCTGATTTGAAAGCAAGGCTTGAAAAACTAAGTGCACGCCCTCATCACGTTGGCTCGCCCTATGATAAAGAGAACGCTGAATATATACTTTCACTTTATAAATCCTGGGGATGGGACGCACATATTGAAACATTTTATGTGCTTTTCCCAACTCCTAAAACACGCATTCTTGAAATGATTTCACCGGAAAAATTTGCACCACTTTTAAAAGAACCTGCGTTGAAGGAAGACAGAACGTCCGATCAGAAGGATGAACAGCTTCCGACTTACAATGCATATTCTATTGATGGCGATGTAACAGGTGAACTCGTTTATGTTAATTATGGAATTCCTTCCGATTACGAGCAACTTGAAAAAATGGGAATTAGTGTAGAAGGAAAAATTGTAATTGCACGTTATGGTGCTGCCTGGAGAGGAATAAAGCCGAAAGTTGCCGCAGAACATGGTGCAATCGGATGCATAATGTATTCGGATCCGCGGAATGATGGTTTTTATGTCGGGGATGTTTATCCCGAAGGATCGTGGAGAAATGAATACGGGGTTCAGCGTGGTTCTGTTGCGGATATGCCCGTTTACTCAGGTGATCCTTCTACACCATTTGTAGGTGCTACAAAAGATGCAAAACATCTTGATGTAAAAGACATAAAAATTTTAACAAAAATTCCCGTAATGCCGATTTCCTATCACGACGCTCTCCCGATGTTAAAAAATTTAACCGGACCTGTTGTTCCAAATAGCTGGAAGGGTGCTCTCCCGATTACCTATCACGTTGGTCCCGGACCTGCAAAGGTTCATTTAAAACTGGAATTCAACTGGGATATAAAACCTATTTACGATGTAATAGCAAAAATTAAAGGAAGTGTTTATCCTGATGAATGGGTAATAAGAGGAAATCATCACGATGGCTGGGTGAACGGCGCGGAAGATCCATTGAGCGGACAAGTTGCAATGCTTGAGGAGGCAAAAGCTCTCGGTGAATTACATAAAAATGGCTGGAGTCCTAAGCGTACTTTGATTTATTGTTCCTGGGATGGTGAAGAACCCGGATTACTCGGATCCACAGAATGGGTTGAAACTCATGCCGATGAATTAAAACAAAAGGCAGTTGTCTATATAAATTCCGATTCAAATGGAAGAGGATTTCTTTATGCTGAGGCATCCCATACTTTGCAGACATTTATAAATGATGTAGCAAAAGATATTACGGATCCGGAAAAAGGAATTAGTGTCAGGGAAAGGTTGAAGGCAAGAAGAATATTAAATGCATCTACTGTAGAATCTAAAAAGGAAATTGAAAACAGTGATGAATTTCCGGTTGGTGCTCTTGGATCAGGTTCAGACTACACGCCATTTCTTCAGCATCTTGGCATTGCTTCTATGAATATTGGTTATGGGGGAGAAGATGAAGGAGGAGTTTACCATTCAATTTATGATTCTTATGATCACTATATCAGGTTTGGAGATCCGACTTTTGAATATGGAGTAACGCTTGCAAAAACAGGCGGTAGAATTATGATGCGGCTTGCAGATGCTGAAATTCTTCCATTTAACTTCCCTGGATTTTCAAATACAGTTTCTGGTTATCTCGATGAAATTGTAAAAATGACTGACAAAATGAGGAAAGAGACTGAGCAGTTAAATTATGAAATAACTCATAATCTTTTTGAAAAAGTTTCCGATCCGACTAAAACCTCAATTGCACCAAAACCTGAAAGTGAAGTTCCTCATTTAAATTTTTCTTCACTTGAAAATGCAACGACCCAACTGAAGAAAGTTGCGGAGAAATTTGGAATTGCAAAAAGTCAGTTTCTATCATCGGGTAAAAAATTAACACAGGATCAAGAAAAAAAGCTAAATGAAATTATTTATCTCTCAGAAAGGGCTTTAACCAATAAAGACGGGCTTGACGGGCGTCCCTGGTTTGTTCACGAAATTTATGCTCCTGGATTTTATACCGGCTACGGGGTAAAAACACTTCCTGCAGTTCGTGAAGCTGTTGAATCGAGGAACTGGGATGAAGCAAATAAACAGGCTGAAGTTGTGGCTGGGGTTATTAATAATTATGCATCACAAATTAATAGAGCTGCATCTTTACTTGCTTCATTTACTAATTAAGAATTGAATTTATATTTAAGGGCAGCATTTAAGTTGCCCTTTTATTTTATGCGTTCAGCATTTTTTGAAGTTTTAAATTCTTATTTCTTAAATCAATTCCACCCTGCAAAAGTGATTTTAGATTTGCCATATAGAAAGTCCAACCTGTCTGACAGCCTAGATGATAATTTACTTTTGCTATATTATCAGTTGGAATATTTTCCTGTTTTAATTCAAGGATATTTTCTTTTTTATCTTTTTTAATTTTTACTGTTACAATACAGTCTCCTGCAAATGTAAATTGCAAAAAATTTTTTCCGTTAGCTTTAAGAATTTTTCCAGTCTCCACAACTTCATCTCCGTAGCCATGCCACATCCATTTGTATGTGTCGCCTTTCGAAATTTTGTTTTTCTTATGTATCAAGTTGCCTTTTGAATCTTTAAACTCAGCAAGTCTTAAAAACCATTTCTCAAGATTTTCCTGAGTTGCCCAGTAGTTATAAATTGTCTGCGGGCTTGCTTTAATATTAACCCTGACGGTAAAACTGCTCCAGTCATAGTCTTTTTTAGCCATATAAATATCTCTTAAAGATTATTTAAAAAATAATTTGTGATTTTGGTAAATAAATGTAATTGTGTTACCCCGCCACTAATCCTGTGATTTTTATTCGGGTAGAACATAATATCAAATTGTTTATTGGCATCAATTAATTTTTGCATAAACTGCATTGTATTCTGATAATGGACATTGTCATCGCCTGTACCATGAACAATCATCAATTTTCCTTTTAATTTATCTGCGTAAGTTAGAACATTTGCGGAATCGTAGCCGTTTTTATTTTCATCTTTTAATCCCATATATCTTTCTGTCCAGATAGCATCGTAAAGTCGGAAATCGGTAACAGGTGCAACAGCAACACCGGTTTTAAAATAATCAGCACCCTTAGTCATCATCATGCAGGTTAAATATCCGCCACCGCTCCAGCCCCAGAATCCAAGTCTGGATGAATCAACATATGGAAGAGTTGCGAGATATTTTGCTCCTTCAACTTGGTCGTGAACAGACCATTTTCCAAGATCACCGTATGAAATATCTTTAAATGCTTTTCCTCTTCCGCCGGTTCCTCGGTTATCTACACAAAAAACTATATAACCCTGTTCGGTCATATATTGATGCCAGAAAGTTCTGGTTCCGCCCCAGCGGTCAACCACCATTTGAGAACCGGGACCGCCGTAACCATAAACGAGTACAGGATATTTTTTTGACGGATCAAAATCAGCCGGTTTCATGATATATGCATTCAGCTCAGTTCTATCCGTAGTTTTGAATTCTAAAAATTCCGGGTAAACCATGTTGTAACTTTTAAGTACGGGAATTTTTCCGTCTTCAAGTACATTTACAAGTGAGCCATCAGCATTCCTGAGAGATGTTTCTGTTGGAGTTGAAACATTTGAATAGTATTCTATAAAATGTTTGTAGTCCGGTGCATAATTTGCAAAATACCAGCCATGCTTACCGGATATTTTTTGAAAATTACTTCCATCAATTTTAACGCGATAAAGATTTTCCTGGATTGGTGAGTCTTTTTTGCCGGAAAAATAAACCCAACCCGTATTTTCATCAACTCCATCTACTGCGCTAACTTCCCAATTGCCGGTTGTTATCTGGCCTACTAATTTGCCGGAATAATCATAAAGATAGGCGTGGTTAAATCCGCTTATTTCTGAAGTCCAGACAATCTGATTGGATTTTTTAAGAAATACAATATCGTGTCTTACATCAACCCAGGTATTGTTTGAATCGGTGATAACCGTTTTTGATTTTCCGTTGTTGGCATTCGCCATTAATAATTCAAGACTATTTTGTTCCCTGTTTAATCTCATAATTGAAAGCAGGTCAGAGGAATTAGTCCAGAAAATTCTTGGAATATAAATATCATCATTAGTTCCAATATTCATCCATTTTGTCTTTCCGGACGAAAGATCAGCAACACCAATTTTCACAATTGCATTCTGCTCACCAACTTTAGGATATTTTAAATCAAATACTTTGTTATATTCTCCCATTTCATCAATAAGATGATATATCTTTTCTCTTGCTTGATCCAGCCGCCAGTATGCAATCTTATTTCCATCGGGTGACCATCGCCATGCATCAGCGAGTCCAAATTCTTCTTCATAAACCCAGTCGAATTCTCCGTTTAAAATATTTTCGTTTCCGTCAGTTGTAACAGCAGTTTCTTTGCCGGTTTTTAGATCAACAATATAAATGTTGTGATCACGAACGAATCCGACTTTATTTCCACCGGGAGAAAGTTTTACATTTCTCAGGTGTATGTTTCCGTTTGATAAAGCATTAATTTCTTTGTCTGAAACATTGTAAAGATAAAAAGGTGCTTGTGTTGAGTGTCTCCAGATTGATTTTACCGGACCTTCAATAAGTAAAAATTTACCGTCGTCAGTCCATTGATAATTACTCATCATTATTTGATTGTTGTTATATTTCAGATCAGTGCCGCTAACGAGGAGTGATTTTTCACCGTTGGAAACATTGTATAAATAAATATCCTGAACTTTTGAATCCAGGTTAAATTCAGTAAATGTAAATGCTGAACCATCCGGTTTCCATTGAATATTCTGAACAGTTTTTCCAAATAGTTTACTTGAATAATAAATATCTTCAAGCTTTAGTTTTTCTTTCTGTTGGGCAAAAGCCGGAAGAAAAGTAAGCAATACAAATAAAAGCAAAAATAATTTTTTCATTATAAATCTCCTGTAAAGAAATACTAAAATCTAATTTCTAAATCCTAAACAAGTTCAAAGTTCTAAATTGAAAAGTGATTTTTAGGGTTTATTATTTAGTGCTTCAGATTTTACCTTGGCCACATTTTTTCTATCTCATCTCTCAAACCAAGATATTCCCATCTTTGCAGAGCAATAGGCACATTTCCATTTATCATCATATAATCATGGTAATCTTTTAAATTAAATTTATCTCCTTGCTGAATTTTTGCATCTGCAATCAGGTCAAGAATTTGAGATTTTCCAATCTGGTAGGTAATTGCCTGTCCCGGTGTTGAAGCAAAAAATCTGGATTCAGCCAATGCAGTAGGTTTGTCCATAGGGACAGTCTTTTCCAAATAATCTGCTCCCTGCTGGATTGAGTAATTTCCCAAGGCAAGATTTATATCAACATCTACGCGTAAAGCGCGCAACCTCATAAAACTGTAAATGCTTTCTCTTGTATGTGGTCGATCATCATACAATCCAAATTGGAGCAGCATTTCCTCAACATAAAAACCGATTCCTTCATTTGAATTTGAATCAAAATAGTGACGCCTTACCGGGTCAGGATTTTTCCACGAACGAACTAATTGAAAATAGTGTCCCGGAATTCCTTCGTGAACAATTATTGGTCGTGGATCGTGTGCAATAGCAAGTTTAAAAAATGAAAGGTCCGGTGAAGGTTCCTGGATATAACTAATTCCATTTTCATCAAGCCTGTTTTCAAAAGTTAAATCATCAGTTACACCCATCATAGCAAGCGGAGCAACATAATCCGGAATTTTCTTATTCCAATAATGTTTTACCCAGCCGGGTACTGACATAATATCTTTTTCTTCAAGGAATTTCCTAATTGCTTCTTCATCTATTTCTTCCTGCTTTATTTGTTCCTCAGAAGAAGAAAAAAGTTTTGCGGGAGGGATATTTTTATTTTTCAATTTTTCAAAAGTATCGAACGCAACAGAGCGGTTCCATTCCGCTTTGCCGATTTCGAGCATTTCTTCTGGTGAGTACGGAACAAATGCAATATTTCTTAGAAAATAGTCATAGTCTTTTCTACCTACATTAAATTTTGTTTCCATTTTATCTCTGCCTGAAATCAACCACGCCCTGTAATTATTTAATGCATCACAGGCATTTTGCACATCCTTATCAATTTTATTCGAAAAATATTTTGGAAAATCTTTTTTCAGAGCTTCGAAGGAAGCAGTTACATTTTTATCCATTCCGTCAAGCATATCGATTGCAATATCTGCAAATGACTGAACGGGTGATGTTAGATTTTCCTTTGCGCATTTAATTATGGATGGAATTGCTTTTAACCGGATTAAAATATTTTTTGCCCTGTATTCATCCATTGGTGAGTGAATTACTATTAATTCAAATATGGAACCTACCGCCTGGTAAAAATAGAACTCGGGATGAGTTTCCGGAAGATTTAAAATGTTCAATTCCCAGTTAACTCTTTCAATTGCTGAATGAAGCAGAAGGAAATCAACACTGTCCGATCTTGACCATCCTGTTTTGGGAATATCTTTTAATCTAGCGCTGAATTCTATATATTTTTTTCTGTAATTTGCAATAGTTTTTGAGGAGCAATCTGCAGTCCAGCCGTCCGGCCTTTCTAATCGCGGAATATCATCTAATGACGCCGGTTGTGTAATTGCCCGCCATTCAAAAAATTCTTTTGATAATGTTTGCAATTGAGAACTCATTTGTGCGTAAGCACTTGTTATAAATAAAAACAAAATAATGGAGAGTAATTTCATAATTACCTTTCTATTTTATTGATTTGATTTTGAAGCTTTTTTAAAAATACATAAAAAATCTGTTGAAATTCTAATTAACTATACTAACTATTCTTTTTTTTATAAGTTTAATTGATTAGCAATTAATAATCGCGGTGACCTAATGAAAAATATTCTAATACTCTTTACAATTCTTATCCTGGTTTCGCTTTCAATTCAGGCGCAGACTAAAAAACTTTTATTAAGAAAAACAGATCAGCAAATTAATGTAGATGGTAAAATTGATCCTGTCTGGAGCACCGCGGATTCTACATCAGACTTTTTTCAACTTTCTCCATATTATGATCAACCGCCAACAGTAAAAACTGTGGCTAAAGTATTAACTACTGATGATGCAATTTATGCATTGATGATATGCTACGATGATGAAAAAAACATACAGGTTTTTACCGGTCTGCAGGATGCTTTTGCAGGTGATATTGTCTCGATAATGCTGGATACTTTTGGTGATAATAAAACTGCATATAAACTTGCAGTTAATGCTTCGGGTGTCAGGGCGGACTCAAGATTGCTGGACGACGCAAGGAACCGCGATTATAACTGGGATGGAATCTGGTTTTCAGGGACTAAAGTTTATAGCTGGGGATTTGTTGTGGAATGGAAGATTCCATACAAGTCAATTCAATATGATGAAAATCTAACAGAGTGGGGGCTTGATTTCGACAGGTATCGTCCGATTAATTCTGAAGATCTGTACTGGAATAGTTATAATAAAGCTGAAGGACAGCGGATTTCAAAATTTGGTAAACTTGTTTTCGAAGATTTTCACCCAAGCGTGCACGGTTTAAATTTAGAAGTCTACCCGGTCGCATTAACTAAAGCTACTTATTTATATGACGGTAAATATAAAATTGATCCGGAAGCAGGACTCGACATTTTGTATAATCCTTCACCGAAATTAAAATTTCAATTAACTGCTAACCCTGATTTTGCACAGATTGAAGCCGATCCTTTTAATTTTAATATTTCCAGGTATGAATCTTTTTTCGATGAGAGAAGACCGTTCTTTACGGAAGGGAATGAAATCTTTCAAGCATCAGGACGTGATAGAAATACAGGATTTTACAGACCCCTCGAATTATTTTATTCAAGAAGAATTGGAAAAATTCTGCCCGGCGGTTCTACAGTTCCATTAATTGTTGGCGCAAAAGCGTTTGGTAGATTTGGTGATCTTGAATACGGGGGATTCACTGCAATAACAGGCGAAGAAGAATACACTGATTACAATGGAAACAAACAAACTGAAAAAAAAGCTTACTTTGGTTCAGCGAGAATTAAAACCAATTTTTCTGAAAATTCAACAATTGGGGCCCTCTTTGTTGGCAAGAAAACGGATACTGATACTTACGGAGTAATTGATGTTGACGGAGCTTTCCGAACCACAAAATGGCAACTTTCTTATCAGCTTGCAAGGTCTATTAAAAATTCTGAAGGTGATTATGCTGCATCTGCAGGATTTGTGAATTTTGGAGATAGCTGGATTAATCTTGCAAGACTTAGATATGTAGGTCAAAATTTTGATATAAACCAGGTCGGTTATGTACCGTGGACAGGAACGGGAGAATTTTCAACTTTGGTGGGACCAATCTGGAGGCCTGATGAAGGTTACATTGATCAGATTCTTCTTCTTGGAGGATTCTCAATTACTAATAAAAAATTTGAAAATAATTATACTGATAAATCCCTGATTATAGATTTTAATATGCACTTCCGCGATAATTGGGGATATGAAATAAGTTATTCATATGGCAAGTCCCGTGATCTGGGAATTACATATGATTCATATGAATTGAATTTAAGCTCATACTTCAATGTTTCTCCAAGGTGGAACGGTAATTTGTATGGTGGATATTCAAAGACTTACAACTTTGCCAGGAACTATCTTGCTTCATATTCCTGGGGAGGAATTTATTTTAACTATAAACTTTTAAATACTCTTGAAGTTGGTTCTTCGTATGATATGTTCATTGAAGGAAAGCCGGGCGGTGGAATAGAAGCTATAACTTATAATGCTCGTCCATATTTTTCTCTCACACCTATAAATAATATGAATCTGCGTGTTTATTTAGATAATGTATATTTGACCGAGACAGATCACCTGGAAAGATTATTATTGGGAGTGTTATTTTCTTATAACTTTTCGCCGAAAAGCTGGATCTATTTTGCATTTAACCAGCAGAGTGACAGGCGGCAGGAATTTGATCAATTAGGAACGCCTTTGCCACAGCAAATGCATTTGACAGACAGGGTAGCTGTGATAAAAGTTAAATATTTATATTATTTCTAAATCAAAATTTAAGATCAAGCTGGTCTGTTTTCAAATTTACATTTTCGTGGTTTAAATTTGATAATGAAACACCGAGCAGCCGAACAGGTTTGAATGGCTTTTCGGGAGTGGATAATAATTCCTTTACAATTTCAAAAATTTCATTTTTAGAATCAGTAAATGACTTTAATGTTTTACTTCTTGTTGTTGTCTGGAAATCGTGGTATTTAATTTTTAAAGTAATTGTTTTCCCGCTGGTTTTTGTTTTCAAAATTCTTCTTTCAAGAATTTCCATTATTTTTTCCAGTTCTTCTATCATTTCATTTTCATCTTCTATATCATCATTAAAAGTATTTTCAGCAGCTAATGATTTTCTTATTCTGTCCGGTACAACGGGACTAATATTTTCACACCTGACCAGGTGATAATAATAGGAACCTGTTTTACCGAATCTTTTTATTAGTTCATTTAATTCCATTTTTTTTATATCTGCACCGGTTTTTATCCCAAGTTTGTTCATCTTTTCGGCAGTTACCTTTCCGATTCCCGGAATCTTTTCAATTTTTAATGTCTCGATAAATGCTTCAGCTTTATCCGGTGGTATTACAGTCAAGCCATCCGGCTTTTGCATATCGGAGGCAACTTTAGCCAAAAACTTGCTGATTGAAACTCCTGCAGAAGCTGTTAATTGGAGTTCATCTTTAATTCTTTGTTTTATTTCTTTTGCAATTAATGTAGCAGATGGATTTCCAAATTTATTTTCTGTTACATCTAGATATGCTTCATCAAGTGAAAGTGGTTCAACAAGATTTGTATAACTTTTAAATATCTCTCTTATCTGTTTTGATACCTTCCCGTAGGTTTCAAAATGTGGCTTCACAAAAATGATATTCGGGCATCTTTCAAAAGCCATTTTTGAAGGCATAGCGGAACGAACACCGAATTTACGTGCTTCGTAGCTTGCAGTCATCACTACTCCGCGCTTTTCAGATCCGCCGACAGCAATTGCTTTGCCCCTTAATTCCGGATTTTCTCTTTGTTCTACAGATGCATAAAATGCATCCATATCCACGTGTATTATTTTTCTTATTTCTTTTAACATTATTCTGAAAGGCGATACATTAATGTAAATAATTCAAAGGAAAGATGAATCAGATTTTAAAAGTCAGTTAAAAAATACTGTGGGGATTTAATTAAGGTTTAAAAAAATATAATTAGGATATACGCCAGGTTTTTATTTTAGAGTGAAATATATTTATGTTGTGTAAACCGATTCCATCCCTTTTTAGTTTTTGATTCTACTGCCCAGTTGAAGCCGCTTTCTTCATCATTAGGCCAGTAGATCATTCGTGCCAGGCCGCCAGGCATTTCTGCTTCGAATGCAATGGCTCTGGAATCAACATCACTACCATTAGAAATTATACCATTTGAATGTTTGCCGTCAGATGTAAATGACCAGAACGATATTTTTCCATCGTTTATTCCGTATATAGCGTCTTCTTCATAAATCTTTGGACCAAATTCCCAACGAGCGACAAGTCTAATAAACGCTCCGGAAAGGATTGGAGCGAAAGTACGGGTACAGACAGCTTTCCCCATTGGTGTATCAGTTTTAGCCTGCCAGGTCCCTAACAAAGGAGCTAAAATGCCGAGTTTGCCCGTTCCTTTTTTCCATGAATTATTTTTTTTATCCATTAAAATTTCCAATTATTATAATTATATCTTGCTTAAATTCAAGAAACTGCAATCTAAAGTCAACAAATAATTTATCAATATTTCTTGCGGCTGATTGATTTTATTTCTTCCATCCATCCATAATATTTCGATTATGAATTTAATTTTCTGTAATTTCAAAAGTTATAAATTTTGATGAGGTATAAAATGAAAAAATTAACGCTACTTTTATTTTTTGTTTGTTTTTCCGGACTTCTGCTTGCAAAAGAAGAAGCAAGATTTATGAGATATCCCGACATCTACAAAAACAAAATTGTATTCACTTACGAAGGTGATCTCTGGCTTGCTGATGCAGACGGAACTGATGCAAAAAGAGTTACAACTTTTCCAGGTGATGAATTTTCTGCAAGATTTTCTCCTGACGGACAATGGATTGCATTTACTGGTGAATATGACGGTGGAAGCAATGTTTATGTTATGTCTTCGGACGGAGGAGTTCCTTTAAGAATTACTTATAACCCCGGTGGTGCACAATCTATCGGATGGACGCCGGATGGGAAAAGGGTAATTTTCAGATCCTACTGGCAAAATGTAAACGGCCGCGATCCGGATTTATATTTTGTTGACAAAAATGGATCAGCCCCGGAAAGATTTCCAATTGACCGCGGCAGGCTTTGCAGCTTTTCACCGGATGGAAATAAAATAGTCTACCAGAGAAAAGGGGATGAAGAATACCAGAGAAAGAGATATAAAGGCGGACAGTACCCTGATATCTGGATGTATGATTTTACAACAAATAAATTTACGGCTATTTCAGATTATGTTGGAAAAAATGCATACCCGATGTGGATAGGCGAAAACACAATGTATTTTGTTTCCGACAGAACAAACGGTGTTTCAAATCTTTATAAAGAAGACCTCTCTTCAAAAAACATTTCAGAAATTACAAATTACTCCGATGTTGATGTTATAAATCCTGAGACAGATGGCGAACAAATAATTTTTATGCACGATGGTTACATAAATCTGCTGAATTTAAATACAAACGAAATCACAAAGATAACTGTAGACGTAAGTTCCGACAGGTGGGCTTTGCGCGACAGAAACATCAATCCGAAAAATTATATCCATTACATGGATATTTCCAATGATGGAAAAACCGCTGTATTCGGAGCAAGAGGTGATGTATATACAGTTCCAACCGGTGAGGGGAAAACGGAAAATCTTTCCTGGACTCCCGGTTCAAGAGAACTTTATCCTGCTATTTCTCCCGACGGAAAATGGGTTGCTTTCTTTTCGGATAAATCAGGAGAGTATGAATTATATATTCAAAAATCCTCAGGCGGTGAATGGACACAAATGACGAATGGATTAAAACATTTTGTATATCACATGGTCTGGTCTCCGGATGGAAAGAAAATTTTATTCGGCAATAAAGATTTCAAAATATTTTATGTTGTTATAGCTTCAAAAAAACTTGTACAGGTTGATGAATCAAATCAATTAAAAAATGATGAATTTTACTGGGAGGAAAGCGATTATAATTGGTCACCTGACAGCAAATGGATTTGTTACAGCTTTACTCAGTACAATAAAAATAACCAGGTTTTCATTTATAATATTGATGAAAACAAGAAATATGCGGTTACAGACGACTTTTTCGATAATATAAATCCTCGTTTCGACGCAAATGGAAAATATCTCTACTTTTTATCCAGCAGAAATTTTGATCTACACATGGATTTCTATGAAGATAATCATGTTGAAGCAACACCGCAGCAGGTAATGGTTGTGCAACTGCAGGATGGATTAACTCCTCCGTTTGCAGAACCTGTTTCAAGCGAAACGAAAAAAGCAAGTGATATTTTTAGAATTGATACAAAAGATTTAATTAAACGGACATATCCTTTACCGGTTGATGCGGGAAATTATTTCTTCCTTAAGGCCGGAAACGGAAAAGTCGCATGGTCTTCTGTGCCGGCATTTACAGAAGATGAATATGAAGAAATATTTAAACCAGGAAGAAATACAAAATGGGATCTTCACATTTTTGATATGACTCAGAAAAAAGAAGTCGTCCTTTCTGAAAAGATCAGGGATTTTTCTTTCTCAACGAATGGTGAAAATTTAATTATTAATAGAAATAAAGATTATTTCACATCCTCTGTTAATGATGCTTTCAAATCGGAATCACTAGGAAGCAAAGTTAATCTTGATAACATGAATTACCTGGTAGATAATCAAAAAGAATGGAACCAAATTTTTAATGATACATGGAGATGGTACAGGGATTTCTTTTACGATTCAAATATGGTAGGGGTTGACTGGAAAGCTATTGGTGGAAAATACAGGGCATACATTCCTTATCTATCTTCACGTGGCGATCTGAACTGGGTCTTACAGCAAATGGTTGGCGAACTTGCAACATCGCATACTTATATATGGGGCGGGGATTACGGTCCTGTAGAAGCACCTGAAACTAATGTTTCAACAGGCTGGCTTGGCGCAGACCTTGTTGCTGATAAAAATGCCGGCTATTATAAATTCGACAAAATTTATGGTCCGACTGAATATAACCTCGATTTAAACGGACCACTTTCACGCCCGGATATTAGTTTGAACGAAGGCGATTATTTAATCGCTATAAACGGTAAAGAGATAAAAGTTCCACAGGATTATTTTAAGGAATTACAAATAACCCACGGACAAAAAGTATCTGTTACAGTAAACAGCAAGCCAACAATGAATGGCGCGAAAACTTATGAAATTGAACCTATCAGAAATTCAAGAACTTTGAGATATTTCAGATGGATCACTGACAACATTCATAAGGTTTTAAAAGAGACAGGTGGTAAAGTTGGTTATATGCATATCACCGCAATGGGCGCTGGCGGAATAGGCGAGTTCGACAAATACTGGAGAGCATTCCGCTACAAAGACGGATTAATTATCGACGTTAGAAGAAATTCCGGCGGATGGACTGAGTATTTTATGATTGATAAACTTGAAAGAAAAATGACTGCATATAATGTACTGAATGGCATGGTTCCGTTCCGATATCCAGGAAGTACTTCTAACGGGCACTACATTGCAGTTACAAATGAAGATGATGGTTCGGACGGCGAGGCATTCCTCGAAGATTTTAAAGCAAACGGGCTTGGAAAAATTGTGGGCGTTCCAACCTGGGGCGGACTTGTTGGAATTATTAATGGACAAACCACTATAGACAACGGAACTGTTCATCAATCAAATAATGGTTTTTACGGTAACGAAGGTAAGTGGCTGGTAGAAAATCACGGCACTGACCCTGACATTTATATAGACAATGATCCAGCTTCAGTGATGGCAGGAAAAGATTTGCAGCTTGAAACTGCAATTAAAGAAGTGATGAAGGAGATTAAAGAAGATCCTTTCAAATTCGCTCCGCAACCTCCGTATCCTAAAAGATAATTACTAAATTAAAAAGCCGGGTCATTTTGATCCGGCTTTTTTACATTTAAAGAGGAATTAATAATATAAGCCAGGCACAAGAAAGGCAACAATTCCAGTTATTTTAGATGTCTATAAATTATTTAAAAGAACATAATTATTTACCTTTTCATTTACTATTAATAAGTAAAAGAGTAGATTATAGCAAGCTTAAAATTGGGAGTTGAGAGAGTGATTGCAAATAAAATTATTATTATTTTCATTTTTGTTGGAATATTACTAATTCTCTTTGGCGCTATTAATTTTGATCACTATTCTATGCTGGGAATTGTTCCGATATCTATAGGAATTGGAATATTGGAACTTGCTGCTGTCTCAAAAGAAATGGATTAAATTGGATCCTAAGTTATAACTTTCCGGACGGAAAATATCTTGTTGTTATTTACCTCCTCTGCAAAAAAAATATATATTACAAAAAATTATTATTTATCAAAACTATTCTAAATCTAAATTTATTTTAATTCAATTTTAATGTTAATTCTTATTGGACGGATTATACAATCAATAAAAGACCTGATATAATTTTTAAATTAACTTCTCTCTGGGCATTTAGCGAATCTGTGCTAGGAGGAATTTTGCATCTTTTCAGCATTCCTTTCAGTGGCGCTCTGCTTACCGGTTTTGCCGTAATTATCATCTCAGTGATAGCTTATTTCTCTGAATCAAAATGGGAAATACTAAAATCTACTTTAATTGTAATTATTGTTAAGCTTGCTGTAAGTCCACACACACCCGCTACTGCTTACCTTGCAGTTTTTTTGCAGGGACTACTTGGTGAATTTCTTTTCCTTTCAAAAAGATTTTTTAAAATTTCATCTATGATGTTTGGAATATTTGCAATGCTCTTTACAGCAATACAGAGAATAATAATCCTCACCATAGTATTTGGAAATACTTTGTGGAATTCCATAGATATTTATTCGTCACATATTATAAATAGGATTTACAGTAACCCGGGATCTGAAGTTATTCATTTAAGTTATTATATCATTGGAATCTATATCTCACTCCATTTTCTCCTTGGGCTGATTGCAGGTTACTGGGCAGGCAAAATGCCCGTATGGATAATAGAACTAAATAAATCGGGAAGATATTCAAAAATGGAATTGGAGTTTGATGAGCCATCACTCCCAGATATTAAAAAAGGAAAAAAGAAATGGTGGATGAAAAAATCATTCCAAATATTATTTTTATTAGTATTGGCGTTGGTAATATTTTCATATTATGAACCATCAATCGGGAAAGACGTAGGAATAAATTTATTAACTATGCTTTTAAGGTCACTAATAATTTTATTTATTTGGTATTCTTTAATTTCTCCGGCAGTTACAAAAATATTAAATAATTTTTTAAATAAAAGAAAAATTGTTTACATTGATCGAGTTGATAATATACTAAACACATTACCACAATTAAAAAAAACTGCTGAAATATCCTGGCAATTATCCATGAAAGAGAAAGGTGCCAAGAGACTAAAAATATTCATTACCTCATGTATATTTTTTACACTTTTTAAATAAATTGTAAATAAAAAGAAAATTAAGAATTATAAATTCTGCTTTTATAATTTTTCTTTTTCTTTTCAATGATTTATTTTAGGCGAACAAGACGGGGATTTTAAATGTTAAAAAAAACTTTTACTTTTTTGCTTTTTATAATTGCTGTTATTTTTATTATTTATGGGTTATCAGATTTTTCGCTTTCTTCCATTTCAAGTATTGTTTCACTTGCAGTTGGCATAGGAATTATGGGCATACTTCTGCTCTCAAAATATATGTCTGAGAGCGATGATAAATAATATTTAGGTAAGCCATTCGCTTTTTTAAAAATATTGATCCTCTTATCGCAATTATAAACTATTCATACAATTATCTTTAAAATATAAACAGGGAACAGAAAAGGTAAAATTTATCACTTCTTTATTTTAAAACCTTTCCCAACAATACAATTTTCTACAGGTAAATTATTATTTTATTGCTTAGTTTTATTGAGTCCTTCAAAAATCAAATATATTTATGAATACCTCGTTAAAGATCATAAGTAAAATAATTCTTGTCCTATTATTTTTTACCTCGTCAGTTTTTTCACAAATCAAAGTTGGCTTTTTAACAGGTCAAACAAATTTTAAAGATGTACCTGAATTAAATTCAGCTTTTAAACTTTTACAAAACGGGGAAACATTTTCCGTAAAGACAATAACTTTCAAACAAATTTCTGAATCCTCTAATGTTTTAAATGATTTTGATCTGCTCTGGTTCCATAAACCTGATTCTCTTTCATTTTCCGCTGATGCCATAAATCAAAATGTAATTGCAACTATTAATAATTTTGTAAAGGAGGGCGGCGGGTTATTTTTAACGCTGGATGCTTTTAATTATATAAGCTTACTGGGAATTGAAACTATAAAACCAAAGGTAAATTATTTTAAAGCGGAAGACCAGGGCTACGGAAGAAAGGTCGGATTACATTCGCTTCGCTCTCACCCGATTTTTGAAGGGCTGCATGGTGGTGCATATATCTGGAATGGCTATGAAGATAATATATGCCGACAGGTTGGCTTTTTCCGTAATTCTGTCCCTCAAAATGGAAAAGTAGTCGCAATCGATTGGGCTTACATTTCATTAAAAGGAAACTCCAAACTTGTTGTTGAGTACAAAGAGGAAAAAGGCAAAGTTCTGGCGGTTGGAGCCTACACATATTATGCGCCTCATAATTTCAATAAAATTAAACTGGATATATTTACAGAAAACTGTTTGAATTATCTGGCGGGGAAAAAATCCACAGTAAAAGAACATTACTGGAATTATGAAACTCCGGAAGTCTTAAGAACTTCTTTTAAGAGCAAGCCAATAAATATTCCTAAATCAAATACCTGGAATTGTAATACAAACTCCTTAACAATTTCTTCACAGATTGCTACAGACAATTTCTGGGATGTTGCAGGCGAAAGAATTTTAATAATGGGTAAAGAAAACGGCGGTATTGATGAAATATGGACTCACCCGTTTATGGCTTTCCGGGATTACGAAGTCGGTATTCAATTCTCAAATGAAGATAATGTACAATGGTTAAATGATCGGCAACCACAAATAGAAGTAAAACCGGAATCTTTTACGCGCACCTATAAATTTAATAAGGAAATTCTGAAGGAAATAATTACTCCCGACGTTAAAAATCCTGTAGGAATTGTTCATTACGAATACAGCGGGGATTATCCTGCAAAATTATTTATAAAATTTAAAAGTAATCTCCGTTATATGTGGCCATATTCTTCCACAGCACTCGGCTCAATATTCTACGGTTGGGACGAAGGTTTGAATGCTTTTGTAATAAAAGATAAAAGCGGAGATTTTAATTCGATAGTCGGATCAAATAAAATTCCGGTTCAGAAAATATTCGGAAGGTTTGACGGATTTAAAAAAGGAGGTTCAACTTTTACTGGAACTCCTACTGATAAATTACAGGTAGCCGGTTTGTTCGAATTCAATTTAGAAATGAACGACAACTTTGACATAACAATTTCAGGCACCGATGAGGGAAAAAATGAAACTGATGAATTTTATAAAATTGGAATTATGAACACGGAAAAAATTTACAATTCAACAACGAAATATTATTCTGATTTTTTAAAAAATCAATTGATGATAACGACTCCTGACAAAGAATTTAATGAAGGATACAGGTGGGCCCTTGTCGGCACGGACAGATTTTTTGTAAATACCCCGGGAATCGGAAGGTCGCTTGTTGCGGGATATTCAACTACAGCAACGGGGTGGGATGGTGCGCAGAAAGTGAGCGGCAGACCAGGTTACGGATGGTATTTTGGACGCGATGGGCAATGGAGTGGAATGGCTGTGTTGGATTACGGGGATTTTGAAAAAGTAAAATCTGAACTGGAAGTTTACGCGAAGTTTCAATCACCGGATGGAAAAATTTATCATGAACTTACAACAAGCGGAGTCGTTCATTACGATGCTGCTGATGCAACTCCGCTTTATATTATTCTTACCGGACATTATTTGCGGTGGACAGGAGATGCTGAATTTATTAAAAAGAACTGGAGACATATTAAAAAAGCGATTGACTATTGTTTCTCTACAGATATTGACGGAGATCATCTTATTAATAATACTTTAGTCGGACACGGTTGGGTTGAAGGCGGACCGTTGTATGGATCTCAAACAACTTTTTATCTTGCAGGCTGCTGGGCTGACGCACTCTCAGAAGCTGCCAATATGGCTGAAAGTATAGGATATAAAAAAGATGCTGAATATTATTCTGATGAATCCGAAATAGTCAGAGATATAATTGATAAACTTTTCTGGAATGAAAAAGAAAATTTTTATAATTACGGAAAGCTTCCCGACGGAAATTATAATCCCGAAGAAACCGTGCTTCCCGCCGTGCCAATTTATTTTGGAGTTACCGATCACACAAAATCACAATTAACAGTCGATCAATATGCCGGAAATAATTTTTCATCTGACTGGGGAGTAAGAATTCTCGGCGAAAGCAGCCCGTTTTTTAATCCGCGCGGGTATCATCTCGGAAGTGTTTGGCCTTTGTTCACCGGCTGGACTGCTCTTTCTGAATATAAAGAAGGAAATTCGGGGCAGGGTTTTTCACACATAATGAATAATCTATTGGTTTACCAGCAATGGTCTAAAGGATTTGTTGAAGAAGTATTGAACGGAGAAGATTTTCAGCCATCCGGAGTTTGTCCGCACCAATGCTGGTCGGAGACAATGGTAATTCAACCTATTCTGGAAGGGATGCTCGGCCTTTATCCGGACGCAACAAAAAATAAATTAACCATTTCTCCCCAACTTCCCGCTGATTGGAATTCAATAAATGTTGAAAATATTAAAATTGGAAAATCTGTTATTTCGTTTAATATGAAAAGAGAAAACGGAAAAACAATTTATACATTCTCCAAAACAGGGTATAGAAAAGTAAATATTGAATTTAATCCGTCATTTCCTCAGGGAACAAAATTCAAAGATGTAACGCTTAATGGAAAGAATATTTCATTTTCTGCAACTTCTAATCGAAGATCAGAATCATTAAATATTAAATTTAGTCTTGAAGAAAAAACCAGGCTTGAGATTAGCTGTGCAGGTGGAATTTCAGTTTTACCTTCAATTGATAACCCGGTTCCCGGAAATAAATCCGAAGCATTTAGAATTTTATCATCTGCCTTAAATGGGAAAATTTACACGGTTAATGTTGAAGGTAAACCTAAGAAATCAGAGATATTAAAAATTTATTCTCCTGATGATGAAATTACAGAAGTTGAAGGTGGAGAAATTTTAAAAAGTGAAAACGGGATTTATACAATTAAAATATTCTTTCCGGAAAG
>DATFMR010000126.1:0-2904 GCA_035266865.1 Ignavibacteriaceae bacterium | reverse complement strand
TCGAGTCCCATTGCCAGCTCATAGAAAAGCCTCGAAATTAGTCGGGGCTTTTGCATTTTAAATTAACCTGAAAGAGGCCCCCAGTCTGGCTAAAAGCCCGGGTGCAGCCTTTAATATCGCAGTAGACTGGGAGCTGAGCCCTTCAAATCCATTTGCTAAAATCAAATTCCGTAAGACGCAGAAAACAAAGCCTGCATATCTAACCGTGGATCAGTTTAATAAAATATTACCCTTGACGACGAGCAGTGATTTAAAGAATTTATTTATGGTATGTTTTTACACAGGCATCCGTTTAGGGGAGGCGGTGAATTTGCGATGGAGAAATATCAGTATTGAGCAAAAACTGCTGACAATAGGTGATAATGAATTTACCACTAAGAATGCCACACAAAGAATAATTCCGCTCTGTAACCAGGTAATGGAAGTATTAAGGCAAAGTCCGGCAAGAAAACCGGACTCTTTCGTATTCTCTAAGACCAACGGATTCCCTTTCCGAAAAGAATATGTCTCTAAGAAATTTAAAAACATCTCCAGGAAGGCAGGGCTTGATGAAGAAATACATTTTCATTCATTGAGACATTCCTTCGCATCGAATCTGGCTATGAAAGGAGTTCCGATAGTAGCAATAAAGGATCTACTGGGGCATTCTTCTATTGTAACAACTCAAATTTATAGCCATTCAAATGTTGATTCACTAGTAGGGGCCATTGCAAAATTTGATGAATAAAGTATTTAATTAACTGAATTATAAAAATATAAGTAGGAGCAACAATGGGAAATCGTAAAATGATTTTAGAAGTTCTTCAGAGAATACAATGTAGATGTGAAGAATTAAAAGATGTTTTAGAAAAAATTTCAGATCAAGATCTGGAAAATATACTGGATAATTGCATTTTTGAATTTAGCGGTAATATTCGCGTCAATTTAGATTTTATTGAAGCAATATTAACAGGAATAGATCCAGGTGCGGACCCTGATTGTGGTAATTCGTCAAAAATGAATAATGAAGAGCTGCTTAATTATTTTTACGAGCACGAGTATGAATTGTCATATATCTGATGAGAAATTTTTAGTGAAGAAAGGTCGATTTATCGGTAATTTTATTGAGATTTCCAGGAATACCGACTTTATGGGCAGACCTTATTATAATTATTCATAATTAAGAAATATCTAAAAATTTTAATTATGTTGTTTTATAATTAAGAAAATTATATTATATTTAATTATAAATAATCATAATAAAGGTAAAACCTCGAAAAACGATGAAATTAGAAGATTTTAAAAGCGGCAAATATGTAAGACAGAATGATTATAAATGCTTTTCTCCTGCAAAAATCAACCATGCCTGGTCGTGGGAGGATGGCAGAATAAATACTCTGCTAGCAGAAGCAAACAGACAACTTGGAGCTCTGGATGCATACTCGGCGAACGTGCCGGATATTGACATTTTCATAGAAATGCACGTAGCAAAAGAAGCAACCAAGTCGAGTAAAATAGAAGGGACACAGACTAACATTGAAGAGGCATTAAAAAGAGAATCTGAAATTGTCCCGGAAAGAAAAGATGATTGGCAGGAGGTGCAGAACTACATCGATGCTATGAATACTTCTATAAATGAATTAAAAACTATTCCTGTATCAACAAGGTTGCTTAAGCAGGCTCATAAAATTTTGATGAGGGGAGTAAGAGGAGAGCAAAGGGATCCGGGCGAATTCAGGGCAAGCCAGAACTGGATTGGCGGGGCATCACTTAAAGATGCAACATATATTCCGCCGGCGCACACAGAAATAAATGAGTTGATGAGCGACCTTGAAAACTTCCTGCACAATGATCAGATAGATGTACCTGTGCTTATAAGAACAGGAATTGCCCATTACCAATTTGAATCAATACATCCTTTCCTGGATGGAAACGGTAGAATTGGCAGATTACTTATTACACTTTATCTTGTAAGTTCAGGTTTGCTTACAAAGCCTTCGCTTTACTTATCAGATTATATTGAAAAACACAGGCAGCTTTATTATGATAACTTAAATAACGTAAGAACAAATAATGACATATTGCAATGGATTAAGTTTTTTCTTGTCGGAATAGTAGAGACGAGCAAAAATGGAATTGATACATTTAAATCAATTCTAAAACTAAAAGAGGAAATAGATGATAAGAAGCTGGTTACTCTCGGCGCTAAGTTGACCAATGCTAAATTGCTAATGAAATATCTTTATAAAAAACCGGTAGTAACAGCCCAGGAGATAAAGGTACAGTTAAATGTATCTTTACCTACTGCAAATTCTTTACTTGCTGATTTTGAAAAGCTGGAAATACTGAAGGAAAAAACCGGCTGGAAAAGAAACCGCGAATTTGAGTTTACAGAATATCTTGATCTGTTCAGGGATAATAAATGACAACATTGTAATGAACAAGGAATGTTATTCCCTTAATTTTACCAGGTTTTCCTATAATGCCGACTGATGTGCTGTCAGTCGGAAATAAGCTTATAAACAATAACAGCAATATGGGTTATTTAGTGGAATTAATGTAACAGCATATATGTTTATGTTTTACTCAAGACTACCCGTAAGTACGCAAAACTATTGCAGCCGAGTCTGACCTTCTTTTAACACAAACTAACTCAAATATTCTTCTAACTTTTTATAAGCCATCTCGTGTTCCTTTGCTTTCATCTTTGCCAGGTTAATCAGCTTCCATTTTACGGAAGGGAGGTTTTCAATACCGTTCAGTCCAAGTAATTCCCATTGCGGGTTCATACTCTTAAATGACAATAAAAACTTTTTCTCATCAGCAGTTAATTCATTTTTAATTATTTCTATAAGTAAACTTCTTACATTAACTAAATCCTCAAGACTTGTTTCTTGCTCTGTCATACCCGCAAATTCATTTTCA
>DATFMR010000125.1:0-11943 GCA_035266865.1 Ignavibacteriaceae bacterium | reverse complement strand
TGAGGCATTTTTTTGCTTAGACGAATCTGAATTTACCTAAAATCTTAACCAATTCAAAAAAACTTTTTGTATGCAAATCGTATGCAAATAAAAAAGGAGTTATATCAAAAATTGATATAACTCCTTGATAATCAAGTCGGGGTGGCAGGATTCGAACCTGCGACCTCCTGCTCCCAAAGCAGGCGCGATAACCGGACTACGCTACGCCCCGTTTACCTAAATAAAATCTATTTTTTTACTGAGATCCATTTTAAAATAGGATATCAAATATAGACTAATTGCTCTAAAAAAACAATCTTTTTACCCTGAATAATTTGTAAATGGAACTAAAATCTTTATTATTTGCTGTCATTTTTTATTGTGTAAATCATCATTAAATTGTCGATAAATTTTGTAACTTTTAAGAGTCAAATGAGTCTTCCATATTTCATATCCAAAAAGTTTACACTATCCAGAAAGAACTCCCGGTTTATTACTTTCATATCCGGAATTTCTATTATTGGAATTGCACTTGGAGTTGCAACATTAATAATTGCTCTAAGTATTATAGAAGGATTTGCAAATACTTTAACATCAAAGATTATTGATTTTGACTCACACATTGAAATTACATCTTACAGAACAGTTTTGCCTGATTATCACTACGTGCTTCCTGATCTTAAAAACAAATTAAAGAATTCAACTAAGACGATAAATCCTTACGCTTTAAAACTCGCAATAATAAGTAGTCATGGACAAAAAGAAGGAGTTAGCATTAAAGGAATAAGACCGCAGGATAATTGGTCTGGAATTAAACAAAATCTCATTGAAGGAAGCCTTTCACTAACCGATTCAACAATCCCTTCAATTATTATGGGTAAAAAACTAGCAAATAAACTATTTGTCAAAATTGGAGACAGGGTTACATTATTTGGACTCAACGGAGATAAAATTCCCTCGCCTGAAAATCCTCCTAACATTGAAAACTTTAAAGTATCTGGAATTTTTGAAAGCGGAATGGCTGAGTATGATGATATATATGCCTATGTAAATTTATCTGCTGCCCAACGCTTATTTAGTTTAGGTGATAACATCAATGGCTATGCAATAAAAGTTAAAAATATTTCTAAAATTGATAGCTTAACAACCTATTTATCCAAGACTCTCGGCTATCCAAACAATGTCAGATCAATTTACCAATCGCATAGAAATATTTTTACCTGGATTGATTTACAAAAAAAACCAATTCCAATAATTCTTGCTTTAATAATTATTGTTGCAGTTTTTAATATTGTTGGGACTCTTTTGATGATTGTACTTGAGAAAACAAATTCGATTGGTGTATTAAAATCATTGGGAGCAAATAAGAAACAAATTATAAATATATTTTTATACCAGGGCATTTACCTGGCTATTGTAGGAATCATTATTGGGAATATGCTGGCTTACGTTCTGACGTACTTACAATTACATTTTAGAATTATTACTATCCCCTCTTCAGTTTATATGATGTCCACTGTTCCAATTGATATAAACATTTATACATTTATTTTAGTATCAGTCATAACATTCTTGCTTTGCATTTTAGCATCCGTTATTCCAAGTTTTATAGCTGCACGGGTAAAACCAATTTCAGCAATCAGGTTTAATTAATGAAATTCGAATCTTACATAGCAAAAAGATACCTGGTAAGTAAACACAAGATTAATTTTATTACTATTATTTCATTCTTATCTGTAAGCGGAATTACAATCGGTGTTGCGGCTCTAATAGTTGTTCTTTCAGTTTTTAACGGCTTTGGAAGTCTTGTTACTTCCTTTCTGTTAAATTTTGATCCACATGTCCGGGTTGAATTAATTTCAAAAGAAGCAATTAGCCAGCAGGAAAAAGCGAAACAAATTATTCAATCGGATAAAGATGTTTCCAGGTTATCTCCTTATGTATCCGGAAAGGTTCTTGTGTACAGAGATAATTTAACACAGGTGATAAATTTAAAAGGTATATCTCCTAAAGAAGGTGAAAAACTTTACAATATTGATTCTGAGATCTTGTACGGAAAGTATGATCTTTCTGAAAAAGGTAATATTCCAAAAATAATTTTAGGGCTTACTCTTGCTGATAAATTACAGGCAATTATTGGAGATACACTTACAATAGTCTCACCTGTAGGAATTGAATCTGCAATTACACAATTTTCGTTACCAAAAAGCAGGAGAGTTTATTTAGCCGGAATATACAGTTCTAATAATAATGATTATGATGCAAATTATATTTTTTCATCATTAGATGTTGCGCAGGATTTACTTGGCTATAATCATCGTATCCAGGGATATGATGTAAAATTAAATGATATTTCTTCATCATTTGATTTTAAGGAAAAATTAAATGCACAACTTAATCCCGATTTATTTAATGTTGAAACCTGGTACGATTTTCATCGTGATCTTTACACTGTAATGCAAATTGAAAGATGGACAGCTTACATAATTTTATCACTAATAATTGCTGTTGCCACTTTTAATATTCTTGGATCTCTCTCAATGTCAGTAATTGAGAAACAAAGAGATATTGGCATTCTCCGATCAATGGGAGCAACTGAAAAATCCATTTTAAAAATATTTAGATTCGAAGGAATGCTAATTGGAATTATAGGAACAATTGGGGGATCATTACTCGGATATTTTGTTTGCTTTTTACAATTGCAATATAAAATTTATCCGCTTGATCCTACCCAATATAAAATTGATGCCTTGCCACTCCAGGTGAGACTATCAGATTTCTTTTTTATTGCTGGAATTTCATTATTATTGACATATTTATCATCAATTTATCCTGCAAAGCGAGCAGCTAAAATTAATCCATTGGAAGCAATTAAATGGGAATAATAACATAATGTCAGAAATTTTATTAAATGCTGAAAATCTGGTAAAATCTTACAGAACCAATGAGAAAGCAAAACTTGAGGTTCTAAAATCTGTTTCACTTGAAATTGAAAAGAATAAAATTTCAGTTATAATTGGAGCTTCAGGCGCAGGAAAAAGTACTCTTCTTCACCTGCTTGCAGGACTCGACAGACCGGATAGTGGAAAAGTTATCCATAGCGGAATTGATATTTCTACATTAGCAGATGACAAGCTTGCAAAATTCAGGAATAAAAATGTTGGATTAATTTTCCAGTTTCATCATTTATTACCTGAATTTACAGCAATAGAAAATGTAGCAATTCCCCAGATGATTGAAGGAAAAACTTTAAAAACTGCAACGGCAAGGTCCAAAGAATTATTAAATAATGTTGGTTTATCAGAAAGGATAAATCACAAACCTGCTGAGTTATCCGGAGGTGAACAACAAAGAGTGGCGGTAGCTAGGGCGTTATCAAATGATCCGGATATAATTTTTGCTGATGAACCAACAGGAAATCTTGATTCAGCAAACAGTGATGCAATTCACGAACTCATTATAGAATTAAGAGACAAATTCAAAAAAACTTTTGTGATTGTTACTCACAATGCAGGACTTGTCGAATTAGCAGATAAAGTATTTGAGATGAAGGATGGTAAACTATTAGCAAGCTAATCATACCTACAAATATTATTTTGCCTTCGCTGAGAGATAATCAAACAACAGACGTACTCCAAATCCGGTCATATATTTTTTAGTATAATTATTTGTATTGTTTGCCATTGCCGGACCAGCAATATCAAGATGTGCCCAGTTAATATTTTTATCAACAAAATGTTCAAGGAATTTTGCTGCAGTAATTGCTCCTGCCCATCTTGTATTACCAACATTGTTTACATCGGCTACACTGCTTGTAATTAAATCATTATAATCATCCCACATTGGTAATCGCCAAACGCGGTCGTAGGTTTTCATTCCTGATTTAAATAATTGATCGGCAAGTTTATCATTTTTAGTAAATAATCCTGCAGCAAGTTCACCTAATGCAACAACACAGGCACCGGTTAATGTTGCAAGATCAATAATCACATCAGGCTTTTTCCTGGATGCAAAATCAAGTGCATCCGCCAGTATCATTCTTCCTTCAGCATCAGTATTATCCACTTCAATACTTTTGCCAGAAGCCGTTATAAAAACATCGCCTGGTCTCATTGCACTGCCCGAAACCATATTTTCAGCAGACGGAATTACTCCAAGCAGATTTACTGGCAATTTTGCTTTAGCAGCAGAAAGGATTGTTCCAGCTACTACTGCAGCACCGGACATATCAGCTTTCATTTCCCCCATCCCTGAAGCGGGTTTAATTGAGATACCACCCGCATCAAAAGTAACTCCTTTACCAACCAGCGCTATAGTTTTAGATTTTTTATTTTTACCTGTGATGCCGTTATACTGTAATATTATAAATCTCGGCGGATTCGAACTCCCCATTCCCACTGCTAATAAACCACCCATTTTTCTTTTTTGAATTTCCTTTTCATTAAAAACTGTAATTTTTACACCTGTGTTTTTAAATTTAGTTTTAATTCGAAGAGATAATTCGTTAGGAGTAATTACATTTCCAGGTTCATTTTGAAGCTCTTTTGTAAAATTGATACCGTCAATCACATTCTTTGAAACAGATAATGCAGAATTTAGTTTTTTTGAATTTGATGCATAGAAATATACATTCAGAGGCTTTACTTTGTCTTTCGATTTCTTATAAAGATCAAATGAATAGTTACCCAGCGCAAGTCCCTCAATAAATGATTGATAGAAATATTCTTCTGAATCATAATATTTTTTAAAACTTTCATACTTTGGTATTGTGATATGCAGATTATTTATTTCTTCACTACTTATACTTTTTATAAAACCGGCGAGCTGGTTTCTGAAAAAATCCTGTGTAAATTTTTCATCAATTTTAACTTTTACTAATACTATCTCATCAGGTTTTCCATCAGGTTTGGAGATTCTTATTGAACTTCCTTTTGAATAAAGAAAATTCTTCCTTTGATAAGCAGATAATTTAATATTAGAAACTTTTTCAAATAGTTTCAGGCTATTGCCAAGTTTTTTCTCATCTATCAGGTATTTTATAGAAACTGATAAAGGTTTATATACTATTTTTTTTGGTTCTGCAATAAATTTCAGTTTGAACATTTTATCATCCTGTTTTTACTTAAATATATTCTTCTGCTTTATTTAAAATATCCGGCAGTTTTTCACTTAAATTATTATTAAAATTTCTTGCTCCTGCTGCATTAGTATGCCCACCTCCACCAAATTTGGCAGCCAGCTTATTAACAGGTATATTTCCTTTGGAGCGAAAACTAACCTTAAATCCATTTTCTAATTCAATGAATAATAGACCTACTACTACATTTTCAATTGAAAGAGAAAAATTAACAAATCCATCTGTGTCTGATTCAACTGCTTCAGTATTTTTAAAATCTTCCCGGGTTAAAACCATATATGCAATTTTTTCAGTTTTACCATATAGCTTTAAAGAGTCGAGTGCCCTCCCCAACAAACGGATTTTGCTGAATTTACTCTGGTCATAAATTTTATCGTAAATTTCGCCCGGGTAAACACCAATATCTAAAAGCTCTGCCGCAATATTATGAATTTTTGGTGATGTTCTTTCAAATCTGAATGAACCTGTATCTGTCATAATTGCTGCATAAACGGGAACAGCAATATTCAAATTTAAGTTCACAATTCCGGTGCTTTTTATGAAATCGTAAATAATTTCACCGGTTGCACTGTAATCCGCACTAACAAAAACATTATCGACAAAACTTTCTGGATCCTGGTGATGATCTATACAAATTTTTGTTTTTTTAGATTCAATAAAATTTTTCCGCATGCTAACCATTCGGTCAGATTTATTGAAATCGAGAGCAACCAAAACATCAACTTCATTAAAAATATTTTTATGTTTTTCTTCTTCAAATTTTTCAATAACTGAATTAGTGTCGAGAAAGGCCAGGTTATAAGGTGTTTCGCTGTGATTAATAATTTTTACTTTTTTCCCCAATTCTTTAAGCAAAAAATAAAATGCGACTTCTGATCCAATTGCATCTGCATCAGGATTTACATGAGTGGTTAGAAGAAAGGAATTATTACTAGAAATTATTTCTTGTAGTTTATTAAAATCTAACATAAAGGTTTACTAAAATTAAAGTGAGGCTTGATTACTCAAGCCTCATAAATATTGAAATGTAAAAATAGGAATTTTTTGTGTGAGTTCAACTTGTTGATTTAGTTAACTTCCCACATATTGCCGCTGAATAATAATTTTCTCAGATCGCCTTCCCCTTTTGTTTTTTTAGCTTCTTCCAATTGGGTGTGAAGATCTGCCTCATAAGTATTTTTCAATTCCTGTCTTAAAACTCCAACCGGAGTTGGGAAGCCTTCCATTTCTGTGAATTGTGATATAATGTGTGAACGAAATGTATTTTTGTCAAATTCATTATGCACCCAAAGATCATCAACTGTATGTTTCCCGTCAGTTAAGTCCACAACTACAGGGTTTATTCCATCTAACTTAATTCCTTTATTTTTTTCTTTACCAAAGATCATTGGCTTATCATTTTCAAGGAACAGTACATTATCTTCTTTGGTGGCTTTATCGGTCAGTATTTCAAATGCTCCATCATTAAAAATATTACAATTCTGAAATACTTCAATAAATGCTGTGCCTTTATGTTCCCCGGCTCTTTTAAGCATAGCCTGCATATGTTTCGGATCACGATCAAGTGAACGCGCAATAAAAGTTGCTCCTGATCCAACTGCAAGAGCAAGAGGATTGAACGGGAAATCAATACTACCGAAGGGGGTACTTTTTGTCTTCTTACCTTTTTCAGATGTCGGAGAGTATTGACCTTTTGTTAGTCCATAAATTCTATTATTGAATAACAAAATCTTCAAGTCGATATTTCTTCTGCAAGCATGTATAAAATGGTTCCCACCGATACTTAAAAGATCACCATCACCCGAAGCAACCCACACAGAAAGATCGGGATTATTTACTTTTACTCCGGTTGCAATAGCGGGAGCACGTCCGTGAATTCCATGCATTCCGTATGTGTTCATATAATATGGAAATCTTGCTGCACAGCCAATCCCTGAAATCCAAACAAATTTTTCAATGTCTATTCCAAGATCAGGTGCTGTTCTTTGTGTTTGAGCAAGGATTGAATAATCTCCGCAGCCCGGGCACCATCTTACATCCTGTCCGGATGAAAAATCTTTTGCCTTATATTTTAATTCTTTTGTTCCGCTGTCAGCCATACTATTTTCCTCCCAACAATATTGATTCAATTTTATTTTCTATTTCGGAAGATTTAAAAGGTAATCCCTGGATCTTATTAAAAGCTTCAACACTAATTGCATATTCGCTTGCAATAATTTTTGAAAGTTGTCCCATATTTAATTCGGGACATAAAATTTTTTTATATCTTCCAAGAACTTCGCCTGTATTTTTTGGCAATGGATTAACATACCTGAAATGTGCTTGTGCAACTTTTTGACCTTTCTTCCTTGCCCTGTTAACTGCTTCCGTAATAGAACCATATGTTCCACCCCAACCTATTACCAAAAGATCAGCGTCTTTGTCACCGATAACTTCAAGTTCAGGAATATCATTTTCTACATTTTTTACTTTTTGTGATCTAAGTCTGACCATAAATTCGTGGTTTTCAGGATCGTAACTTACATCGCCTGAGATATTGGCTTTCTCTAATCCACCTATCCTGTGCTCAAGTCCGGGAGTGCCAGGAATTGCCCACGGGCGAGAAAGATTTTCATCTCTAATGTATGGCTGAAAACCCTCTTTTTCTTTTGTGAATTTAACTTCAATTTCTGGAATTGTTTCCGGTTCAGGAATTTTCCACGGTTCAGACCCATTTGCAAGATATCCATCAGATAAAAGTATAACCGGAACCATATATTTAATTGCAATTCTGGATGCTTCAATCGCCAGATCGAAACAATCTGCGGGAGTTTTAGCAGCAAGAACAACAACCGGTGCCTCACCGTTTCTTCCGTACATAACCTGGAGCAAATCGGACTGTTCAGTTTTTGTTGGTAATCCTGTGCTTGGTCCTCCGCGCTGAATATCTATAATGACTAAAGGAAGTTCAGTCATCACACCCAAACCAATTGCTTCGGTTTTTAAGGCAACTCCGGGACCGCTGGTTGTAGTAATAGCAAGTGCACCTGAAAATGCCGCACCGATTGCTGCACTAACTGCAGCAATTTCATCTTCAGCCTGGAATGTCCTTACTCCAAAATTTTTATGTTTGCTTAGTTCGTGCAAAACATCAGAAGCAGGTGTAATTGGATATGAACCAAGAAACAATGGAAGCTTACTTTTTACTGAGGCTGTTACGAAACCAATAGCAAGCGCTTCATTACCTGTGATATTCCTGTAAGTTCCTTTTGGAAGTTCCGCAGGTTCTACCTGGTATCTTGTTGTAAATAACTCGGTGTTTTCACCAAAATAATATCCAGCCTTTAAGGCTTTATCATTTGCATTTGCTATTTGTTCACTATTTTTAAATTTCTTCTTTATCCATTCAACAGTAGGTTCAATAGGACGACTGTAAAGCCAGTACATCATTCCGAGTGCAAAAAAATTTTTCGATCTTGCAATTTCTTTTGCGGATAAACCACTGTCTTCAAGTGCTGTTGAAGTTAACTGACTTAAAGGAACCTGTATAACATTAAATCCTTGGAGTGATCCATCTTCAAGTGGATTTGTTTCAAAGTGTGCAAGTTTTAAACTTTTAGCATCAAATGAATTAACATTTATTATTATTGTCGATCCTTGTTTCATGTCTTTTAGATTTACTTTTAAAGCGGCAGGATTCATCGCTACAAGAACATCGGGCTGATCACCCGGTGTATGAATGTCATTGCTGCTGAAATGAAGCTGAAATCCACTTACGCCATATGTAGTACCCGCAGGAGCTCTAATTTCAGCCGGGTAATCTGGCAAAGTTGATAAATCATTTCCAACCAGCGCTGTAGTATCTGTAAATTGTGTGCCGGTAAGCTGCATACCGTCCCCGGAATCTCCTGCGAACCTAACAGTTACATCATTTAATTCCAATATGTCTTTTGGCATAGGATCTTCCTCTAATTAATAATTAAATTTTTATGAAAGGATTTTTTAAGATTTCCAAACTCAGGCAAAATTTATTAGCAATATTAATAAAAATAAATCAGAATGAAACGTAATAATAAAGACACAAAATGTTTATGTCTGACAAATACAATAGAAAATAGGAACAGTAAATAGAAGTATAGTTATCGCCACAAATAGAATATTTATTCCATATATATTAATATATATTCAGGCTACTTTAGACAGGCATAATTTCAACAATAAATTAAATAAGCAATTCTTTATTGTCAAATATTTGAATTCAGGGTTTAAAATAAAAATGGGCTGCTATATTGCAGCCCATCTTCTTTTATAGGTAGAACAAATTTACGAACTAAGTTAATTTACTTCCCAAGTATTACCGTTAAATAATATTTTCTCGAGGTCTCCTTCGCCTTTTATACTTTTTACATTATCAATTTGAACTGATACACCTTCATCGTATGTCGGCTTACTAATTTGTCTAAAAACACCTACTGGAGAAGGAAATCCAGGATCGTCTGACATATGAGCAAGTATAGTAGAAGGAACCGGGCTGTGATCAAATTCATCATGAACGTACAAATCATTTATTGAATTTTTCCCATCACTTATATCTACTATTATAGGCTTTGCTCCATCAAGCTTTATTCCTTTGTTCTTTTCTTTTCCAAAAACAAGAGGTTGACCGTGTTCAAGGTACAAGACATTATCATCTCTTGTAGACTTATCTGATAATGCTGCAAATGCTCCATCATTGAAAATGCTGCAGTTCTGTAATACTTCAATGAAAGCTGTCCCTTTATGATCTGCTGCTCTCTTTATCATTTTCTGTAAATGTTTTGGATCTCTGTCCAGCGCTTTTGCAACAAAAGTTGCTTCAGAACCGATTGCCAGTGAAACAGGATTGAAAGGATAATCAACACTGCCAAATGGTGAAGTTTTTGTTTTTTTACCCTGTTCACTTGTTGGTGAATACTGTCCTTTTGTTAATCCGTAAATCTTATTGTTGAATAAAATTATTTTCAGGTCAATATTTTTTCTGCAGGCGTGAATAAAATGGTTACCTCCGATACTCAAAAGATCACCATCTCCTGTTGCAACCCATACTGAAAGATCAGGACGGCTGACTTTAACTCCTGTTGCAATTGCTGGTGCTCTTCCGTGAATACCGTGAAAGCCATAAGTATCCATATAATATGGAAATCTTGAAGAACAGCCGATTCCGGAAATCCACACAATGTTTTCCTTTTTTATTCCAACAATATCAGGGAAAGTTCTTTGAACCTGTGCAAGTATTGAATAATCACCGCAGCCCGGACACCATCTTACATCTATTCCACTTGAAAGATCTTTAGCTGTTAATTTAACTTCATCTGTTTTAATTTTTATATCTGTCATCTTACTTGCCTCCCTGTTCACTTTTAGCAAATTCAATTATTTTATCTTCAATGTCTGATACTCTAAAAGGTAAACCGCGAACAATGTTTAACTGCTTAATATCAATCAGGAATTCACTCCTGATTATTTTTGCCAGTTGTCCGAGATTTATTTCCGGAATCAGAATTGTTTTGAATCTACTTAATACATCCGCAGTATTTTTGGGGAATGGATTCAAATATTTTAAATGAGCCTGTGATACTTTATATCCATCTCTCCTGGCTTTTATCACAGCTTCTGTAATTGCTCCGTAAGTTCCTCCCCAGCCAAGCACCAGTAATTCACCTGACTGATCGCCGTCAACCTTTAGGTCAGGAATTTCTTTTGCGATATTCTTTATTTTATCATCTCTTAAGTGAATCATCAAATCGTGGTTATCAGGATCATAACTTACATCTCCTGAAATATTAGCTTTTTCTAATCCGCCTATCCTGTGTTCAAGATTTGGAGTTCCCGGTTTAACCCAGGGACGTGAAAGATTTTCATCTCTTTTATAAGGAGCAAATCCATCTTTATCAGTTGTAAAGCTTACAGGAATTTCCGGAATTTCATTTGCATGAGGAATTTTCCACGGTTCAGAACCATTTGCAATATATCCGTCAGTTAATAAAATAACCGGGGTCATATATTTAACAGCAATTCTGCTTGCTTCAACTGCCATATTAAAACAGTCACTTGGAGTAGCTGCTGCTAGAACACACAAAGGAGCTTCTCCGTTTCTACCGTAAACAGCCTGCAACAGATCTGCCTGTTCAGTTTTAGTTGGCAAACCTGTACTTGGACCTCCACGCTGAACATTAATAATCACGAGTGGGAGCTCAGTCATAATTGCCAGCCCAAGAGCCTCTGTTTTTAGAGCAAGCCCGGGACCACTTGTTGTAGTTACTGCTAAGTTTCCGGCATAAGCAGCACCAATCGCTGAAGTAATTCCAGCAATTTCATCTTCTGCCTGTAATGTTTTAACACCAAAATTTTTATAAGTACTTAAATACTGTAAAATTTCAGTTGCCGGTGTAATTGGATAAGAACCAAGAAATAGTGGTAACCCGCTTTTAACAGAAGCTGCAAGCATTCCAAGTGCAGTAGCTTCATTACCTGATATACTTCTATAAGTACCTTTTGGCAAAGAAGCAGCTTTAATATTAAACCTTGTTGTAAACAATTCAGTCATTTCACCGTAATTGTAGCCAGCTATCATCGCTTTTTCATTTGCGTCTGCATATTCAGGTTTGTTTTTAAATTTCTTTTTTAACCAATCCGATGTTTGATCCATAGTTCGGTTATATAACCAGTACATAAGACCAAGTGCAAAAAAGTTTTTTGATCTCTCAATATCTTTTGCTGATAAAGAAGTTTCTTCGAGTGCCTTTTTAGTTAAAGATGAAATTGGAACCGGGAATACATTATATCCTTTAAGTGAATTATCTTCAAGA
>DATFMR010000124.1:0-16527 GCA_035266865.1 Ignavibacteriaceae bacterium | reverse complement strand
TAATTGCTACTAAATTCTATTATTTACGACTATTTCCCGTACAACTCTCAAGGCACAAATATTGTATTATGCAAAGAAATGCAGGATTTATTCTGCTAGTTGTGGTTCTGTTTCTTACAAGATTTTATAATCTCTGAATCAGATAAGAGAAAAAATTAATTGGGATAATTATGCTAAAAAACTACCTGAAAATCGCCATTAGAAACCTGGGTAAACAAAAAGTTTATTCTTCTATCAATATACTCGGACTGTCGATTGGGATTGCTTCAGCTATTTTAATAATCCTCTTTGCCAGTGATGAATTAAACTATGATAAATTTAATCATAATTATGAAAGAATAGGCAGGATAATCACTCAGAGTAAGGGGAAAGATAATTCTGTCAGGAATTTTTCATTGTCTGGAGCAAGTCTTGGTGAGAGCCTTGCAGCAGAATATCCCGAAGTTGAAAATTCTACACCGATCCTTGATAGAAATTCATTCGGCAGGTTTACCGTTCAATATGAAAATAATAAATATTATGAATCAGGATATCTTGTTACCAGGCCTTCATTTTTAAAAATATTTGACTTTAAGGTTTTGAGAGGTGATAAACGGTCACTTTTAACCGAACCAAATGAAATGGTGCTTACTGAAACTACCGCCCGGAAATTATTCGGAGATGAAAACCCAATTGGAAAAATTATCAAAACTGACAGATCGTGGGGAGACTTTAAGGTTACCGGGCTGATTCAGGACCCGCCAATGAATTCACATCTTCAGTTTAGCATGTTAATATCCTTTAAGTCCCTGGAACATTTCAGCGGATTTTCAAAAGCCCTGCAAAATTTTGATTTGTCGCTTGTGAGGACTTATCTGTTATTTAAAGATAAAAAGGATATGGCCGGATTTGATAAAAAATTAACCGCGTTTGAAAGTGTGCACAAGGGAAAAGCCTTCGGTGTAACCGATCATATATCGGTTCAGCCTTTGAGCAATATTCATTACGGCTCGCAGAATATAGAGTTTGATCTTAACTACGGTGCTAGGAATAAATCAACAGTTTATATACTCGGAATTATCGGGCTTCTCATAATTATTGTTGCAGGCATAAATTATACAAATCTTGCAGCGGCCCGTTCAATGAAAAGATCAAAAGAAATTGGAATCAGGAAAGTTGTTGGAGCAAAACGGGGTCAATTGATTAGTCAGTTTTTAACCGAAGCTGTTTTACTAACTACAATATCATTATTTATAGCGTTGATTGTAGTTGAATTGGTGTTGCCTTATTTTAATAGTTTCACCGGTAAAAACATTTCATTTACGGAGAATTTTAATTTAACAATTCTTGCATCAATCATATTCCTGGCTTTGCTTCTTGGATTATTATCCGGCAGTTTACCAGCATTTTTCATTTCAAAATTAAAAACAATATTTATCTTAAAGAGTAAAATACAGCCTGATAGTGCTTTAAAGAAAATTGGTAAAGTGCTGGTTGTCATTCAGTTTGCCGTTTCAATCATTTTAATTTTTGGAACAATAACTATTTATAAACAATTGCAATATATAAATGAAAAAGACATTGGATTTAATAAGGATCATCTACTAGTTGTTGATATAAATAGCGGCGGAACCAGATATAATTTCCAGGCAATTAAAAATGAAATTATGAAAAATCCAAATGTTAAAAGTATTTCGGTTTCATCAAGGCTGCCGGGAGACTGGAAAAATATTACAGCGGTTAATGCCTTTAAAAACGGGAAAACCACAAATGATGCAACTGAGATGTATTATCTTGGAATTGATAAGGATTTCTTAAATACTTTTCAAATGAACCTTTTGGCCGGAAGAAATTTCACCGGGCAGCCTGATTCAGCCAATATAATTGTGAATGAAGCTGCTGCTAAAGTACTCGAGCTTTCAGATCCGGTTGGAAAGGCCATAAATCTATCCGGAAATAAATCTACCGGACAATACAATGTTATTGGTGTTGTAAAAGATTTCAATTTCCAATCATTGCATGAGAAAATTTCTCCTATGATCCTGGGGTTTCGTGATAACCAGTTTACAAATATTGATTATTTTACCGCCAGGATAAGCAGCAAAGATATAGCTGGAACAATAAAATATTTTTCAGACGTTCAGCAAAAGTTTGATAATGTTACTCCTTTCGAATATAACTTTCTTGATGAAAGGATGAGGGATTTTTATGAAAAGGACCAAAGAGAGTCTATTATAGTAGAATACGCTTCAGGATTTGCAATTTTTATAGCATGCCTGGGACTGTTTGGATTAGCTGCTTTTTCAGCAGAAGAAAAGACAAAAGAAATAGGAATCAGGAAAGTACTTGGTGCTGATGTGCCCGGAATAATAACACTTTTAAGTAAAGAATTTCTTTGGCTTGTAGTTATAGCAAACATAATTGCTCTGCCGCTTGGTTATTATTTAATGGGGAAGTGGCTAAACAACTTTGCATATAATCCAGGCATTGCTTTAAGCACTTTTTTGTTTACAATGTTTATTACAATTTTTATAACATTTATTACTACAAGTTATCATTCGATTAAAGCTTCGTTAAAAAATCCGGTAGAGTCACTAAAATATGAATAAGGAAAAGTAATGATATTCAATTATTTAAAAATTGCATTCCGAAATCTTAATAGGAATAAAGTTTATTCATTTATTAATATTTTCGGGCTGTCAATAGGATTGGCTTGCTGCATCCTAATTATACTCTTTGTAAAGAATGAAGTTAGTTATGATTCATTCCATAACAATTCTGATAATATTTTCAGGCTGTCCTTATTTGAAAATTACGCCAAAGATGAACAGCATTTTAATTCAATTACACCTGCTCGTTTTGGACCGGAATTAAAGAGCTATTATCCTGAAGTTGAAAATTACGTAAGGGTATCAAAATTTCCCGGAATTGTAAAAATTGGTTCTAAAACATTTGCCGAAGACTGCAGTTTTGCAGATACTAACTTTTTTCAACTATTTAATTTTCCATTGAGTACTGGCAGACCTGCAGAGGTGCTAAAAAGTCTAAATTCAGTTGTCATTACAGATTCCTATGCCGAAAAATTCTTCGGGGATAGTAATCCTATAGGAAAAAGGATCACAATAAAGATTGACAACAAATCTGAAGATTTTATTGTTAGCGGAATTGCAAAGAATGTGCCGGCGAATTCAAGTATACAGTTTAATATTGTAATTCCGTTTCAATATTTAGATAATATTGTTAATAAAAGGGCAATGAATAGCTTAACAGTAATAATTTGTGAAACTTATGTGTTCTGCCAACATGGTACTACAGCAAAACAAATGGATGAGAAAATGTCTTCTCTCGTAAAATCGATGGAAGGGAGTGATTATAATGAAGGAACATATAATATTTTATTTCAACCGATTAAAGATATTCATTTAGATACATCTTTCCCGGTTGGACTGGAACCAATCAGCAATCCTATCTATTCTTATGCATTATCAATAATCGGTATTTTCATACTGATAATTGCAATAATCAATTTTGTAACACTTTCAATAGGTAAATCAGTTTCAAGATCAGCGGAAGTTGGAATCAGGAAGGTAGTAGGCGCAACCCGGAGACAATTAATAGGACAATACTGGGGCGAATCGTTAATGCTCGTTTTTTTATCAGCAGTTATGGGAATATTATTTGCTGAAATATTTCTGCCATTTTTTAACAGTCTTGCCGGTAAGAATTTAGATTTTAGATACGACCCTTTAACTCTTTTGATATTACTTTCCGTTATTGTTTTAACTGGTTTGAGCGCAGGAATTTATCCATCTCTAGTGTTATCTTCTTTTAACCCCGTACAGGTTTTAATGGGTAAATTTAAGTTAGGTAACAAATCTATTTTAAGAAGGATACTTGTCGGCGGACAATTTACTCTTTCAGTTATTCTGATTACCGGAACTATAATTGTTTTTAATCAACTCGAATTCGTAAAAAATAAAAATCTCGGATACAATAAAGAAAACGTTGTAGTTATTCCTACTAACCTGAATGTTGATGAAACATTAAACATTGCAAATCTTTTCAAAAATGAGCTAAGTAAAAATCAAAATGTAATTGATGTATCAGCTGCTTCAACACCACTTGGAGAAAAATGGTCTACAATTGGATTTGAAATGCCTGGTGGTTCGTACGGTCGGTTTTACATGAACACAGTTGATTATAACTATTTGAAAACTACAGGGATAAAACTTTTAAAAGGAAGAGATTTTTCAAAAGAATTTTCAACTGATAAAGACCAGGCAGTGATTGTAAATGAAGCTTTTGCTAAAGAGTTTAAGATTAATGATTTAACAACCGCTAAAATGCCCGGAAGATTTGATAAAAATAAGATAATCGGAATTGTAAAAGATTTTAATTTCGAATCACTTCATTCTCAAATAAAACCCGCATTGATCACATTAAATTATCATACAATATTTAGAGCAGCAAATGATATTGATCCCAACTTCGAGCCTAGAATTATGGTGAAAATAAAATCAATTAATACTAAAGCTACGCTGGATGATATTAGGAATACCTGGAAAAAATTAGTTCCGAATTTACAATATGAAAGTTCTTTTTTGAATGATAATATAGACAAGCAATATAAATCTGAACAACAGCTTACTACAATTATCAGTTACTCATCAGTTTTGTCTATTCTAATTACCTGTTTAGGATTATTTGGACTTACTATTTTAATTACTTTGCAGAAAACAAAAGAGATTGGAATCAGGAGATTGCTAGGAGCATCTTCAGGTTCAATTTATAAATTGCTTTCTAAAGAATTTTTCTGGCTCATTATTTCAGCGCAAGTAATAGGTATGCCAATTGCCTGGTACATCTTAAATAAATGGCTAAATGGATTTGCATACCGGACAAGTATAAGTGTTTCGATGTTTTTGCTTGCAGGAATATTAACCATATTTATTGCCTTCCTCACTATAAGTTTTCAGGCAATTAAAGCATCTTTTGAAAATCCTATTAATTCTTTGAGAAATGAGTAATATTGCTAAATTGCAAATTATTAAAGGCGTACGATAACGGACATAATTGTTTGTTTTCGTACGTTTTCCTTCAGTTTTTAAATTTCCCCTTAAATTTTCCTTTCAAATTGCTCACTAAATAGTCCTTTTATTTTTTTGCTAAGGCACAAAAATTGTGTATTTGCAGATAGATAATTAGATTTTTTGACTAAACTGTTTTGGAACCATGCTAAAAAACTACTTAAAAATAGCCTTCAGAAACATTATAAAGCACAGGATATATTCATTTATAAATATTGCAGGATTGTCAATCGGTCTTTGTTGCTGCCTGCTGATATTTATGTACGTAAGAGATGAATTATCTTATGAAAATTACAATAAAAATGCTGACCAGGTTTACAGGGTTTACGATGAAAGAATTTCTGATGATTCTTTTAGCAAGATTGCATTAACTCCACCGATTATGGCAGCTTCTTTAAAACAAAACTTTTCTGACATACAGGAAACACTTCGCTTGTTTTATATGAGCTGGAACAAACAACTAATTAATATTGATGAAAATCAATTTTATGATGAGCATTTTTGGTTAGCAGAGCCAAATATTTTTGATTTTTTCCAGTTGAAATTATTAAAAGGAAACACGGCTACTGCCTTGGTTGATCCCTATTCAATAATACTTTCAAAAGAAACTGCAGAGAGATTTTTTGGCAATGAAAATCCGTTAGGAAAAACTTTAAAGATTAATAACTCAAATGAATATAAAGTAACGGGAATTCTTGCAGACATTCCCGGCAATTTTCATTTGAAGATTGACATGCTCGGTTCTTTTTCTTCAATAAGGGCATTTGGTGTTACAGAAGCAAGGATGAAAAACTGGGTCTGGCAACAATTCTACACATATATTCAAGTTCCAGCAAATTACAATATATCAACACTCGAAAATAAATTACCGGATTTTATTAAAAAGAATGCAGACCCGGTTACCAGAAAATCAGGCTTTTGGTTTAATACTAAACTACAACCATTAAAAAGCATACATTTACATTCTTCTGATCTTAAATTCGATTTTTCAGAGAGGGGAGATATTACTTATGTGACTATATTTTCAATTATTGCCATATTTATTTTGCTCCTTGCCTGCATCAATTTTATGAACCTGACTACATCACGATCATCAATTCGTTCACGTGAAATAGGTATCCGTAAAATAATTGGCGCCAGAAGATCAAAGATAATTATGCAGTTCTTTGGTGAATCTATTATTATGACATCAATAGCAATGTTACTTGCAGTAGGAATTGCCGAATTAGTTCTCCCATATTTTAATGCAATAGCAGGGAAGACATTCAGCCTAACCAGTCAGCTTAGCAATGGATTATTTTTCTATCTCATCGGTTTTTCATTACTGGTTGGAATTATCTCCGGTAGTTATCCTGCTTTATATTTATCCGCTTTTAATCCTTTGAAAATAATTAAAGGTGAAAGTAAATCAGGCAAGAGTTCTTTCACACTCCTGCGTAAAATTCTTGTTGTAGTTCAATTTTCAGTTTCCATATTCCTTTTAGTTGGAACAATAATCGTTTCTAATCAATTAAATTTTGCTTTGAATAAATCACTTGGATTTGATAAAGAGCAGGTAGTTGTTTTGCCTATTCATAACGGCAATGTTCGTAATAATTATGAATCCGTTAAAGCACAAATTCTCAAAGACAAAAATGTTATCTCTGCCACCGCTTGTTATGGTTTACCTGGACACATAATCGCAATGGATGGAATTCAGGTCAGTGGAACAGAAGATTCTAAAGGCATAAGAGTAATTGTTGCCGACCAGGATTATATTAAAACTCTCGGGATGAATATTGTTGCAGGCAGAGATTTTTCAAAAGATTTTAAAACCGATGAAACAAATGCTTATGTTATAAATGAATCTGCTGTTAATTTTCTGGGATTTGGCAGTAGTGAGGATGCTATAGGCAAAGATCTCAACTGGTCTGTTTGGGGAACTGATTCAGTAAAACATGGAATAATAATCGGCGTTGTAAAAGATTTTAACATTGCCTCAATCCACAATAAAATTGAGCCGGTTGTAATTCAGTATTATCAGCAGGCATTTTCTTCCTTTGCTGTAAGAATTAAATCATCTGATATAAAATCAACTCTTGCAAATTTAAAGACAATGTGGAAAAGGATTTTACCTGAATGGCCGTTTGAGTATTCATTCCTTGACCAGGATTTTGCAAAATTATATAACACTGAACAAAGACTAAGCGAAATTGTTACAACATTTTCATTTCTTGCAATTTTCATTGCTTGTCTTGGATTACTGGGTCTGGTATCATATGCAACAGAAATGAGATCAAAAGAAATCGGGATAAGGAAAGTGCTGGGTGCATCTTCATCACAAATAATAAAATTAATAATTAAAGAATTCACTTTGTTGATATTAATTTCTAATATAATTGCCTGGCCTGTTGCATACTTGGTAATTTCAAACTGGCTCGAAAACTTTGCATATCGCGTAAATCTTAATATCTGGGTATTTTTATTATCTGCAGGAATTGTTTTATTAATTGCACTGTTTACTGTAAGTTTTCAGTCGATTAAAGCAGCTAACAGCAATCCTGTAAAAGTTTTGAAATATGAATAACATCTTGGGGAATTAAATGTTAAAAAATTATATAAAAATAGCTTTCAGGAACCTATCTAAAAACAAACTCTATTCATTTATCAATATCACCGGACTATCGATTGGAATTGCAGGCAGCTTGCTAATTATGGTTTACATTGCAAACCAGTTGAGTTACGAATCGATGCATAAAAATGCTGATAATATTGTCAGGGTTTCAGCAGGATTTGGTAATGGAACAAATACAATGAAACTGGCAGGAGCAATGCCGGGAATTGGACCGGCAGCAGTGGAAGAAATTCCTGAAGTAAAAGCTTCGGTAAGATTCAGAAAAGCCTCTAACGCTTCAATAAAAGTAGGGGACAGGAAATTTACTGAAAGTAATTTTTTCTTTGCCGATTCAAACATCTTTAAAGTTTTTACATTTCCATTTATCGAGGGAGAAGTAAATAATGTCTTAGTTGATCCTAATTCTATTGTCATTTCCAGTGAAATTGCTCATAAATATTTTGGAGATCAGGATGCAATAGGAAAGACAATTATTTTTGCAGATAAATATAATTTTAAGGTTACAGGTGTTATCCAAAATGTACCTGCTAATACATACCTGAAATGTGATTTTATTGCTCCATATTCAAAAGCAATACAGATATTTAATATTAACAGCCCGTGGATGAGCTGGGGAGAAGATTACACATACCTTTATCTGAAAGATAATATATCTCAGGATGAACTTATTAAAAAACTAAATACCGTTTTAGTAAAACATACAAATGATAATTTTGCAAAAATGCTCAACTTTTACACTTTGCCTTTGAGGGATATTTATTTAAAATCCGATATGATGGGTGAATTAGGTCCTACCGGAAATATTAAATCCATTTATATATTCTCATCTATAGCTTTATTATTATTGATAATTGCCTGCCTTAATTTTATAAATCTTTCAACAGCGAGATCTCTCAGAAGATCAAAAGAAGTTGGATTGAGGAAAGTTCTTGGCGCAAGCAGACCCGGACTTTTTAAACAATTCTGGGGTGAATCTGTAATAATAACCCTTATCTCTGTACTGATTAGCCTTATATTTTTTGAATTCTTAAATCCGGTTCTATTTAAATATTTTGATATAAATATCAGTGGAATAAATTATTTCGATACTAACTTTTTTATGATACTTGCCGGGATAATCATTTTCGTAAGTCTTGTTGCAGGGATTTATCCTGCGCTGTTTTTATCAAAATATAAACCTGTTGATTCTCTTAAAGGGATAAAAACGCCCGGTTCTTCCGGTGTAAATCTCAGGAAGGCACTCGTCGTTTTACAATTTTCAATTTCAATATTTTTATTAATTGGTACTGCTGCAATTTATAAACAACTACAGTTTATGCTTAACAGCGATCCTGGATTTGATAAAAAGGATATCCTTGTAGTTAGCTACCCTGCATCGACAGAAGGTGCAGCAGATAAATACACTGTATTAAAAAATGAATTTATGTCAATTCCCGGAGTTAAAAATGTTTCAGGAGTATACTCACTTCCGGGCGCAAACAATAAAGAGAGCCAAACATTCAGATTAAAAGGACAACCGAAGGATGAAGGACAAACTATGCGGGCATCAGGAGTTGATTATGACTTTATTCAAACACTTGGAATTGATTTAGCGGCAGGTAGAAATTTTTCAAAAGAATATAGAACAGACGCTGAAAACTCTATTATAATAAATAAAACTGCGGTTGAGAAATTAGGTCTTAAAAATCCTGTCGGTACTGAAGTGTATATCCCGGGAGGAAACGGAATACAAAGGCTGGTAAAAATTATTGGCGTAGTAAAAGATTTTCATTTATCATCATTTCATATCCTGATTGAACCTTTATTTCTTTACATAAATCCGGACAGATATTATAACATCGCAGTTAAAATTGATCCAAAATACAGCAAACAAATAATACCTTCACTTCAAGAAAGTTTCAAGAAAGTAATACCGGATAAAAGCTTCAGTTATGAAACATTAAACGAGCAATACAGCAGCATGTACCAGTCGGACGAAAAAGATGGAACATTATTCCTGATTTTTACAATTCTTTCTGTAATAGTTGCATCAATGGGACTTTTTGGTCTTGCATCATTTGCTATTGAGGTAAGAATGAAAGAGATAGGAATAAGAAAAGTTTTAGGCGCAGATATGTTCAGTATTTCATTTTTACTTTCAAAAGATTTTTCAAAATGGGTATTGATTTCAAACCTGATTGCATTCCCGGTTGCATATTATGCAATATCAAAATGGCTGGATGATTTTGCTTATAAAACAGAAATGGGAATCTGGATTTATATCCTGGCTGCTTTTATTGCACTTTTTATATCTGTTTTAACAATCAGCTTCCAGAGCATTAAGGCTGCAAATACAAACCCTGTTAAGACTTTGAGGTATGAATAACCGCTCATCATATTTAAGTTTAATTTTGACATAATTTAGGGTATTATTAGGATAGGTGAAACAAGCTAATTATTTGAATTACAATTAGTTAGGAGTCTACTATGAGAGATATTTGTATACCATTAAAAGACGTTGAAAACGACAAACCGGTTGAGGTAATTGTTAATGTAGCAGGAGAAAGCAGCAAATATAACTTTCGAGTAGAATCTTTCGACTGGAGCCTGACCGAAGAAGAATTAGCAGATCATAATTTTGATCCTTATACTTTGCGAATTCAGAAACTGAAAGAAGCGATTGAAAGTTACGACAAGAACTGGGAAGTAATCCAGATATTTGATCCGGGGAAGGACTCAGATTTTGTGCAGGCTTTATTCAGATTAAGAGATAAAAAATAATATATTGTAATTAAAGAAATACAAAATGCGGAATTATTTATGATCAAGCTTAAAAATATTGAAAAATATTATTCGACAGGATTTGTAAAAACTTATGTCTTAAGAAATGTTTCGATTGATATTAAGGAAGGGGAATTTCTTACAATTATGGGTCCGTCGGGTGCCGGCAAATCGACTCTCTTAAATATAATCGGAATGCTGGATACTCCATCTGATGGTGAATATTTATTTTATGATAATAACGTTACCAGCTTATCTGAAAAGAAAAGGGCAGAATTCCATAAAATGCATCTTGGTTTTGTTTTCCAGAGTTACCATTTAATTGATGAATTAACTGTTTACGAAAACATTGAAACTCCGCTTCTTTATAAAAAAATTAAATCTTCTGAAAGAAAAGGAATGGTCAGCGATATTCTCGACAGGTTCCAGATTGTTGCAAAGAAAGATTTATTTCCTAATCAACTTTCCGGTGGTCAACAGCAATTAGTTGCTATTGCCCGCGCTGTAATTTCTAATCCAAAATTGATTTTAGCTGACGAGCCAACTGGTAACCTGAATTCAAAACAGGGTGAAGAAATAATGGGCCTTTTTAAAGTATTGAATGATGCCGGAACCACAATCGTTCAGGTTACACACTCTGAAAAGAATGCAGAATATGGAAATAGAATAGTTAACCTGCTCGATGGCTGGGTAGAGTCAATTAAGTAGCAGATATTCAGTTTAAGCTTATAATCTTCAGAATTATAAATCTATAGTTTCCCAATCTTTTTTTTTAAAAATTATTCAGGTATTAAAATGAAAAAAATTAGTTTAATAATAATTCTATTAATTTGCGGATACTTATTCCCCCAATCAAGAAATATAACTTCAAAGGAAGTGACATACCAAAACAAGAGCATTAAGCTTGCTGCAAATTTTGTTTATCCTGAATCAAATGAGAAATTGCCAGCGGTTGTAATTGTACACGGCTCAGGAACCAGTGCACGAAATAATCCCTGGACAGCAGCATACACAGATGCGCTTTCAAAAAGAGGAATAATTGTACTTCACCCGGATAAAAGGGGAAGCGGCAAATCAGGGGGTGATTGGAAAACCGCTTCACTAAGTGATTTAGCGGAAGATGCAATTGCCGGTGTAGATTTCCTGAGAAGTCAACCAGAAGTTGATACAAATAAAATTGCAGTTATAGGCTTCAGCCAGGGAGGTGACGTAATTCCGATTGCAGCAGCAGAATGCTATAAAGTACAAATGGTAATTGATGTTTCAGGTTCAGTTATTCCCTTAAAAGCACAGATTACAGACGAAGTTATGAAAATGGGCGAACGAGAAAAGCTAACCGCCGAACAAAACAAAACATTAAAAAATATTATCGATTTATCTTATAAATATGTAAATGATCGGACAAAATGGGATGAATATATATCTGCATTAAAATCTGTTTTACAAACTGACCTTGGAAAGTTAGAATCTTTTAAAGGATTTCCTCAGGAAAAAGAATTATGGGTTTGGGACTGGTTAAAACTTGTTAGTGATGTGGACCCAATGAATTACTGGAAGAATGTAAACGTCCCAGTGTTATTTATTTTTGGCGGAAACGATACTCAAATTGATATAAGGAAAAGTATTGATTTGATTCACGATAATTTGGATCCGTTAAAGAAGAATTATTCTGTTTTATTTTTTCAGCTAAACGGACACGCTCTTTATAGAGATGATTGTAATGACTTTATAGCCAGGTGGTTGCATGATAAAGGCGTACACTGAGTGATATTAGTATATAAAATCCATTGAAATAACTATATCTCCATTTATCACTTACCAGTAAAAAATATGTAATATTTAGTCAGCATACTAATTATTTTGACTTAATCATTAGTTAAAAAAATAATTAAAGGAGATATCTTTATGCTCAATTTGAGAAAACTTTGCATTATTGTTGTGATTTTTTCTTTTGCTTCCATTTTTGCACAACAGCAATCCCAGCAAATGCAGACAGCTAATAAATTATTAAAGGAGAAGAAATACGAAGAGGCAATTTCCGCTTTCAAAGTGGAATTAAAAAACAACTCAAAAAATAGTCTTGCCTGGTATTACATCGGAACAGCTGAATACTCACTTAAAAATTATGATGAAGCGATAAATGCCTATAAAATGGCGATGGAAGGACTAAAAGGACCTACTGTTTCTTATAATCTTGCAGGAGTTTATGCTCTTTTAGGTGATAAAGAAAATGCTTATAAGTGGCTGGAAGAAGCAATTACAAAAGGATTTGGACAATATAAAACTCTGGAAAAAGACAATGATTTTGCAAGCATTAATAAAGAAGATAGATTTAAAAAATTATTAGAAAAAGCAAAAATTAATGGTAATCCCTGCCTGGCAAGAGAAGAATATAGCCAGTTTAATTTTTGGGTTGGTAAATGGGATGTTGTAAATCCAGCAGGAAATCATGCCGGTGATAGTGAAATTGATTTAATGAATAACGGTTGTACAATAGTTGAAAATTGGACTGGAGCAGGAGGTTTTGTTGGCAAAAGCTTTAATTATTTTGATACTACTGATAATAAATGGCATCAGTTCTGGATAAACCAGAATGCTCAGAAAACTACTTTTGAAGGAAATCTTATAGATGGTAATATGGTTTATTATAGTTACGATCATGTAAAAGATGAAAAAAATCCATATTTGGAAAGGCTGACATTTTTTAATCTTGGTCCGGATAAAGTAAGACAGTTTGATGAAAGATCAACAGATCAGGGTAAAACATGGACTGTTGGATACGATCTTACTTACAATCGAAAAACTAATTCTGATTAATATTTCTTTTCTTCAGGAAAAAACTTTTTAAAAGATTTTCACTTTCTGTGGAATATATCCCTGAATACAAATTGATTTTGTGATTATATTTTCCTTCTTGAGCAAGATTATAAATTGACCCGCACGCACCAAACTTTGTATCGAATGAAGAAAAATAGATTGAATTTATTCTTGCTGAAAGGAGAGCCCCGGTACACATAATACAGGGTTCAAGGGTTACGTAAATATCACAATTGTTGAGTCTCCAGTTGCCGAGGTGATTGGAGGCTGCAGTTATTGCAATCATTTCAGCATGGGCAGTTGGATCCTTTAACCTTTCAACCTGGTTGTGGCCGCGACCAATAATTTTATTTTCATAAACGATGACAGCACCAACAGGGACTTCATCATTTTCTGATGCAATCTCAGCTTCCTGCAAAGCTGAAAACATAAATTTGTAATTATCTTCTGAGAAAATCATAATCTATTTGATTAAACCTTCGAGGTTGCTTTAAAAACCTCGAAGGTTGTACAGAAATGCAACCTTCAAGATCTAAAATAAGCGACCTTGAAGGTTTTAAGCAATTAGCACGCCCGGAAGGATTCGAACCCTCAACCCTCAGATCCGAAGTCTGATGCTCTATCCAGTTGAGCTACGGGCGCAGATAAAATTATCTCGGATTATGTATGTTGGATTGCGGATTTATTTACCGCTAAATTCCATTTAAAACACAATACAATTTAGTATCTAAATTTAATAGATAAAACTTATTTGTGGCGATAATTAAAGAGAGGAAAAAACCAGTGCACCTGTAGGGATTCTTCCGAAGGAATGCCTATGGCAGAACCCTCAACCTTCTGATCTCCCGCAAGGCGGGATAAACTCCGTCAGATGCAATTGCTGAATAAAGGGAAATAGAAGGTGGTAATAAGTGCACCTATAGGGATTCGAACCCCAAACCTTCTGATCCGTAGTCAGATGCTCTATCCAATTGAGCTATAGGTGCATTAAACAATATAATTACAATAAATAAATCAGAATACCTCAGCTCTATCCAACCTGTCCGACGAAGCTTGAAGGGCGAAGGCGGATTGAGCTATAGGGCAAATTTGAAATACAAATATACTATTAAGTAAAATTTTATCAAATCAATAGCTGAAAGCGGTAAAATAATTATTAAATGATTTTGCTTAATAAAACGTGAAAAGAATATTTTTTTTCATATTTTAGTAGCACTTCTTGAATAAATATCTGAAAGGACAAAAATGTTTAAAGGCGCGGGAACGGCTATTATTACGCCGTTTGATAAAGATCAGAATGTAGATTATGCTGCTCTGAAAAAAGTTACAAAACACCAGGTTGATAACGATATCGACGCAATTATTATTCTTGGTACAACAGGAGAAGCACCGGTTATTGAGCCAGATGAGCGCTCAAAAGTTATAGAGACTGTAATGACGGAAGCTAACGGTAAATGCAAAATAATCATAGGCACAGGTGGTAATAATACTAAAAAAGTTGCTGAGCTGAATAAGACTGCCGATTCATTTAAGCCTGACGGACTTTTGATTGCAAATCCTTATTATAATAAAGGTACACAGGCTAGCCTTGTAGAACATTACAAATATTTATCTGAAAGGACTTCAACCCAGATTATGCTTTACAATGTTCCTTCACGAACCGGTATGAACCTGTTGCCTGAAACAGCTGTAAAAATTCACGAAAACTGCAAAAATGTTGTTGCAATAAAAGAAGCAAGTGGAAGCATTTCTCAAATAACACATTTATGTTCAATTAAACCGGAAACATTGAGAGTATTATCAGGTAATGATGATCAGACTTTATCTATTTTGGCTGTTGGAGGCGACGGAGTTATTTCAGTTTTTACAAATGCATTTCCTGCTCAAATGAAAATGATAACTGATGCTTTCTTTTCAGGTAATATTACGGAAGCTCAGAGATATAATAATATGTACCTGGAAATGATGAATGCGTTGTTCATTGAAACTAGTCCGGGACCGTTAAAATATATAATGAATAAAATGGGATTATGTGAAAATGTATTCAGATTGCCTTTAGCTCCTGTCAATAAAAAAACTGAATCAAATCTCGATGAAGTTTATGAAAGATTTACAAAATTAAATTAGATGTTGAATGAGTAATAAAATAAAATATGGAATAATTGGTTCCAGCGGAAGGCTTGGCGGGGAAGTAATCAATGTTTTTAATGAAGCAGGTTATCAATTAGTTTTCAGCTATGATGTTGAAGGTGAAAACAGGATTGAGAAACCGGAAATAATAATTGATTGTTCTCTACCAGAGGTATTCCCTAAAACGATTAATTATGTAAACGAATTTAATGTCCCGCTAATTATAGCCACTACAGGTCTTACAGATGATAATTTCAGTGAATTGAAGAAATTATCAGAAAAAATTCCGGTTGTTCAAAGCTATAATTATTCAATAGGTATCCAGATCCTGCTAAAATTAATTCAGGTGGCAAATGAAAAAGCAGGGGACTGGGATGTTGAAATTTCTGAAACACATCATAGATTTAAAAAGGATAAGCCGTCAGGCACAGCTAAAATGATTCAGAATGTATTTAAGGACAAAGATGTTAATATTTCTTCACTTCGCCTTGGTAATGTATTTGGGGAGCACGCTATTAGTTTTGCCAGTCTCGGTGAAGTTTTAACTATTTCTCATAGTGCCACATCAAGAAGAACTTTTGCAGAAGGTATTTTGAAATCTGCTCAATTTTTGTCCGATAAAAAGAACGGTTTTTATTCTTTTACTGAGGTCATATTCCCAAATTAATAAAAAATGGATATTCTATGGATTCATATGAAATTATAAATTATATATCTAATTCAGTTAAGAAAACACCCGCTAAAATATATTTACAAGGTAAGTTAGATAATATTGATTTTAGTGATTTAGAATACTATGGAAATGATAAGTCAGGGATCCTATTTTGTGAAATAAAAGAGTTTACACCGTTTTATGATGAGAATAAATCACATATCACAAAATACCGCACAGAAGTAGAAATGCGCAATTCCGCTATACCTCTTGCAGATTTAACAAAGTATAATGCCCGAATAGAACCGGGAGCATTGATCCGTAACCTTGTTGAAATTGGTGACGGCTGTGTAATTATGATGGGAGCAGTATTGAACATTGGAGCAGTAATTGGTGAAAAGACGATGATTGACATGAATGTTGTTGTTGGAGGTAGAGCGATTGTTGGAAATAATTGTCACATCGGAGCCGGAACTGTTTTAGCCGGA
>DATFMR010000123.1:0-6106 GCA_035266865.1 Ignavibacteriaceae bacterium | reverse complement strand
AATGGAAGTTTTCTGGATACACGAACAAATCAATTCTCGGCATCTGTCTTTTACGGTCTCTAGCCCGGTTATTCTTGATTTATCTTTTGAGGTTCCTCAGAACGACTGTCGTCTCGTCATTCTGAGGGAGCGAAGTGACCGAAGAATCTTTTTAAATGGTACGGAGATTCTTCATCCCATAAATAGGAATTCAGAATTACGCTTTCCTAATAACAATTTTTATTGCCTGCCATTCTCTCTACAGGACTGATCCAGTCTGCCTTATGGTAGCTGATCTTTCCCCCACCTGGCTACTGCTCACAATCAATTTTAACTTCATCTATTTCATAATTACTTCCAAATACTAAAGTTAATCCCTTAACTTTTATACCGAATAACTTGCCGAGTCTTTTTAAGGATCTTTTCCTTACTTTTTCGGCTGCAGTCTTTAATCTTATGTCCGCATTAGCAGCTTGTTTCAATAACTCAAATTGATTTAGTAACCAATCCCTTTTCACTTCGAAAATTTCGCCTACCAGCTCTTCCATAATTTTTACTTTTGCTAAATATATATTTTCCTCAAACTCTCTGTTCCATTTAATAAGAGTTGGTCTGGATACATTTAACAAATTACTTATTTCGTCATAAGTTAAACCTTCGGCACGGTATAAAATAAAATCTGCTTTTACTTCTTTATCGATCATATCAGTGTAAAAAAAATCTAAATTTTGGTTCTTTAATTGAATTCAAAAACGCTGAAAAGTTTAAATAAAGTAAACAAATAGTCAAGAAATTTATAAAAAAATCTTAAAAAGAAATCAAATAGTAAAGCAATAGTCAAGCTTTCTAATATAAAAAAAATAACAAAATGCATTTATGGGCTAAAATCGCATTATTTACTCTTTAGTTCTGTAAAATGTTGTCATTTGTTAACATCTAAAATTGTATATCACCGTTTCTTTTTGGCCCTGGAACAAACTATACATACTTAGGATTTGATGTCAAATATGAAATAATGCACGAGCTTTTTGTGAGAGGACAATTTCAATCATCACTGGTATCATCAGAACAGAGCAATGGAAGTTTTATGGATACACGAACAAATCAATTCTTTGCTTCTATCTATTACGGTTTGTAGACAAAGTGCTTGGTGCTGAGAGCAAAGTGGATAGGGCAAAGAGATAAGAGTAAAGAATATGGCAAAATTTAGATTTCAAGATTTAAAAATATGGGAAATGTCTATTGAAATTGGTAATAATCTTTATGATTTAGCTGATGACCTTGAAAAAAGAAAATTATTTTGATTTGCAGAACAAATGAGAGAATCAGCAATGTCAATGAGTAATAATATTGCCGAGGGTTCTGGCTCAGTTTCTAAGAAAGAATTTAAATATTTCCTGAACATAGCTCGCAGGTCAACTTTTGAAAATGCCAATATTCTTATAATTCTAAATCGAAGACAACTTTTAGATCAGAAAAATTTAGAAGTTTATTTGGAACAATTGGATGTTTTATGCAGAAGAATTACAAACTTCAGCAAATCATTGAAATAAATTAAAATGCAAAATTTAATTTGTATTGTGCAATGGATTAAGAAAAATATATATGTAAACGACTATGCTCTTTGCTCCATGCTCTATGCTAGGAGATAAAAAATTCTTTTTCACTTCAGCTCACACCATTCTTCTTTATCTCCTTCACCATCGGCCTTAAAAGGTACCCGTTTGAAGCAAGCCTTCCAATAATAAACGCAAGCGCCGCAGCAATAACACCCACCGCGGAAAAATATTTAATCGAAACTAAAAGAACAATAATTATCATAGTAAACTCTATGCCTGTGGCAAATGAGATGGGCTTCGTGTTTTTTGCCTCGACAAGAACCGCAGTCTGAAAACTCAACAGGAACGATGTTCCCGGGATTAGTATGAGTATTATTAGCGGGAGATGAGCTAGTTTGGTTAATTCAGGTGATAATCCGGACACATAGTGAAACCAGATTCCGGAGAGGGGAGTCAGTGCAATAAATCCCAATATAATTATCGCTATTGAACCAGTAATTATTACGAATTTTTTTAAAGACTGAAATCCTTCCATATTTTTCCCAAGCAGGGCAATTCCAACTTCCTGGAAAGACATACCAAAACTTCTGAAAATAAAAACAAAAAAGACAACAACGGGTAAAACCGCCAGCGATTCAAGTGCCATCCTGCTTTGCCCAATAAAAAAAGTTACCATTGGTTGTACACCGAGCGTAAGAATAGAAGTGAGTGCTAATGGATAATAAAATTTAAATATTTTTTCATAAGTAAGATCAGAACTCTCATCCTTTTCATTTTCCCCGGCTTTAATCTTCGTAACGATTTTATATGCCATTATCTTGCTTGCTACAGCTTCACAAATTACCGCAACAGAAAGTGCTGACGAAGCTATTACAACTCCATCAACATTAAAAAATAAAAATAAAACCAGCGCTGTAATTGACATAGAAGAAATTCTGACAATTGTGCCGTAAGCAACGCGTCTTGTTAGGTTATTCCTGATTAAAATTCCCTGGTAAAATCTCCTGTATCCAATTGCTCCGGGCCAGGGGATAAGAATTGTAACGGCGAGATGGGTAAGTTCTGCTACCTTTACGGGAAGATTAATTAAAGTTTCCGCTATGAAGTAAAAAATCGGGGGAAATATTAATACCAGCATTAAAATAGTTACAATGGTATTAAGTGAATATGTAAAATTTCTCAACTTATAAAATGAATGCTTCCCCTTGACCAGCGAAGTTGATGCACTCATCATTAATATTACCGGCGCTTCAATTATAAGTGCAAATGAGAAGGCTACACCATATGCAGCTAGATTGTATTCAGGGTTAGCTAATCTTGCCACAAGCGCGGATAGGAAAGGACCCTCAACGGACATCATAATCCAGGTTGCAGCCAAAGGTATCCAAAAGAGAAAAATTTTTTTATAAGTCAGCGTTTCCGAAGTAAGATTCAAACTACAAATCCATTTAATTAAGCTGTAAAAATAGTATTATTCAAGCAATGTTCAATGTTTGTTGCTCAATCCTCCAACATTAAAAATTAAACATTCACAATTCCATTCCTTTAGCCTTCCTCATCCATTTTGATTATATTTAACGTTGTTATAATTAGTTGTATTAACTTTACGGAGTTGTTGATATTTAGTGATGAATATATTTAAAAAGATTAGCGAAAAATTCAGAAGCAAAGACAAAAATAAAAATGATAAAAAGTCTGAAAAATCCGATCTCGGTAAATCTTGGGAAAAAAGAAAAGCTGAGTTAATGGCAAATGCCCCCGGATCAAAAAGTAATAAAACCGTATCTGCAAAAAATACGGAAAAAGGATCACGATCTTCTAAAAAAAATATTGTAAAAAAAAGGACTGTTGCAAAAGATAAAGCTCCTACTCAAGTCAGAAATCAATCAAGAAAACCTGTCAAAAAAACGGTGGACAGAGAAGTTAAGCAAACTGACTGGAGCCTTTCCAAATTTGATGTACAGCCGGAAGAAGGCAAAACCAGGTTCCACGATTTTGACCTGTCAAATAAGATAATGCACGCTATCAGCGATCTTGGGTTTAAGTATTCTACACCAATTCAAGCAGAATTATTAAAAGATACTTTGAAAGGAAAAGATGCGATTGGCCAGGCTCAAACCGGGACCGGCAAAACAGCCGCCTTTCTTATAACGATATTTTCAAAATTTCAAAAAGAAGCAAAAGATAATGCTGTGGGTATTCCAAGAGCACTTATTTTAGCGCCAACCCGGGAACTTGTGTTGCAGATAACCAGCGATGCTAAATTACTCGGCAAGTATTTAAATCTTAAAGTTATTGCTGTATTTGGAGGAATGGATTATCAAAAGCAGAGACAAATGCTGAATAATCAGGTTGTGGATATTATTGTTGCCACTCCCGGCAGGCTGTTAGACTTTTGCAGCAAAGATGATATAAAATTAGACAAGGTCGAAATACTGGTAATTGATGAAGCTGACAGGATGCTTGATATGGGATTTATTCCTGATGTAAAAAAAATTGTCAAAATGACACCGGATAAAAGTTCAAGACAAACGATGTTTTTTAGTGCAACACTAACTGCAGATGTAAGAAATTTATCACACCAGTGGACAAAAGATCCTGCTCAGGTTTCAATTGATCCCGAACAGGTGTCAGCAAAATCTGTTGAGCAGAAAGTTTATATTGTAACAGATGATGAAAAATATCCCTTGCTTTATAACCTTATTGTTAATGAAAAGCTTGATAAGGTTATGGTTTTTTGTAACAGGAAGGATGAAGCAACCAGGATTGGAAGTCTTTTGAAAAGCAATGAAATAAATTCTGCTGTAATTTCAGGTGATGTAGATCAGAGAAAACGTCTGCGGGTTTTAAATGGATTTAAGGATGGGAAAATAAAAGTACTTGTTGCCACAGATGTAGCCGGAAGGGGAATTCATATTGAAGGTGTGAGCCACGTTATCAATTATACCTTACCTGATGATCCGGAAGATTACGTCCATAGAATTGGCAGAACTGGAAGAGCCGGAGCAAGTGGAATTTCAATAAGCTTTGCCAGCGAAGACGATTCATTTAATTTACCATCCATTGAAAAATTTATTGGTAAAAAATTAAATTATACCCACCCTGATAATGAAATGGTCAAATCACCTCCTCGGGGAATAGAAATTCCCAAAACACAAAAACCTAAGAAGCAATACAATCGTAGCAGCCGTAATAACAGGAGGTGAAATTAAATAGCGTATAGATTATTAGCGTTGAGCAGATAGTCGGCTGGACGCTATTTTACTGATCGCTGTAAGCTTTTAATTCGTGTATTTTTTCTTGATTATCCTGCCTTTGATAACTAATTTTACAACAACAGGCCTTTAAGTAATTTTTTTTGAAATTAATTCCGGCTTGAAGGGGTTAAAAATTATCTTCACTAAACAGGTACTACAATGAAACACATCAAACAATTTTCTCAACTAGCTTTAATATTTCTGATTACATTTTCTGCGACCATTTTCCCACAGGAAAAAACAGAAAAAACAGAGTATTCTGATATAAGAGATGCCTTTATGTCTGGCAGACAATTATCGGGTGAAAGAGGGCCTTCAAGTGTAAACTGGATAGATGGCGGGAACCGTTACTCATATATCTCAAGGGATATGAAAACCCGCACAACCGAAATAAGAGCGTATGATCCCGGAAACGATGAAGACGTTTTAATATTCAATGCAGATGATCTAAAATATCCCGGGACAGATAAAAAATTTGACTACCAGTCATTTGAATGGGCAAAAAACTCAAAGCATCTTTTATTCAAGACTAACTTCAGAAAAATTTACAGGCGTTCCGGAAATTCAGATTATTATGTCTATTCACTGGAGAAAAAAGAACTGAAATTAGCCGCAAAAGATGCCAGGACTGCCGAGCTTTCCCCGGATGGCTCAATGATCGGGTATGAAAGAGAAGGAAATATGTACATTTATGATTTTAGTACTGAAAGTGAAAAACAATTAACAAATGATGCAAAAGATAATCTTTTCAATGGTCATTTCGATTGGGTATATGAAGAAGAATTCGGAGAAGCCCAGGCTTGGAAATGGTCAAAAGATGATAAATACATTGCCTACTGGCAATTTGATGAAAGTCCTGTGCCGATTTACCAGATGACGGATTTTGAAGGACTCCATCCTGATTATGAAAAATATGCTTATCCGCAGGTTGGTGATCCAAATGCAAATATTAAAATTGGTGTAGTCAATGTTAACTCCGGCAAGAATGTTTGGATAAACACGGGAGTGACAGGAGAATATTACATTCCCAGGATTTACTGGACTAGTCAACCAAATGTGCTGGCGATAGTTGTTTTAAACAGGGCGCAGAGTGATATGAAATTGTTATTCTGCAATGTTGTTACAGGTGAGAATAAAATGATAATGGAAGAAAAATCAGATACCTGGCTAGATGTTTATGACTTTTATTCCGGTGTTTCAGATATGCTCACTTTTCCGGAGAATTCCAAGGAGTTTTTCTGGATATCTGATAGAGACGGACATCAGCATATCTATAGATATGATTACAATGGTAAATTAATTCAGCAGGTA
>DATFMR010000122.1:0-8631 GCA_035266865.1 Ignavibacteriaceae bacterium | reverse complement strand
TTCAGATAATAATTTTGAAACATAATCTACAATTGCAACAACTTTTGAGTATTCCATTCTTTTAGGACCAATGACTCCCAGAGTTCCTGAAATGTTCCCGATTTTATATTCCTTACTAATTGAACTATAATCCTGCAATTTCTGATCTTCATTTTCACTTCCGATAGAAATATAAACCTGGTCTGGGCGCGTCTCTCCGCCTTTTTCGAGAATATGGATGATAACATCCTGGTCCTCAATTAATTCAATAACACTTTGAAATCTTTCTGGTATATCAAATTCCGGCTGGCGAATTACATCTTTTGCACCGGATATTAAAACCTTGTTCGAACTGTGGATATCTTTAAAAATTTTATCCGCGGAATCAATAAATAATCTCATAATAGATTTATGATCCTCGGGTACATCTTTAAACCTGTCTTTAAAAGTTTTCCGAATATCTTTCAGAGATAGTCCCGAAAGCCTTTCATTTAATAATCTTTGAACAGAGTCTATCTGGGAGGGTTTCAATTCCGTCTGTTGTTCAAGAGTAATTGTTTTTACAAGCCCGGAGTCTATGCTAATAACAACTAATATTCTGGTGGAAGATAAACTCACAATCTGGATTTTTTCAAGTGTGCCGGAATCAACCTTTGGATAGGTAACCGCTGCCAACTGTCTTGTTATATTGCTCAATAATTTCGATGTCAACTTTAGGAGTTCATCTGTATCTGTTTCAGATTGCTCAAAACTTTTTTCAATAATACCGATCTCTTTTTTCCGTAGTTTTTGTAATTCCATTAGGGAATCAACATAAATCCGGTATCCTTTGTCAGTTGGAATCCTTCCTGCAGAAGTATGTGGATGATCTATATAACCTGATTCTTCCAGGTCAGACATAATATTCCTTACAGTGGCAGGGGAAATCCCCAGCTTATATTTACGCGTAATATTCCGTGAACCTACAGGTGAAGCCGTAAGTACAAACTGCTGAATAATATATCGCAGAATATTCTTTTCCCTATTATTTAATTCTTCTTTTAGCATAGGTTAAGTTTGAATATTGCATTTTCGATTGCAATCTATAAATATAGTGAATAAATGATTAATTTTTAAGTCACAATTTAATCAAAAATCCTAATTTTTAAGCATTTTGGCAATCATTTTATAAACTTGGTTTAAACCTCATTTAAGCATAATAAAGCATTGAATATTACAGAAATTAATTTAAGCAATTAAAAATTTTTATAGGAACTTCAGTAATTAAATTTGAAACTGTCATTCGTATCCAATTTATTTCTAAATCTTTTGGTATTTATTGGAAGATCGAGTTCTGAATCACAAATTCCGTAATTAGCACGCGGCCTGAATCTTAACAAATATTTGCAGAATCTAAATTAAGTATTTGTAATGCTTATTTTTTGTTTAATATTTCAATAAATGGTAATTTTAATAGATAAATAAAATTTTCTCCCAATTTTGAAGAAATGAAAAAAACAAACAATACATATAAATCGGCCGGGGTCAATCTTAAAGCCGGTGATGAAACAGTAAAAAGAATAAAAAAGTATGCAAAATCTACATTCAATAAAAATGTTATTTCGGATATTGGAATGTTTGGAGGATTTTTTAAACCAGATTTAAAACAGTATAAAAACCCGGTTCTTGTCTCAAGTGTTGATGGAGTTGGTACAAAACTTAAGATTGCAATAGGCATGAAGGTACACGATACAATTGGACAGGATCTAGTAAATCATTGTGTAAATGATATTGCTGTTTGTGGTGCGGAACCATTATTCTTCCTGGATTATATTGCTTTTGGAAAACTAAATCCAAATGTTGCTGAAAAAATTATTAAGGGTTTTTCGATTGCATGCAAACAAAACGGTTGTGCACTGATCGGTGGAGAAACCGCGGAAATGCCGGGGCTTTACAATAAAAATGAATATGATATTTCCGGCACAATTGTCGGGATTGTAGATAAATCAAAAGTGATCAACGGAAGTAAAATTAAAGAGGGAGATAAATTAATTGGATTTACATCCAGCGGTCTTCACACGAATGGTTATTCTCTTGCGAGAAAAATATTGTTATCAAAATACAGGCTCGGAGATAAACCAAAAGGTTTAAGAAATTCTATAGGTTCTGAATTATTAAAAATTCATAAACCATATTTAAAGTTGATCAGGCTTATTAAATCAAATGTTGATGTAAAGGGTCTTTCTCATATTACCGGTGGTGGAATAATAGGAAACACGAAAAGAATTCTGCCTAAGGGAAGAGGTATGATAATCAACTGGTATGCCTGGAAACAGCCAAAATTATATGAGCTAATTCAGGAGACAGGCAACGTGTCTGATAAAGAGATGCAATCAGTTTTTAATCTTGGTATTGGTTTGGTTGCTGTTGTTTCAAAAAAAGACGTAAAAAAAGTAATAGAGATTTCTTCAACCTTAAAAGAAAAAGCCATTGTAATTGGACAAGTGATTTAAGGCAAATGTATGTTTATTGATTCACATGCACATTTATTCTTTCCAAATTTTGAAAATGACCTGGATGATGTTATTGCCAGGGCAAAATCAGTAGGAGTAAAATATATATTGGTTCCGGCAACTGATATTCCGACAGCCGAAAAAACAATTGAATTGTCAAAAAAATATGAAAGTGTTTACGGTGCAGTTGGTGTTCATCCTCATGATACAAAAGAATGGGATTCCTCTTTCATTCCAAAGATAGAAGAACTGGCAAAGCATGAAAAAATAGTCGCTATAGGGGAGATTGGCCTGGATTATTTTTATGACTATTCACCAAAGCAAAAGCAGATCGAAGCCTTCAAAGCCCAGATTGACCTGGCAATAAAATTAAATCTCCCTATAATTGTTCACAACAGGGAATCAGATGAAGATATTATGAATATTATCCGTTCCTACAAAGGGAGTGGTTTGCGAGGACAGTTTCATTGCTTTAACGGTAGTAAGGAAGATGCTAAAGAATTAATTGAACTTGGGCATTTCATATCGTTTACAGGGAATATAACTTTTAAAAAAGCTGAAACTCTGAGAGATACATTAAAATATATTCCCGCTAAATATCTGCTTACTGAAACTGATTCGCCGTTTATGACACCTGTTCCTTTTAGAGGCAAACGGAATGAACCAGAACGTGTAAAACTTGTTGCAGAAAAAATGGCACAGGTTCACAATTTGAGAGTCGAAGACATTTCACGTATTGCCGCTTATAATTTATATAAATTATTTGGTATCGGTGAAAAACCCGATGTAAGTTATTCTTATATGATGCGTGATTCACTTTACCTGAATATAACAAACAGGTGTAATGCAGAATGCATTTTTTGTGACAGGGAGGGAGAAGCGGTTATAAATGGCTATAATCTTAAAATGAATAAAGGTGAAGAGCCTTCTGCAGATGTTTTCATCAATGAAATAGGCGATCCGAAAAAATTTAAAGAAGTTGTATTCTGTGGTTACGGAGAACCAACAATCCGCTGGGATGTAGTTAAAGAAATTTCGAAGTACGTTAAAGATAACGGTGGAAAAACCAGGTTAAATACAAATGGGCATGGAAATTTTATAAATAAAAAAGATATTACCAGAGAAATGAAAGGCCTTCTTGATTCAGTCTCCATAAGTTTGAATGCACTTGATGAAGATTCTTATGCGCGTCTTGTTGGTGTTGAGAAGAAATTGTTTTATGAAATGCTCGACTTCTCAAAAAAAGCAAAAGAATTTGTAGATGAAGTTGTTTTGACAATAGTAGCGGAACAAAATATTGATGCTGAAAAAGCCAGGAAATTTGTCGAGGAAAATGTAGGTGTTAAGTTCAGGGAAAGGGAATATTTTTAATTAAAACAGCTAAATGAAACTATTTTCAACCATTATTTTTATGTTTTTCTTTTCTGTCAATGTCTTTCCGCAGAAAAACATTAAGAATCTACAATCAAAAATTGATCAGGTCTTGTCTGATGAATTTTTTAATTCCACAATAGCATCGGTTAGTGTGTACGATCTTACTTCGGGTGAATATCTTTACCAGAAAAACACAGATTTACTTTTGCGGCCGGCTTCCAATTTAAAAATTCTAACAACCACTGCTGGGCTTTTGTTTCTTGGTCCTGATTATAATTTTACCACTTCTCTTTATTACACCGGCCAGATTAGCGGGGGGATTCTTTTAGGAGATCTTTATATAGTAGGCGGATTTGATCCGCTTCTAACAACAAATGATTTGGATACATTAATAATCGGACTTAAACAGGCTGGTATAAAAAATATTGTCGGGAATATTTACGGAGATGTTTCTTCAAAAGATTCTTTATTTTGGGGTGCGGGCTGGATGTGGGATGATGATCCTTCTACGGATGCACCTTATCTTTCACCGCTGACTATAAATGAAAATTCAGTTAAAATAATTTGCCGGCCGGGGGAGGTTGATTCACTAGTGAGAGTGGAGCTTATTCCAAATTCAAATTATTACAGTTTCAAGAATAAAGCCATTACTATTGCAGCTGATTCTTCGAAAATAAAAGTTACCCGCGGCTGGATTAGCAGAAAAAATAATATATCAGTTTCTGGTTATCTTTCTCAAAATGCTGAACCCGATACAAATGCAATTAATCTCTATGATCCGGCGAAGTATTTTTTAAGTCTTTTTACAGAAACTTTGTTCCGGAATCACATCCTCTTTAACGGGTCGATTGATACAGCAAAATTAAAAGGGAATTCTTATCTGATTGGATTATGTAAACACCGTCTTTCTGAAGCAATAGACCCATTGTTAAAAGACAGCGATAATCTTTACAGCGAATTACTTTTATATACTTTGGCAAAGGAATTTTACGGCGAGCCTGCCAATGCTGAAAACGGTGTAAAAATGGTAGACAGCCTTATTACACTTATAGGGAAAAATCCGAAAAATTACAGAATAGTAGATGGCTCAGGAGTATCTCATTATAATCTGATTACTTCTGATTTGATTATTGAGGTATTAAAATATCTATATTACAATAAACCGGATTTTTATAATTTGATTTATAAATCTTTTCCTGTTGCCGGAGTTGACGGAACACTTGATGAAAGAATGATAGGAACAAGCGCTGAAAATAATGTTCATGCAAAAACGGGAACTCTTAGCGGTGTAAGTTGTTTATCAGGTTATGTTACTGCAAAAAATGATCATACCCTTGCATTTTCGATCATGATTCAGAATTATATAACAAAATCAAAAATAGCCAAAAGCTTTGAAGATGAAATCTGCAATGTGCTGGCTAATTATAAATAAAAGTTACTTTTCTAAATATTCTTTTAACAAACAGACGATAAAATGAAATTATTCAATGAGTGTGGAAAATATATTTTCTTGCTGTTCGCGATTTTTTTCATCTATTCCTGTGGAGAAAAACCTCAGCAGGAGATTAGCAAACCTTTGTATGAACTTGCAAAGAATTACAATATACCTAAGTTTGATTCGGAAAATGCATATAACCAGGTAAAAGCTCAGGTAAATTTTGGACCTAGAAACCCAAACTCAAAAGGGCACGAAGCTGCACTAAATTATCTGCAGAATGAATTAAAAAAATATTGTGATGATGTTCAACTCCAGTCTTTTACCTATTCCGGGTATAATGATGAAAAGCTTAATCTCACAAATATAATCGGAAGATTTAATCCTGCTGAGAAAAACCGGATTATTCTTTGTGCACACTGGGATACAAGACCGAGGGCGGAAAAAGCTGAAGATCCCAAAAGAAGAAACGAACCTATACTCGGTGCGAACGACGGCGGCAGTGGTGTAGGTGTTATCCTTGAAATGGCTAAAATTTTAAAAACGAATAAAATCAACTACGGAGTTGACCTGGTCCTTTTCGACGGAGAAGATTACGGGAAGGAAAGCGACCTGGATAATTTTTGTCTTGGATCAAAATATTTTGCAGTTAATTATAAGGAACCGAATTATCCCGCGTTTAGTATTTTGCTTGATCTTGTAGGGGACAAGGAGGCTGAATTTAAAGTTGAGGGGAACTCGAAAAATTATGCGCCTGAAGTTATTAAAACTGTCTGGGGAATTGCTTCTCAAATAAATGCAAATATGTTTTCTCAGCAGGACGGTTCAGCGATTTATGATGATCATATTCCTTTGAATCGAGCAGGATTAAAAACTATTGATATAATTGATATGGAGCTTGTTGGAGCAGATACACCTGTAAAAAGAAGAAACTACTGGCATACTCACAAAGATACTATGAACAACATCGGCAAAAATGCTCTTCAACAGGTAGGGGATGTTTTAACACATCTTATTTATTCATTGCAGTTTAATTATTAATTAAGTTGAGATAGTTTCTTCCGGTTAGATTGTAGCTGATATTATAAAGGAATAGCCAAATTGTCATTTCGACCGAAGGGAGAAATCTTTATTTATCCTTTATATAGAAGATTTCTCATCTCCCTTTACGGGATTCGAAAAGACAGGTCAGGATATTATAGACAAATATTATAATGTGAAGGCTTCAGATTCAGCAGAATTTATAAACTAAATTAAATGAAAACCTACAAAGAATTCACGATTACGGCGGAACCATTTAACCCGGAAATACTCTCGAGTATTTTGTGGGAACTTGATATCACAGGGATTAATGAAGAAGTAAACTGCCTTAAAGTATTCGCTGAAATTGACAGTAAAATAAATCCAGAAAAAATATCAGGCCTTCTTGAAAAACTAAAAATTGAGAAACTACTTTTTAATTTTAATGTGGAAGAAAATATACTCGAAGAAAAAAACTGGAACAAGGAATGGGAAGAATCAATTAATATAATTGAAGTTTCTGATAATTTGATAATAAGACCTTCATTTAGAGAATACAACCCCAAACCGGGGCAGCTTGTAATTACAATAGATCCGAAAATGTCTTTCGGTACAGGAGAACATCCTACCACAAAATTAATGCTGAATTTTATTGAAAAATATGTTAAGCCCGGTATGAAAGTCCTTGATGTCGGTTCGGGCACCGGTGTGCTGGCAATTGCCGCTGTAAAACTTGGAGCTGGTTTTGCGATAGCGATTGATAATGACGAGTGGTGTCTCGACAACGGTAAAGAGAACAGTAAATTAAATAGCGTCTCTGACAAAGTAGAAACGAGGCTTGGAATAGTACATGATATTCCTGAAAAAAAATTCGATCTAATTCTCGCCAATATTCAAAAAAATGTGCTGCTGGAGATTTCAGGGGAACTTACAAAAAGAATTTCTAAAAATGGAATTCTAATATTATCCGGGTTGCTCGAATCTGACGAGGAAGATATTAAAAGACAGTATCAGAATTCATATCTAAAAATGATTGATAAAAATCAATTGAGTGAATGGATTTCTGTTGTTTTCAGGAATTAACAATTTCAGATAGTTGTTGAGAATATTAAAACTTCTTAATATCAAATCCACTACAGGAAATTCTATTAATACTTAATTCACAATTCATATTTTTAAATTTTAGATGGCTCTCTGTCAAATTACATTTCGCCTCTTTTTATACACGGTTCCCAATCTTCGGGAAGAGGGCCGACTCGCTCTAGCGGCGATTTCATAAACTCCAGGTTGTGAATCATTTTAATTGCTTTACCGTTTTCGTCTGTTACAAATTCCATTTTAACATTATTAAATGAATCTTTACAGGTAAATACTTTATCTCCTTCCGACTTCATCCACCATGGGGCCGCATCACCCCACATTGCGCCTGATACAAGGTAGCCGTCGCAGGAAACTGTAACCCAGATTTTGCGGTATGTATCCTTCTCTGCCGGGTCGCCGTAAAGTCCGGTAAATCTTTGAATATCCTTCCTGGCTTCGCCCCGGCTGGCTATCAGTTTTTCTTTTTCCCGGGACTTTTTTTCTTCGATTTCCTTTTTTCGTTTTTCATCCCGTTCTTTGCCCGCCTTGATACGCTCCTTTGTGTCTTTATCCATATAGGATGTCAATTTGATCCGCATAAAAGGAGAGGCAATTTCCATAACCGCTCCTGCAGCGGCGTAATTTTTGGCTTTGGTATATTCGGCAGCAACCTTTGAAATTCCCTTCATATCAATATTGTAACCATCTTTATTGGATTTAAATTCTTCGTCAAAAAATTTCTTTGCCTCATTTATTCCCTGTGTATTAATTGCTTTTTTTATCGATTTCGACAACAGTGGCTTTTCCTGCGCATTTGCCAAAGTTGGAATGAGAAAAACGATAATTATTAATAAAAATAAAGTCTTTTTCATTTTTTGTCCCTTTTTAATTTTTTTGAATTTGAGAGGAATGGAGCAACACTTCAACAAGATGTAAAAATTAAATCAGAAACGCAAAAATGGATTGTAGGCATTTTTAACATTTACTTGTTAAAAACAGGAATTATAAATTCAACAATTATTTTTACTGACTTTAGTATCAACAGTTTGATATTCACTCAAAATTACTCAAAGAACTTATTTAGGATTTTAATCTTAATAAAATTTCTAAATCCTATTGACTTTTTACTTCTTTTAGCGGTCAAACAGCAGCTCTAAATTTTCTTTAACAAAATATGTGAGTATGAAGTTAAACACGAAATTTTCATTTTAATGAGATATCTCGCTTTGCTATTTTCTAACTTATTTAACA
>DATFMR010000121.1:0-32539 GCA_035266865.1 Ignavibacteriaceae bacterium | reverse complement strand
GGACCTGATCCAAGCCAGCGAACATCATTTGCAATTTTCATTAAAGAAGCTGCGAGGGTTTTTAAAACACCACTAAACTCAACCATTGCATCGTGTGCAGCAAGTGCTTCAAATTTATTCCTTGCAGAAACGAAGGGTTTGCCGGTTATGTTCGCAATCTGATTTGCAGCTTTAAAAGCAAAATCAGGATGAGTATTTAAACCGGTTCCGACGGCTGTTCCGCCCAAAGCAAGTTCGTACATTCTCGGCATTGCAGCATTAATTCTTTCAAGTCCGTTTGTAAGCTGCTGAACATAACCTGAAAATTCCTGACCTAAAGTAAGCGGTGTTGCATCCATCAAATGTGTTCTGCCAATTTTAATAACATCTTTAAATTCTTTAGCTTTTACTTCAAGAGCATCACGAAGTCTTGTTACCATAGGAATTAATCTTCTGTGAATTTCTTCAACTGCTGCAATGTGCATAGCTGTCGGGAAAGTATCGTTTGAAGATTGTGCTTTATTTACATCATCATTTGGGTGAACAGGCTTTTTGCTTCCTTTTTCTCCACCTGCAAGTTCGATTGCACGGTTAGAGATTACTTCATTAGCGTTCATATTTGTCTGCGTTCCACTTCCTGTCTGCCAGACAACCAGCGGGAAATGCTCATCAAGTTTTCCTTCAATTACTTCATCCGCAGCTTTAACTATTAAATCAGTTTTTTCAGCCGGTAAAATTCCAAGTTCCTTGTTAGTAAGTGCTGCTGCTTTTTTTAAGATACCGAGTGCTCTGATTAATTCTCTCGGGAACCTGTCTCCGCCAATTTTAAAATTCATTAGCGATCTTGCAGTTTGAGCGCCGTAATATTTATCAGTCGGGACTTTTATTTCGCCCATACTGTCTGTTTCAATCCTGTAATCCATAATTTTTCTCCCTGATTTTCGAACTAAATACTTTTATTATTTCAATAAAAAATCAAAATTTATAACAGTAATTTACAATAATTTCCTTACACATATAAAAACTATTATATTTTAAACAAGGCTTTTGAACTAGAAATAATTATTAATGCTTATGTGTGGAAGATTCGAGAATAAATCATCTTTGGAATATATTGCGGAACTGCTGATTCAGCAGGGTCTGGAAATATTACTCGACGAAGGAAAAAAGAAAGGTCCTGATTATAATATCGCACTAACTAACAAAATAATCGGGATAAACAAAAGCGATAAAAAATATTCTATCCGCTATTTTAACTGGGGAATAAAATTCTCAGAAAGCTCGCCGCTTATTTTTAACTCGAGAATTGAAACAATCAAAGATAAGAAATTCTGGTGGGGATTATTCAATAAAAACCGGGCAATAGTGCCGATGACTGGATTTTATGAATGGAAAAAAGAAAGCGGAAGAAAAATTCCCTATAAAATATTTTTACCGAATAAAGAGACATTTTTTGTGCCCGCAATTTTCTTTAATAAAAAGGAAGCGGATGCACCTTTCGCATCTCTGATTACAACAACGCCAAATAAATTCATTAAAAAAGTTCACCACCGTATGCCGGTTATATTTGATGAATTAAATGACGCAGTAAAATTCCTGAATGAAGATTCAAGAAATATAGTGGAAATGTGCGAGCCTTTTGACGATAAGAAAGTAATGGAATTGGAAAGAGCTTCGATATAATAATTCGTAGAAACGGAATATGTCCTTCTCTACATAATGCAATTTACATACACACCAAATTTGCCCTTTCAATCCCATATCTCTAAGTTTAAATACTAAAATTTTAAATCATTATCAAAAACTTATAAATTCTACAATAACAGCAATTTAACTCTTTCCCTGAAGGAAATTAAAATGAACAAAACAATGAAAGCGCTTGTTAAAAAATCAGCAGAACCTGGAATCTGGTTGGAAGAAGTTCCGGTTCCTGAAATTGGAATAAACGATGTGTTAATTAAAATTCATAAAACTTCAATCTGCGGAACAGACATTCACATTTACAACTGGGATGAATGGGCACAGAAAACCATTCCCGTTCCAATGGTTACAGGACACGAATATGTCGGCAAAATTGCTGCCATTGGTTCCAACGTTCATGACTTGAAAGTCGGAGATATAGTAAGCGGTGAAGGACATATCGTTTGCGGACATTGCAGAAACTGTCTCGCCGGAAGATATCATCTTTGCCCAAATACAAAAGGAGTTGGAGTTAACCGCCCGGGTTGTTTTGCTGAATATCTTTCAATCCCCGTTTCAAACGTTTGGCTCTGCGATCCAAAAATTCCTGAGGAAGTTTTTGCAATTTTTGATCCATTTGGAAATGCAACTCACACCGCTCTTTCATTTGATGTGTTCGGTGAAGATGTACTAATCACGGGCGCTGGACCAATCGGCATAATGGCTGCAATGATTGTGAAGCACGCCGGTGCAAGAAATATTGTAATTACGGATATTAATCCTGACAGGCTTCAGCTTGCAAAAGAAATGGGAGTTCAGAGACCGGTTGATACCACGAAAGAAAAACTTACCGATGTAATGAAAGAACTCGGAATGAAGGAAGGCTTTGATGTCGGGCTTGAAATGTCCGGAAGTCCGAGAGCACTTAATGATATGATTGATGTAATGTTTCATGGTGGAAATATCGCACTTCTGGGAATACTTCCTTCAAGCGCTGCTGTTGACTGGGAAAAAATTGTTTTTAACGGAATAACTCTCCGGGGAATTTACGGAAGGAAAATGTTCGAAACCTGGTACAAGATGACTGCAATGGTTCAGTCAGGGCTTGATATTTCGAAAATAATCACTCACAGATTTTCTTACAAAGATTACAAAGAAGCATTTGAATTAATGAAATCCGGTAAAACCGGGAAAGTTATTCTAAACTGGAATCAAAGTTAGATAGTAATTAAATAGAGGTTTTAAAATGACAGACTCAATGAGAAAACACTATAATGATATTCTCAACGGAATTGAAGAAGAAGGATTATTTAAAAAGGAAAGAGTAATTGTAAGTCCGCAAAAAGCAAATATAGAAGTTAAAGGCGGACAGAAAGTTTTAAATATGTGCGCCAATAATTATCTAGGTCTGGCAAACAATCCTGATATTATTAAAGCAGCAAAAGAAAGCTATGACAAATGGGGATACGGACTTTCATCCGTTCGTTTTATTTGCGGTACACAGGATATTCACAAACAACTTGAAGATAAAATAACTCAATTCCTGGAAACAGAAGATACAATTCTTTACACTTCCTGCTTTGATGCAAACGGCGGATTGTTTGAAACAATTCTAACCGAAGAAGATGCGATAATAAGTGATGAATTGAATCACGCAAGTATAATTGACGGCGTTCGTCTGTGCAAAGCAAAAAGATATCGTTATATAAATAATAATATGGAAGATCTCGAAGCTCAACTGAAGGACGCGAAAGCAAATGCAAAAAATATTTTGATTGCAACGGACGGCGTATTTTCGATGGACGGATTTATAGCAAATCTGAAAGGAATTTGTGATCTCGCTGATAAATACAATGCAATGGTAATGGTTGATGATTCACACGCTGTTGGGTTTATGGGCAAACAAGGAAAAGGAACTCACGAATACAATGATGTTTTAGGTAGAGTTGATATTATCACCGGGACTTTAGGCAAAGCTCTCGGTGGAGCAAGTGGCGGTTATACAAGCGGAAGAAAAGAAATTATCGGGATGCTCAGGCAGAGATCTCGTCCGTATTTATTTTCAAACACAGTTGCCCCGTCAATTGTTGCGGCTTCCTTAAAAGTTCTGGATATGCTTAGTGCTACAACTGACCTAAGAGATAAACTGGAAGAAAACACAAAATATTTCAGAGAAGGAATTAAAAAAGCAGGACTTGAAATAAAAGACGGAACTCACCCGATTGTTCCGATTATGCTAGGGGATGCGGTACTAGCACAAAAAATGGCTGCGAGGTTGCTTGAAAAAGGAATTTATGTAATAGGATTCTTTTTCCCTGTTGTTCCGAAAGGTACTGCAAGAATCAGAGTTCAGATTTCAGCCGCACACTCAAAAGAAGATCTTGATTTTGCGATTAAAAAATTTAAAGAAGTTTACGAAGAGTTTAAAAAACAATCATGATTTAATTTGCGCGCTTGCGTCTCGGCGGTGAAAACCGCTCAGACGTTAACCCGAAAAAATTAAATATCACACCTTCAGCGGCATCGCTTTACTGCATTCCCTGCAATAATATTTCCCCTTGATATCCACTTCTTCTATTCCAGGGGAAGAATGCATAACGCAATCCCAGTCATCACAATGTTTTAACCCGAAATTATGTCCTAATTCATGTAAGGCTTCTTTAATGGTACGCTCAATCAACAAGGTTTCGTTTGAAAGTCCGGAATAAAATTCCTCGTGAAGGCGGCAGGCTGAAACAATTGAATGCTTTCCGCCAAGCTGCGCTTCGCCGAAGATGTATGTCAGGGCCGGCACATAGAGGTCAAGGCTGGTTAATAATAAAATTTTTCCGTTGAGATGCTGCAATTTATTAATTGCATTTGAAATAATTTGTGTAGAATAATATTGGCGCCTGTTGTCGGTGTGGGCATTTTCATATGGAATCTGCATATAGTCGATAAATATTTCCGCAGAAAATTTGGTCATTAACTCATTAAAAACGGAATCAAGCAGCGTACGATTCTTAAGCTCAAGTGGAATAATGTAGATGTTCATGCTTCAACAGCTGTACGCAAGCTGTACTTATTTATTTTATTATATAGTGTCACCCGGTCAATCTTAAGCTGCGTAGCGCTCCTCGATATATTCCAGTTATTCTCATTTAAAATTTGGAGAATATATTTTTTTTCAACCGCAGCAAGACTCTTTTCTCCTGTATCGGTGCTAATATTACCAGATGCAATATGAAAAGGAAGGTTTTCAACTTTAATAGTATCACCTTTGCCAATTACAATTGCTCTCTCAATTGCGTTTTCAAGTTCACGAACATTACCGGGCCAATCATATTTGACAAGAAAATCCAGTGCACCTTGGGAAATTTTCTTAACTGGCTTATTCATAACCGTAGCAAATTTATGAAGGAAAAAATGAGAAAGAATCGGTATATCATCGCGTCTTTCTCTTAGCGGAGGAATATGAATAGTAAAAACATTTAACCTGTAATAAAGATCCTCTCTTAATTTTCCTTCTTTTACAAGATCTTCAAGTGATTGATTTGTGGCAGTTATAAGTCTGAAATCACTTTTAATTAATTGGTTGCCTCCAACCCTGCTGAATTGTTTTGTGTCAAGCACACGTAATAATTCAACCTGCATTTTTTGTGAGAGTGTTGCAATTTCATCCAGAAAGAGCGTGCCTCCATCGGCCATTTCAAATTTCCCTTTTCTTTTGAATTGTGCACCAGTGAAGGCGCCTTTTTCGTGTCCGAACAACTCGCTCTCAAGTATTGATTCAGCAAGCGCACCGCAGTTAACCGGAATAATTGGGAAATATTTCCTCTTACTGTTTATATGAATAGCTTTCGCAACAAGCTCTTTACCGGTTCCGCTTTCGCCTCTTACCATAACTGTGGTATCTGCTGAGGCAACCGTACTTACCAGTTCATATATTTTCTTCATTTGAAGACTTTCACCTATTAGATTATCAGGCTTGGTTATTACATCAATATTCTCTTTAAGGATTTTATTTTCCCGTTTAAGAGATTTTTGTTCGAGTGCTTTTTTAACAAGATGTGCCAGTTCATCAGGATCAACCGGTTTGGTTACATAATCATAAGCCCCCTGTTTCAATGCTGTAATTGCAGTTGGAACAGAAGCAAATGCAGTGATTAAAATTACGAGAATATCGGGGTCATTTCCCTTAACCTTAGTTAAAAGATCGATTCCGCTCATTCCCGGCATTTTCATATCAACCAGCAAAAGATCATACTTCCCTTTTTCATATTTCTTTAGTGCAGTCTCTCCGTCTTCCGCAGTATCAACATTATAACCTTCTTCTTCGAACCAGTGTAATAATGAATCACGGACAATTTTTTCATCATCCACAATAAGTATATTATTTTGTTCTTTCATGTACCCCCCAATTGTTTACACATTCCTCGGCAGAACAACTTTAAAAGTTGTACCTCCCGGAGAAGTTCTTTCTACAGTTACTTCCCCGTTATGATTTTTTATAATTCCATAAACTACCGCCAGGCCAAGCCCTGTGCCTTTGGTAGCTTCTTTTGTAGAATAAAAGGGCTCAAAGATATGAGGTAAATCTTTTGGGTTAATTCCCATTCCTTCATCAGAAATTTTTAATGTTATGGATTTTTCATCACATAAAAGATCCAGATTAATCATTCCGCCGTTAGGCATCGCTTCTATTGCGTTAATTAATAATGCAATTAACGCCTCCTGTATTTTTTCAGGACTACAATTAACCTTAAACGAATCGTAATTATATTTTCTTTTAAGTATTATTCCGTTCATTTCCAAGTGATGGTGAATCAGTGTTATGCTCCTGTTAATAATTCCTATAAGGTCATCCTCAACAAACTCATCTTTGCTCTCATGCGAAAATATCAACAAGTCCTTTACTATTTTCCCGCATCGTGACGACTCACTTGCAATAAGATCAAGGTATTCAATAAATTTTGCATTCTCCCCGTTTTCTTGCTTTTCCGATAATTTTTTAGAAATGAGCTTGCTATATGTTAAAATTCCTGCTAGAGGGTTGTTTAATTCGTGAGCTACCGTTGCGGAAAGTTTTCCGAGCGATGCCAATTTTTCAATCTGTATTACCTGGTTGTAAATGTTTTTTAATTCCTCAGATTTTTGCTGAACTTTGTGATTTAAATTATCACTCCAGTCCTTGATTTCTTTATATGCAGAATCCAGTTTTTCAGACATATCATTAAACCTGCGCGCGACATTGCCCAATTCATCCTTTGAATTAATTTCAATTTTATAATTCAGGTTTCCTTTTCCTACCTCCTGTATTCCCCTTGTAAGATTAGACAGTGGCTTACTAACAATCACTTTAACGAACAATCCGCAGAAAGCCGAAATTGCAAGCATAATTAATATGGAATTTGTAATTGTAGCTGTTCGGTTCTTTTCAATTGCATCGTCAAGATCTTTCATAGAAACCATAACATCCAGAACACCAAGAACTTTTACACTTGGTTGATGCGCGTGACATTCGGCCGTATAGCAATCTTTTTCATTTTTGATAGGATTTATCAACCCCAGCGCCCTGGTACTATTTTTACGATTAGTAAAATATCTTACCCTGTTCTGCGCAGTAAGATCTTCTATCTTATCCGGCCCTTTATGACAGCCGGCACAGGCCTCATCATCCATAGAAACTTTAGATGATATTTCTGTTGAGTCTGTAGAATAAGCTATGGTCCCCATCTTATTATAGACGCGTATTCCTATAATTCCCGGTTCAGTACCTATTGTGTTAATTATCTGGTGAACATCATCCCTTCTGTTAAGCAGCATGCTGTACCTGGTAGATTTTTTTATAATATCGCTTGAATTATAAGCACTGATTAGTCTAAAACGTGTGAGGTCATTTCTGAGATTTGTTATGGAGACATACGTATGTATTGCAAGTACCAAGGAAAGGATAACGGAAATAGAAATAATAAGCTTTACACTAAGCTTATTAAAAAATCTGGCTTTCATTGTAATCCCCCTGACCCCAAATGGAAACTTAGATAAAAGTGATTACATTTTCAATATGATGTTATTTGTAAAAGGATTTAAAATAAAAACCACTGCATTTTACTCGGGCAGAATTTTTAAACTTCTTCCATTACATATATTATAGATAATATTAGAGCAATTTTCACATAATTATAATTCGGAAATTATTTTTTGAAATTCCTTTTCACCAACTGCTTCATAAAGATACCGGCAATCTTTTCCACCGTCCATCATTGTATAGCCTATTTCGGGCTCAGTTTTAAGATACCTGCTAAGAATATTTAAAATCAGGTATCTGTTTCTTCCGCAAGTTTCAAACGACAATTTTGCATCAGCTAATTCATTCATATTTACAGAAATTACACCGAACCAGCTATCTTCGGGGAAGTCATCTGGATCTATATTCATTTTCTGGAGCAGAGTAAACTTCATAGGCGAAATAATTTCTCGTTGTCCCCATTTCCCTTCCACTTTTAATATAACTTCATCCTTATTAATTAATCCGTAATCTTTCGGGAAATATGCTTTATCCATATTTTCAATCAATAATGAAAGCAAGGGGCTAAGTCCTATTGTATAAATATTTCCGAACATATGTTTAAGCACTATTTGATTTTTAATATGAGTCAATTCCTGATCATATCTAATCAGCGAAATTTTGCGGATAATTTTATCAATCAGACCATTGTTAGCAAAATTCAGCTGTGCTTTATCCGAATTAGCCTTTTCTTTCCAGGTATTCCTCATTACAAAATCAAAGGAGCATCTTTCACAATCATAATTCTTGTCGCACAATTTATATGCGACAATATCGGCATCCATCCATATGCATTTTTTGCCCCTGTAAAATTCCGAAGCATCATTTATATTTTCCATTTTACTTCCCAAAAATTAATTCTTTTTGTTCAGGACCAGGTGTTACCTGAACAGGATTTTCAATTTCAATTCTTTTTTCAAAAACGGCAAAGTTTTCTGTAACCAACCTGAATGCGATCATTCCCAGTACAACAAGCATTAGAGTAATGCTTATTTCATAAAATGTTGGTGCATAACTCAGGCCTGAAGTTCTGACAAGTGACGAAATACTTACATTAAGCCTGTTAAGTACAAAACCTGATATTGTAAATATCGACGCAAAATAAAGCCACTTCCTGTTGTTTAGATAACCAGGTATTAATAGAATAGTAATAGGAACTATAAACCCAACGAAAATTTCGAGCCAGAAAAGGTATGTTTCTTCAAGGTTCATAAATAGATAGGAAAATTTACCGGATATAATTAAATCAGAAAACTTAAATACCAGTTCAATGGATAGAACGGCAAGAATCAATTTCCCCAAACCTGATAATACCCAAACCTGTAGGCCTTGATTCAATGCTCTTGCGCAGAGGTAAGCTTCAAAAATTATCATTGATAGTCCCGCAGCGATACACGAAATAAAAAAATGAACCGGCAGATAAGATGAATACCATAGAGGATAAACCTTAGCGGGTGCTATAAGGTATAATGAACCAAATGAAGATTGGTGCAAAGTTGAAAACAATACTCCACAAACAACTACTGGAATGGATATTTTCCTCAACAATTTAAGCGGAGCTTTAAGTTTAAATTTTTCCAGTATAACCGGCGCAAATTCCAGTGTAAGCACTGTAGAATAGCAGATAACACACCAGGTAATTTCAAACATTACAGAATGAATATTCCACATAACCAGCGGGTGCCAGAAATTTTCCGGTTTTCCAAGGTCAATAATCAGCAAAGCAATAACTATTATATAACCAATATACGCGGTTAAAATTGCCGGCCTTACAATAGAATGATATTTATGCTCATTAAAAATATGTGCTGTTGCAGCTATTGTAAATCCAGCCGCCGCCAAACCAACCCCAATGAAATCAAAACCAATCCATAATCCCCATGGAACCATATCGCTTAGATTTGTCGTCCTTCCAAGTCCGTATACGAATCTTGAAATAAGAGAATAAACTCCAAATAATACTATCACAATGGAAGCACTCTTCCAGAATGTATGCTTGAATAGATTATTCTTTCTCATATTTTTCTCCACGAATTTTTATTCTGTCTTCCCTGGCAATTTCATTTTTACGTTTTGTTAGCCAGTACATCCCGGTTAGAAAAATTCCACCGACTGAAACAACACTCGGAATTTTTTCCATTGCCTGGAGTGTAAAGCCGGGCATTGATTGTTTGGGAACGTTTGAATTATAACCAAGCTGATCAAAAGGTACCGGTGCAATTACGAGTACATTTCCACCACCGGCTTCTTTCAGCCCATAGATTTCCTGATAATATTTTTTCGGATTATTTTTCAGCCTTCTTTGGGCTTCTGCAATTAATTTTTTCAGTTCCCCGGCCTCTGTTGCACCCGTAGGGCACGCTTCTGCACAGGCATTAATTTTGCCTTCCTTTAATCTTTCGTAACATTGGTTACATTTTCTTACACTTGGGGAAGTACTGCCCCATTCATAGCGCGGAATGCTGTAAGGGCAGGCCTGCATACAGTATCTGCAGCCAATGCATTTGTCTGCATCGTAAACCACCGGTCCGAGTTCGGTCTTTTTAAATGCTCCTACAGGACAAACGGAAACGCAGGTAGGCTCACTACAGTGCATACACATCTTGCGTGCATAGTTATCGCCATATTGCTCAACCGAAGTATATGTATTATTTGAAAGATGATCTTTAAGAAAATCCCGGTTAGTAACCTGGAGATCATTCTGTTTTTTACATGCTTCATAACAGCTTCCGCATCCGACACATAAAGTAACATCAAACAACAATCCCATTTGCTGTTTCATTTTTTTGCCTCCCTGTTATATAGATAGAAATTCTTGTTGGTATTTATCTATCGATTCATTATCAAGGTGGGAAACAACTCCTTCAACAATATGACCGCCGTCGAACATAGTAACTCCTGCCAGTCCTGGATTTGTAACCTTTTCTTCAAGATATGTTCTAAATCTTTTTAATTCACTTTTCATCCACTCAATAACTTCCTCATTTATTCTTAATTTTTCGGAATGAGGATGAAAATTTTCAGGTTTAATTACTACTCCCCAATCTTCCCCAAACGGGTCCGCAACCTTCTTTCCTGGTAAATCGGAATTTTGCATAATTACTATGCCGCTTACTGGCGAACGGAAAAATATTTTCTTATTTCCCAGCTTGGCCCCGATTACAGGATCACCTTCATTTACAAACATTCCGTTTTGCACTATATCCGTAATTACAAAGTCACCAATCGTTTTTGTAATAAATTCATCTATACCAATTTTTACAAAACCGTTGCTATCAGGAACTGCCCAGGTATGACCTTTTGATATAAACATGTCAGCCGGAACATTTACACTCAAATTATTAAATGCAACATTATCTATAACTTTATAATTTTTAATAAATGCCGGATGTAATTTTTTTTCTGCTCTTAGTACGAAATAATCGATAATTAAAAGCAGGATAAAGCCAAGTAGAACTGATAAAGCAACCATCGTAGAACCTCTATTATTTGTTTTAAATTCTCTTATAATAAGGCAATCTACGTGCCGGCAATAAAAAAGAATCTCGGGAAGGTTCTAACCTATTTTATACTAATGTATTATGGGAACGGTATTGAAAGAATTATTTATAGTTAATTTTTTATGAATGTTTAATTTATTTACCATAAAAATCTAAACAGAAGCAGTTTGTTTGATATCAAAGCATTTTCGAACAATCTTCATGTTGAAAATCTTTACTGGCACTTGCTGAATTTATCTACAAAAATTTATTTCGTTAATCAAAAAATTTGCAAAAAAAAATTATTTTTCCGATTAAATTTTCAACACTACGCACAATCTTACTGAAAGTAATATAATAGCAATCTTGGGTAACAGAATATATACCCGCTATAAATATAGTTTCTCTTTAATTGGAAGAATACTGTTGAATTTTTCAATTCAGAAAAACCAATAGTTGGAAATGTTCTGAATTTGTCAACTTACAAGGCTTTTTGTAATTATTTCCCCATGGCTTGCTTTTTGCACAATAATGACATGTTCTGACTATTAAGTAACTCGGGGTCAGGTTAACTTAATACCTAATTAAGCGATTTTGTTTTGCAATAGGTTAACATTTAACACTTGATTCTCCGGACCAGTTGCGAAATAAAATCAAAAAAAATAATTGATGATTTTCGCACCCGGGGGAAATAATGGAGAAACAAAACCGAAGAGATTTTCTTAAAACTGCTGCTGTTGCTACTGCCGCACTTTCCGGCTTACCATCAAAAAAATTAAAAGCCTCACCAAAAAATATTTTATCCGAAGACCGGATGGGTGTACTTGTAGATACGACTGTTTGTGTTGGCTGCAGGAACTGTGAATGGGCTTGTAAGGAAGCTCACGGTTTGCCTGCAGGTAATTTAAAAGACTATGAAGATAGGTCAGTTTTTAAAACAATGAGAAGACCGGACACAGGTGCGTTGACAGTTGTTAATCAATATAAAAATGATAATAATCCTTCCCTACCAATTGATGTAAAAGTTCAGTGTATGCATTGCGATCACCCTGCATGTGTTTCTGCCTGTATAGTTGGTGCTTTTTCAAAACAGGAAAACGGATCAGTAATCTGGGATACAGATAAATGTATTGGCTGCCGTTACTGTATGGCTGCCTGTCCATTCCAGGTTCCTTCTTTTGAATTTGATAAAGCTATAAACCCGCTTATTAGTAAATGTGACTTTTGTTTTGAAAGAACAAAAGAAGGGAAACTTCCCGCCTGCGTAAATATTTGCCCGGTTGAAGCAATTACTTATGGAAACAGGAACGATCTTGTTAAAGTTGCCAGAGAACGAATCAGGAAATACCCTGATAAATATATAAATCATATTTATGGTGAAAATGAAATTGGCGGAACGTCCTGGTTATACCTGGCTGGAACTGATTTCAGTAAACTTCAATTTCCTAAACTTAATAACAGTCCGGCTCCGGGTGTCTCTGAATCAATACAGCACGGAATATTTGCTTACTTCGTTCCACCAATTTCACTTTACGCATTGCTTGGCGGAATAATGTGGATTACTAAACGCAGACAAAACACTGATTCTGAATAGGAGAAAAAATTATGAACGGATTTTTTAAACCTGCACTAATAAAAAGAAAGTTTTTTACACCGGGTGTATTAATATTAATGATTATTGCACTCAACGGATTAATTTTTCTTGCCGGCAGATTCTTTTTCGGAATCGGAGCTGTAACAAATTTAAATAATCAGTATCCTTGGGGATTATGGATTGGAGTGGACGTTGCTGCCGGAGTTGCACTTGCAGCAGGAGGATTTACAAGTGCAGCAATTGGGCACGTAATGCACAAAGAACATCTCCGCTCTATATTAAGACCGGCATTGCTTACAGCAATGTTGGGCTACACATTTGTTGCTATTGGTGTCTTTGTTGATATAGGAAGATGGTACTACATCTGGCATCCATTGGTTTTTTGGAATGGTAACTCCGCTTTATTTGAAGTAGGTATTTGTGTAATGATTTATATGACAGTCCTCTATATTGAGTTTCTTCCAATAGTTACTGAAAGATTTATCGGCAGAGTAAACTTTAAAGGAGCCTTGTCATTTTTGAATAAACCCGTCGATAAATTCCTGAGACTCCTTGATAACGGGCTGGGGAAAACGATGTTCATATTTGTTATTGCGGGTGTTGTATTATCGACTTTGCATCAATCTTCGTTGGGAACATTAATGATTATCGCCGGGCAAAAGATGCATCCGTTATGGCAGACTCCGATATTACCGTTATTATTTTTGCTTTCTGCAATTGCAGTCGGTTTCCCTATGGTAATTTTTGAATCTCTGATCGCTTCAAAATCACTAAAATTAAAGCCGGAAATGAATGTACTCTCTTCCCTGGCTAATACAATTGCTCCATTACTGGGAATTTATCTTGCATTTAAAATAGGTGATATGGTAATCAGAGGAACCTATGTTTACCTGCTCGAGCCAACTACACAAAGCGTGATGTTTATGATAGAAGTTGTTCTTGGAATAATTATTCCACTCAGAATGTTTTTATCAAAAACCGTTTTAAAATCACCGGGACTTTTATTTACTGCATCCGGGCTGGTAATTTTTGGAGTATTATTAAACAGGATAAACAACTTTATTGTTGCTTACAATCCTCCCTATAAATTCGGATCGTATTTCCCGTCAATTGGAGAGATTTCAGTAACAGTTGGTTTTGTAGCGCTATTAGTAATATTCTACAGAATAATTGTTTTCAACTTCCCTGTTATAAGTTTGCCCGATAAACAATTTACTCCTAAAAATAAATACACAGTTAGGGGATAAAATTATGAAAAAATTATTTATAACCACGTTAATTCTTTTGGTGTCCACTTTTGTTTCGGGACAGACCAATATAGATGGAAATCATCCATCAGTAAAAGGATTAACTTGCAAAACCTGTCATACGTGCGATAGACCAACAAAACAGAATCCGTGCCTTGTTCCATGTCCACGAGATGAAATGATAACAATTCATCAGACTCCAAAAGATGCACCTTCAATAATTACAATTGATACATTAAGCAATATGTATTTCCCGGTTCAGTTTTCACATAAAATACATGCACAGATGTCACAAATGTCAGGAGGCTGTGCCGGCTGTCATCACTACAATACAGTAGGACCTATACTAAATTGTGAAAATTGTCACGAAGTAAAAAGGAAGAGAGACGATTTGAGCAAACCAGATCTGAAAGGTGCTTTTCACAGACAATGTATGGACTGTCACAGGGAATGGAGCCATTCAACTAATTGTAAAACTTGTCACGCATTAAAAAGTGATTATCCGGACAAAGATAAAAATCCACCAATGTTATTAAGTATTTCAGATCATCCGGAAGTTCCTGAACCAACAAAGATTGTTTACGAAACAGAATATGCTAAAGGTAAATTGGTTACTTTTTTTCACGATGATCATACAAACAAATTCAAGCTGGATTGCAAAAGCTGTCATCAAAACGAATCCTGCAACAGATGCCACGATACACAGAAATTAAGCGTTGTTGAAAGCACTGCATTAGGACAAACTATAAAAGTGAAAAAAGATAAGGACCAAAGACATAAACCATGTTTTAGCTGTCATCAAAATGATAAGTGCAGCAATTGTCATATGGATAAACCTATGGACAAATTTGACCATGCTATCTCAACTGGATGGGCATTAAATAAATTTCACATAAAACTAGAATGCCAGAAGTGTCACGGTGAAGTTAAGAATTTTAAAAAACTGGATAATACCTGTTATAACTGCCATACAAATTTTGAAACTGGGAAATTTGATCATAAAGTTACCGGCTTGCAACTTGATGAAATTCACATTGAAGCTGGCTGTGAAGATTGCCATCAGGATAAAACATTTTCAAAACCAGTATGTACAAATTGCCACGAAGATAAAAGTTTTCCCAAAGACAAGCCGGGAAAGTTGATTAAAATGTAATTAGAGTAAGTGAGGCTCTGAAAGATGTTCAATAAGATTGGAATTAAACTGATAGTAGCGGTTGGTATTACCGCGGTAGTTACGATAGGGGTATTTAGTTTTTTTAATATCCAATCACAGAGCAATGCTCTGCTTAGCGAAGTTGAAAGGCATGCCAACCAGTTAAGCGAAACTGTAAAATCAAGCACTCGTTACGATATGCTTCTCAACCAGAGAGATAGAATTGATAAAACCGTCATCTCAATTGGTAAGCAGCCCGGCATAAGAAACGTAAGAATATTAAATAAACTTGGCGAGATAATTTATTCTTCTCACAAGGAAGATATTGGGCAGCTTGTTGATAAAAAAGCTGAAAGCTGCTATGCTTGCCACGAAGCGGATAAACCACTCGAAAGACTGCCGATAAAGAAAAGAACACGAATATATAAAATCAACCCTGATTCATCGAGAATTCTCGGTATCATCAGTCCGATTTACAACGAAAGATCTTGCTGGGAAGCTGACTGCCATGCACATTCAAAAGAAAAAACAATTCTTGGTGTACTTGATGTTACAACTTCACTTTCAGAAGCTGATAACCAGATAAAAAGAGGCGAAATTGAAATAGTAATTTTTGCTCTGGCGGCGGTAATTGCTCTCAGTTTAATTATTGGTTTTCTTGTAAGAAGGTGGATTGATAAGCCGGTAAACGAATTATTAAAAGCTACAGACCAGGTTGGAGTTGGAAATTTAAACTATACTATAAAAGAAAAAGGTAACGATGAAATTGGAAGGTTAGCCAGGTCATTCAATACGATGACACAAAAATTATCCGAAGCAAGAATGCAGCTATTTCAATCTGATAAAATGGCATCATTGGGAAGATTGGCAGCGGGAGTTGCACACGAAATTAATAATCCTCTTACCGGCGTACTTACATACAGCAGCTTTCTTATGAAGAGAACCCAGAATAATCCTGAAATGCTGGAAGACTTAAAAGTAATTGTAAGAGAAACTAAAAGAAGCAGAGAAATTGTAAAAAGCCTTCTGGATTTTGCGAGACAATCTGTTCCAAAGAAAAATGAAGTAGAAATAAATGAAATTATTGAACATTCAATAACAGTTGTTGAAAACCAGTTAACAATAAATAAAGTAAAACTTGAAAAAAGACTTGATAAAAATCTTCCCCGCACAGTTCTTGATGCAAACCAGATACAGCAGGTAATAATAAATCTTATAGTGAACGCAAATGATGCAATAGGAAAAAACGGGGGAACAATTTCTGTTTCCACTTCATTAATCAGCTTATCACCATACGGAGTTGCACAAGTAAAAAAAGCAACCTGCCAAAAGAGACACGACCTGATTGATAATGAATTTAAAATAGAAGGATTACCTTCTATTAAGCTAAAAGCAAAATTGAATAGTGATGAAAAGATTGTTCACCTTGACCCTGTTTACGGCAGAAGAGCTCATCAATATTTATCTGAATTTGATGAAAACAAAAAGCTAAATATCCTATGTCCTGAATGCAGCATTTCAATGATAGATGAAAGTTCAAAATGTCCTAAATGCGGATCACAAATTTTTTCAATCCAGGTCCTGAACGAAAGTAATTTTGAAGCATGCACAAGGGTTGGATGTGACTACCAGAAATGGGAATCAGTGGATGAAAAAGGGAAAAAAGATTACATCGAAATTAAAATTTCAGATACAGGTTGTGGAATTCCGAAAGAAGATATTTCAAAAATATTTGAACCATTTTTCAGCACAAAAGGACAAAAAGGAACCGGTCTTGGCCTGGCTGTGATTTGGGGAATAATTGATAATCATAACGGAACAATAAAAGTTGAAAGTGAAATTAATAAGGGAACCCGTTTTATAATAAGGCTTCCATTAAAACAAAGATAAAAATGCAAAACAAGGAGCATATATTAGTTGTAGATGATGAACAGGTAATACTTGATGCTGTAGAAAAAATCTGTACAGCAGAAGGATTTACCGTCGATCAATCAATTGATGCTAAAGATGCATTGAGTAAAATACAAAAGAAGAATTACGATTTAATTCTCTGTGATATAATGATGCCTGTAATTGACGGTTTTAAATTTCTTGAAGAGTTAAATAACTCAAAAATTGATACGCCACTAATAATGACAACCGGGTATTCAACAATTGAAAATGCAGTTAATTCACTTTACAGAGGAGCAGTTGATTTTATTCCCAAGCCGTTTACTGCCGATGAGCTTTTAAACTCCATATTTAGAGCAATAAAATATTTTGAAATTCAAAATAAAATCAAAGAACAGGAAAAACCCGGCTCCGATAATTCACTTATTTATGTTCCCTGTCCTGCAAAATATTCCCGTCTTGGTTATGCTTCCTGGGTTTCACTTGAAAATAAAGGCACAGCTTTGATCGGGATTACAGACTTATTCCTCAAAACAATAGATTCAATAAAGGGGATAGAATTTATAAAAACAGAAAATGAAATAATCCAGGGAGTTTCCTGCGTTCATTTTCTATGCAGCAACGATCTTATTCATCCTGTTCTTGCACCTTTAAGCGGCAGAATTATAGAACGCAATGAAGAATTATTAAAGGACATAACAATTCTTGAAAAAGATCCGTATTTCCTTGGATGGATTTACAGGGTAATTCCAAATGAAACTGAATATGAACTGAAACACTTAATTCCGTGCAGTTCTGATAGGATATAATAATGAAAGCGGTTACTGCTGAGTTCAAAATATAGCAAGGAGAAATAAAATGGCACTCTTCATATTAGCACTAGTCTTGTTTATAATATTTGATATTCTTATCAGGTATATCGGGCGAAGAATGAACGAAAAGAAAGCCCAGAAGGATAGAGCAAAAGCTCTCGAAGTGAGTTTGCAACTTGATTACAGTACAGAAGCAAAAACATTAAAAAGAGCTGAAGTTCAAAATCCCAAAGCAAAAATTCTTTGTGTCGACGATGAACCAATCATTCTTGATAGTTTCAGAAAAATTCTTGTGCTGGACGGTTACTCAGTTGACACAGTTGAAAAAGGACAGGAAGCACTTGGCCTTATTCAGAAACATCATTACGATTTTGTATTTACAGATCTTAAAATGCCGGAAATGAATGGACTTGAAGTTACAAAATCAGTCAAGCATTTAAGACCCGATATTGATGTTGTAATAATTACAGGATACGCTACTGTAGAAACTGCAGTTGACTGCATGAAATACGGTGCAATGGATTATGTACAAAAACCATTTACAGAAGATGAACTTTTAGATTTTGTTAAAAGCACCCTTATTAAAAGACAGGATAAAATTAACAAACAATTAAAACCTAAGGTACATATTACACACCTGTCATCAACTGAAAGTATGAAAGCAGGTGAGTTTTCAATTCCCGGCGGAGTATTTATTTCTAACGGACATTGCTGGGCAGGAATGGATCAGGAAGGTACAGTAAAAGTTGGAATAGATGATTTTGCAAGAAAACTCATTGGCAGAATTGATGATTTTGAATTTCCAAACCTGGGTATGACTGTTAAAAAAGGACAGCCGTTATTTAGTGTAAAGCAGGGACAAAAAACAATTACTTTTAATTCACCAGTTTCAGGGCAGGTTAAAAGAATTAACAGTCACCTGAAAGAAGAAATTGAATCATTAAGTGTTACACCCTATGATTCAAACTGGATATGCATAATTGATGCAGACAATATGGATAATGAAATTAAGGAATTGAAAATAGGAAATGCAGCAGTTTCATTTTACCAGGATGATATTGAAAACTTCCGCGTTGCTCTAAAAGGTGCTAAAAGAGTTGACAAGCCAAAAGCTGAAATTACAGGAGATGAATTTTATATCGGCGAACTTGAAAACCTTGAAGCTAACGACTGGAATAAAATGGTTCAGGACTTTTTTATCAGGAGAAATTAAAATATTGATTTAATAACTTTGATTCATTAGATAGAAGCGGAACAGGATAATTCAGAGGAGATTCTGTTCTGCTGATTTTCATTAATTAAAAGGAATAAAAAATGAGCTCTAAGATCGAAGTTGTAAAAGGCGATATTACAAAACAAAAAGTTGATGCAATTGTAAATGCCGCCAACACTTCGTTACTCGGGGGTGGAGGTGTTGACGGAGCAATCCATCGGGCAGCCGGTCCTCTATTACTGGAAGAGTGCCGCTCTTTAAACGGCTGCTCGACGGGTGAAGCGAAAATAACCAAAGGTTATAATCTTCCTGCAAAATTTGTAATTCATACTGTCGGACCCGTCTGGAACGGAGGAAATAAAAACGAAGACGATCTGCTTGCCAACTGTTATAAAAATTCCTTCCGCCGGGCAATTGAAAATAACATTAAAAAAATTGCTTTTCCTGCAATAAGCACTGGTGTTTACCACTTCCCTCTCGAAAGAGCGACTAAGATCGCTTTCGCTGAAACAAATAAATTTATTGAAAAAGAAAAGTCAATTGAAAAAGTAATTTTTGTTTGTTTTGATGAGGGTACCTACAATACTTACAGAGAGTTATTAAAATAATTTCCGCCTTTTACCGCAAAAATAAAATAGAAACCCCACCAACAGCAAGAAAAGCTCCGATTACAGACTGCCAGGTTAATTTTTCTTTATAAATTAGTCTTACTAAAGGAAGCATTATAACCGGTACTGTTGCCATAATTGTTGAGGCAATTCCAATTTTAGTGTTTGCAATTGCTATTAGACTGCTTGTAACTCCGAGGAATGGACCAAAGATTGTCCCGGTAATTGTAAAACCGAGCGCTTTAATATCTTTCTTATAAACCTTAAACGGATTTTTATATTTTCGGGCAAGTGCCACAAGTGGAAGGAAAATAATCACCGCTGAAGCAAGCCGGATAAACGTTGCAACAAATCCATTGATGTGACTTTCTTGAAAAGCAAATTTTGCTAAAACCATTCCTGCTGCCTGACCAAAAGCTCCCATAAATCCGAAGAAAATTCCTGGCTTACTCAATTTATATTTAGAAGCGACTCCCGGATTTTTTTGAAGAATTACCAATGCTATCCCGGAAAGAGTAATTATAATTCCTAATATCCCCCAATAATTAATAACCTCGTGAAGAAAAAAGTAAGCAAGAATTGTCGATATTGCGGGTACAAGTGACATCATCAACATACCCACTCTTGCGCCAATCATTCGAAAAGACTGGAACAAAAATGAATCGCCAATCACGAATCCGACAAATCCACTTGCTACGAGAAAATTAAATTGGTAGGATGAAACTGAATAATTCAGGTCCATAATAAGAATCGTAGACAAAAGGAAAAAAACACCGAGAATCATCCTGTTTATATTTAGCTGCAAAGAACCGATTCTTTCAGATGCTGCAGTAAAAGCCATTGAACTTCCGGACCAGCAAAAAGCTGTACCAAGCGCACTTAGTTCACCAATAAAAGGCATATATTTTATTAATTATGATTTAGAAAGGAATCAAAATAATATAATTATTGCATAAAAAAAGCTCCTATTTGGGAGCTCTTAAAAAAATAATTGTTCAATAATTCAATCACTTTTTAATCTTGTAATAAAAAGCAAATACCCACTTATTAGCATTGCAACGGCAAGCTGCAAATAAACAGGGGTTGAAATTAATTCGACCTGCAACAGCCCTGCTGAAATTAAAATTGACTTAGCCAGATAATAATATATTTTACTGATAAGTATACTAACGAACATTACGAAAAATTTATTCGTTAGTTTATTATAAATTTGATAAAACAACCAGATATTTAATATCAGTTCAGTTCCTATTAATAATGATTTTGCCGCAACAGGATGACTGGCAATTAAAAATGAAAAAAGAGGAAGAGTAAAAGCAATTAAATATGAATTTCTATTTGATGTATGAATCACAGATAAAAGTATAATAACCCTCATCGGTTCCACCATGTAAAGCGGGAAGCTCAGCAAATGAGAAAAAGCAGGAAGCAGGTAAATACAAATTATAGCCGCTAAATTGAATAGATGAGAATTGATCTTAATATTTTTATTGGATAGAACTAATGAGTTGCTCATTTTATCCCCTCACATTAATAATATTCAAATTTAAGGTATTTCTAAAACTTTTAACAGCAAAATTTAAAGGAAATTAATGAATATTTTTTGTTAATTTAATATTTAAATACAAGGGATTTAACCTTCATTGGGGGAATAATGAATCGCCGCGAATTCTTTAAAAAAAGTCTCCAGGCTGGACTCCTTACCGGCACAGTTGCTACCTTCGGAAATTATCATAAACTTTTTGCTAATAGTAAAATTTATACTCCGCCTAACTTTGATCTTGTTGCTATTAAAGGAGGAATGCCAGATGTAATGTTTGACAAAGCAATCGCCTCACTCGGTGGGATGAAATCATTTGTTAAGAAAGGACAAACTGTAGTGGTAAAACCTAATATAGGCTGGGATGTTTCACCCGAGCGAGCCGGCAATACTAATCCCCTTTTGGTTAACAGAATTATTAAACATTGTTTTGAAGCCGGTGCAAAAGATGTTTATGTATTCGATCATACCTGCGATGATTGGAAAAAAAGTTATTCAACAAGTGGAATTGAAAGAACAGTTAAAGATGCAGGGGGAAAAATTGTTTCGGGTGCAAGTGAAGAATATTACCAGGATGTTACTATCAGTACAGGTGAAAAATTAAAAACTGCAAAAGTGCACGAATTGATTTTAAGCTGTGATGTTTTTATAAATGTTCCTGTTCTGAAGAGTCACGGCTCTGCAGAACTTACAATGTCAATGAAAAATTTGATGGGGATTGTTTGGGACAGAAGGTTCTGGCACAGGAATGATCTTCACCAGTGCATAGCAGATTTTGCAGCATACCGTAAACCTGACCTTAATATAATTGATGCTTACAATGTAATGATAAAAAACGGTCCAAGAGGAGTTTCAACAAACGATGTAATTCAAATGAAATCGCAGTTGATCTCAACAGATATGGTCGCCATTGATGCTGCAGCCGCAAAACTTATCAGTTATGATCCAACTGCCATTAATTATATAAAATTGGCTAGTGAAAAAAATATAGGAGAAATTGATCTAAACAAGCTTTCAATTAACCGGATTATTATGTAAGCAGATGAATTTATCTCAACTAAAGAAAATCCGGATAACAATCTCATTACTCTTTTTTACAGCAACCATTATTATATTTCTTGATATTTCCGGAATATTACAAAATTCGGTTTCTCCCTATTTAGTTTATCTTCAATTCACACCTTCACTGGTTAAATTTCTAACTATTTTTAGTATAGGCACGACCGGGTTTGCAATTATTACCCTCCTTACTTTTTTGTTTGGCAGAGTTTATTGCTCAAGCGTTTGTCCGCTCGGAACTTTACAGGATATCATTTACAGAATTTCAAAATTATTTGATAAGAAAAAATATTTTAGAATTATTAAAAATTTTAAATGGATCAGATATTCAATTTTATTTGTAACAATGATTTCTTTTTTAGCCGGCAATTTAATTTTCCTTAATATTCTTGATCCATTCAGCAACACAGGCAAAATATTCACTAACATTTTCAGGCCGCTTTACATTTTGCTAAATAACTTAATTTCATTCTCACTTGAGAAATTGAACATCTACTTTATGTACCCGATTGAAATTAAAGGAATTAGCCTTATTGGAATTTTATTCTCTCTTTTTGTCCTTCTGGTTGTAGGAATAATGTCATACAAAAAGGGACGCTTGTTCTGTAATTCAATTTGTCCTGTTGGCACTTTATTGGGAATATTTTCAAAGTTATCATTGTATAAAATTTCAATTGATAAAAATAATTGCAAAAGCTGTAACCTTTGTGAACGTGTATGCAAATCAGGATGCATAGATAAAAAAATTAAACAAATAGATTTTGAAAGATGTGTTAATTGCTATAATTGTTTTACTGTTTGTCCCAGTGAAGGAATTGTATATGAAAGGTCGATTCACAATTCGTTGGCAAATAAAAAAGTTGATGTCAAAAAAAGGGAATTTATATCAAAAACATTTATATATCTCGCAGGATTATCAGGTTTGTCATTCACCCAATTAAAGATCATTCCTAAAAAAGAAAGCACGGTACCAGTTCTTCGAATAAATCCTGTTTCTCCACCAGGTTCTTTAAGCATTCCTAATTTTACAGGAAGCTGCACAGCCTGCCACTTATGCGTTAGTGCATGTCCTTCACAGGTTCTGCAGCCTGCTCTGTGGGAATATGGATGGATAGGAATTCTTCAACCCCGGATGGATTACAATACCAGCTTCTGCAATTTTGAATGTGTAATCTGCGGAGATATCTGTCCAAACGGAGCCATCCTTCCGATTACTCAGGAAAAGAAAAAGTTGACCCAACTTGGCAAAGTAACCTTTGTAAAAGAAAACTGTATAGTTGAAACGGAAAAGACTGAATGTGGGGCCTGCAGCGAACATTGCCCGACAAAAGCCGTAAAAATGGTTCCGTACAAAAATTTACATTTGCCGGAGATTAAAAATGAATATTGCGTAGGCTGCGGAGCCTGTGAATTTGCCTGCCCGACAAAACCCTATAAAGCCATTTACGTTGATGGAAATCCGGTCCATCTTGAGTCAAAAAGACCACCGGAAGAAAAGATTGAAAAGGAAATAAATTTAAAGGTGGATTTTCCTTTTTGATTCTTATGCTTATAAGCTTTAGAGGATTAAAACACGGATATTTTAGCACAAAAGCAGTTTTTTGAAATTTGCTATATAAAAAAAATTTTTCGGGAACTATTTACATATGCTTTTTTGTTGTTGTTATAAATTGTGAATTTGGGCCTCTCTTTTTAGTGCACCCTCACACTTGTACCCCCAAGTGAGAGGCCTTTTACCCGTCTCTTAAAGAGACGGGTTTATATTTTGTTATATCCAGTCATTATTAATTTTAACAAATTAATAACAATCCATTAACACAAAATTTAATAATCTACCCTATTATTCCTGAAGCATAAATTCATTTTTTTAAAAGGTATTTATGAACTTTATAATTATTTATTTATCATTTTGCATTGCTGGACTGATTGGATTATCTATAGTCCTATCAATAGCACCTCTTGGATGGGAAGATCTAAAAGGATTTCATAAGCATGAGAATAACTATTAAATGATAGATTAGTTCTACACCGGAAACAGTTATTTATAAAGGCAATAAATTTACACTGAAATAAAAGTGCTACAAGTTAAAGTACATTTTATATTCAAACGGGTGAGGCATTGTACCTATTGACATAATATCCTCTTCCTTAATTTTCACCCATTGATTTAGTAATTCATCTGTAAAGATATCTCCTCTTTTCAGGAAGTCATTGTCCTTCGCCAGCGCATCGAGCGCTTCGGTAAGATTCCTCGGGAGAAATTGAATTTTTTCGTTATCCTTATCTTCCAGAAAATTTTTATCGTAGGGACCAAATCCTTCTTTTACAGGATCAATTTTATTTACCACGCCATCCATTCCGGCAAGCAGCATTGCCGTTAAACATAAATAGGGATTTGCTGTTGCATCCGGAGGTCGGTATTCAAATCGTGTTTCATCCGGGTTCGTAACATATTTTGGAATTCTTATTGCAGATGCCCTGTTTCCCTGTCCGTAAGTTAGTGCAACAGGAGCTTCAAATCCGGGAACAAGCCTTTTATAAGAATTTGTACTTGGATTTGTAAATGCTGAAAGGGCCGGACCATGTTTTAACATTCCGCCGATAAAATATTTGCCGAGTTCATTTATATTTCCATATTCACCTTTTTTATAAAAAGCATTCTTTCCCTTTTTTGAAAGATAAAGGTGAAGATGCAATCCATTTCCCGCCTGGTGATACATCGGTTTCGGCATAAATGTTATAAATAAGTCTTTTTGACGTGCAAAATTAAATAATAAATATTTTGCCGAAATTATATTATCGCCGGTAGTTAAAAGATCAGAAAAATAAGTTTCAATTTCCTGCTGACCTCTTTCACCAACTTCGTGGTGATGATACTTTACCTGGATTCCATAAGTTTTTAAAAGTTTACAGGCTTCATCCCTGAAGTCGTCATATTCATCAAAGGGATTAGCAGCATGATAAGCTTTTTTAAAAAACTCTTCCGCGTGTTCAACTTTATAATATGATTTTGAAGTTCTTGTATCATATTCAACATTTGAAAAAATGTAAAATTCAAATTCGGGTCCCCACCAGCTTTTATCTGCTCTTGTAATTTTTTTGAGAAGAGCTTCAGCTTTTTTTGCAAGGAATCTTCCATCCTGTGCAAAGGGAGTTTGCTTTCCATCTGTTAAAACTATATGTGCATAAAAACTCAATGTCGGAGCCTCGCGAAACGGATCAATCACAGCAGTAGCGAGATCAGGAATTAATATCATATCACTGTTTTCAACTTTCTTAAATCCATAGCTTGACCCATCGAAACCTACTCCATACATAAGCATATTCTTTAATATGTTTGGATAAACCGGCAGCGAAATATGATGTAATCTCCCCGTTAAATCGATGCATTTTAAATCGATAACTTCAATTCTATTTTTCTTAATTAAGTTGTCACAGATTTGTAAATGATTGGCAGGCATAATATTCTCTTTTTTATTTATAATTTCCCCTTTAAATTAAGATAAACTCAAATCCGGAATTAAATAATCCCGGATTTGAAATTAATTTTACGCAGTATAATTGATAGCAGAAATTCCGGGGAATACAGCTCCCTCAAAAAGTTCTTCTTCAATTCTTAATAACTGGTTGTATTTTGCAATTCTGTCTGTCCTGGATAACGATCCTGTTTTTATTTGTCCGGCATTTGTTGCAACGGCAATATCAGCAATTATTGTATCTTCAGTTTCACCAGACCTGTGACTGATAACATTTGTGTAACCGGCGTTTTTTGCCATTTCAATTGCATCAAGAGTTTCAGTTAAAGTTCCGATCTGGTTTACTTTAATCAAAATTGAATTCGCAATTCCCTTCTCAATGCCCTGCGATAATCTTTCTGTATTGGTTACAAAAAGGTCATCACCAACAAGCTGAATTTTATCACCTATTTTGTCAGTTAATAACTGCCAGCCGTCCCAGTCATCTTCAGCCAAACCATCTTCAAGTGAAACTATCGGGTACTGTTTACACCAGTTTGCCCAGTAGTCAACCATTTTTTCAATTGGGATAACTTCATCTGGTTTGGATTTAAAAAGATGGTAAGCGTTTTTCTCTTTTAAGAAAAATTCACTGGCAGCGGGATCTAGTGCTATGGCAATTTCTGTTCCTACTTTAAAGCCGGCTTTTTCTATTGCTTCAAGAATAACTTCAATTGCTTCTTCATTTGATTTTAAGTTTGGTGCAAAACCACCTTCATCACCAACTGCGGTGTTATAACCTTTTTTACCAAGAACAGATTTTAATGAATGAAAAGTTTCAGCGCCCATCCTGAGAGCTTCAGCAAATGTAGGTGCTCCTACCGGCATAATCATAAATTCCTGAAAGTCAACATTATTATCTGCATGCTTGCCGCCGTTCAAAATGTTCATCATCGGAACGGGTAAAGTTTTTGCATTCACTCCACCGAGATACCTGTAAAGGGGCAGACCTAATGCTTCTGCTGCAGCTTTTGCTGTTGCCATAGAAACACCAAGTATTGCATTTGCACCGAGTACTGATTTATTTGGAGTTCCGTCGAGCGATATCAGGAATTTATCAAGTTCAACCTGTTCAACTGCATCCATATCAATTATTTCATCAGCTATTTTTTCATTTACATTATCAACAGCTTTTAAAACTCCTTTACCTCCGTAACGATTTTTATCTCCGTCCCTGAGTTCGACAGCTTCATGTTCACCCGTTGAAGCACCACTCGGCACAGCAGCTCTTCCAACAACTCCTGATTCAAGTAATACCTCAACTTCTAATGTTGGGTTTCCTCTTGAGTCCAGGATTTCTCTTGCAATTGCATCTACTATACTAGTCATTTATTTTCTCCTGCGTCTTTATCAAAATTATTTTGTTAATTTTTGTTATTTTCTAATTCACTTTACCGTAATAAAACTTCAATTTTGCATAATCAAATATACTAACTTCGGCTGATTTTTATCAGCAAAATGGACAAAGATTTTGTGATTTTGAAGAATAAATGGAGATTTTATGGATCCGTACAAAAATAGTGAGAAATTACAAATAGAATATCCCAGCGAATGGAGTTATAAGATTATAGGAAATAATCTTGAAAAAATGATAAAACTTATTGAAGATACGGTTGAAAAAATGGAATATGATTTAACTCCTTCCAACGTCAGCAAAAAAGGAAATTATTATAGTCTTAGTTTAAAGGTTAAGGTAAATTCAGAAAAAGAACGTGATATAGTTTTTAAAAAATTAAATGAAGCCGAAGAAATTATTTATGTTTTATAATTTAGTTTGTGAATAAATTCTCTGATTAACGCAGCAGTTATTCCCCACACAATTTCAGGTTCAGTTTTATAAATATAAACCTTGTGATTTTTGCCTTTCCTTGGTTTTGAATACCTTAAAGGAAGTCCTAGTTTTTCAACCGGGAATAATTCAACTTTCTCGCCTTTTTCGTCAATATAATGTGGATGCATTTCTAACTGATACTGATATTCTTCAGGTTTGTTGTTTGCAAAGAATGAAACCGGGATTGTGAATACTTTTTCTACCTCGTTTTTATCAATTGTAAATTCATCCAGACTATTAATTTTTATTTCTCCAATAAAGGAATCAACAGTAACTCCCATTGGACCTACAAAAGTATCAAGTTGTCCGATTATATTAATTTTATCTCTTGAAATTCCCAACTCTTCTTAAGTTTCCCTGATTGCCGTTTCTTTAAAATCAGGATCCGTTTTTTTATCGAATTCTCCACCCGGAAAACAAACCTCTCCTCCCTGTCTTATTTTAGCTGATCTTTTTTCAAATAAAAAATAATATTCTTTGTCCGCTTTAATCAATGGAATTAATACAGCAGAATTAAAGTATTCATCTTTCCCTATTATCCCGGGGCCGGCGGGTAAATTCTTAATTAATTTTCCCAGGTCTGTTTCTTTCATTTGTACTTCTCAAATCTATTTTGATAATATAATTTAACAAAATTGAAGTTTACATTTCAGCGGATAAATATAATATGATAATGTTTTTCATTATCTTTAATTTTTTAATCCAGATAAAAAATGCCAAAAGAAAATCTTAGAGCTTACTTAGCGTGGGCCGCAATCTGTTTAATTTGGGGAACAACTTACCTTGCAATAAGAATCGGTGTAAAGGATTTTCCACCCGCACTGTTTGCCGGTTTTCGTTGGTTTATAGCTGGACCTATCCTGATTTTCATTTTAAAAATGCGTGGATATAAGTTACCTGAGTTTAAAGATATTAAGCACCTTGCTGTAGTTGGACTATTATTATTAGGGTGCGGAAACGGGCTGGTAGTATTTGCAGAGCAATGGCTTCCCAGCGGCATTGCCGCTTTATTAATTACAACAATGCCATTCTGGATTGTGGGACTTGAGTCTTTTTTGCCCGAAGGACCGAAAATTAATTGGAAAATTATTGTTGGACTGGTAATGGGGCTATCCGGTGTTGTTTTAATTTTCGGAGTAGATTTTAGTGTACTGTTCAATTCAGACTACCTGACCGGTATAATTGCATTAATGATCGGAGTATTTTGCTGGTCATCAGGTACACTTTATTCAAAATATAAAAAAGTTTCTGTACATCCGTTAATGGGTGCATCGGTTCAAATGACGATTGCAGGAACTGCCCTGACAATGCTCGGATTAATTTTGGGTGAAGGTTCCCGTTTACACTTTACTCAGAACGGAACGCTTGCCTTTATTTATTTATTAATATTCGGTTCTTTCATTGCTTACGGCGCATACATTTATGCAGTAGCAAATTTACCGGTTTCATTTGTTTCAACCTATGCATACATAAATCCTGTAATTGCATTATTCCTCGGCTGGATAGTTTTAGATGAAGCTATGAATTTAAATATTATTATTGCTGCGGTAATAATCTTAACCGGTGTGTATATTGTTAAGAAAGGAACAAGCTCAAAAATAAAAATGAGGGGAGTTTAGTTTTTCCATTCAGAAATATAATTCCGCCTGGATATAAATTGAATTTTGATAGTACTTGTATTCTGTATATTCCTGTCCGTATGTAAAAAACCCGCCGAGAGTAAATGTAGAATTTCCTGTCATCGAATAATCGCCTGAAATACTTACGAATCCGCTTCCATCATTTAAATTAATATTATTTGAAATTGTCCCGGCAAACAACGGTGTAATTTGATAGGCACTGCTTAGAAATAAATAATTTTTATTAAGGTTTATTATTTCTCCATTTGCCAATCCCTGGAGATCATACGAATATTTATCGGTTATTCCTCTGCCGTTGTATTGATACTCTACAAGCCCATATAATTTTGATGTAAATTGATTGTCAATTCCAAAAACAAATTTCGAATAATTCTTACTTAAATCATTTTTATCCATTGAAATTATTCCCTCCCCACGAATTCCTGCAACCCAGAGGTTACCTGCAAAATCAAATCCGGCAATATATCTTCTGTCGAAATATCCACCGATAATTGATAGATCGTAAGTTTCAAAATTAGTTCTGAATCTGAACGCTGCATTATTTTCTTTGAATTTATCCTGCGGGTTATAAACGATATTTAAATCTGTAAAATTGCCAAGGTAATATGTCAAAGAAACAGCATCAGCTCCGTCTTTTTCAATCTTACTAAAATTAGCAGGATTAATAGGATTAAAAAGATCGGTAGGATTCCAGATTCTTCCCGTTCCCCAGCTTATCCGCTGCCGCCCGATTATTACATTGCCCCAATCAAATCCTTTCCGCAAGTAAAACCTGTCTATATAATGGTTTACGAGGTGTCTATTCCCTGAAGAGATTTCCCATTTCAGATTTATTAACTGCCTGTTCCTGGCTACCTGGTTCAGCTCGATGCTATTTACGTTATCTGCGACGAGTGCGTCTACTTCATATTCAATATTTATTCTTGTATCGGATCCTAAAAATATTTGAGGCTTTAATCTTAACCTTGTAAGATTTATAAATTGATTTTTCTGCAGGAAAAATGCCGGCGCATTGCCTGAACTAAAGGTATAAACAGGCATATCTACAACATAACCGGAAAATGAAAAATCAACCTGAGCTGAAGTAGTTGATAATAATGTTGAAAGAACCAATAAAAATAAAATCTTCAATAATAACTTTTTCATAAGTAAATTAATTTTTTTCTATCTTGCCATCTTTTAGAATTAGTATTCTTTTAGCACGATCCATTACCTGATAATCGTGTGATGAAAAAATAAAAGTAATGTTTTTATCTTTATTCATTTTTTCCATAAGGTCTAATAAATGCCCGGCTGTTACTGAATCAAGATTTGCGGTTGGTTCATCGGCAAGAACAACGGATGGATTATTTACTATTGCCCTTGCAACGGCGACTCTCTGCTGCTGACCACCGCTCATCTCGTTTGGTCTTTTGTGAGCAAGATCTTTTATTCCTAACTCATCCATTAAAGAAATCGCTTTATTTTCTCTTTCATTTTCAGGTATACCCAAAAGCATCATACTAAATTCTATATTTTCTAATGCTGATAAAACCGGAATTAAATTGTACGCCTGGAAAATAAATCCAAGTTTATGAAGCCTGAATGACGAAAGCTCGTTTTTATCTTTTTCTGTAAGGTCTTCATCTTCAAAAAATATTTTCCCTTCAGTTGGTTTATCAAGTGCACCCAGTAAATTTAATAATGTTGTTTTTCCTGATCCTGAAGGACCTGCAATTACAAGAAATTCTCCTTTTTCAATTTTCAGATCAATTCCTTTTATTGCGTGAACAGGCACTCCGTTATCCTGATAAATTTTTTCCAGTTTTTCAGTTCTTAAAATTTCCATTTCATAATCCATTAAAAATTTTACACATAATAGATAGCATAAATCGGCTCCAGCTTAATTGCTTTGTAAGCAGGGTAAAGTGCTCCGAGAATTGCTACAAAAGGCATAAACAGGGACGACATAAAAATATTCGCAATCGAAAGAACCGGGTATATTACTGTCCCGATTCCAAAAGCTTCTAGCCCGGAAGAGAAAATGCTCAGATCAATGCCGGTATGGGTAAGCGGTATTTCTATAAGTACTCCAATTAATAATCCGAAAATAGTTCCGACAATTCCAATTATAAATGCCTCTGTAACAATCATTAAGTAAATCCTGGAATTTTTCATCCCTATAGACATAAGCACGCCAAACTCTCTAATTCTTTCAAAAACTGACATGAGCATTGAATTAATTATTCCGAATATCAATGCAAGTCCAATTATTAAATTTAATATCCACATTGTTTCTTTGTAAAGTTCAACCTGGTAAATAAGCATTGGCAATAGATCTTTGTAACTCAAAACTTCATAATCATTCCCGAGTTTTTCCCGGAGATTTTTTTGAACCCGGTCAACATCATCGTAATTTTTTGTAATTACAGCATACTCGTAATATTTATCCTCGATGTTCAGCATTTCCTGTTCAGTTGTAGCAGGAATATAAATTGCCATTTTATCGAATTCGGAACTTGCAGTTTTAAATATTCCAACAATTCTGAAAACCTCGGAGCCAATATCTCCTTTAAGCGTGTTCGCCATTGCAACTACTTTATCTCCAACTTCCACTTCAAGTTTTTCCGAAAGTTTTTTACCAATAATTATATCTCGTTTACTATTAGTAAAATAGCTGCCTGAAATAATTGATGATTTTACAACCGAAACTTTCGCTTCTTCTTTCGGATCTATTCCATATATCATTACTCCCGACGAATTATTTGCGCTGCTTAAAATTCCAGTTACAAATACTCTTTTACTGTATGCTTTTATTGATTGATCATTTTTCAAAACAGTTTCAACTTCACTGTAATCTTTAATATAATTTTTAACGACTTTATTATTGTTAAAGCCTTTTTTATGAATCTGGATATGAGAAATATTCAGATTGATCTGGTTATAAAGCATCTGGCTTATCATTCCGTTTGAAAGTCCATCGCTGAAAATAATGGCTACAAGTCCGACAATCACAGAAGTTAACACAATTAGCGATCTTCTCCTGTTTCTCCATATATTCCGCCAGGCAAATTTTAATAACATCTTATTTTCCAGAAGATATAATTCATTTTACGTTTGCCTAATTCCTTTTAGAGGTTCCAGTTTGTAAACTTTGTAAGCCGGGTAAAAACAAGACAAAATTGAGATACCGATAATTGAGAGAGATACATAAATAAAAATAGAAACCTGCAAAGAAGATCTTAGCTCAGGAAGAAAGTGATAAAGTTCG
>DATFMR010000120.1:0-4281 GCA_035266865.1 Ignavibacteriaceae bacterium | reverse complement strand
GTGCGGTCCCTGCTCTGAAGTTCATATAAACTTAAGTGACGATTTTGAAAACCCGGAATGGGTAAACGCAGGAAAGCCGGAATGTATTGAACTATGGAACCTGGTTTTTATTCAATATAACCGGGATGAAAAGGGAACTCTGCACGAACTGCCTTTAAAACATGTTGATACCGGAATGGGTTTTGAAAGAATGTGCGCTGTGCTGCAAAAGAAAAGTTCAAATTATGACACTGATGTTTTTACTCCCTTGATAGATGCAGTTTCAAAAATGTCTGGAGTAAAATATAAATCTGAAGAAAATAAAATCCCGATGCGTGTAATTGCAGATCACATCAGAACACTGACATTCGCAATTGCCGACGGGGCTGTTCCCGGCAACGACGGGCGTGGTTATGTACTTCGGAGAATTCTAAGAAGAGCCGCTCGCTATGGAAGAAAACTGGATTTGAAAAAGCCATTTCTTTTTGAACTTGTTGATATTGTTGTTAAAGAAATGGGAGATGTTTTTCCTGAAATAAAAGAAAAGAAAAATTATGTTAAAAAAGTTATAAAAGCAGAAGAAGAAAGTTTTTACGCAACACTGGATCACGGAATTGAATTATTTAATGTAACCATAGTTAAGGTAATTGTTGATCTCTTAGAAAAGGGAAAATACCATGGCGGTTACAACATAATAGGTGTAAAAGATATTTCGAAAAACGATTATATAATAAGCATTAAGAAAACCGATATGATTAATTCTGTTGAAGAAATTAGGTTATCGCAATGGGATGAAAAACAAACAAAATTACATTTTAAAATAAGACCAATTATAAAAGGCGAAGATGTATTTAAACTTTACGATACATATGGATTTCCAGTTGATTTGACAAACGTAATGGCCAAAGAAAAAGGATTTTCAATTGACGAAGAAGGCTTCAATAAATTAATGGAAGAACAGAAGCAGAAAGGGAAAGAAGCCTCCAAAAACAAATTTGCTTCTGTTAATATTTCAATAAATGATTTAAGTGGTTTTGAATTAATTGATAAAGCTAATTCAGTATTTACCGGTTACGATGAATTAAAATCCAGTTCTAAAATTATTGGTCATAAAAAAGAAAACGGAAATGATTTATTACTGCTTGATAAAACTCCTTTCTATGTTGAAGCAGGCGGTCAGATTGACGACCACGGTGAAATTGAAACCGGGAAATCAAAATTAAAAGTTGTTGATGTTACTAAAGTTGATAACAAAACTATTCACGTTGTAGAAAATCAGCAAAACAGTCCTGTAATTCCCGGAACAGAAGTAATTGCTCACGTTGACGAAGCTCGCCGCTGGGATATAATGAGAAATCATTCTGCTACTCACTTTCTCCACGCTGCATTAAGAAAAATTTTAGGAACACACGTTCAACAGGCCGGTTCTTATGTAGGTCCTGACAGATTACGTTTCGACTTTACTCATTTTTCAAAACTTACAGATACGGAATTAAGAGAAATTGAATCGCTGGTAAACGAAGAGCTCAGGAGAAACATCCCGCTTCAGCATCACAGGAACATTCCCTTCGATGAAGCAAAAAAAATGGGCGCATTAATGTTCTTTGGCGATAAATACGGGGATAAAGTAAACGTAGTACAGTTCGGGGATTTCAGTATGGAATTTTGCGGCGGCACACACGTTAAAAATTCTTCCGAAATTGGATTATTTAAAATCATCAGCGAGTCCTCGATCGCAAGCGGTGTTAGAAGAATTGAAGCTGTTACAGGAAGCGGTGTTGAAAATTACATACAGCGACAGCTTGATTTAATAAAACAACAGGAAGAAAAGTTTGCACAGCTTATTGAGGAAAAGAAAAAAATTGAAAAGGAGATTTCAGAATTAAAACTTCAGGATAAACTCGGACAAATTGATTCTGTTTTAAGAAATGCTTCTGATATAAATGGAGTAAATGTTTATAAGGCAAAGGTTGAAGCAGACAATATGGATGAATTAAAATCCTTTGGCGACGAAATGCGTAACAAAATAAAAAACGGCGTGGGTGTTTTATTTGCTGATGTCGAAGGAAAGGTTGGGATTGTCTGCGTCGTTTCAGATGAATTAATAAAAGAAAAGAATTTATCTGCAGGAAAAATCGTCGGGGAACTTGCAAAACTTGTCGGTGGAGGCGGCGGCGGAAGACCCCACCTGGCAACAGCCGGAGGAAAGGAGGTTAGTAAAATTCCTTCAGCCCTAAAAGAAGTTGAAAAAATTGTTGGTAAATTTATCTAAAATGAAACAACCACGTAGTCACTAAGTGCACTGAGGAACACTTAGAATAATACAAAAGATACCCGGGGAAATTTGCTTACTCAAGAATTAATTAATAGTCTTTCAAATAAAATTGTTGGCTGTGCTATTGAAGTACACAAACATTTAGGGGCGGGTTGGCTTGAATCAGTTTATGAATCTTGCCTAGTTGATGAATTGACTTCAAATAACATAAATGTTAAAACTCAAATTCTTTTACCCGTAAACTATAAAGCTCAATTACTTACTTATTTAAAACTGACTAAAAAACCGAAGGGCCTGTTAATCAATTTTAATAGTGAAATTTTAACCGAGCAATTAGTTCCGCTTGTAACTGAAGAATTTGCTAAATTACCAAAACAATAAAAATTTAAGTGAAACTTAGTGTTCTAAGTGCCTGAGTGGTGAGATGCTCTTATGTCAAAAACAAAAATTAAATACATCTGTGCAAACTGCGAGTTTGAATCACCGAAATGGCTGGGTAAATGCCCGGAATGTGAAAGCTGGAATTCATTCACAGAAGAGATAGTTGAAACAAACAAGAGAAAAACAACCAGCTTCAAAGGGGAATTAAACTTCAAAAAAATTACCGATATAACAGCGACAGAAGACGACAGAATTAAATCAGGTTTAAATGAATTTGATCGCGTTCTTGGAGGAGGATTAATGCCTGGTTCCGTTATTTTACTCGGAGGCGATCCGGGAATCGGGAAATCTACTCTTGTAATGCAGTCAGCTTCCAAAATAAAAGAAAAAGTTTTATATGTAACGGGAGAAGAATCCGAGAAACAGATTAAAATCCGTTCGAAAAGATTAAAGCTACGATCGGATAATTTTTATGTACTTGCCGAAACAAATATGTCCCCGATTTTATCATCCATAAAATCATTATCTCCTTCCGTTGTAATTATAGATTCCATACAGACGGTTTACCGGAGTGAGCTTGATAACTCACCCGGCACCATTACTCAAATAAGGGAATGTACATCTTTATTAATGGATGAAGCGAAAAGAAATCACTTTTGTGTAATTATTGTAGGACACGTAACAAAAGAAGGAATGATTGCGGGGCCAAAAATTCTCGAGCATATTGTTGATACTGTTCTTCAGTTTGAAGGTGAATCGAATCACACATTCAGAATTTTACGTGCACAAAAAAACAGGTTCGGCAGCACTAATGAAATCGGCATTTTTGAAATGCACGAAGAAGGTTTAACAGAAGTTAAAAACCCGAGTGAATTATTTTTAAGCGAACGCGACAGGGAAACACCCGGTTCAGCAGTAACTGCAAGCGTAGAAGGAACCCGCCCACTTTTGCTTGAAGTTCAGGCTCTGGTTACTCCAACTAACTTTGGTTACCCGCAACGGGTTACAACTGGTTTTGATCAAAGAAGACTTTCAATTTTACTTGCCGTTCTTGAAAAGAGAGGCAATTACCGCTTATCTGCAAATAATGTCTTCTTAAACATGGCAGGCGGGGTCAGAATTTCAGAGCCTGCTATTGATCTGGCGGTCTGTTGCAGCATTGTCTCAAGCCTGCTTGATAAAATTATAGATAACCAGACAGTATTAATTGGTGAGGTAGGCCTGGGAGGTGAAATTCGCAGCGTTGGTAACATTGAAAAGCGAATCCAGGAAACTGAGAAATTAGGCTTTAAACGAATAATTATACCTCAAAATAATCGAAAAAACATCAAAAATAGCACTTCTATTAAAATAATAGGAGTAGAAACACTTACAGAAGGAATAGGGAAAGCTCTAAAGCCTTAAAAAACAATCCTTTTTTAAAGAAAATTATTTTGTTTTTAGAAAATTAAAATATTATTTTGGTAGAACCGGTTTAAAAAACCGGTGTTTTTTTCATTATTTTATTAGAGGTAAGTTAGTGAGTACTAAACTTTTTGTGGGAAGTCTCCCATGGGCAGTAGACGACCAGGCCCTGCAGGCAGCTTTTGAACCACACGGAACGGTCGTTTCTGCTAAAGTGATCACTGATCGTCAGACCGGTAGAT
>DATFMR010000119.1:0-6246 GCA_035266865.1 Ignavibacteriaceae bacterium | reverse complement strand
TATGGAATTATAGATCACAAAAAAAATGAATTTGTTTTTGCGCGCGCCGGGCACGAAGCTGCAATCTTTTTTAACTCCGAAAGTGATGAGATTCAATCTTTAAGACCAACAGGACTGGGACTTGGTTTAGAAGATGGGACTCTGTTTGCTAATAAAATTGAAGAGCACAAAATTAAATTAAAACCCGGCGATACAATTATGTTCTATACAGATGGTGTAACCGATGCAAATAACAGGCTAAATGAAGAATACGGATTAAACAGATTGTGCGAATTCATAAAAGAGAACAGGAAAAATGATTCAATTGCCCTGCTGGAAAATATTCACCAGGATGTAAAAAATTTCAGCCAGGGCGTAAATCAATTTGACGATATTACCGGAATAATTGTTAAAAAACTTTAGTCTTTATTATTGAAATAATTTTTAGTTTCAAGTGCAACAATTCCTCCGAGTCCCAATAATCCAACAAGGTTAGGAACAGCCATCAAGCCATTCATAATATCTGCAAATGTCCAGACCACATCCAGTTTAGCAACTGCACCAACAAAAACAAAGATGCAGAACAAAATCCTGTAAGGTTTTATGGATTTTGGACCTAATAAAAATTCAAGGGACTTTTCGCCGTAGTAACTCCATCCCAGAATAGTAGAATAAGCAAAGAAAATAATTCCGAGTGACACAACAATTCCTCCCCAACTACCCGGTAATGCAGTTGTAAATGCAGAAGAAGTTAGAGGGACACCTGTTTCTCCTGAATTCCATAATCCACTTACCAAAATTGCAAAACCAGTTAATGAGCAGATGACTATTGTATCAATAAAAGTTTGAGTCATCGAAACAAGTGCCTGGGTTACAGGATGTTTGGTTTGAGCAGCTGCAGCAGCAATAGGTGCACTGCCAAGTCCGGATTCATTTGAAAAGACGCCTCTTGCAACTCCCATTCGCATTGTCAGCATAACTCCTGCACCGAGAAATCCTCCGGTTGCAGCGGTTGGAGAAAATGCTTCGGTTAATACCCAACCTATAACTTCAGGTATTCTTTCATAATGAATAATAACAACGGTCAGAGCAGCAAGCATATAAAACACAATCATAAATGGTACAAGAATACCGGTTACATTTCCAATACTTTTAATTCCACCAAGAATAACCAAAGCAGTTGCTACAGCAAGTATAATTCCGGTAACTGCAACAGGAATATTAAATGAATGTTGTACTGCATCAGCAACAGAATTTGATTGTACCATATTGCCGATTCCAAATGCAGCAATAGAGGCAAATACTGCAAATGTTGCGCCCAGCCATTTAAGATTTAATCCTTTGGTTATATAGTACATCGGACCGCCGCTCATCGTACCATCTTTATCTACCTCCCTGTATTTTACGGCAAGCACAGCTTCAGCATATTTTGTCGCCATTCCAAACAGACCGGTAATCCACATCCAGAAAAGTGCACCCGGTCCCCCTACTGCAATAGCAGTTGCAACTCCGGCAATATTTCCTGTCCCAACCGTTGCTGCAAGCGCAGTCATTAAAGCCTGGAAGTGAGTGATATCTCCCGGATTATCCCCATCATCTTTTCTTTTAATCAGCGCAAGCCATAGTGAATGAAACAATTTTCTGAATTGAAGACCTTTTAATAATATTGTCAGATAAATGCCTGTACCGACTAATAAAATCAGAAGAGGAACTCCCCATACAAAATCACTTATACTTGATAATATCTGCTGAATTTGCTGCTGCATAATTTTTCCTGTTTATGATTAGTTATTTATAAAAATAAGGAAGGATTTTTCATCAATTAATGTCTTAATTTATTAACGAAGAAAATTATTGGGAGATAATATGGCAATTCTTATTTCAAAATGCTATTAATTTTTAAAAAGTTTGATTTGGTGAAATTATTTCATTAAATAATATGTGAATTCAATTATTGAAAAGTATGGAGGTTTTATGGAATACACGCATTTAGGAAGGACAGGATTAAAAGTTAGTAATATTTGTTTAGGTACAATGAACTTCGGTCCTTACACACCCGAAGATGAAAGTCATAATATAATGGATAAAGCACTTGATCACGGGATCAACTTTTTTGATACAGCAAATGTATACGGCTGGGATAAAGGAGTTGGATTAACCGAGCAAATTATTGGCAGATGGTTGTCAAAAGAAAAAAGTAACCGTGATAAAATAGTTTTGGCTACAAAAGTCTACGGAAAAATGGGTGACGGACCAAATGACCAAAAATTATCAGCTTATAACATTAAGAAAGCCTGCGAAGATAGTTTAAAAAGGTTACAAACAGATCATATCGATCTTTACCAGATGCATCACATTGACAGGGAAACCCCGTGGGATGAAATCTGGCAGGCCATGGAACAACTGGTTAAAGAAGGAAAAGTTTTATATGTGGGCAGCAGTAATTTTGCGGCATGGAATATTGTTGAAGCTAATTATATTGCAAAACAGAGAAACTTTCTCGGTTTAGTTTCAGAACAAAGCATTTATAGTTTAAGAAATCGTCACATTGAGCTGGAAGTAATTCCTGCTTGCAAGGAAATGGGGATGGCTCTTATTCCGTGGAGCCCCCTTGGTGGAGGCATTCTTTGCGGTGTGCTCGGTAATCAAAATAAGGGACGAAGGAACCGGGAACAATTAAAAGCTTCAATTGAAAAATTAAAACCTCAGATTGAAAAATATGAAAAGCGGTGTAAAGAGATTGGGCATACTCCGGCGGATGTTGCTCTTGCTTGGGTTTTAAGTAAGCCGGTGGTTACTTCTCCCATTGTCGGTCCAAGAACACTTGAACAACTTGATCAAAATGTAAAAGCTGCTGAAATAAAACTGAACAAAGAAACTTTAAAGAAACTGGACGAAATATGGCCGGGACCGGGTAACCAGGCGCCGGAAGCATATGCCTGGTAATTTTATAAACCGAGATTGTTCATAAAATTAATAATATTATTCATTTTTGCTGTTAGCTCAGGATGAGAGGCTTCGAAATTCTCTACGAAATCTTCCAGCCTGTCTAATAGCGAACTTTCCTCACTTTTAAGTCCCTTCACTCCATTTTCTAAAACATATTCAATTTCATCTTTTATATTACTCAATTTTTCAAGGGAACTTTCGTCAGTCGAATCTATGTTATTTATTTCAAGCTTAAGTTTTTTTAACAGATTTTCCAGCTCGTTATTAGGCATATATTTTCCTTTTTTCATTAAATAATGATTTAAATCTCAATCTTTTCATAAATAATATATAAAAAAATAATTTTAACTTTAAATAGAAAATTCAATATTCATTTATCATAATATATTGGTTTATTATTTAAAGAGTTTATATATTATAAAATTGAGCCGATAAAATATTCAACACTACCAATCATATCCTGGTGAAAAAATATTATGAAATCAATCAAACTTACTATAAGCCTCTTTATAATTTTATTTTCTTTTGCATCATTTGCCCAGCAGGAGAGCAAATATGATCCGCACAAAGTATTCGATCCAACATTTCTGAATCAACCCGGTACTATTTTCAGAAGCGGAAGCGGACAACCCGGCAAAGCATACTGGCAAAATAGTGCTGACTATAAAATTGATGCAACTTTGAACACAAACGAGAATATTGTAAGCGGATCTGAAACAATAACATATAAAAATAACAGTCCGGATAATCTTCCCTATCTCTGGCTTCAATTAGATCAGAATCTTTTTACCAAAGAATCCCGCGGAGCGGCAGCTACACCAGTTGATGGCGGAAGATTTGGAAATCAAAATTTCGATGGTGGAGATGTAATCAATTCAATAAAAATAATACTTGGCGGTAAATCTTATACACCGGAATACATTATTAGCGATACAAGAATGCAGATTCAACTTCCCCGGGCAATGAAAGCAAATGGTGAATCAATTCAAATTAAAATTGAATGGAGTTTTAAAATTCCTCCTTATGGTTCCGACAGAATGGGAATTCAAAAGACAAGAAAAGGAAGTATCTATGAAATTGCTCAATGGTACCCGAGAATGGAAGTTTATGATGACGTTATTGGATGGAACACTCTCCCCTATTTAGGAACCGGTGAATTTTATCTTGACTATGGAAATATTGATTATAAAATAACAGTTCCTTCAGATATGATAGTGGTTGGATCTGGAGAACTACAGAATAAAAACCAGGTGCTAACAAAAGCCCAGGTTGAAAGATTAAACAAAGCCAGTAAAAGTGATAAAACTGTTTTCATCAGAACCATTGATGAAGTTAAACAACTAGATTCAGTTTCTACTGCAACTGGAACTAAAACCTGGCATTTTAAAATTGAAACCACACGCGACGCCAGCTGGGCTGCTTCCCGCGCATTTGTTTGGGATGCTGCAAAAATCAATTTACCGAGCGGTAAAAAATGTATGGCTATGTCAGTTTATCCACTTGAAAGTTCTGCTGATACCGCCTGGCAGAGATCAACGGAATTTGTAAAAGGATCAATTGAATATAATTCAAAACAATGGTTCGAGTATACTTATCCCGTTGCTACAAATGTTGCCGGAAGAGTCGGCGGTATGGAATACCCGGGAATAGTTTTCTGCGGATACAGATCTCACGGCGGCTGGTTGTGGGGAGTTACAGATCACGAATTTGGACACAACTGGTTCCCGATGATTGTTGGTTCAAACGAAAGAAGATTTATGTGGCAGGACGAAGGATTTAACACATTTATTAATATTTATTCAACATTAAATTTTAACAATGGAGAATTTAATCCAAGAAGATATTCAGCCAGAAACCTGGTTGACTTTTTACAAAAGAAAGATATTGACGCAATAATTACTTACCCAAGTGTAATTAAACCAGCAAACCTAAGTAATGAAGCATACTACAAACCAGCACTTGGATTGCATATGCTTCGTGAATATGTTATCGGTCACGATCGTTTTGATTATGCTTTCCAAACTTATATAAAGAGATGGGCATTTAAACATCCAAGACCGGAAGATTTTTTCAGAACTATGAACGATGCAGCAGGTGAAGATTTAAACTGGTTCTGGAAAGAATGGTTTTACAATAAATGGAATCTTGATATAGGTATTAAGGATGTTAAATATATTGATAATAATCCTGCACATGGTGTTTTTGTAACTATTGAAAACTATGATCGAATGGCAATGCCTGTTACGCTTGAAGTAAAAGAAACAAATGGTAATTCCGGAAAAACTGATCTGCCGGTTGAAATTTGGCAGCGTGGAAATACGTGGACATTTAAATATAATTCAACTAGTATGATTGATTCAGTGATAGTTGATCCTGATGAACAATTACCGGATGTAAATACTGACAATAATATTTGGACAAGCAGCGCTCCTAAACCGGAAAGACGCGGACGACGCAGATAATAATTAAAAAAAATAAAATCTATGAAAATAAAACCTGTAATTTTTATTCTTTCTATAATCGTTATTCTGTTTGGCATAAATCTATCTGCACAACAGGAAAATAATTATGATCCGCACAAAGCATTTGATCCGTCATTTCTAAATAATTCTGCAAATTCATTTAGAAATGCACAGGGAATGCCGGGCAAAAATTTTTGGCAAAACCAGGCTGATTACCTAATTCACGTTAAACTCGATGAAAAGACAAATATTGTTTCCGGAAATGAAACAATTACTTACACTAATAATAGTCCGGATAATCTTGATTACTTATGGCTACAGCTAGATCAGAATATTTTAAGAAAAGATTCCAGGTCAGCAGCTACAAACAACCCGTTGAATTCACCCCGTGAAACTACGGATGGTTATAATCTAAATTCTGTTAAGATTACTTACGGCGGAAAAACTTATACAGCAGATTATATAATAAGTGATACAAGAATGCAAATCAGACTTCCCCATCCATTATCTTCTTCAGGAAATAAAATTAAAATTGATATTGATTACTCTTATGTTCTGCAGTCTGAATCTGCAGGAAGAACAGGAAGTATGGAAACGAAAAACGGTGTCATTTATGATATGGCACAGTGGTACCCGAGAATGTGTGTTTACGATGACATAATCGGTTGGAATACACTTCCCTACCTCGGTCAGGGTGAATTTTATTGTGAGTATGGAAATTTTGATTATTATATAAATGTCCCATCAAACCAGGTCGTAGTTGGCAGTGGTGAACTTGTAAATCCTAAAGAAGTTCTTACAAATCTGGAATATAAAAATCTTCAAAAAGCAAAAGCCAGCAACAGTACTGTCATGA
>DATFMR010000118.1:0-4124 GCA_035266865.1 Ignavibacteriaceae bacterium | reverse complement strand
ATTTTTGATTTTAATAACCTTGAATAAAAATTTGAATTAGAAATAAGTGACCCAATAAACGCAAGCTTCATTTTTTCCATCTTTAACAGATCGAACATTCGTTTTACACATAACACCAGTTCATCACTTTCTTCATCCAGGGTTTTGACCGCTTCCGGATCATTTTTTTCACCAGCCTCAATTACCAATGGTGCAACAGAGGCTATATCAAAATTATTTTTATAAATTTCATCAATTAATTTTTCAGGGGAATCAATATTATATTTTTCCAGAAGTAAATCTGTAATCTTATTTTTTTGAATTCTGCCATCATAAACTTTTGAAACTGCATTCAGCCCTTTTCTTCCGATTGAATACCCTCCCCCTTCATCACCGATTGTTCTTCCAAAACCACCGTTACGGAAAATTTCACCTTTTTCATTTTTCCCAAAAATAATTGAACCGGTACCTGCAATTAATATACTTCCCGTACCTCCGGAAAAAGCTCCCTCTATTGCAATTCGTGCATCAGTTTCTATAATTATATTTTTTATAGAAATGTTTTCGTTACTTAAATGTTTTATAACTGAATTTTTAAATAATTCAGCATTTTCTTTATTACCTGCCCCGGCAGTGCCAATTACAAGTGCTGCTATTTCAGAATATTCTGAACCAGTGTTTTTGCAGCATTCTTTAATAAGATTTGTAATAGTCTCAGAAATTTTATTTTGGTCAAATTTTAAAATGTTGGTTGGTCCGCCATTGCAGGTATGTAAAACTTTTAAAGAAAGATCGGCTATCACACAGGTTGACCCTGTGCCTCCACCGTCAATACCGATTAAATATTTCATAAATGCCGGGTTTATTAAAGTTTTGTTCCGATGTGTTAAAATAGAAAAATTTGAATGAACTTGAAATAAAACAATTTAATTGACGGTTTATGGATTCAATTACACCTGTTAAACTGAAATTAAAATTCTTATATTTGCTTGTATAATTAGAAAATCCTGCGGAAATTAAATGGAAAACCTCGAAAAATATTTTAGTCAATTCAGAGAAAATACTATTGGCTACGATGCTAAATTTATTTCTCCTTTTGGTGAACAAAAAATTGTTTACGCTGACTGGATTGCAAGTGGCAGATTGTATGAACCTATAGAAGAAAAAATCTGTAAATTATTTGGTCCGCTTGTCGGTAATACTCATTCTGAGTCAAGTGAAACGGGAACACAAATGACGCTCTCTTACCACGAAGCACATAAAATAATTAAAGACCATGTTAATGCTTCAAAAGAGGATGCAATAATTACTGCTGGATCCGGAATGACAGCTATGATAAACAAATGGCAGCGAATTCTTGGATTAAAAGTACCCGAACAACTCAGAGCATATATTAAACTGGAAGGAAATTTAAAACCCGTAGTATTTGTTACTCATATGGAACATCACTCAAATCATACTTCCTGGCTGGAAACAATTGCAGAAGTTGTTGTAATTAAGCCAACAGATGAAGGTCTGGTTGATTTAAATGATTTGGAGTTGCAATTAAAAAAATATGATGATAGAGAATTAAAGATTGGTGCATTTACAGCCTGTTCCAATGTGACAGGAATTGAAACTCCGTACCATAAAATGGCAAAGATGATTCACGAACATAACGGGTTTTGTTTTATAGACTTTGCCTGCTCTGCCCCGTATGTAAAAATTAATATGCACCCTGAAGATCCGCTTGAAAAACTTGATGCAATATTTTTCTCTCCACATAAATTTCTTGGTGGACCCGGCACGCCAGGTGTTATAATTTTTGATTCTAAACTTTACAAAAACCAGGTCCCCGATAACCCCGGAGGCGGAACAGTTGACTGGACAAACCCATGGGGTCAGCATAAATTTGTTTCAAATATCGAATTACGGGAGGACGGTGGAACACCCGCATTTCTTCAGACAATAAAAGCAGCCCTTTGCGTAAAATTAAAAGAGCAAATGGGAATTGAAAATCTCAGGCAGAGAGAAGAAGAACTTGTAAAATTAGCTTTTACTGAACTTAAAAAAATTAAAGGGTTACATATTCTTGCGGGAAATATTGAAGAAAGACTGGGAGCAATTTCTTTTTACATTGATAATATTCATTACAACTTAATCGTAAAACTTTTAAATGACAGGTTTGGAATCCAGGTTCGCGGCGGATGTTCCTGCGCAGGAACTTACGGACATTACCTGCTTCACGTAACACAGCAACAATCAAAACATATTACAGAAAAAATAAATCATGGTGATCTCTCAGAAAAACCGGGCTGGGTTAGGATGTCAATTCATCCCACAATGAAGAATGAAGAAATTACATTTATCTGTAAATCGATTGAAGAAATTGCAAAGAATATTTCTGAATGGGAAAAAGATTACGAGTATATTTCCAGCAAAAATGAATTTGTTTATAAAAACACAACCGGAATTATTTCGGAAAAAATAAAAGGTTATTTTACCGTTTAATTATTCAACATTCAGTATTTTCGGTATATCAATTTAGACGGATTAAATATATATTACTTTCAGGAATTAACATAGGGGGATAAAATGTTAACCCTGGGAGCTTACGAAAAGTGCAGAAGATATATTGAGTGCCACTCTAAACACACCGACGAATTTAATCGTTATTTAAAACTTAAAGGGTATTTTCCAACAGTAACAATTTCACGGCAAACAGGTGCCGGTGCTACTATGGTCGGTGAAAAGTTTATTAAAATTATGAGCAATCAATTTGCCAGCACCAAATGTGAGTGGGCATATTTTGATAAAAATCTTATTGAAAAAGTACTAGCCGATTATAACCTTCCGGAAATGTTTTCAAATTTGAAATTTGAAGATAAATATTCTAATGTGGAAACTCTTATTAAAGATTTTTTCTGGTTCAATGAATCCAACTGGTCACTTGTCCAAAAAACTTCAAAGACAATTATTAAACTAGCTGAAATGGGAAACGTAATAATTGTTGGTAGAGGAGCCAATATTATTACGTCAAAGCTGAAAAACGTAATTCATATAAGATTAGTTGCACCATTGAATACCAGAATTCAGCATATACAGGAATATTTCAATATGTCCATTAAAGAAGCCCGGGAGTATATAAGAAGAGAAGAACAGGCAAGAAAAAATTATTTAAAATCTTATTTTTATAAAGAAATAGAAAATCCCGTTCACTATCATCTTATATTAAACACACAATTGCTGGGTTATGAAGGTTCAGCAAAATTAATTGCAGAAGCGGTAATGGAAAAATTTCCGAAGATTTATGCGGAAGAGGCAAACTAATAAAAAATATTTAGTACTGAATTAGTTGAAACCAGGCTTTTAAAAATCCCAGATTCGATCTTAAAAAAATTTTATTTATATAAATAACTAGTGAAGCTTAAACTCTTTAATTATCTTATTTACCTCTTCCTCTGTTATTCCACTACCAAATGTTTTTACTTCCTTTTTACTTTCCTTTTTTTCAGCAGATTCAATTGTTTCGGTCGGTTTAAAGTCGGGACCTTTAACCGGAAGGTAACTGTCTTTTTGAGGAAAATTTCCAGCACGTGCTTTTAATCTTTCTTCAATTTCTTTCATTAATGAACTTGAACCGGATACACTTCTTTGCTGCATATTATCAACTTTAAAAGAAGTAATACTATTTCCTTTATTAATTGGATTGGTTTCAAAAGCCAGGCTTTTGATATTCATTAAATGTTTTGCTGTTACATTTTCCGAAATAATTGATCCACCTATCGTTCCCGGTCCAAGAGTCATTGATGGATGTAGAGCAGTTGTATAACCAACAGCACCTATAGAAGAAACAGTATTTACAAGAATTCTGAATGCCGGTTTTTCCAGTGCAAATTTCATAATAACGCCCTGATCATTAGAATGAATAGTCATTGTATGACCGATACCACCGAACCTTAAAAGTTCTATACATTTGTGACAGCCCTCAAGCCAGCCATCAACGTTATAAAAAGCTAAAATCGGGGAAAGTTTTTCCATTGAAAGGGGATCGCTCTTACCTACCTCGGTACACTCGGCTATTAGCACACTTGTATTTTCGGGAACAGAAAATACAAGTGTGCTAATAGCCGAGTGTACCGAGGTAGGTAAGAGCGATCCCCTTT